>NZ_CP127167.1:0-742690 GCF_036288925.1 Haemophilus parainfluenzae
GTGAGCCTTTCCACCCTATGGCAAGATTGCTTATCACAGCTACAAGATCAAGTTTCTCCGATGGATCTCAGCACTTGGTTACGCCCATTACAAGCGGATGTCATCTCACAAGATCAAGTGGTGTTATATGCGTCCAATATGTTTGTAAAAAGCTGGGTGGAAAATCATTACTTGGCTCAAATTCATCAAATTTGCCAAGCCCTTGCTAAAAATCCAAACCTACAAATTATCGTAAAAGAAGGGGTAAAACCAGCGCCAAAAGCAGTTGAATCAGCCCCGAGTCAAACAGCTAATCATCAAGAAAGTGCGGTGAGTTCTCAGCAAGAATCTGATTCACTAACTAAATTTGAATCACATCTAAATCGTAAACATGTATTTGATAACTTTGTTGAAGGTAAATCAAACCAACTCGCCCGTGCAGTAGGTCAAAAACTTGCCCTTGCACCTGGTGAACCAACAGCAAATCCATTCTTTTTATATGGGGGGACAGGTTTAGGTAAAACTCACTTATTACACGCCATCGGTAATGGTATTTTAGCGAATAAACCGAATGCCCGCGTGCTTTATATCCATGCGAATAATTTTATGCAGCACATGGTAAAAGCAATGCGTGATAATAAAATGGATCAATTCAAAAAATTCTATCGTTCTCTTGATGCCTTATTAGTGGATGATATTCAATTCTTTGCAGAGAAAGAAAAAACACAAGAAGAATTTTTCCATATTTTCAATAGCTTATTTGAAACCAGCCGTCAAATTATTTTGACCTCTGACCGCTATCCAAAAGAAATTGAGAAAATTGAAGAACGCCTAAAATCTCGTTTCGGCTGGGGTTTAACCACTGCGATTGAACCACCTGATTTAGAAACCCGTGTTGCGATTTTGCTGAAAAAAGCAGAAGAACATAATATGGCGCTGCCAGAAGAAGTGGCATTCTTTATTGCTCAACGTTTACGCACTAACGTTCGTGAATTAGAAGGTGCGTTAAACCGTGTGAAAGCGATGCAAGACTTCAAAGGTGGTCACATTGATATTGATTTTGTCCGTGACACATTAAAAGATATTCTCGCCTTACAAGAACGTTTAGTAACCATTGAAAACATTCAAAAAATCGTGGCAGAATACTATCGAATTAAAGTGGCGGATTTAAAATCAAAAAGCAGAGCGAGATCAGTCACTCGTCCACGCCAAGTTGCGATGGCATTAGCCAAAGAATTAACCAATAAAAGTTTACCCGAAATTGGACGAGCTTTTGAACGCGACCATACGACCGTCTTAAATGCCTGCCGTGAAGTGCCAAAATTCCGTGAAAAAGACAGCAGTATTCAAGAAGATTGGGCGAATTTAATTCGCACATTATCGGCATAAGGAGCCAATGATGCAATTTAGCATTTCAAGAGAAAACCTATTAAAACCCTTACAGCAAGTTTGTGGCGTATTGAGCAATCGTCCGAATATTCCTGTATTAAATAACGTGTTATTACAAATTGAAGATAACCGTTTAACGATTACAGGGACAGACCTTGAAGTTGAGCTTTCTAGCTATACTCAACTTTCGTCTTCAACCGCTGATGGCGCGTTCACTATTCCGGCTAAAAAATTCTTAGATATTTGCCGTACATTATCAGATGAATTTGAAATTACAGTTACCTTTGAAGAAGATCGCGCCATTGTAGAATCGGGTCGCAGTAAATTTAATCTCACTACGCTGCCCGCTGAAGAATATCCAAATCTAACGGATTGGCAATCTGAAGTGGATTTTGCCTTACCGCAAAGCACCTTACGTCGCTTAATTGAAGCCACCCAATTTTCAATGGCAAACCAGGATGCTCGCTATTTCTTAAACGGCATGAAATTTGAAACGGAAGGTAATTTATTACGTACTGTTGCAACTGACGGTCACCGTCTTGCCGTTTGTACGATCGAATTAGATCAAGATCTGCAAACTCATTCCGTTATTCTCCCTCGTAAAGGTGTATTAGAACTGAATCGCCTATTAGAAAGCAGTGATGAACTTGCTCGTTTGCAAATCGGCACGAATAATCTTCGTATTCACTTAAACCACATTGTGTTTACCTCAAAACTTATTGATGGCCGCTTCCCGGATTACCGTCGAGTATTACCACGTAATGCAACGCGTATCGTAGAAGGTAACTGGGAAACCTTAAAACAAGCCTTTGTACGGGCTTCTATCCTTTCAAATGAACGTGTACGTAGCGTGCGTTTAAACTTAAGTGAAAACCAACTTAAAATTACCGCATCTAACCCAGAACACGAAGTGGCAGAAGAAATCGTGGATGTGAATTATCAAGGTGAAGAAATGGAAGTGGGCTTTAATGTGACTTACATTTTGGATGTATTGAACGCCTTAAAATGCCAACAAGTACGTATTCGCCTCACGGATGCGTCATCAAGCTGCTTAATTGAAAACAGCGAAGATGCAAGCGCTGAATACGTCATTATGCCAATGCGCCTCTAAGAATAATGGCCATTTCTCGCTTAATTGTTGAAAAATTTAGAAATTTAAATGCCGTGGATCTTGAATTTGATCACGGCTTTAACTTTTTAGTCGGCAACAACGGCAGCGGAAAAACGAGCTTATTAGAAGCCATTTTTTATCTCGGGCATGGACGCTCTTTCAAAAGTGCGGTCGCAAATCGCATCATTTCTTACGACGAACCTCATTTCACGCTTTTTGGCCAAATTCAAGAAAGCCAACATCAATGGTCTGTTGGCTTACAAAAACTTCGTCAAGGTAATACCATCGCAAAAATAAACGGTGAAGACGGCAATAAAATTGCCGATCTCGCTCACCTTTTACCCATGCAATTAATTACGCCTGAAGGACTTACCTTATTAAATGGCGGCCCTAGTTTTCGACGTGCATTTTTAGATTGGGGCTTATTCCACCACCATAACAGTTTTCATTCCTCTTGGGTTGCATTAAACCGCTTATTAAAACAGCGAAATGCCGCATTAAGTCAAAATCAGCCTTATTCTGCGATTAAAATTTGGGATATTGAATTAGCCAAATTAGCCCACCAAGTGAGTGATTGGCGTGCTGAATATGCAGAAGCCTTACGTCCAGAAATTGAAAAAACCTGCCAGTTATTTTTACCTGAATTAGAAATTACTGTTAGCTTTCATCAAGGCTGGGAGAAAGCGACAGAATATGGTGAATTATTGGCGCAAAACTTTGAGCGAGACAAAGCCATTGGTTATACAGTTTCAGGCCCACAAAAAGCGGATTTCCGCTTTAAAGCCAATGGACTACCTGTAGAAGATGTGCTCTCTCGTGGTCAATTAAAATTATTGATGTGTGCGCTACGTTTAGCGCAAGGTGAACATTTAATGATTCAAAAACAGCGTCATTGCATCTTTTTAATTGATGACTTTGCCTCTGAGTTGGATCAACATAAACGCGCCCTGCTTGCGGAACGCTTGCAACAAAGTGGTTCTCAAGTTTTCGTAACCGCTATTACTCAAGGGCAACTCAAAGAGATGCAAGTGGGAAAAGGAAAATTGTTCCAAGTAGATACTGGTAAGATCGCCGAACTACAGTCATAAAAAATAATCCGATCTGTTTGAAGATCGGATTACGTTTAAAACAATACTATTTTTGACCGCACTTTAGTTTGGTTTCCACTCACCATTCAATACGGTACCAATCACGTCATAATCTTTTGTGAATACCGCCAAGTTTGCGACTTTTCCTGCTTCAACAGAGCCTAAACGATCATCTACGCCGATTGCTCTTGCTGGGTAAAGGTTACTCATGCGAATCGCTTCTGCTAATGGCATTTCTACATACTCTACAGCATTCTTAATAGATTCCATCATGGTAATTGATGCACCTGCAATCGTACCATTTGCATCATAGCAACGACCGTCTTTCACATAAATCGGTTTTCCTACAAAGGTGAAGGTTTCCAATTCAGGTGGTGCACCTGCAGCAGCAAGAGAATCAGTCACAATACAAAGCTTGTCACCTTTCGCTTTTTTATCTAAGCGAACGTTACCAAAATTCACATGCACACCATCTACAATAATGCCTGTGTAAACATCGGAATCTAGCACTGCACCAACTACGCCCATTGCACGTCCTGAACTGATCGGCGACATGGCATTGTGTAAGTGAGTCGCAAAAGTTGCCCCTTTATGAAAAGCGTCTTTCGCCACTTCATAAGTCGCATTAGAATGCCCAATAGACACAATAATGCCTGCTTTTACAAAATCCGGAATATATTGCACCGTTGGGTTTTCAGCGGCAATGGTAAGCTTGGTAATAACATCAGCATTATCACATAAGAAATCCTTCATCTCTGGCGTCGCTTCACGGATATATTCCGGGCGATGCACGCCTTTTTTCTCAAGACTTAAATAAGGGCCTTCGATGTGTAAACCAAGCGCTTGATTTTTATGCTTATTCAAATACTCACGCATAATGTTTACTGCCAGTTTGATATCTTCATCTGGTGCAGTAATAAACGTTGGTAAGAAACTGGTGCAGCCTGATTTCAAGTTAGTGGCTTGCATGATTTCTAATGTTTCCACGCTTGTTTGATCGTTAAACATCACGCCGCCACAGCCATTTAATTGCAAATCAATAAAGCCTGCTGTGAGATTATGCCCTTTTAAATCAATGGTTTTAATCCCACTTTCTAATTCGCTTTGTGGAATAACGGATTGAATATATTCCCCTTCAATAACCACCGCATAATCTCTTAACACCTCATTTTTGGTGTAGATTACGCTGTTAATTAACGCATACTTCATCATACCTTCCTAAAATCAAATTAAAATTAACCGCACTTATAATACACTATGAATCGCGCGACCTTCCAATTCGGTAAAATATTTCACTGTTTTCACTTTTAATTCTTGCAGAGCAGGCTCATCACATACCAAAACGAAATGACGATGAAGCTGTAAAGCACTCACTGTCCAAAGGTGATTAATACTACCCTCAACTGCAGCTTGTACAGCTAAGGCTTTATTATGACCCGTTGCTAAAATCATCACTTCTTCTGCATCAAGTAATGTACCCACGCCGATTGTTAAAGCATATTTGGGCACTTGATTTACATCGTTATTAAAGAAACGAGAATTAGCAATAATGGTATCAGGTGTTAAAGTTTTAATACGGGTACGCGAACTTAAAGAAGACGCAGGTTCGTTAAAGGCAATATGTCCATCAACACCTACGCCGCCCATAAATAAATGAATCTTGCCGTAAGATTTAATTTTTTCTTCATAACGACGACATTCTTCATCATGGTCATCGGTGTTACCATTCAAAATATTGATATTTTGCGGTTGAATATCAATATGGTTGAAGAAATTATTATGCATAAAACTGTGATAGCTTTCGGGATGTTCTTTTGGTAAACCCACATATTCATCCATATTAAAGGTCACCACATGTTTAAAACTCACTTCTCCTGCTTGATTTAATTTAATCAATTCTTGATAGGTCTTAAGTGGTGTACTGCCTGTTGGTAAACCTAATACAAAAGGACGTTCTGCGGTAGGTTTAAAATGATTAATTCGATCAGCAATATGACGCGCCGCCCAACGGCTGACTTGTTGTTCATTGTTCAGAGGAATGAGACGCATAATAACCTTCCTTATCAGTACCACACTGACATTCTTTCCGCCCCGCTATAGAAGGAAGAAAGAAGTAAGTGCGGTCACTTTTCCATTAATTTATAAATATTTTGCTTTTAACTCTTTCGCTTTCGCTAATTGCTCTGGTGTTGCTTTCGCTGTCATTGGCTCACGGCAATAACCTGCATCCACACCCTCTAGTTTCAATAACTCTTTGATAGTGAGATATAAGCCATTCGCTAAAATGCCCTCAATAAGATCATTGGTCACGTGTTGAACTTGAAGCGCATCAGCCAATTTACCTTGTTTGGTTAATTCAAAGATTTGTCTTGCACGGACACCGTTTACGTTGAATGTACTACCGATCGCACCATCTACACCTAGAGAGACTGCAGGTACCATCATTTCATCAAAACCAGCCCAAATTAAGTGATTTGGATAAGCTTTTTTCAAGCGTTCTAATAGATAGAAATCCCCAGCGGTAAATTTCACACCTAGCACTTTCGGGTTTTTATAAAGTTCGCCGAATTGCTCAATCCCCATATTCACGCCAGTTAAGAACGGAATTGAGTACACGATCATGTTATTGCCTGTTTCAGCAATGATCGTGTCATAGTAATGTTTGATTTCAGGGAAGCTAAATTTATAGTAGAACGGGGTTACTGCAGAAAGACTGTCATAGCCTAATTCCGTTGCATATTTACCTAATTCCACTGCTTCATGTAAGTTCACACTACCCACTTGTGCGATTAGCGCGACTTGGTCTTTTGCTTCATCTTTCGCGATACGGAAAATTTGTTTTTTCTCTTCCGTAGAAAGCATGAAGTTTTCACCTGTTGAACCGCCTACATATAAACCATCAATTTTCATCTTATCAATGTTATAGCGAATGATTTCACGCAAACCTTTTTCATTGATAGAGCCATCTTCATTGAATGATACTAATAACGCACTAAAAATACCTTTTAAGTTACGCATTTTTCTCTCCTATTTGATACGTTGTTCTAAAATGACATTTAATGTTTTTTGCTTTATTTTGACCGCACTTTCCTGCGATGCCTGTACTAATAAAGCGTAAATCAAATCTAATACGAATAATTGGGCAATCTTCGTGCCGATAGAATCGCCTTGCAACTTACCTTGCTTATTCCCATTCACTAAAACAAGATCAGCATATTCAGTGATGGGGGAACGCAAACTGTGCGTAATCGCAATGGTTTTGGCGCCATTTTCTTTCGCAATTTTCATGGTATGAGTGGTTTCTTGCGAATAACCGGAATGGCTCAAACCAATTGCGACATCCTTTTTCGTCAATAACGATGCCTGCATATACATAAAATGATTATTACCCGTCGCATCCACTTGCACACCGATACGCATCAGTTTATTTTTGGCATCTTCCGCAGTAATACCGGATGTACCCACACCAAATAAGAAAACACGATTCGCTTGTTGAATGGATTTTACTGCCTCTTCCAACTGCTCAAAATCCAACAAATTAATGGTTTCATCCATCACGTTATTGATGGCAGATTTCAGCTTATGCGCAATATTCAATGAGTTGTCAGAATCGGTAATATCGGAATCTAATACGGTGTTATCTTTGCCATCTTTTGTGGCTAGCTCGATGGATAATTCCAATTTAAAATCACTGAAACCTTTAAAGCCGAGAGTACGGCAAAAACGTACAAAGGTCGCCTCCCCCACTTCTAAATGGGCGGCAATTTCAGCTAAAGGCGCTTGCACCGCAAGATCGGGATTCAATAAAATCGCATCCGCAATTTTCTTTTCTGTTTTCGTTAAACTACGATATAACGAGCTGATGATATTTAAAATATTGCCGTTTTTAGCCATAAACCACTCCCGTATTTTTGGCTTGTAATAAGCAATCTTTTACCCAGTAAGCCGCGCCAATCAAGCCCGCATCTTGTCCAAATTGAGCACGTTCTAATTCACAATGATAAACAGCAGGAAGTTCACTTAATAAAGCTTGAACTAACGGTAAATAACCTTCTGCCAACCCTACGCTACCGCCAACCACGACTTTTTGCATGTCTAATCCAATCTTCAAATCCGCAATTAAATTCGCAATAGCTTGAGCTGAACGAGTCACAAGTGCGGTTGCTTTTTCATCATTTTGACGGAAACGCGCAAAAACTTCTTTAGGATCGCAAGGCTCATCCCATTGAGAAGAAACTGCTTCAATCGCGCGACCGGATGCAATAGCTTCAACACAACCGCGGCGGCCACAACCACAAACAGGGCCATTAGGATCGGCCAAAGTATGCCCTATATGCCCCGCAATGCCGTTTGGCTCAGTAAGTAAACGATGATTTAAAATTAAACCGCCCCCTACGCCTGTTGAAACCGTAATAAAGGCAAAGTTTTGAACATCATTAGGGTTTTGTAATTGATATTCTGCATAGGCTGCAGCTTGCACATCATTAAGCAAACCAATCGGTTTATCGGTATGTTGTGCAATACTGTCTTTTAATGGGAATTGAGCCAATCCACCCAAATTTTTAGGGTTAAGTGCGGTCAGAACGCCTTGATTAATAATGCCCGTTGAAGCAACGGCGACATAATCAAACTGCCCTTCATATTCTTTTAGTAACTGAGCAAGGATTTGATGCATGGCTTGAGCGGCATCATCCTGTGGCGTAGAAATCTGTTTTCGCTGCTGAATTTCACCATTTTTCACTATAGCAGAAGCGATTTTCGTGCCACCAATATCTAATGCCAAACAACGCTGTAATGTCTGACCACTATCCACTGTTAATGACATATCTTCTTCCTTTATTTTTTGGCTGAATGAATGGCTTCGGTGAACCAACTTACGATATGCTCTAAGCGAGTTAATGCAGAACCAACTGTCACACAATAAGCACCAATTTCAATGGCCGTTTTCGCCAACTCAGGGGTGTTATAACGTCCTTCCGCCATGACTCGACAGCCTGCCGCTTTCAAATCTTTAACTAATTGATAATCAGGCTCCTCTGGCACTGTACCACCTGTGTAGCCAGACATCGTACTGCCCACAATATCAAAACCCAGTTTTTGACAGTACAAGCCTTCTTCTAAATTCGAACAATCTGCCATGGCTAAACAGCCTAATTCGTGGATTTTTTTGACCGCACTTTCAATATCTACTGGTCTAGGACGATTTGTCCCATCCACGGCGATAATGTCTGCACCGGCTTTCGCTAAATCTTCAATATCATGCAAAAATGGGGTAATTCGCACTGGACTGTCAGGTAAATCTCGTTTCACAATACCAATAATCGGCACATTCACAGTAGGGCGTGTTGCTTTAAGATTTTCTATACCCTCTATACGTAATCCGGCAGCGCCACCAGCAACAGAAGCCTGTGCCATGGCCGCCACGATTTCTGGTTTATCCATCGGGCCATCATCAACTGGTTGACAAGACGCAATAAGACCAAATTTAATTTTATCTAAGACTTCATTATGTGATAATTTCGACATATAAACTCCTATTCTAAGCACGGATACCTGGTTTCCTTTTAGTTGAGTCTCATTATAGTAGATGTTACACCATAAAAAAATATTTTTTGAAGTATAATTTCAAAATTTGTGATCGGCTTCTCAAATTTGAGATAAAGTAACAACATCTATACAAAATATTTTTTTTTACTTTAGAATATGAAGTAATACTTCATTACTATAAATAGGAGAAAAAAATGAATGTGTTAGGTTATGCGCAAAAAATTGGGCAGGCCTTAATGGTACCTGTTGCGGTCTTACCAGCAGCGGCTGTACTGATGGGTATTGGTTATTGGCTTGACCCTGATGGCTGGGGCGCTAACAGTCAACTTGCTGCATTTTTAATTAAATCAGGTGGTGCTATCATCGATAACATGGGTCTGCTTTTTGCCGTTGGCGTTGCTTTCGGTTTATCTAAGGACAAACATGGTTCTGCTGCACTTTCAGGTTTAGTGGGTTACTATGTGGTAACCACTCTACTTTCACCTGGTAGTGTTGCTCAGCTACAACATATCGATGTAAGTGAAGTGCCCGCCGCTTTCGGGAAAATCAATAACCAATTTATTGGGATTTTGATCGGGGTGATTTCAGCTGAACTTTATAACCGCTTCTATCAAGTAGAATTGCCAAAAGCGCTTTCCTTCTTCAGCGGAAAACGCCTTGTGCCAATCGTCGTTTCTTTTGTCATGATGTTAATTAGCTTCGTACTGCTTTACATCTGGCCATATATTTTCGGCGGTTTAGTATCATTCGGTGAAAATATTAAAGATTTAGGCGCTGTTGGTGCAGGTCTTTACGGTTTCTTCAACCGTTTACTCATTCCTGTTGGCTTACACCATGCATTAAACTCGGTATTCTGGTTTGACGTGGCTGGCATCAATGACATTCCAAACTTCTTAGGTGGTGCGAAATCACTTGCTGAAGGCACTGCAACAGTTGGTGTAACCGGTATGTATCAAGCCGGTTTCTTCCCTGTTATGATGTTCGGTTTACCGGGTGCCGCATTAGCGATTTATCTCAGCGCTAAACCAAGCCAAAGAACAAAAGTGGCATCAATCATGCTTGCAGGGGCATTTGCCTCATTCTTTACTGGTATCACCGAGCCATTAGAATTCTCTTTCATGTTTGTTGCGCCAGTGCTTTACTTCATCCATGCAGTATTAACCGGTATTTCTGTCTTTATCGCCGCAACAATGCATTGGATCGCAGGCTTCGGTTTCAGTGCAGGTCTCGTGGATATGGTGCTTTCATCACGCAACCCGTTAGCCGTTGAATGGTATATGCTAATCGTACAAGGCTTAGTATTCTTCGTGATTTACTATGCAGTATTCCGTTTTGCAATTAAAGCGTTCAACTTAAAAACATTAGGTCGTGCAGAAGAAGCAGAAGAACCCCCTGCAGCACAACCAGCAGCAAGCCAATCTCGTGAAGAAAGAGCGGTCAAATTTATTGATGCTTTAGGTGGAGCTGATAACTTCAAAAATATTGATGCTTGTATCACTCGCTTACGTTTAAGCTTAGTGGACCAACACAAAATTAATGAAGAACAGCTTAAGTCTCTTGGTGCAAAAGGTATCGTGAAAATCGGTAACGATGGCTTACAAGTGGTTCTCGGCCCTGAAGCTGAACTTGTGGCAGAAGCCATGAAACAAAAAGTGAAATAACACACCAAATAAAATACCGTCTCAGAAATGGGTCGGTATTTTTTTGCGAAAAATAAAGTAAAAAATGACCGCACTTTAGCTGAGAATTTCTCGTTTAAAGTAAGTTAATGAATGTTTGAAAATTGAAGATTGTTTTGAAGGGTGGTGGAACTAAGCAGAATTGGTCTTAACAGCAAGTGGCTTACTGTATCGCATCCCTGCGGGATTTCTACCTAGCCCACCATAGATTTAAAGCATCTCTGGGGTTCCAGTCTGCGATATAAAATTAAAAGATTAAGAATCTTTTAAAAGAAGCCACTTATATATTCAGGAGACCAATCCTGACTTCCAAACAAACCACGTTGGAAGGTAGTATTATAATAGAAGTCTTCCGCTATTTTGTCAATTAAGATATTGCACTAAAAGAAGTATTTTTTCGCTTTTCGTATAAAAATTAACAAAGGCATTTCAACTATCACATCAATGTAACAAAAACAAAATAACCGTCTTATTAAAGACGGTTATTTTTTCTATCGAGTGCCATAAACCACAATGGTTTTGCCGTGCGCATGAATTAGATTTTGATCTTCCAGCATCTTAATTATTCGCCCTACGGTTTCACGAGAACAACCCACCATTTGACCGATTTCCTGGCGCGTGATTTTAATCTGCATACCATCCGGATGAGTCATGGCTTCAGGCTGTTTTGCTAGATGCATAAGCGCCTGAGCAATACGCCCTGCCACATCCAAAAAGGCCAAGTTAGTCACTTGTCGAGAGGTATTTTGCAAGCGTTTTGATAACTGAGAAGTAAGAAACATTAAAATCTCAGGATTAATTTGAATAAGCTGACGATATTTTTTATAGGAAATTTCCGCAATTTCACAAGGCGTTTTGGTTTTCACCCAAGCAGAACGTTTCGATCCCTCATCAAATAAACCTGCTTCACCAAAAAATTGCCCAGCCCCCAAATAAGATAAAATCATTTCTTTGCCTTCGTCATCTTTTGATGACACCATTACTGTTCCTTTAATTAAGAAATACAGAATATTGGCATCCTCCCCAGCATGAATTAAAGTCGACTTTGCTGGATATTTATGTAAATGGCAATGTGTTAGGAACCAATCAAGCGCAGGATCGCGTTGCTGCTCATCATCCTGAGGCTTTTGTTCTTCAAGTAATTCTACATCTTCTGACATATAAGCTCCTATTGATTCATTTTAGAAATTCCATTTTATCTTTGATATCAATGGATTCATGTAATTCTGACCAAACAATCACTGCACTTCCATTGTGAATTTTGTTTAGTAGGTGTTGTTTTTTTTGTTCTAAAGAAAATTCGTGTGAACCATAATCAGTCCCTTCTCTAAGCACCACACTTTCCACAATATTTTCTAAGGTTTCTGTTGGCAATTCTTGCCACGGAATAATCATATATTTATCAACTAAAGTCAATTAAGCAAAAAGCGGTTCAAGAAAACGCCATTGCTGTTCAAAACTTTGATTGGCGCCTAAACGGAAGTTTGTGCGGACATAACGCATAAACTGCCCTTCACAAAGCGTGACTAAATGCGCAGCAATGACTCGTTCATCAACATTAAAGCTACGACCTTCACGTAATTTTCGCATTTGTAGAATATTCACCAATTGCATTTCAAGACGATCGAAAAATTGCGCAACACGAGCCTGCAAAAGAGGCGCTTCAAACATCAAGGCATGCCCTGTCAAAATACGGGTTAAACCAGGATTTTTACGCGCAAAGTCGAGGATCATCTGCATAATATCACGCACTCGATTCATCGTATTGGTTTCATGACGAATTGATGTGGTGATACGGCTAAATAAATTCGCTTCAATATTATCGATCAACGCTTCAAACATTTTGGTTTTGCTTGGGAAATACCGGTAAAGTGCCGCTTCTGACACCCCTACTTCTTTCGCTAAACGTGCTGTTGTCATACGTTCCATTCCCCGTTCAGAATGCAGCATATGCGTCAGCACCGTCAACACTTGTTGCCGACGTTCTTTTACCGTGCGTTTTTCGATTTTTGGCGGTTTGATTTCCGCTGCTACCTCATCTACTTCTACGAGAGATAATTGTTCTACCATAGTTTATTTTTTACCTGAATGACCAAAACCGCCTTCACCACGCTCAGTTTCGGCAAATTCGCTGACAATATTGAATTCAGCTTGTACGACTGGCACAAAAACTAACTGTGCAATGCGGTCACCAACTTCAATTTTGAACGGTTCATGACCACGATTCCATACAGACACCATTAATGGGCCTTGATAATCTGAATCAATTAAGCCCACTAAGTTACCTAATACGATACCGTGTTTATGACCTAAACCTGAACGAGGCAGAATCACGGCTGCAAGGTTCGGATCGGCAATATAAATTGAAAGGCCTGTTGGGATAAGTTTAGTTTCGCCAGGTTGAATTTCAATGCCCTCTTCAAGCAATGCACGCAAATCCAAACCGGCTGAACCCTCAGTTGCATAAGTTGGTAAAGGAAATTCGTTGCCAATACGACTATCTAAAATTTTTACATCAATTTTTTTCATGCTTATTTATCCTTTAAAAGAAATCTGTCATACAAAAGTGCGGTCACAAAATCCAACGAATTTTGAAGGTATTTTATTTGTGATAATGCTCAACAATTTCGGTGACCAACACTTCTGCCAATTTATTTTTATCCGCTAACGGCAACGCTTTTTCGCCTGTTCCCCAAAAGATCTGCAAGGCATTTTGATCTTGTCCGAATACTTGCCCACCCGATACATCATTAGCACAAATCATATCTAAATTTTTGTGTTGAAGTTTGCTCTTCGCATATTCAGCGACATTTTGCGTTTCAGCTGCAAAGCCCACCACAAATGGACGATCTTTTTCTAAACTTGCCACACTCGCGATAATGTCTGGATTTTTCACCAATTTAAGAGAAAGCGCATCGTTATCATTGGTTTTCTTAATTTTTTGATCAGCGACTTCCGCCACTCGATAATCAGCCACAGCGGCACAGCCAATAAAGATGCGATTTTTGACCGCACTCTCAAGGGAGGCTTGCCACATTTCATGGGCGGTTGTCACATCAATACGATGAACGTTTTTCGGCGTAGCCAAATTAACAGGCCCTGCAATTAAGGTGACATTTGCCCCACGTTTTGCAAAGGCCTCGGCAATTGCAAAGCCCATTTTACCTGAGCTGTGATTAGAAATATAACGAACCGGATCGATAGCTTCACGCGTCGGACCAGCTGTAATCGTGACACTTAAATCAGCTAAATCTTGTTGAACCACAAAAAGTGATTGAAGCGATTCAAAGATTTCAGCGGGTTCTGACATTCTACCCGCTCCCACATCGCCACAAGCTTGAAAGCCACTATTTGGTCCAACAAAATGAATGCCTCGCGCAGAAAGGGCGGTCAAATTTTGTTGTGTTATCGCCTGACGGTACATCTGTTGATTCATGGCCGGTGCGAGCAAAATAGGCGCACCTGTCGCAAGACAAATCGTACTGAGTAAATCATTTGCCATGCCAACGGTTAAACGCGCAATAAAATCGGCACTAGCTGGCGCAATCACAATCGCATCAGCCCACTTGGCCAGCTCAATATGCCCCATGGCTAATTCAGCTTGAGGATCAAGTAAAGATTGAGAAACCGCATTACCTGAAATGGCTTGTAGCGTTAAAGGTGTGACAAATTCAGTGGCTGCAGGCGTTAAAGCCACTCGAACTTCTGCGTTAGATTTGCGTAATAAACGAATAAACTCAATGGTTTTATAGGCGGCAATGCCTCCTGTAATCCCGACAACAATACGCTTTCCGCTCAAGCTCATTTGCTACTCCGCTACGACTTAATAGAATGGATATGTTTTGTGTGTTAGTACTTAACAACTTAAGGTCGCCTATTTTACTTCAAATTTCGCCAATAAAAAATTTTATTTTTGCGATCGCTATATCAAAAACAAAACTGATTTCTCGCAAAGATTGAAAACATCCTGAAAATTGACCGCACTTTTTTCTTTTCATTAATTAATATGCAGACAAACTCTCCTTTAATGCCTCGTGAAAAATTGTTGAAATATGGCGTTGAAGCCCTTGAAGATCACGAATTACTCGCTATTTTCTTACGAACAGGAATTAAAGGCTGCCCTGTCATGGCATTATCACATAGCGTGCTGCAACATTTTGGATCCCTTCGAGCCTTATTAAGCGCAGATAAAGAAGCCTTTTGCAAAGTAAAAGGATTAGGCATTACACAATTTGTTCAACTGCAAGCTACCACCGAAATGACAAAGCGGTATCTGAAGCAAGAATTACTGATAGAGCATGTATTTAGTGACACATCTACAGTAAAGCTTTATCTTCAAGCGGAGCTTCACCACGAAGAACGTGAAATTTTTATGGTGTTATTTTTAGATAATCAACATCGTTTGATTAAAAAAGAGCGGTTATTTTTAGGCACAATTAATGTGACGAATGTTTATCCACGTGAAATTATCAAAGAAAGCCTTTACTGCAATGCGGCCGCCTTAATTTTGGCTCACAACCATCCTTCTGGCCTAGCAGAACCGAGCTATTCCGACAAACTGATTACACAAAAAATTATTGAAGCTGCCGAGTTAATGGATATTCGTATTTTGGATCATTTTATTGTCGGCAAAGGGACTTGTTATTCTTTTGCTGAACATAATCTGCTATAGTTTTAGGAAATTTGATGATTTTTTATCATTTATTTCTATTTAAAGACGGAAAAATCGCTTTTATACTTGAGAAATAAAAATAAAGTCAGTATAATTTGCGACCTTTAATATAGTAAGTGGGTCGGATACTGCGACCTGACGAGGAAGCAAGCTTAGTTTTAAGCTTCATTATCCGAACCATAAGCTCGAGCTTATATTTAAATTATTGGAGATTATTATGTCTAGAGTTTGTCAAGTAACAGGCAAGCGTCCAGCTGTGGGTAACAACCGCTCACACGCGTTGAATGCGACACGTCGTCGTTTTCTTCCAAACCTTCACACTCACCGTTTCTGGGTTGAAAGTGAAAACCGTTTCGTGACCTTACGTTTAACGGCGAAAGGTATGCGTATTATTGATAAAAAAGGCATTGATGCAGTGTTAGCTGAAATCCGTGCTCGTGGCGAAAAAATCTAAGGAGCTAAAACATGGCAGCTAAAGGCGCTCGTGAGAAAATCCGTTTAGTTTCTACTGCAGAGACCGGTCACTTCTACACAACTGATAAAAACAAACGTAATATGCCTGAAAAAATGGAAATCAAAAAATTTGATCCAGTAGTGCGTAAACACGTTATCTATAAAGAAGCAAAAATCAAATAATTTTGCTGATTTGAAAAAAGCCCGACATTGTTCGGGTTTTTTTATATCACAAATTCATTACCGAGATTATCTATGCCTGAACTACCTGAAGTCGAAACAGCCCTACGCGGTATCACTCCCTATTTAAAAGGTTTTACCATCGAAAAAATTGTAGTGCGCCAACCCCAATTACGTTGGGTTGTCTCTCCTGAATTAACCACGCTCAAAAACGTCAAAATTTTAGATACTTCTCGTCGTGCGAAATATCTCATTATTCATACAGAAAAAGGTTATATCATTGGTCATTTAGGCATGTCCGGCTCCGTTCGAATTGTGCCGCACGATAGCCCTATTGATAAACACGATCACCTTGATATAGTGATGAATAATGACAAATTACTGCGTTATAACGACCCGAGACGCTTCGGTGCATGGTTATGGACTGAAAGCTTAGATGACTTTCATCTTTTCCTAAAACTTGGTCCAGAACCGCTTTCAGATGAATTTAACGCCGAATACCTTTTTAAAAAATCACGCAAAAAATCGACCGCACTTAAAACCTTTTTAATGGATAATGCTGTCGTCGTGGGTGTAGGAAATATTTATGCTAATGAAACACTCTTTTTATGTGGTTTGCACCCCATGAAATTAGCCGAAAATCTTACGCGAAACCAATGCGTCTTAATCGTTGAAACAATTAAAAACGTATTAGCAAAAGCCATTACACAAGGTGGTACAACATTAAAAGATTTTTTACAGCCCGATGGTCGCCCTGGTTATTTTGCTCAGGAATTGTTAGTTTACGGAAACAAAGATAAGCCTTGTCCAAAATGTGGCACAAAGATTGAAAGTATGATTATTGGGCAACGCAATAGCTTTTATTGCCCTCATTGTCAGAAAAAGAAATAGCTGTATAAAACGATATTTTTATGACATAAATTAAATACTAAAAAGGCATGGTTCCCCATGCCTTTTGTTTATTCACGATAAATTACCAGTGGTAACCTGCACCAACAGCTACACCCATTTTACCTTGCGTATCGCTAGTACCGGCTAAACGAATAATGATTTTACCGTTATCTGAAATACGTGACATACCTAATGCCACTGCATTTTGACCTTGGTAATTACCCGCTGCCACAGACACCATGCTCTTACCTGGAATGTAAGCTTGTGGTAATTGAGACGCCGCTAACGCGCTTGCTGTACCTGCATTGACACGTTTACCTAACTTTTTCACTTGACCATTTAAGTGGTTGATCTTGTTATTCACGTCAGCTTTTACTTCGTGTAATTGGCTGCCGTTTACCGCATCAGTACTGTCTGCCGCAATGCGTCCTGGTGCAACATTGGTAATTTGTTTATTACCTGCATCAATACCATTTTTAGTCATGCTTGGACCGTTTTTAATGGTAACGCCATTACCATCAATCACCGTATCACCCGCAGTAAATTTGTTTGCAGTTACGCTTTCCACTTTAAGGTTTTTCTTGATACCTACACGAACATTACCGCTCTTATCAATGTTTGTCATCACATTATCACCACCATCAAACTCACTCCAGTTTGTGTTGCTATCTGCGCCTTTCACATTGATTTGGCTATTTAATTTCGCATTGTAAACACCGCCTACATTCGCACCGAATTTTAAGCCATCACTTAATGTTGCAACAGCTTCACCACCAAAATTCATACGGTTTGGTGTTTTACCATCCAAGTTTGGTGCTGCATCTTTACCACTCACTACTGTAATTGGCGTTGAATTAACTCCTTCGCCAAGATTAATTGTAGTGGTATTAACCGTTGTTGCAGTGACATTTTCAGCTTTCAAGTCTTTTGTGGTAGAAATAGTGAAGTTAATACCATTCTGTTCAAGTTTGATATTGTCACCTGCGATATAGTTTACAGTTGCACCTGACGCTACCTTAGCAACTTCAGTACCACTTACTTCACCAGTAGAGCCTTCTTTCTTCGTTGCCGTTGCATTCCAGCCTTTACCCGCAAGTTCTTTCACTGCGTATAACTGACTACCATTTACCGCATCTTTCGATGTGCTCGCTACATCACCATCTTGAACATTGGTGACTTTCTTATCACCAGCATTGATACCATCTTTTGTGACAGATACATCACCAGCTTTTAAGCCATCTTTATTTAAAGCAACATTATTACCCACTTTCACACCGTCATTATTCATCACAGTATCACCAGTGGTTACGCTATCAACGTTAATGTCTTTAGCTAAGTTGAACGTTACATTATGACCCTCTTTAGTAATATTGATGTTCTTATCTGTATTTTTCAGATCAACGGTATCACCAGGTTTTACATTAGAAGAATTAGTACCATTCGCTGTTAAATTCCAGCCTTTATTAGCTACTTCTTCTACTTTTTTAAGCTGTGAAACATTTACTGCATCAGTATCATCTTCACCTGCTTTCAAACCTGTAATTTTCTTATCGCCCATACCAATGCCTTTATCATTGATCGTTACACCACCAATCTCAGCACTGTCTAAGCCTTTAAGATCTTTCGCTAATTTCACATTTAATGTGCCATTACCGTCAGATTCAACACCAATATTGTTATCTGATAATGTGCCTGTTGCTCCACCTTTGACAAAGATTTGATCACCTAAGCGACGCTCAAAGTTCTTCGCAACATTATCACCACCAAAGGTGAGTGCTTTAAATGCCTGTTCAGCTGTTTTATTGATCGCATCATTCACATTATTAACTGTGGTGCCATTTACAGTAATAGGATCTTTACTTACAGTAATATCACCTGCTTTCAAACCATTTGTATCAATTTTGGTATCGCCCGCAGTCACACTATCAACCTTGATATCTTTCGATAAAGCAATCTTAACTTTACCCTTATCTACTTCTGTACTGATATTGTCATCTTTGCCAACAACCTCAACAGTTTCACCTAATGGTTTCTTCACTGAATTACCATCTTGAGCAGTTAACCCAAAGCCTTTTGTCGTGAGGTTATTTACGGTTTGATAAAGTTGGCTACCATTTACCGCATCTTTTGATGTTTCATTCACATCACCTGCTGCTACATTGCTAATTTTCTTATCAGCGGCATCAATACCAGATTTAGTAACACTTGGACCGTCTTTAATAGTCAAACCATCTGTATTTAAAACAGTATCACCAACTGTTACATTACCTGCAGCATTAACATTAGTCACATTAATTGTTTCATTTAAATTAAATGTCACATTATCGTCTGTTGCATTTTTGGTAATGAGAATATTGCCATCAGTGTTATTTAAATCAACTGTTTCACCAGGTGCAACATTACTACTATTCGTACCATTAGCAGTTAAATTCCAGCCTTTATTAGCTACTTTTTCCACATTTTTCAATTGTGAAACATTCACTGCATCCTTGTCATCGGTACCTGCTGCAACATTGGTTATTTTATTACCAGCTGCATCAATACCATTTTTAGTGACACTTGGACCACCGTTAACAGTTAAACCATCGTTATTAATGGTTGTATCTCCTGCTTTGACGCTATCAACGTTAAGATCTTTATTTAACTTAACTTGAACGCCATTAGGATTCGCTTCAGTCGTAATATTATCGTCACCGGTAATCGCAACTTTATCGCCTAATTTCTTAACATCAGACTCTTTGCTATCACCTGTAAACGTCAAGCCTTTTGTGCTTACTGTGGTATTCGCATCCATACCTTGTTTAATCTCATCTTTTGTTTTTTGAGATAAATCAAGATGATAGTTCGTTACAGAAGCATCTCCGACATCTTTCGCACCTTTGTTTTCTACTGTTAATGCATCAGTGGTTGTCACATTTGCAGAGGTATCTACAGCATCAATTTTGTAAATAGTTTGACCATTTTCACCTTTTTCTGGTGTAACACTTGTGTTTTTACCAGCTTTAACCTCTGTTTTTGCAGCTTTTAATTGAGAAACATTAACTGCATCCTTGTCATCGGTACCTGCTTCAACATTGGTAATTTTATTACCAGCTGCATCAATACCATTTTTAGTAACACTTGGCCCACCGTTAACAGTTAAACCATCATTATTAATTGTGGTATCACCAGCTTTTACACTATCAACTTTGATATCCTTAGCTAATTTAATTTCTAATTTATCAGTGCCATCTGCCACCACGCCAATGTTACCATCAGAAAGGTTAGTCACATCAGTTACACCGCCAACTAATTTAACTGTTTCACCTAATTTACGTGTTACATTAGTGCCTGTATCACCAGCAAAGGTTAATGGCATGTTACGCACTTTATTAATAGCATTGGTCACATCACCTGCAGTTGCTAGGTTGCTTGGATTCGCTGCAGTTGCATTGCCATCTTCGCCTGTTTCGATAGTTGTTGTGTTGACATTAAATGTCACATTCGAACCATTACCGTTATCAGTCACGTTTGCAGTTGTCAATGTACCATTCACAAAGTTCACAAAACCATTGTTATTGATACGTGATTTAGAAGTACCATTTTCTTGTACGTTAAAGCCACTATTGTGTAATACCGTATAAAGTTGTGAACCATTTACCGCATCCGTTGAAGTTGGCGAAAGACGCCCTGCTGCCACATTATGAATTTGGCGTTCGTTACCCGCCTTGCCGACAGAAACAGCGCCATTGATTAAAGACTTCTTAGCTGCAAAGTCAATATTTTTACTTGCACCAGCATCATCTTTAAATTCCGCATATCCAGTTGTATTATCGAACATATTCACGTTAGCTTGCGAATCAGCACCTAAAGCAACCGCATCCTGTGCAATTGCTTCAGCATAGCGACCAATTGCCGCTGCTCGCCGCTGAGTAGCTTTCGCCGTATAACCTAGCGCCAACGACTCTCGCCCAGTTGCCTCTGAATAAGCCCCTTGAGAAATAGCAAAAGCCTTCGATGCATTCGCAGAATACCCCATTGCAATAGAATGCTCTATCGCAGCCTTCGTATCTTGGCCAATTGCAATTGAATATTGACCTGATGAATTTGCACCTAGGCCAAACGCCATCGCAGAATAATCAGTCGCTTTACTCCCTTGTCCTAAAGCTATGGTATTTATACCACTTGCTAATGAATTAACACCGATAGCAATTGTTGTCTCATTAGACGCATTTGAGTTGGCTCCAAAAGCCATCGAATCTGCATGAGTAGTGCTAGCATTCAATCCAACAGCAATAGAATTAACAGCGATAGGTGTAGTACTTGCATTAGGCCCAATAGCAATAGAGTCAACACCTGAGGCCCCCGTATTATTCTGGTTGCCTGTTACATTTGATTTAACCGAGAAATAACGAATTTTTTCAATTTCAGCCATCGCAGCGTAAAGCTGAGAACCATTGATTGCATCAGTAGAAGTTGAAGAAATATCACCTGGTGCAAGATTGATAATTTGACGTTCATAGCCTTTATCACCAATAGAAACCACATCCCCTTCATCCACTTGTGCACCACCTGCCCAAGTATATGTTGTACCTAAAATTGTTCTTTCTACATAAGCCTGACCAGCCTTAGATATAACTGAAGCTGTACCTAATGCAACTGAGTTTAATTTTGTTGCTTTTGCCCCTGTACCAAGAGCTGTCGCACCAAATACTGTTGCTTTTGATTTAGTACCAATAGCTAGAGATAAAGCGGCTGAAGAATTAGCTTGTACCCCTAGCGCAACTGAACCTTCACCCGCTATCGCATTTTCATATGTACCACTATTCATCGTATCACCGGTCATTTACTTATAGATATCTCTTAAGCTTTTCCCATTCAAATTATACTCACCTGTTTTAATCCCTTTATTATTGTAGAGTATAAATTTGTGATTATCCGTATAAGCAACGCCTCCAACTGCATCAAGATCATCCCCCCCTAAAGCCATTGATGAATTACCATAAGCAATTACATTACCACCAATTGCAATAGATTGGTCACCACGCGCCCAAGCTCCTTCAGTAATTGATGGAGTTCCCTTCCCATAGGTTGGAGAAGCGCCTGCGAGATTCCCAGCTCCAATTGCAATTGCCTGTTGAATTTTCTGACTACCACTACCAATTTGTGCATTTTTTCCAATTAATATATTGCGAGCCGAACCAGTAGCATCTGTACCAAAGGTTCCAGTTAGATCGCCAATCAGCAGACTATCTGTATAACGACCATTTACGCCATTACCAATAGCGGTAGTATTTGCACCGCTTGCTGATGTTGCGGCATTCCCAACAGCAATACTAGAACCACCTACATTTGTAGGAGCATTGTTTCGATCACCTACAATCACTTTTGCTTGCGCCGGCATCATCACTGCAGATAAAGAAAGTGCAAATGCAGAAAGTTTGAAAAGAGAAGATAAACGTGTTTCGTTTGCTACACGTTGTTTTGAGTTTGAAGAAGCTTTTACGGCTCCTTTCGCTAATTCTGATGTCACGACGAAAGATTGTGTCGTTTTGTTCCAAATGATCTTAAATATTTTGTTCATAAAAAAGTTATCCCAAGCTAAATAGATTTAGGTATTCATCACATCCCAACAAACAATAGAATAAGATGGGTAAAAATAAGGTTCCGGGAGTATAGCTGACTCATCTATAAGATCAAGAAAATAATCACTTTTTATACCATTTTTCACAAGAAATTTACATTTTCTATACAAGGTATCGTTTGCGTAAAAAGAATGCTCATTAAAATTAGGTCAAAGTCAGTAATAATGAGCATGGAATTGTCTTTATATAAGTCAAAAACAATGTAAAAGTTGACCGCACTTTTTTCTCTTAATATGCAACTCACCTACCACTTCCCTAATCCCTTTATACCCCTTTAGAAGTATTTTTATTTTAAAGTTTGATCAACCTCAAAGTTTTGAAAAAAAACCTTAGGAAAACTACTGCTTTTTGGTATCTTATGCTTGCACTGAACTATTTTTATAAGTGAATTCAAAAGCTTAATAGGAATTGTTCGCATTTAAAATTGTTTTTTTATTCTTTCCTAATGGAGTGATTATCGTGAACGCATTGAGAAAAAGCCTTGTTTTGGCCACTTCTTTCGCAGCTTTAGGTGTGTATAACTCAGCGATGGCTGAAATGGTATACAAACCTGTTGACCAACCTGTGGAAGCACCAAACCCTAATTTAAAAATCGAAGCAGTGAATGAAAAATTTGCTGAGAAATATCCTAGCCAATTCAATTCGTGGAAAGCGACTGAAAAAGGCGACAAAATCATCTATGCTGATGAACAAGACCCTCGTTTAATCGTGTTATGGGGAGGCTATTCTTTCGCAAAAGAATATAACGCACCTCGTGGTCACGTTTATGCAGTAGAAGATGTACGTAATATTTTACGTACTGGTGCGCCCAAAAATGCAAATGATGGCCCACAACCAATGGCATGTTGGACTTGTAAAGGTCCAGACGTTCCTCGTTTAATTGCAGAATGGGGTGAAGATGGTTACTTTGGTGCCAAATGGGCTAAAGGTGGACCAGAAATTGTCAACTCGATCGGTTGTGCTGACTGTCACGATACGACCTCTAAAGACTTTGCTGAAGGCAAACCTGCATTACGTATTGCTCGTCCACACGTTCTTCGTGCATTAGATCACTTAAATAATGCACTTCAAGCAAAAGCAAAAGCTGAAGGTAAAGAACAAGCTAACTTAAGCTTTAACACAGCTGCTCGCACTGAAAAACGTGCTGAAATCTGTGCAAACTGTCACGTTGAATACTACTTCGCGGGCGACTTAAAACAAGTAACCTTCCCTTGGGATAACGGTCAAACTGTTGATGACATCGAAAAATACTATGATGATATCGGCTTCAGTGACTGGACTCACTCGCTTTCTAAAGCACCAATGTTAAAAGCGCAACACCCTGACTTTGAAATTTGGTCTTTAGGTATGCACGGTAAAAACGGCGTAACTTGTATCGACTGTCACATGCCTAAAGTACAAGGTAAAGACGGTAAAGTTTACACCGACCACCAAATCCAAAACCCATTCGATGCATTTGATACCACTTGTGCAAACTGTCACGATCAAAGCAAAGAAAAACTTAAAGACATCGTTGCTTCACGTAAAAAAGAAGTGAAAGATGTAATGGGTCGTTTAGAAGATCAACTTGTTCGTGCTCACTTTGAAGCAAAAGCTGCATGGGATGCAGGTGCAACGAAAGAAGAAATGGAACCTGCTTTAATGGATATCCGTCACGCTCAATGGCGTTGGGACTACACAGCAGCAAGCCATGGTGGTCACATGCACGCACCTGATGTAGTACTTCGCGTATTAGGTTCTGGCATAGACAAAGCAGCAGATGCTCGCGCTAAACTTGCAGCAATCTTAACTAAACATGGCGTGAAAACGCCGGTTGAAGTACCCGATATTTCTACAGCTGATAAAGCATGGAAAGTAATGGGTATCGATATCGAGAAAGAACGTAAAGCGAAAAAAGAATTCTTAGAAACTGTTGTACCTCAATGGGTAAAAGAAGCGAAAGCCAATGGCAAATTAGCTGAAGATACCGCAACAAAACAATAAAAAAAGAACCGCACTTTGTAACTGAAGTGTCGAAGTGCGGTCATTTTTAACCCTATATTTGAGGTAATCAGAATGAATTTAACTTCTTTAATCAGCAAATCGGCAAAATCCCTTGTAATGCTTGCAATGCTTGCGGCAATGCCAATGGCTGCAAGTGCGGAAGAGATGGCAAAAACACCAGCCTCTCAACTCACTTATGAGCCACAATTGGATAACCAACGTGACCCAAACCAATATTGTGCAAAATGTCACAAATTTGACAAAGTCGATAAAAACCAAACTTTAGATCAATCTGGTGGTGAATTACACTTTGGTAAATTCCACGGCGCACACTTAAATCAAAAAAGTCCTAACACAGGTAAACCGATTAACTGTGTAAACTGTCACGGTAATATTTCGGAAGATCACCGTCGTGGTGCAAAAGATGTGATGCGTTTTGATGGCGATATCTTTGGTGATAAAAAACCAATGTATACCGCGCAAGAACAAAACCAAGTTTGTTTTGCTTGTCACCAACCTGCAAAACTTCGTGAAAAACTTTGGGCGCACGATGTTCACGCAATGAAATTGCCTTGTGCAAGCTGCCACACATTACACCCGAAAGATGATGCAATGAAAGGTATTCAACCGAAAAATCGTGTGAAACTTTGTGTAGATTGCCACGGCGAACAACAAAAACGCAAAGCGGCAAAAGACACACAATCACAAACGCAATCAACCGAACAAAAGGATAAATAATGACAGCTTGTTCACGCCGAAACTTTGTTTCCGGCATGGGGGCACTAATCCTTATGACGGGAACATCAGTGACCTCTTTAGCGAAAGAGGAAAAGGCGGATAAACCAAAACGCTATGCAATGGTACACGACGAAACAGCTTGTATCGGCTGTACCGCTTGTATGGATGCTTGTCGTGAAACTAACCACGTTCCTGAAGGCGTTTCACGTTTGGAAATTCTCCGTAGCGAACCTTATGGCGAATTCCCAAATCAAGAATACGAGTTTTTCCGTCAATCTTGCCAACATTGTACAAACGCCCCTTGTGTGGCTGTTTGTCCAACCGGTGCATCATTTATTGATCCTGAAACAGGTATCGTAGATGTGCATAAAGATCTTTGTGTAGGTTGCCAATACTGTATCGCAGTTTGTCCTTATCGCGTACGTTTCATTCATCCAGAGCATCTTACTGCGGATAAATGTAACTTCTGTCGCGATACAAACTTAGCAGCTGGCAAACAACCTGCTTGTGTAGAAGCTTGTCCAACCAAAGCATTAACCTTTGGCGATATGAATGATCCAAGCAGTGCAGTTTCTCGCAAAGTGAAAGAAAATCCGGTTTATCGCACGAAAGTGGAATTAGGTACTCAACCAAATCTTTACCATATTCCATTCCAACACGGGGAGCCAAGAAGATGACATTAGATTATCCTGTTCCGTTTCACACACCTAATTTGGTGTGGGATTCAACAATCGCTATCTATTTGTTCTTACTTGGTATTTCTTCCGGTGCGGTACAATTAGCGATTGCTTATAAACGTAGTCACAAATTAGAAAATCCTAGCAAAAACTGGATTATCAGAGCAGCCGCCGTTTTAGGTTCTGTGCCAACATTAATCGGTTTAACCCTGTTAATTTTCCACTTGGCACGTCCTTGGACATTCTGGAAATTGATGTTTAACTATCAATTTAACTCTGTAATGTCTATGGGGGTAATGTTATTCCAAGTTTATATGCTATTCTTGGTATGTTGGTGTGCGGTTATCTTCAAAGAAGATATCATGGCGCTCATCCAACGTTTTATGCCAAAACTTGGTTTCGTCGGTAAAATTATCAATGTATTAGAACGTTTAACAGGTCCTGTAGAAGTCATTCTATTCATCTTAGCTGCTGTGCTAGGGGCTTATACCGGTTTCTTACTTTCAGCATTGATCAGTTACCCAATGTTAAATAACCCTGTTTTACCGGCGTTATTCTTGGCTTCAGGTACATCTTCAGGTATCGCTGCAACCTTCTTATTTATCCTCATTGCAGGTAAATTAAAAGGTGATAGCCATGAATCACACTTCATTCATAAATTTGAAGTGCCAATTATGGTGACTGAACTTGGTTTATTAATCTGTTTCTTTGTTGGTCTACACTTCGGTGGTGGTCAGAAAGTGGTTGCATTGCATAATGCGCTTTCCGGCTTCTGGGGTGCAGTGTTCTGGATTGGGGTATTCTTAATTGGTATCATCATTCCTCTACTTGCGAACCTTGCAGCAAAAGACAGCTTAAAATACAATAAGAACTTTATTATCCTTGTGTCAATCTTCGACTTAATCGGGGTTCTCTGCTTACGTTACTTCATCTTGTACGGCGGACAACTTACCGTTGCGTAAGGATAAATTTCTTATTTAATCAAAAGGCGTATACAATACGCCTTTTGTTTATTTAAAAGACTAAAGTGCGGTTAATTTTACGTATGTTTTTCATGCTTAAAATCAACCTTATTTTGTAAAATACAACCTTTAATACTGAAGAATACTATGCTTCCCGAACTCGGATTTCTCTCATTACTCTTTGCCACCACCACGGCGCTCTTACTTTCTATCGTGCCGCAAATTGGTATTTGGCGAAATAAACCCTCTCTCACCAACACGGCTTGGGGATTAAGTTATTGCTTCGGTATTTTTACGAGCGTTTCAATCGGTATTCTTGCCTACTCTTTCGCAACAGATGATTTCACTTTGGAATACGTGGCAGCGCACTCCAATTCTCAACTACCGACATTTTTCAAAGTTGCCGCCACTTGGGGCGGACATGAAGGCTCCATTTTATTTTGGCTTTTTACATTAAGTCTTTGGTTAGTGGCTTTTGCCTTTTTCTCTCGCAAAAATGACCGCACTTTTTCTGCACAAACCCTTTCTTTACTTGGCTTAATTTGTCTTGGGTTTGCTATTTTTATTTTGTTCTACTCCAATCCATTTGGACGTGCGTTTCCTGCCCCTTCGGAAGGACGAGATCTCAATCCAATGCTGCAAGATATTGGCTTAATTTTCCATCCACCACTGTTATATGTGGGTTATGTGGGCTTTGCCGTTAACTTTGCCATGTCCATTTCTGCCTTAATTTTTAATCGCTCTGCACAAGCAATTGCGCGTGCGATGCGAGCTTGGGTGCTTGTTTCTTGGTTATTCTTAACCTTAGGGATCGTACTCGGTGCCTGGTGGGCATATTACGAATTAGGCTGGGGCGGTTGGTGGTTCTGGGACCCTGTTGAAAACGCCTCACTTATGCCATGGTTATTGGGACTCGCACTGCTACACAGCTTGATGGTGACTGAAAAACAAGGCATGTTTAGCTACTGGACAATACTCTTTTCCCTGCTCGCTTTTGCATTCAGTGTATTAGGCACATTTATTGTCCGTTCAGGTGCATTAACCTCTGTTCATGCTTTTGCTTTAGATAGCTCCCGTGGTTATGTGCTATTACTGATTTTCTTTTTATTGACTGTCGGCTCGCTCAGTTTATTTGCCCTACGCACAAATACCAATGAAAGTGCGGTCAAATTCCCGCTCATTTCTAAAACCGGAGCTATTTTAGGCTTAAACATCGTATTAACCGTGGCAACCGTCAGTACCTTCTTAGGCACTTTCTATCCAATGCTATTCCAAGCCATGAGTTGGGGAAGCATTTCCGTGGGTGCGCCTTACTTTAATAGCATTTTCTTGCCATTGCTCACTTTAGTGCTTTTTGCGATGGCGGCGACACTTTGCTTAAGCTGGTTTAAATCTGATAAAAAACGCTTTTTTAAACGCTTGTTATTACTTATTCCTGCTGCAATGATTGCTTATGGCATGATTTGGAATACGCTACAAAATGACAACGCATTACGCTTTCATTTCTTCGCTTATGTATTACTCACCCTTGCTATTTGGGTATTATTCGTCACCTTATGGCAAAATTGGGCAAAAGTAAGACTTGCCTATTTCGGGATGATTCTCGCACACTGTGGCGTGGCGATTGCCACAATGGGTGCCGTGATGAGTAGTTACTTTGGCAGTGAGTTAGGTGTTAGACTTGCGCCACAGCAAAGCCAACAATTAGGCCAATTTGAATTCCACTACAATCGTTTTTCCAATGAAATAGGTCCAAACTTTACCGCCGAAGTCGCTTTCTTTAGCGTGTCAAAACAAGGCAAACCTTACGCAGAAATTGTACCAGAGCGCCGTTATTATGATGTTCGCACCATGACCATGAGTGAAGTGGGCTTAGATGCAGGCTTTTGGGGCGATTTATATATTGTGATGGGTGATAACTTAGGCAAAGGTGAGTTCACATTCCGCTTACATTACAAACCGCTTATTCGCTGGTTATGGCTCGGAGGCATTTTAATGGCACTTGGCGCATTATGTTCAGCCATCAATTTGAAGAGAAAACGTGATGAATAAAAAGTTTATTTTGTTTTTACCGCTGATTTTGTTATTGAGTATTTGCTTACTGCTTTTTGTTGGCTTACACAAAGATCCAAAACAAATTGCCTCTGCACTCATTGATAAACCTGTGCCGGAATTCTATCAAGCGAATTTGCTTGAACCGAGTCAAATTGTCAGCCCAAGAGATTTTCCAAAAAAGCCTTTTCTGCTTAATGTGTGGGGAAGTTGGTGTGGCTATTGCCAACAAGAACATCCTCTTTTGATGGAAATTTCAAAAGAAGTACCCATTGTTGGAATCGACTATCGTGACAAACCTCAAAATGGCATTGCGATGCTAGAGCACATGGGCAATCCATTTATACTCACTATTGACGATAGCCGTGGTGAATTTGCGATGCAATTGGGCGTAGATGGTGCGCCAGAAACCTATGTTGTCGATGAACACGGCATGATCCGTTATCGTCATTCTGGCTATATGGATAAAGAAACATGGCTCACTGAGATCAAACCAAAACTTGATGGATTAACTAAAAAGTAAAATGAAAAAATTAACCCGATTTCTGACCGCACTTTTACTGACGTTTGCCCTTTTTGCTCACGCAGAAATGGTCGACACCTATGCGTTTAAAAACCAAGCCGATCGCACTCGAGCTGTTGAACTGGCAAAATCCTTACGTTGCCCACAATGTCAGAATCAAAACTTAGTTGAGTCCAATTCACCGATTGCTTATGACTTACGTATTGAAGTCTATAAAATGGTAGATGAAGGAAAAACCAATCAGCAAATTATCGACACGATGACAGCTCGTTTCGGTAATTTCGTGAACTATAAGCCACCTTTCCAGTGGAATACGGCACTACTCTGGCTATTGCCTATTTTGTTATTAATTGGTGCTTTTGCGTTAATTTTATTTTCTACTAAAAAATCAGAAGGCGAGCCAAAACAACTCGCAAATCAACCTCATCGTGCGCCTAAAGAAGAAAAAAGTGCGGTCAAATTTGAAACCAAATCCGCCATTTGGGTCTTTGCTATTTTATTAATTCTTCCCTTAAGTTATTATTTTTCCCTTGATCGTTTTGAGCGAGTTCAACAAGGTGAAAAAGAAATGATTGAGCTTGCCAATAAAAAAACAGATACATCAATGGTGCATCAAAAAGAAGATATGGTGCTCAAAATTCAAAATAAAATTCGAGAAGATGTAAATAACCCTGAGCTTTGGGCTCAGCTAGGTGATGCCTACATGCAAAATGATGAATTTGATCATGCGCTCATCGCCTATGGCAATGCAGAAAAAATTTCAGGCACAACGCCCGCTATTTTAGGCCTAAAAGCGACCGCACTTTATTATCAAGCCGGTCAAAACATCACACCACAAATCCAGCAAATAATGGATGAAGCCTTAAAACAGGATAAAAATGAAATTTCAGTCCTCACGTTACTAGCGACTGAGGCCTTTAAAAATCATCAACCGGAACAATCCAAAGCCTATTGGCAGCAATTATTAGATTCGGGTAATGCTGCCGTGGATCGCCGTACTGTCATCCAACGAATCAAAATGATAGACTATTTTGAAAAAGGACAAACCTCACAATAAGCTATGTCTCATTATTCAGAAAATATCATTATTGGCGCCGGTGCTGCCGGCTTATTTTGTGCCGCACAGTTAGGCAAGCTGGGCAAACAAGCCACCATTTTTGATAACGGTAAGAAAATTGGTCGAAAAATTTTAATGTCTGGCGGTGGATTCTGTAATTTCACCAATATGGAAATCACATCTGGCCGTTATATCAGCCAAAATAAACATTTCGTCAAATCTGCCTTAAAACGTTATACACAATGGGATTTCATTGCTTTAGTCGCTGAATACGGCATTCCTTACCACGAAAAAGAATTAGGTCAGTTATTTTGTGATAACGGCGCAGAAGATATTGTGAAGATGCTCGGAACTGAATGTGACAAATACAGTGTCAACATTCAACTACGAAGCGAAGTGAATGATGTTGAAGCCGTTGAAAACAACCCTAGCGTACGGTTCAAATTAAAGGTAAATGCAGTTGAATGGCAATGCCAAAATTTGATTATTGCCACGGGCGGGCTCTCTATGCCTGGCTTAGGCGCTTCGCCTTTTGGCTATCAAATTGCAGAACAATTTGGGTTAAATGTGATTCCTCCGCGAGCAAGTCTTGTGCCATTCACGTGGCGAGAAAGTGACAAATTCTACTCGGCGCTCTCTGGTGTTTCATTAGATGTAGCTGCAACGAATCAGCACAAAACCTTTACTCATCAAATGCTGTTCACCCATCGTGGCTTATCAGGCCCTGCTATTTTACAAATCTCCAATTATTGGCAACCTGGTGAAAGCATTCATTTAGATTTATTGCCTTATAACAATATTCGACATCACCTAGATGAGATGCGTCAATCTTCGCCAAAATTGCAATTAAAAACCGTATTAAGTCGCTTATTACCGAAAAAATTAGTCGAGCTTTGGTTAGAACAAGGCTTGATTCAAGATGAAGTGATTGCGAACTTAAGTAAAGTGCGGTTAGAAAATTTAGAGAATTTAATCCACAACTGGCAATTTGTTCCTAATGGCACTGAGGGCTACCGAACGGCTGAAGTCACGATGGGTGGTGTCGATACTCATGAGATCTCATCTAAAACCATGGAGGCGACAAAGATTAAAGGTCTCTATTTTATCGGTGAGGTGCTAGATGTTGTCGGCTGGTTAGGTGGCTACAACTTCCAATGGGCATGGAGTTCGGCTGCTGTTTGTGCAATGGGGATTGCTGAAAGTTAAGCCCCTCTTTACATTTAAAAGACAAAAAGCCGATGTTCACGCATCAGCTTTTTGTTGTTTAGGACTTAAGGATTAGCGATTTTTAAAACGATATCTTCAATTTTTTTAGCAAAATATGTCGAATTTTCTAAATGAGCATTATGCCCAGCATGAGGAGTAATCGTTAAATCAAGTTGATTATCCTCTGCCATTTGACGAAACTTTTGATCTCGTTCTCCACAAAAATAAAAAAATGGCTGCAAACTTAACCGCACTTTCTCTCGAAAATCAGGCTGTTTGGCAAGGCTAGTGGCTAATAACATCTTACCAATATTTGCCCCGCAATTGGCTTTTCGCTTTTCAATTAATGCTTTGCGTTGTTGTTCATTCAAATGAGAAAAGACGGGTTGTTGATACCAATCTTCGAGTACGGCTTCAGGGGTTTCATGGAAAAACCGCTCCGCCCACATTTTGTCATTAGCTAAACGGCTTTGTTTTTCTTGCTCAGACTGTAAACCTAAATTTGCCCCTTCTAAAATGACCGCCTTTAAATGCCCTATTTTTACTCTAGCTTGCAGTGCATAATATTGTGCGATTCGTCCACCAAGTGAATAACCGATCAGGATATAAGGTTCATCTTTTATGAGACTTTGTATTTGGCTTTCAAGAAATTGAGCCGTTTGCTCAAAATCTTCAACCACTACAGCTTTATTCTCGCCATGAAACGGTAAATCGAGAGAGAGACAACGAAAGTGCGGTAGATTTTCGATGACTTTTTGCCAGTCCGATTTTGTACCTAATAAACCATGGAGAAAAACAAGATTCATCATAATGCCATATAAAGAAATCCCCTCTTAAGAGGGGAAATGAATGAATAAATTATTCACCAACCACAGCGTGGCTGATTTGTTCAATCAAGCGTTTATAAGTCTCGCTACCATCACTAGGATTCGTTTTGATTTCAATTAAGGTTGCGCGGCGACGTGTGTAAGCCTGTTTCAACACTGCGCTTAAATCCGCCCAAGTGTAAGGTAAGGCGTATTTCAAGCCAAACATATTCGCAATCTGTGAGAAATCACCATTATGCGGCAAGCGATAGAATTGTTCTTTCACCTCTTCATCAACGGGCAACATATCAAAGATTGCGCCACCATTATTGTTGATTACAAAAATAATGGTTGGTTGAGTCACGTTCTTAAATAAGGCTAAAGAGTTCAAATCATAAAGCGTGGACGTATCGCCAATCATCGCCACTACAGGTTGATTAGAACCAATACCAATACCCGCAGCGGTTGCTAATAAACCGTCAATTCCGCTTGCACCACGGTTGGTGAAAATTGGATAACCTTCTGGCAATTTCGTTAACGCATCCACCAAGCGCACAAAAAGGCTATTTCCTAAAAACAAAATACCGTTGTAAGGTAGAACACGCTCAATATGATGTGCTAATGAGGCTTCATTAAGATTGCCGCCGACTTGTTGCTCGATAAAAGTTGCACAGAATTTTGAAAGCGCAAGTGGTTCGAGTAACCAAGGTTTTTGACGCAATGGCGGATGTGCACGCAACCAATGATGCGTTTTTGCATTAAAGCGAGTTTGGGTATGATGATTTGGGTCAACTGCATTTTGACTTTGCTCCACCACCCAAAATTCGCCTTGGAATTCTGCTAAGAATTGGTTGATACGTTTACTGATAAAACGAGAACCAAATTGGATCACAATATCTGCTTGAAGCAATTTTTGCTTCACAGTTTGATTTGCTAACCAAATATCCGCATAAGGCATGAGCGGTTCTACACCAGATTGAATATCCGTCAGCAAAATCCACCCCATGGTATTTGCCCATGAGTTAATCCCCATTGCTTGTTCTGGGGTTAATTGCCCTGCAACAATAACACCTCGTTTCGTGCGCCAAGTATCCCAATTTTCATGCATAAGCACTTCTTGTTGCAATGGCTGATGATCAACCCAATTTTTAGACTGGCTTAACCAACGTTGAATTGGCATTAACCACGGATGGCTGTCAATTTCTTGTTCTTGTGCATTATAAAGTGGCTCTGCAAAAGGTACATTAATATGCACCACGCCTGGTTGTTGCTTTTGTTTATAACACGCTTGTTCTAACGTAGAAATTAACCATTTTGCTGCATAATCGGCTTGAGGTTTAGGTAAATTTACGCTTGCGACAGGATAGTCCGCAAACATATTTTGTTGTACGATGGCTTGATTCGCACCACATTCCCATAATTCAGGTGGTCGATCGGCAGTAAGAATAATTAAATTCACGCCTGTTTGGCGAGCTTCAATAATCGCAGGATATAAATTGGCTGCTGCCGTGCCTGACGTCACAATCACGGCAACAGGCGCTTGTGTGGATTTCGCTATCCCCAAAGCAAAAAAGCCTAAGCCACGCTCATCAAAATGACTATGACACGTTGCTCGAGAGGCATTTTGTAAACGCACAGCTTCTAACGTTAAAGGTGTTGAGCGAGAACCTGGCGCAATACAAAAGTGACTCACTCCTTGGCGAACCAAGGTTTCTAAGATCACTTTTGACCAACAACGATTAAATACGCTTACAGACATTCTTCTTATTCTCCGTTATTCTCTGCAAACAGGGAAATGAGCCCTGCCGCTTTACGTTCAATTTCCAACCACTCTTCTACAGGTTGTGAGCCTTCCACAATACCGGCGCCAGCAAATACACGCACTCGGTTTTCTTCAATAAAAGCCGAACGAATGGTGACGCAAAATTCTGAAAGATGTTGACTCATCATGCCTAATGTACCGGCATACCAACGACGATCAAAAGTTTCAATTTCAGCCAAGGCTTTCTTCGCTTGCTGCTGTGGTAAGCCTGACACTGCGGCCGTTGGATGGATCGCTTTCAGCAAATCGGCATCCGTACAAAGTGCGGTCAATTTTGCTTGCATTTTTCGAATCAAATGCTGCACTTTGCGTAATGGCTTTAATGCGACATCATCAACAGTAATTTGCTCCACTAAGTGACTGATATTTTCTGAAATATCCTCAACGACCAACCAGTTTTCATTGAGGTTTTTTTTATCATTTAACAGCCAATTCGCACGTTCATCATTTTCACTCGGATTATCACTAACAGGCGCCGTGCCCGCAAGGGCCTCTGTAAATAACAGACGATTATCTCGTGCAAACAGGCGTTCTGGTGTTGAGCCCACAAAACAGTTTTGGGCGTTATCTGCCCATAGAAAATGGTAACAACCGCTATTTTGGGCTTGGCTTGCAGCAAGAAAATCTTTTCCGTTTAACTCACCTTGAATATGAAGCACCGTTTCATTTGCTAAGACAAGCTTGGTTAATTCCCCTTGTCGAATTCGAGTGAGCGCTTGATTGACCCAATCACACCACGTACCTTGATTCGCTTTTGGCTCTACACTTTCAATAGTTAATTGATTAAACGGTGAAAGTGCGGTCATTTTTTCAAATGAATTCAAAATCGTTTTTGCCGAATCAAGCTTATTTGTTTCAACAAAAACTGAAACCACGGTCTCACCATTTTGCTGTTCAATTAAAACTTGAGGCAAAATAAACTGACTTTCACCTTGAAACTGTAAACGGCCCACTAAAGGGAAATCATGCTCTTGAATAAATTGCTGTGCCAAATTCACATCTGAAAATGACCGCACTTTACCCACGGCAGCGACGGTTTTAGCTTCATCACGAAAACGCAAATAAAATTGCGGATAGACTGACTGCCCTTTCATCCACGCCAAAAGATCAACATCCGATTCCACCTTCGTTTGAAGATGTACAATAGATGCTTGCAGATCCGTTGTCGCCAAAGCATCAAATTGGCGAATTATCGCAGATTTAGCTTGTTCTAAAGGGCCCATGAAAAATAATAAAATACACAAAAAATTAGCCCATATTCTACCGCACTTTAATACATTCAAAAAATTTTTTTATTAAATCTTTTCAAGATAAGAATTTAAGCGTAAATTAAACATAATTTTTGAATGAAAATCTAATTATCATAGGATGTTATTAATGCGCTCATTTCCAAAATCAGACAAATTAGAACACGTTTGCTACGATATTCGCGGACCGGTTCACAAAGAAGCTTTACGCCTAGAAGAAGAAGGCAACAAAATCTTAAAGCTTAATATCGGCAACCCTGCCCCATTTGGTTTTGAAGCACCTGATGAAATTTTAGTTGATGTGATCCGCAACCTACCATCTGCACAAGGTTATTGCGATTCCAAAGGTTTGTATTCTGCGCGTAAAGCTATCGTGCAATACTATCAATCTAAAGGTATTCATGATGCAACCGTAAACGATGTATACATCGGGAATGGTGTATCTGAATTAATTACCATGTCCATGCAAGCACTCCTTAATGACGGTGATGAAGTATTAGTTCCAATGCCAGACTATCCATTATGGACAGCGGCTGTCACTTTAGCGGGCGGAAAAGCGGTACATTATTTATGTGATGAAGAAGCGGGCTGGTTCCCTGCTATTGATGATATTCGCGCGAAAGTCAATGCCAAAACTAAAGCTATCGTCGTGATCAACCCTAACAACCCGACAGGTGCAGTTTATAGCAAAGAGTTACTCGAAGAAATTATCCAAGTGGCACGTGAAAATAATCTGATTATTTTTGCAGATGAAATTTATGACAAGATTCTCTACGATGGTGCAATTCATCATCATATCGCTGCTCTTGCACCAGACGTATTAACCATTACATTCAATGGATTATCAAAAGCGTATCGTGTTGCGGGTTTCCGTCAAGGTTGGATGATTTTAAATGGGCCAAAACAACATGCCAAAGGCTATATTGAAGGCTTAGATATGCTGGCGTCGATGCGTTTATGTGCAAACGTACCAATGCAGCACGCCATTCAAACCGCATTAGGTGGCTATCAAAGCATTAATGAGTTTATTCAACCTGGCGGTCGTTTACTTGAACAACGTAATAAAGCCTACGAATTACTGACTCAAATCCCGGGTATTAGCTGCGTAAAACCAATGGGGGCAATGTATATGTTCCCGAAACTCGACATCCAAAAATTCAATATTCATAGTGATGAAAAATTTGTACTCGATTTATTACGTAAAGAGAAAGTACTTTTAGTACATGGTAAAGGGTTTAACTGGCATTCACCGGATCACTTCCGTGTGGTGACACTTCCTTATACCGGCCAATTAGAAGAAGCCATTGGAAAACTGGCACGGTTCTTAGAAACTTATCATCAATAATAAGAATAAAAAGAATCGATAAATTTAATCAGCCTTCTCAAATTGAGGCGACACAACCAAAGATTGAAGCCTTGCTAAGCATGCCGTCATGACTATATTGAAGAAGGCATGCGCAATGATTTTTGTGGACGATAAAACATCATGTTTTTCTAGCCAGAAATTGACTAACAGAGAAGAGATTCAACCAAAAATTAAAAGGACTGAGCCCAATACAATATTGTCATCAGTCCTTAAATAAATCATTTAAATTTTGGAGTCAAATCATCGCTCTTTTGGCTTAAATTCATTCATCCATATAACCCAAACTTCTTAAGGCGCGTTCATCGTCCGCCCAACCCGACTTCACTTTAACCCAAAGTTCAAGGTGTACTTTATTATCAAATAAGCGCTCCATGTCAGCGCGTGCTTCCATACCAATGGTTTTAATTTTTTGCCCTTGAGCACCAATCACCATTTTCTTTTGACCTTCGCGCTCAACCAAAATCAAGCCATTGATTTCATAAGTACCACGCTCATTCACTTTAAATTGCTCAATTTCAACCGTTACCGAATAAGGTAGCTCTTCTCCGGTGAAACGCATTAATTTTTCACGGATAATTTCTGACGCCATAAAACGTTGTGAACGATCGGTTACATAATCCTCTGGGAAGTGATGAACACCTTTACGTAAGGACTGACGAACAATTTTCTCTAATTGATGCACATTATTACCACGTTGCGCGGATATTGGCACAATGTGAGCAAAGTTAAACTTACTGCCTAAATCCGTAATAAATGGCAACAAATCATCTTTATTCTTGACGTTATCAACTTTGTTGATAGCGAGTACAACAGGCGCTTTGGCATTACGTAATTTGTTTAACACCATTTCATCATCGGCATTCCAATGTGTGCCATCTACGACAAAAATAATGAGATCCACATCCCCGATCGCTGAACTTGCTGCACGATTCATTAAACGGTTAATCGCGCGTTTTTCTTCGATATGAAGCCCTGGAGTATCCACATAAATTTCTTGGTAGATGCCTTCGGTTTTAATTCCCACAATACGGTGACGCGTGGTTTGCGCCTTGCGGGAAGTAATCGAGATTTTTTGACCCAAAATTTTGTTTAACAGGGTAGATTTCCCTACATTTGGGCGGCCTACAATGGCGATAAAACCACAATAGGTCTCTTGTTCTTGATTTAATTCGGTCATTTTATTTCCAATATTTTTAAAATTTGTTCTGCGGCCGCTTGTTCTGCTTTACGGCGGCTAGAACCTTTTGCAATAAAAGTGCGGTCAATATTTGGTACGTTTTTTACCGTACATTCCACGGTGAAGGTTTGGCAATGAGCTTCACCTTCAATTTTAATTACTTCATAAGTTGGCAAGGCGAAATGCTTACCTTGTAAATATTCTTGCAAGCGTGTTTTGGCATCTTTCTGGTTATCACCCGGCTTAATTTCAGCGAGTAAAGTTTTATACCAACTACGCACAATATCTGCCGCTTTATCAAAGCTTGAATCCAATGCCATTGCGCCAATTACCGCTTCAACACAATCGGCTAAAATAGATTCTCGACGAAATCCCCCGCTTTTCAACTCGCCAGAACCTAAGGACATATAATCCCCAAGTTCAAAATTTCGGGCAATCATTGCCAGTGTAGGCTCACGCACTAATGTTGCTCGCATTCTGCTTAGTTCACCTTCATTACAACGAGGGAATTGATGATAAAGCGCATCTGCGATGACATAATTGAGGATAGAATCACCTAGAAACTCTAGGCGTTCATTATGTTGAGTGGCGGCACTGCGGTGTGTCAGTGCCAATTTTAAGTGTTTTAGATCGGAAAATTGATAACCAATTTTTCGTTCTAGTCGATCTAAATGATTCATATTAATTAATTTTTGTAAAGAAACGGTCTAAACGGAAGCCTGTAGGCCACTCATTTGGTTCTTTTTCTAAACTCATCCAAATATAAGTGGCTTTACCCACGATATTTTTTTCCGGTACAAATCCCCAAAAACGGCTGTCATCACTATGATCACGGTTATCCCCCATCACAAAATATTGCCCTTCAGGCACAATCCATTCTGCAGTAGGTAAGCCTTCTTGTGGATAGAATTCAATCCCCGAATAACGGCGCATTGGCTCCACTAAAATCGTGTGTGTCACGTCACCGATTTCCAAATATTCCACTTGCGTTGGGAATGCTGGATTTGTGGGTTCTTGTTTATATTCAAACGCTTTAGTTTGGCAATCTACTTCGCATGGTTTGCCATCTTTACCATAAACCAGTGTTAAAGCACTTTTTTCAACATCAAGGATAATACGGTCACCGCCTTTACCCACAATGCGTTTGATGTAATCCACACCTGACATATTGTCTTTGGATGTTAACGCAAGATTTTCAGCATATGCTGCTCTCGTTGCACCTAAACTCGTACGAAGTAGTGCTTGTTCAGGCGCTTTAAACACGATCACATCACCACGTTCTGGTTTGTTACCTTCAATAATCGTATTTTGGAAAATAGGATCTTTAATGCCATAAGTATATTTATTCACGACGAGAAAATCCCCTACGCGCAAGGTCGCTTCCATTGATCCTGATGGAATTTGAAACGGCTCAAAAATAAATGAACGTACAAGGAATACCACGGATAACACAGGGAAAAGTGAAGAAATAAATTCTGAACCTTCTGAAATTGGCTCAATTTTCGCTTTTTCTTCATCCGTTAATGCTTTGCCTGAACGTTGTTCTGCGCGTGCGATTTGACGACGACGTCTCGGCATCACCGCAAAACGGTGATAGCACCATAAAATGCCAGAAAGTACGGTTAAAATCAGCAATAAAATACTGAATGTGTTAGGCAGTTGGAAATGGTCTAATGCTTTCCAACAGGCAAATCCCACGACTAACAACAGAATAAAAAATACATTCGACATAGCTCTTTCCTATTTATCTTTACCAACGTGTAAGATCGCTAAAAACGCTTCTTGCGGCACTTCCACGTTACCTAAAGATTTCATTCGTTTTTTACCTTCTTTCTGTTTCTGTAAGAGTTTTTTCTTACGGCTCACATCACCACCATAACATTTTGCTAATACGTTTTTACGCAATTGTTTTACGGTTGAACGCGCAATAATGTGGTTACCAATCGCGGCTTGGATCGCGATATCAAATTGCTGACGTGGAATCAGCTCACGCATTTTTTCAACTAACTCACGACCACGATAAGGGGCGTTATCTTTATGAACAATTAACGCTAACGCATCAACACGATCACCATTAATCATGATATCCACGCGCACCATGTCCGCCGCTTGGAAACGTTTAAAACCATAATCCAAGGAGGCATAACCGCGAGAAGTTGATTTCAAGCGATCGAAGAAATCTAATACTACTTCGCCCATTGGGATTTCATAAGTTAACGCAATTTGGTTGCCGTGATACACCATATTGGTTTGTACACCACGTTTTTCCACACAAAGAGTAATCACGTTACCTAAGAATTCCTGTGGTACTAACATATTACATTCTGCGATAGGCTCGCGAATTTCTGAAATATTATTCAATGGCGGTAATTTCGCTGGACTATCCACATAAACCACTTCACCATTGGTCATTTCGACTTCATAAATTACAGTTGGTGCCGTGGTAATCAAATCAAGATCGTATTCACGCTCTAAACGCTCTTGAATGATCTCCATGTGTAAAAGCCCCAAGAAACCACAACGGAAACCAAAACCTAAAGCCGTCGAGTTTTCTGGCTCATAGAAAAGCGACGCATCGTTTAAGCTTAATTTACCTAACGCATCGCGGAAAGCTTCGTAATCATCTGAACTAACTGGGAATAAACCGGCATAAACCTGTGGTTTTACTTTCTTAAAGCCTGGCAATACATGGCTTGCCGGATTATGTTGATGGGTTAAGGTATCCCCTACTGGTGCACCTAAAATATCTTTAATTGCACAAACAACCCAGCCTACTTCGCCGGTATTTAATACGGTCGTATCCACTTGTTTTGGCGTAAAAATCCCTAAACGATCAACGTTATAAGCCTGTCCGGTAGACATGACTTTGATTTTATCGCCTTTACGCAAGACACCATTTTTAATACGAACTAATGACACCACGCCTAAATAGTTATCGAACCAAGAGTCAATAATCAATGCTTGTAATGGTGCTTCAGGATCACCTTCTGGCGCAGGAATTTTCGCAACAATTTCTTCTAATACATCTTCAATACCCACACCGGTTTTCGCCGAACAACGTACCGCTTCCATCGCATCAATACCGACGATGTCTTCAATTTCTTCTGCTACACGTTCAGGATCTGCTGCGGGTAAGTCGATTTTATTCAAAATCGGCACGACTTCTAAATCCATTTCAATGGCGGTATAGCAGTTTGCCAAGGTTTGAGCTTCTACGCCTTGTCCCGCATCCACAACTAGCAATGCCCCTTCACAAGCCGCAAGAGAACGCGACACTTCATAAGAGAAGTCCACGTGTCCTGGTGTATCGATAAAGTTTAATTGGTATGTTTCACCGTCTTTGGCTTGATAATTTAAGGTTACACTCTGCGCTTTAATGGTAATACCGCGCTCACGCTCAAGATCCATGGAATCCAGCACTTGCGCTTCCATTTCACGATCCGAAAGGCCCCCACAGGTCTGAATTAATCGGTCAGAAAGAGTCGATTTACCGTGGTCAATATGGGCAATAATAGAAAAGTTGCGAATATTCTTCATAAATAGATTAGTTTTCTCAAAAATCATTAAATTTAACTGGCGGATTGTACCTGAAAAGCGCAGAAATCGCTAGGGATCAAAGGGAAAAGTGCGGTCAAATTTTCAAACCTTTTAGATAAGACAAAACCCCGAATGACTTCGGGGTTTCTTTTTTCATTCAAACTGAAATTATAGGCTTTCAGTGAAAGTACGAGTAATAACGTCGCGTTGTTGTTCTGGTGTTAAAGAGTTGAAACGTACTGCGTAACCAGAAACACGGATAGTTAATTGTGGATATTTATCCGGGTTGTTTACTGCATCTTCTAACGTTTCACGACGTAATACGTTTACGTTTAAGTGTTGACCACCTTCAACTTTAACAGTTGGTGCTACGTTTACCGGTAATTCACGATATTCGATTTGGCCTAATTCGCTCACTGCCACAACTTGGTCTTCAGCAAATTCGCCTTTGGCACATAAGCAACGAGCTTCATTTTTCTCGCTGTCTAATAACCAGAATGAGTTTAAAAGATTGTCATTTGCTGCTTGAGTAATTTGAATACCTTTGATCATAAAATGCCTCCTAGTTTGGCGTTTGTATATTAATTGAACTGTGCAAATTTTATCAAATTATTTTAAAATTTCAATTTATTTTGACTTAAAACAGATTCTTTTTTCAAACTATCTTATAAAATTGATCTAAATTAAAGTTTTAGATATAAAAAATACAATATATATTTTTATTTAACAAAATATTAACATACTTGATCAAATAAAGCCTTTATCAGTCATTTCATCTATAATATTCGGAAATTTATCTAATAAGGAAATATAACATGAAAACTTGGACAGATGTTATCGGTCAAGAGAAAGAAAAACCTTACTTTAAACACATTCTACAGCAAGTTCATCAAGAGCGACTAGCCGGAAAAACCATTTACCCACCGCAAGACGAAGTATTTAATGCCTTTAAATATACGGCATTTGATGAGGTGAAAGTTGTCATTTTAGGACAGGATCCCTATCATGGTCCAAATCAAGCGCACGGTTTAGCTTTTTCGGTGAAACCTGAGGTTGCCATTCCCCCTTCTCTACTGAATATGTATAAAGAATTGGCTAACGATATTCCTGGTTTTCAAATGCCAAATTATGGCTACTTAGTGAAATGGGCTGAGCAAGGTGTACTGTTGCTTAACACCGTGCTAACTGTAGAGCGCGGCATGGCTCATTCACATGCTAAATTTGGTTGGGAAATCTTTACAGACCAAGTAATTGCAGCACTCAATGAACACCGTGAAAAAATAGTATTTTTACTTTGGGGAAGTCATGCGCAGAAAAAAGGGCAATTTATTGATCGCAATCGTCATTATGTTTTAACTGCCCCGCACCCTTCCCCTCTTTCAGCACATCGTGGTTTTCTAGGATGTCATCATTTTTCTAAAGCCAATGAATACTTAAAACAACATGGTTTAACTGAAATTGATTGGCAAGTTTAAGATTGCAATTCAACATCAAGCGGGAGAGTCTTTTTCCGCTTTTCTTCCTTTTTCTGCTCTCGTCTTTTTTTAAAAAAATCACTCAATTTCTGGCCGCACTTTTCTGCCAGCACGCCAGAGGTAATTTCTAACGTATGATTCATTTTATAATCATCAAAAAAGTGGAAACGAGAACCTACAGCTCCCGTTTTATAATCTGACGCACCGAAGACTAAGCGTTTAATGCGGCTATGTAAAATCGCGCCCGCACACATGGTGCAAGGCTCTAGAGTGACATAAAGTGTGGTATTGAGCAGACGATAATTTTGAATATGTTGTGCGGCATTACGCAATGCGACAATTTCAGCGTGAGCGGTCGGATCATTTTCAATGATAGATAAATTCCAGCCTTCACCGAGAATATTTCCTTCATCATCTACCAACACAGCCCCGACTGGAATCTCACCGAGTGCTTTTGCACGATCGGCAAGCATCAGGGCGTGTTGCATAAATTTCTCGTCTAAATCTGACCGCACGTTGAATGCCTAAACAGAGAAAGGATATTTGATTGGTTCGTGAGATTGATAACCCACCACCTTGAAATCATCCATCGTTACCCAAGTTTCAAGATCTTCAAGAGTTTTAATATCAGGATTAATTTCTAATTGTGGTGAAGGGAATGGTTCACGTTTTAATTGCACATCACGCATTAACTCAAGTTGGTCTTCATAAATATGCGCATTTACAATTTTATGATATGCCTTACCCGGTTTATTGCCAGTAATTTGCGCCATCAAAACAAGGAAAGTAAAGACCTGAATTTGATTGAAGTTTAAGCCAAGTGGCACATCACAAGAGCGTTGGTAGCTCGTTAAGTGCAATGTATCGCCTACTAAAGAAAAAGTATGTGTGTGCATGCAAGGACGCAAACAGCCTAGATCAAATTCGCCTGGATTGAAGAAAGTCAGAATCTCACCGCGGTCATCAATCCCTCGGCTTAAATTGTTCACAATTTTACGAAGTTGATCGATGGTTTCGCCATTCGGTTTACGCCATGCTCTGCCTTGTACGCCATAAACGCGGCCCATATCATCGGTGCCTTTACGATGTGGATTGGCAAGCCAAGCGGCATTTTCATTAGCATTGGCATCCCATGTTTTAGTACCCAGCTTACGGAAATCCGCGGCGTTATCATAACCACGAATATAACCTAAAAATTCCGCAATCGCTGCTTTCCAATAGCTTTTACGCGTGGTAATTAAGGGAAATTGATTATTAGCAACATCATATTCTAAATCCGCATTAATCACTGTAAGGCAACGCTTGCCAGTACGCTCGTTAGCAACCCACTCACCTTCATTTACAATGCGATGACAAAGATCTAAATATTGTTTCATAAAAAACTCCTTACTGACGAACCGCACTTTTCGTGCGATTGTATGCCCATGCCATAATTAATCCACCACCGATAATCATCGGTAAGCAAAGGGCCTGACCACGTGTCATGATGCCTAAGAAAGATTCCACTTCTGGCTCACGGACATATTCAACGATAAAACGGAAAATCCCGTAACCAACCAGGAATAATCCTGCTACAGAACCTGCTGGACGAGGCTTTTTAATAAAGAGATTCAGAATAATAAACAGTACGAAACCTTCTAAAAATGCTTCATAAAGCTGTGAAGGATGGCGTGGTAATAAGAGTGGATCATTTGGGAAAATCATCGCCCAAGGCACATCGGTTTCTCGTCCCCAAAGTTCTAAATTGATGAAGTTACCAATTCGTCCCATCCCTAAACCAAATGGAATCAAGGGCGCCACGAAATCTGCCGTCTGCCAGAAACTTCTTTTTTGAGAATAAGAAGTCCAAATCATTGAGATAATCACACCAATTAACCCACCATGGAATGACATTCCGCCTTCCCAAACACGGAATAAATACAGTGGATCTTGCAGAAAATGATCGAAGTTATAGAAAAAAACATCGCCAATGCGGCCACCTAAGAATACGCCCATAAAGCCATTAAAAAGCAATGTATCCACTTGATCGACGGTCCAACCACTATTAGGTTGATTTGCACGACGAACCGCTAGCCAACGAGCAAAGATAAAGCCTAATAAATACATTAAGCCATACCAACGCAGCCCAATATTGCTGTCACCAAAAGTGAAAATAGTCGGATCAAAATGTGGAAGTATCAAAAATTCTGAATTCATAACATTCCTTATTTCATAAACATATCAACTGCGATGGCAATTAATAACAAGGCAAAGCCTTTTTTCAAGGTTGGGACAGGGAGTTTTGAGGTCGCTGTTGCCCCTAATTTAGAAGTGAAAAATGAGGTGACCGTAATACCGAGCACTGCGGGTAAATAAATATAACCGAGGGAATAATCCGGCATGGAAGGGTTGCCCCAACCGCTCACCATAAAGCTTAACATGCCAGATAAACCAAGAAGCGCACCACAGAACGCAGAAGAACCGATAGATTTTTTCATATCAATCCCGCGAGAGTTTAAAAATGGTACGATAAAACCACCGCCGCCAATGCCAGCTGCACTTGATGCCATACCAATCAAGATACCGCCAATAACGGAAGATTGTGTTGTTAAAGGTTTGGTTTTCCCTGTGCTTTTCTTAATAGAAATCACCATTTTGGCTGCTAAATAAACGACTAAACAAGCAAAGATTTTAGCGGATACATCACGATCGAGTTTGCCAATAAATAACCCGGAGATAAATACCGTAATCATGATCACCGGCGCGAGTACTTTCACCGCACTCCACACTATATTACCCAATTTATGGTGGCGCTGTGCGGAAGAAAATCCGGTAATCACAATGGTCGCAAATGAAGTCCCCAAGGCTGTGGACATCAACATTTGATCAGGAATACCCATCATCGGCAATAAATAAACCAAGGTTGGCACAATAACTAATCCACCGCCAATGCCAAATAATCCGGCAAGAAAACCAACGATAGCCCCGACAAGCAAACAAAGTAGAATAAAAGTGAGCATTATTGTCCCCTTGATTTATAAGATGAACGTTTTTGATATTTAGAAAAGCCATTTTTACGCGGCGCATGATAAGGTTTATTTGTCTCATGCTCTTGCGTATTTTCAAGCAATGTTTTTTCGTTGCCAAACATCACTTGAGCAAACTCTTTCATCGCTTTGCGATAAACATCTTTCTTAAAAGACACAACCTGACGTACGGGATACCAAAAATTCACCCAACGCCAACCATCAAATTCGGGGGATTTTGTTGTGTTCATATTAATATTTTTTTCATCACCCACTAATTGCAACAGAAACCAACGTTGTTTTTGACCTATACACATGGGTTTGCTGTCATAACGCAACAATCTTTTCGGCAGCTTATAACGCAACCAATGTTTAGAGGCATAAAGCACCTTCACATCTTTGGGTTGCAAACCAACCTCTTCATATAATTCACGATACATGGCTTGTTCAGCACTTTCATTATCGTTAATCCCACCTTGCGGGAATTGCCACGAATTCTGTCCGTATCGTTTAGCCCAAAGCACCTGCCCTTTTCGATTACAAATGACAATGCCTACATTTGGACGGTAGCCATCAAAATCGAGCACTATCGTTCACCTTAAATTTTGTACAAAAATAATTTGCAGATTGTTTCATAAATTCGCTTTTTTATCAACCGAATGGGCATATTTAGCCTATTGTGGATAACTTTGTGGGTAACACTTGGATAGTCTAAATTTAACTGTGTATAAAGATCAAAAAATGCTTTTCACACTTCATTTTTTTCATTTTTGCATAACCTTTAATCAAAAATTTTCCGAAAAAAATGACCGCACTTTTTCTCATCAAAGTGCGGTCAAAAATTCAGCCATTTTTTAATTTAAACATTCCTTGCTTGGTGAAGAAATAACAGCGGTGAGTTATTCAATATTTCTGTGGATAAAATTGTGATTGAGCAAATGGAGAGTGTTGTATAACTCTTCTCTGTATTTTAGCTTCAATTTTGGAGAAAAAATTTTCTCTTTAATTTCATTAAGATAAAGCTTATTCATAGAAATCATCTTATTCACATTCGAGCAAAAAATTTAGTGGTTATTTTTTATCCAAATCTTTTTTAACTAATGTTAAATAGCGTTCCCATTCAAAATATTGACCTGGATCGATCTTACGACCAGGCGAAATATCGCAATGCCCAACGATACGATCGAGCGTTATTTTCGGATAAGCTTGCATGATATCTCGTGTTAATGCAGCAAGCATCTGGTATTGTTCCGCTGTAAAAGGTTGTTCATTACTGCCCTCTAGCTCAATCCCAATCGCAAAATCATTACATTTATTGCGTCCTTCAAAGCAAGAGAGTCCTGCATGCCATGCCCTGTCATCAAAACTGACATATTGTGTCACTCTGCCATCACGTTCAATTAAACAATGGGCTGACACACGAAATTGATAAATTTCTTCAAAATAGGGATGAGTAGTGGGATCAAGTTTTCCTTGGAAAAAATCATCTACATATCCCCCACCAAACTCTTCAGGCGGCAAACTGATGTAATGAATGACGAGTAATGAAATATCTTCTACATCAGGACGTTCATCAAAATGGGGGGAAATCACTTTTCTTGTCTGGCTTAACCAGCCATTTTTTATCTTATTCATCTGTTTTTCTGCGATTAAATTTCATTTTTGCGATCTCGATCGCAAAAGAAGTGCGGTCAGTTTTACTTTCATTTTTCCCTTTTACACAATGTTCAGCCAATTCTGGCATTTTTTTATTCAACCAAAAGGAAATTAATTTAATGAAACTCACTTTTTCTAAACCTTTGCATAAAGGTTTTACGTTAATTGAATTGATGATCGTGATTGCGATTATTGCTATTCTCGCGACGATCGCCATTCCGTCTTATCAAAATTATACCAAAAAAGCAGCCATCTCCGAATTATTGCAAGCTTCGGCACCTTATAAATCTGATGTGGAGTTATGCGTCTATAGCACCAATGCCCCGACAAACTGTTCAGGTGGTTCAAATGGCATTGCAGCAGACATCACTACTGCAAAAGGCTATGTTAAATCCATTACCACGAAATCGGGTGTGATTACGGTAACAGGAAATGGCGCATTGGATGGGATCAGTTATTCTTTAACGGCGACAGGCTCAACCTCATCAGGTGTCACCTGGACAACCGCTTGCCCAAGCAATGCGGATTTATTCCCAGCAGGTTTCTGCTCTCCAGCCAAATAGCGAAATATGGCTTATCAAGCAACGGCAAAAAATGGCGAGATTTATCAAATCTCGCCACAATATTGGCAACAAAACCAACAGCAACAAGCTTTGCTGTTACGTTACTTTGCGCTCCCTCTTAAAGAAGACGAACACCATTTATGGCTTGCGGTGGATTCGCTGAATAATCTTGCAGCTTGTGAAACCTTTGCTTTTTTAAGTGGAAAATTAGTTGAACCGATTTTATTTGAAACACATCAACTCAAACAACTTTTACAATCCCTTGCACCGAAAGCCAATCAAATAGAAGAACAAGCGACGTTTTATCATCATTCAGAAGAGGAAAGCACCGCTAATTTATCTAATGATGATGAACCCGTTATTCAATTATTAAATGGTATTTTTGAAACCGCCCTGCAAAAAAATGCCTCCGATATTCATTTAGAAACCCAGCCAAATGGGCTTTTAGTTCGTTTGCGTATTGATGGTGTACTTCAACCACAGCCGATTATCAGTAAATCGCTCGCCAATCGTGTGATTTCTCGTTTAAAACTCTTAGCCAAACTGGATATCAGTGAAACTCGGCTACCACAAGATGGCCGCTTTCAATTCAAAACGACGTTCTCCGATATTTTAGATTTCCGCCTTTCTACCTTGCCCACGCATTGGGGAGAAAAAGCGGTATTACGATTACAACAAAATAAACCGGTTCAATTAAGTTTTGCTGAACTTGGCATGACACAGAACCAACAAAGTCAATTTCAACATGCACTCAGCCAACCGCAAGGTTTAATCCTCGTGACTGGACCAACGGGAAGCGGAAAAAGTATCTCACTTTATACCGCACTCCAATGGCTCAATACGCCAGATAAACACATTATGACGGCAGAAGATCCCGTTGAAATAGAATTAGAAGGCATCATTCAAACTCAAGTGAATCCGCAAATCGGTTTAGATTTTAGTCGATTACTTCGTACATTTTTACGGCAAGATCCCGACATTATTATGCTTGGTGAAATTCGAGACGAAGAAAGTGCATTAATGGCATTAAGAGCCGCTCAAACCGGCCATCTAGTACTTTCTACCTTGCATACCAATGATGCCATCTCAGCCATTTCGCGCTTACAGCAATTAGGCATTCAATCTCACGAAATTAAAAATAGTCTCTTATTAGTTATCGCACAGCGATTGGTGCGCAAACGTTACTTAAAGTGCAGTCAAGAGTTTAGTGATTCTTGTGATTGCCATCAAGGGTATCAAGGGCGTATTGGGGTGTATCAATTTTTACAATGCGAAAACAACCGTTACCAAACTGATTTCGATTCACTTTATCAAAGCGCGTTAGAAAAAGTAAAAGATAACATCACCGATCTTGATGAGATTCAACGCGTGTTAGGCAAAAAATAGGTATCACTATGGCAAAGCAAAAACTCTTTTACTTCCAAGCCTATGATCAGCGGCAACAATGGCAAAAAGGTAGCCTTGTTGCTCAATCTAAACAAGCTGCTCAATTCCAGTTAATCGCAAAAGGTTTTAGCCACATTCGCTTGCAACAAGATTGGCAACTTAATCAGAAACCGAAAAATGCAGAAATCAGTGCCTTATTGAATCAACTGGCTACTCTGCTCAGCTCTGCTATTCCATTAAAAAATGCATTACACATTTTGCAAGACAACTGCACACAATTGGGTTTGCATCAGTGGCTTGGCGCCTTAATTGAATTAATTGAAAGTGGTCTTCCGTTTTCACAAAGCTTGGAAATACAAGGAAAGTATTTAAATTTTCAAGAAATTCAGCTCATTCAGGTGGGAGAAATGACAGGAAAACTGGCGGAGGTATGCACTAAAATTGCAGAACGTCGAACGCAATCATTAACGCTTCAACGCAAATTGCAAAAAATTATGCTTTATCCAGCCATGGTATTAGGTATTTCGCTTTCACTTACGTTGATTTTATTACTTTTCGTTGTGCCTCAATTTGCTGAAATGTATGGCGAAAATTCCGCTGAATTGCCTACATTAACCGCCGTATTATTAGCTATGTCTCAATTCCTACAACATCATTTTGTTGCGTTAATGATTGCCTGCACTTTCGCTATTTTTATGTTGAAGATGGCATTAAAACATTCTCTTTGGCTGAATCAAAAAAAGCATGCCCTAATTAGTCGCATACCAATTTGGGGCAATATCATTTGCCTTTCTCGTCTAATCAGTTTTAGCCATAACCTGCAATTAATGCTTCAATCCGGAGTGGCATTAACGCCAGCCTTAAATAGCTTTCTCCCCAAACAACAAACCTGGCAAACACAACGTACCTTAAAAGGCGATATTCTGCTACAACAAGAAGTGCGGTCAATTTTGCAGTGGGTTTCTCAAGGTTACCCTTTTTCTGAAAGCGTCAGTAGTCATCTTTTCCCAATGGAAGCTCAACAAATGCTACAAATTGGAGAGAAAAGTGGAAAACTTGCGTTGATGTTGCGTCATATTGCTGATAACTATCAAGAAAAACTCAATCATCAAATTGATTTACTTTCCCAACTTTTAGAGCCTTTAATGATGCTCATCATTGGTAGTTTAATCGGTATTATTATGATGGGCATGTATCTGCCAATTTTCAATATGGGATCTGTAATCCAATGATGACATTAGCTTTTTTCTTATTGGGTGGTTTAACGGGTATCTTTGTTTGGATTTATATTGATCGTTTTATTCCCAATCTCCAACAAGAAATTTATCAGAACTATATCGAACTTTACCCTGAAAACAATTCTATTTTCCATAGCGAAAAAGCAGCGATTCAATCTCAAAAGTGCGGTCATATTTTCCTTTATTTTTTAGGGTTTGGACTCTGTTTTGCTGTATTCTATTATTTTCTTCAGGATGAATTATTTACTTTATGGCTCACGATTACGCTTAGTCTACTTTTTGTTATCAGTTGGCTAGACTGGCATTATCAACTGATTTCACCGACACCTTGCCTCTTTTTATTTTTCCTGGGTTTATTCGGCGCACATCAAGAATTTTCAATTCTGACGCTTTCTCAAAGTTTAGAAAGTGCGGTTAGTTTTTTCGGTGTTTTTTATATTATCTATCATTTATCTAAATGGTTTTATAAGAAGGAAGCATTAGGCCGTGGTGATTATTGGCTTGCTTTAGGAATAGGTGCTTATCTCACCATCGCACACTTACCACTTTTCTTATTCATCGCCTGTCTATTAGGTATCATAGTCTATTGGATTTCTCGCAAACCTGTTTTACCTTTTGCGCCCTTTCTTTGCTTATCTTTAATCATCACCAGTGCAATAACCCTATAAATGTAATATATTGGCAACATTGAAAAATATTGTGTTTAGGAGATAGATGTAAAACATTCTCCTAAATCAAGTAGCAAGGAATATTATGACTTATATTGTAGGCCTCACTGGCGGCATCGGTAGTGGAAAAAGCACAATTGCAAATCTCTTTGTTGAACTTGATGTACCCATTGTTGATGCCGATATGGTGGCAAGAGAAGTGGTTGAAAAAGGCTCGCCGCTACTTGCTCAAATTGCTGAACACTTTGGTAAATCGATTCTGAATGAAGAAGGAGAATTAAATCGAGCCGAGCTACGAAAAAAAGTATTTGCAGACGAAAATGAGAAAAACTGGCTCAATCATTTATTACATCCAGCTATTCGCGAAAGAATGTTGTCACAGTTAAACAGTCAGACCGCTCCTTATACCTTGTTTGTCGTTCCACTGCTTATTGAAAATAAGCTCACCACGCTTTGCGACCGCATACTTGTTGTCGATGTTAAACCTGAAACTCAGCTGGCTCGTGCGTCATCGAGAGATCATAATAATATTCAGCAAATTCAAGATATTATAAATGCACAAGTCAGCCGTGAAGAACGATTAAAATGGGCGGATGATATTATTTCAAATGATGCAAAATTACCTGAAAACTTACCGCACTTAAAACAAAAAGTGCTAGAATTACACCAATTTTATTTAAGTGAATCGAGAAAGAAAAATGTCTGATGAAATTTTTGAAGTCCCTTGCCCTACGTGCCAAAAGCCTGTACCTTGGACACAGGAAAGCCAATTTCGCCCTTTTTGTAGCAAACGTTGCCAACTCATTGATTTAGGGGAATGGGCTGCAGAAGAAAAAGCTATTCCAAGTGACACAGCAGATTTTGCCATGGACCCCAATCTCAGTGATGAATGGAGTATCAAATGAGTCTTCAGCATCATGATAATGGTGAGCAGGGAGAGTTTTTCTTACTCGATGAGCAAGGGAAGAAAATCGCGAAACTCACCTATTTTTATGAAAAAACCGATACCATTAATGCTAATCATACATTTGTTGATGATTCTCTTCGAGGGCAAGGTATGGCAGACAAACTCTATCAAGCCTTAATTCATTTTATCCAGGCTAAAAAGCTGACATTGCACCCAACTTGTAGCTATATTGCAAGAAAATGGGAACGAACCCAATCTGCTCAATCCCAAGCTTAAACCTATTAATAAGCGTTTTATTTTTAAGGATATTTTTCCAGCTTCGTGCTATCCTTAGCCCCATTTATTTCTGAGAACCTGTTATTTATTATGCAAGAAAATTATTTAAGTCAGCAGCGGTTTGCTGATCTTCCATTACATCCTATCGTACAAAAAGCCCTACAAGACAAGGGATTTGAATATTGCACCCCAATTCAAGCATTATCATTACCTATTACCTTACAAGGAAAAGATGTTGCCGGCCAAGCGCAAACCGGCACAGGTAAAACGATGGCATTTTTAACGGCAACATTTCATCACTTATTGACGCATCAACCTGATTTTGCTACCAATCAACCTCGCGCATTAATTCTTGCACCAACACGTGAACTGGCTGTGCAAATTAATAATGATGCAGAGTTGTTAGCTAAAACAAGTGGATTACGAACCGCACTTGCTTATGGTGGTGATGGCTATGATAAACAGCTCAAAGCTATCGAAGCCGGTGTGGATATTTTAATTGGTACCACTGGTCGTGTGATTGACTATGTGAAACAAGGCATTATTCGTTTAGATGACATTCAAGTTGTGGTACTAGATGAAGCGGATCGCATGTTTGATTTAGGTTTCATTCGTGATATTCGTTATTTATTACGCAAGTGTCCTTCTCCGCAAGAACGCCTCACCATGCTCTTTTCTGCTACGCTCTCTTACAAAGTGCGCGAACTTGCCTTTGAAGATATGAATTCCCCAGAATATATTGAAATTGAACCGGAACAAAAAACGGGCCATCGAATTAAAGAGGAACTTTTCTATCCGTCAAATGAAGACAAAATTCCTCTCTTACTGACATTAATGGAAGAGGAATGGCCGGAGCGTTGTATTGTCTTTGCAAATACTAAACATAAATGTGAAGAAATTTGGGGTTATTTAGCAGCAGATGGTCATCGAGTGGGATTACTCACCGGGGATGTGGCACAGAAAAAACGTCTTTCATTGCTCAAACAATTTACCGATGGTGAGCTCGATATTCTCGTGGCAACTGATGTTGCTGCGCGTGGGTTACATATTTCAGACGTGACTCATGTTTTTAACTTTGATCTACCTGATGACCGAGAAGATTACGTTCACCGTATTGGTCGTACTGGTCGAGCAGGTGAAAGTGGTGTGTCTATCAGCTTTGCTTGTGAAGAATATGCGATGAATTTACCGGCAATTGAAGAATACATTGGTCATTCTATTCCCGTCAGTCAATATGATCCGAATTCATTGATTAGTGATATTCCCAAACCTTATCGTTTAAAACGCAATCTATCCCCTCAAATGCGAAATACTACAGCAAGAAAAACAAACTATCGTCGTAAAAACTAAAAAGAAAAGCTGATGAACTCCCTCATCAGCTTTTTTATGATTAATGCAATCCGACTCGTCGACGTGCAGTACGCATCAATAAGAAAACCCATGGCCATAACACACCTGATGCGATGGCACCAAAGATTTCCTGCCAATTAAAAAATGCCCCATGCAAAGAGAATTCAACCAAGAAAATAGCCACTCGAATCGCAAAAACAAAAAAGAGTACCAATAAACTTTGGAACCAAAGAGAAAGGTTGCGCAACATTAAGTAATATTTGGAAACAAAATAGAAGGCGACAGAAAGTACCAATGCATGAACTCCAAGAATAGAGCCTAGCACGATATCCCATAAAAGCCCGAGTAAAAATGCCCAACCAATACTTACTCTATTGGGCAAAGCAAGCGTCCAATAAAGCAAAACTAAAATTAACCAAGAAGGTTTAAAGGCTTGAAAGCCTGCTGGCCATGGGGCTAATTCCATTACTAATGCGACAATAAAGAAGCACAAAATTGTCGCCCATTGAAAAATAAAACGCCCTTGCATTAATCTTCATCCCTATGTTCTTGCTGCTCCGGAGAAATGGGTTCCTCTTGTTGAGGCATTGTGGTCGGAATGTCAGGATCCACAATTTCTTTTCCTGTATGCGGCTGTACTCCATCCTCTTGATCATCTGTAATTTTGGTTTTACTCACTGAATGAGTTGCTTCATTAGCTTGACTTTCCAAACGTTGCTGCACAAGACGACGCACCTCTTCCGGTGACATGGATTTCACTTTCGACATATCAAGGTTGCTTGGCCAAAGTAAAAGCAAATAACGTAAACGATCTAATTCAGCCAAAGGTTTCGCTTTCACCGTCGCAAAGTAATTTGATCCATCACGAGACACACTTTGTACGACTGCCACCGGATAGCCTTCCACAAAACGCCCCCCCAAACCTGAAGTGACCAATAAATCGCCTTTTTCAATATCCACAGAACGAGGCACGTTATCTAAGGTAAGCTCATCAGAGTGTCCTGTACCACTTGCGATCACGCGCACATCATTACGTAAAACTTGCACTGGAATAGAATGGGTTACATCGGTTAAAAGCAATACTCGACTCGTATTTTCTCCCACTGATATAATCTGCCCAATCATTCCTTTTTCATCAATCACAGGCTGACCAACATAAGCACCATCACGTTCCCCTTGATTGATCACCACTTGCTGACGATAAACGTCAGTTTCAGCTGTAAGCACTTCTGCAATCTTTTTATATTCATCGGTGCGTAAAGGCGAATTAAGCAGTAAACGAAGACGTTGGTTTTCTACCTTGAGTTGATCCAATAATAAAAGATCGGCATTTTTCTCACGCAGCTGCTCACGTAATACCTTATTTTCAATAAGCAGTTTATTGGTGTCCACCAAGTTGCTTGATACACCATCTAGAACCGTTCTTGGCCCATTCGCAAGGTAATACAAGCCCCCTACGGCAGTTTCCATGACACTACGCGCCTTCGTCATTGATGAAGTTTTTCCATCAACTAAAATCAATGTTATCGAAGCAATCACCGCTAATATAAGTCGAATACCTAATGGTGGTGCTTTACCAAAAATGGGTTTCATTCACTATCCTAGGGTTGAAAGGAAAAGTGCGGTCAAAAAATCAGACAAATTAAAAACACCGATTTTTCGAACCGCACTCTTAGAGATTAAATTTCGTCGCTAAAAATATCACCACCATGCATATTAATCATTTCAATTGCTTCACCACCACCTCGGGCCACACAAGTCAATGGTTCTTCAGCGATAATTACTGGTACGCCACATTCTTGTGAAAGCAATACATCAATATTACTTAATAAGGCTCCACCACCTGTTAACACCATACCGCGTTCAAAAATATCTGCTGCGTGTTCTGGTTGGCATTCTTCAAGTGCAGTACGTACTGCCGCAACAATCCCATTTAATGGTTGTTGAAGCGCTTCTTGCACATCACGAGAGGTTAATTTGAATGAGCGAGGTGCACCTTCAGCAAGATTATGTCCGTGCACTTCCATTTCTAAAATTTCATCACCTTCTTGAATATATGCTGTACCAATTTCATGTTTAATACGTTCAGCTGTTGGTTCGCCGATAACAGAACCAAAAGTGCGACGGACATAAGAAATGATCGCTTCATCAAAACGATCTCCACCGATACGGACTGAAGATGAATAAACAATACCATTTAAGGAAATCACGGCCACTTCAGTAGTCCCACCACCAATATCAATCACCATTGAACCAATCGCTGTTGATACGGGTAAGTTTGCACCAATCGCTGCAGCCATAGGTTCTTCAATTAAATAGACTTCTCGAGCACCAGCACCCAATGCGGATTCTTTGATTGCACGACGTTCAACTTGAGTTGCACCAGCCGGTACACAAACGAGCACACGTGGACTAGGACGCATAAAATTGCCTGTATGAACTTGTTTAATAAAGTATTGCAACATTTTTTCAGTAACAGAGAAATCAGCAATCACACCATCTTTCATCGGACGAATAGCCACGATACTTTTTGGTGTACGACCCAGCATTTGTTTTGCTTCTTTACCTACTGCAGCAATACTTTTGTATGCCCCCATACGATCTTGACGGATCGCCACTACTGAAGGTTCATCAAGCACAATACCTTGGCCTTTTACATAAATTAATGTATTTGCTGTACCTAAATCGATAGAAAGATCGTTTGAAAATAAACCACGAATTTTTTTAAATAACATAAGAATTCCGTCATTAGTTTAGTAAAAAATCGCTCATTTCTGAGCATAGAAAAAATTGTGCTAAATGTACCAAAAAATCGAGCTTGATAACAGGATTTTTTAGCTTGCTCATTAAAGCTTATATCGCTATTTTCGAGTAAGATAAATATGGCCGATTTAAAATATACCCTATTTAAGATCTTGGCTAGTGAATTGCCACTTACTATTATCTAAAATAACTAACTGTTGCTGATGGAAAGCTTGTAAGGTTGAACGATGTCCCACACTGATAATCGTTGTATTAGGTAAACGTTCTTTTAATAGACGATACATCGTATCTTCTAGGCCCTCATCCATACTTGCAGTCGCTTCATCTAGGAACGCCACTGTCGGTTTATGCAATAACAAACGAGCAAACGCTAAACGTTGTTGCTCTCCAAGCGAAAGAATACGTGTCCAATCTTGCTCGCGATCTAAACGATCTTGTAAATGCCCTAAAGACACTTGTTTTAATATCTCAATCATCTCATCACGATTAAAGGCCTTTTCTTCATTCGGATAAGCCAATGCAGTCAATAAACTGCCTTGTGGTAAATAAGGTTTTTGCGATAAGAAAAGCTGATGGATTGGACAATATACATCCCCTTCAGAATATGCCCAAAGCCCTGCCACCGTTCTCAACAACGTGGTTTTACCCACGCCCGAATTACCTTGAATTAATACCGTTGAACCTTGTGGCAGTGTCAAATTTAAATTTTCAATTAAGGTTTTTCCAAATGGATTACTAATGGTTAAATTCTTAAAGATCACATCAGTTTCATGTTGGTGTAAATTCGACGTAGATTGACGATTCGCCATATCAATCGCATAATTAAAGCCCGTTAAACGATCTAATGTGGCTTTGTATCCGGCAAAACCATCATAAGAATTACGGAAGAACGAAAGATTTGAATGCAACTTGCCAAATACTTGTAGCGTTTGCATAAGATCGCCAAGTTTAATTTGCTTCCCGAAATAACGTCCCACTTGGATGAGCAAAGGGAACACAACCGAAACTTGGCTAACCACTAGGTTAAAACCAGAGAATTTTAAGGTTCGATAAACAATATCCCACATGTTATTGATCACCGAACCGAATTGTTTATAAAGTTGGCTACTCTCGACTTTCTCACCCGCATAAAATGCCACACTTTCTGCATATTCTTTGATACGAATTAAAGAATAACGATAGTTAGCGTTTAAGCGTTCATTGATGAAATTCAACATAATTAACGGTCGACCTAAACGGAATGCAATCGCAGTAGTGATAATCACATAAGCAAACACCAAAAACACCATCATGCGTGGAATTTCAGTACCAAATACCATCATTGGTCCCGCTAATCCCCACAATAAGATCGTGTAAGAAATCATCGAGGTAACAGCATCAATCACACCAGTGCTTAAGGAAAGCGAGGTTCTCACATAAGATTGCACATCTTGTTGAATACGTTGATCAGGGTTATCTAAGTTAGCGGAAACATACTGGGTTTTATAGTACGCTCGCTTATCCATCCATTTATCCACCAACTGACTATTCAACCATTCAATCCAATTAATAGAAAAACGTTGTTCTAAATAATAACTAAGCAATGCCGTCATGACAGAGCTTGTCGCAATCACACAGAACAGCACCATTTGATCCCAAAATACCGATTCATTAAATTCCTGTAAGGAGGTGTACATATTGTTATACCACTCGGAATGGACCAAGCTAATACGCACACTGACCAATGTCATCGCCACAATTAACAAGAAAAATAGCAAAGGTTTAATACTTCGACGAGGTGAAAGATACCCACCCGCAAATTGCCAAAATTGTTTACCCCAGTGGGTAAAACGGACTAATAAGAAAATACCAAAGCTAAACACAACAGCCGTCATCGCTAGTGTTTTTACTATCCATAAAAGCGAATTAATGGCCTCTTGAGCGTAATCCATAATCAACCTATAAAATCAAAAAAGTGCGGTCATTTTAGGCGGTGTTTATTTTTACGCAAGAAAAAATGTGATGGAAATAACATTTTTTGACTTTGTTACAAGCGGGTAGGAAATCAAATTGTTATAATCCAAAATAGTTAAATCTTAATAAATTTAGAGGTAAATATGAGTGAAACGGCAATAACCATCGGTTTACTCGCCCTCGTAGCCATAATAGGTCTATGGATTGGGCACTTCAAAGTTAAGGGGGTCGGCCTAGGTATTGGCGGCGTATTATTTGGCGGTATTTTAGTGGCGCATTTTACAACACAATATGATATTAAGTTAGATAGCCACACATTACATTTTGTACAAGAATTCGGCTTAATTCTATTTGTTTATACGATTGGCATTCAAGTAGGCCCTGGCTTTTTTGCTTCTTTAAGGAAATCAGGATTAGCCTTAAATGGTCTAGGGATCTTAATCGTTGTACTCGGCGCATTAGTCACCATTCTAATTTATAAACTTGCCGATATTCCACTTGACGTGGTACTGGGTATTTACTCTGGTGCAGTCACCAATACGCCATCTCTCGGTGCAGGTCAACAAATCCTTTCTGAATTAGGTATGACGCAAACCACATCTACCATGGGGATGGCCTATGCAATGGCCTATCCTTTTGGAATTTGTGGTATTTTGCTTTCTATGTGGCTGATTCGTCTTTTCTTTAAAATTAAAGTGGATGAAGAAGCAGCAAATTTTGAAAAAGAAAGTGGTCACGATAAAGAAGCGCTTAAAAGCATGTCTCTGAAAGTCACCAATACTAATCTCAATGGTATCCATTTGATTGAGATCCCTAGTTTTGACGATGAAGATGTCGTTTGTTCTCGCTTAAAACGAGGTGAATTAGTCATTGTGCCAAAAGCGGATACCGATGTTCAACTTGGTGACATTTTGCATTTAGTTGGCAATCCTGAAGGCTTAAAAAAAATGCATCTTATTATTGGGGAGGAAGTCGATATCCCGGTAGCCAGCTTGAGTGGAGAGATTCGTTCTGAACGCGTTGTGGTTACCAATGAAAAAGTATTAGGTAAACAAATTCGCCATCTCGGCATCCATCAAAAATATGGTGTGGTGATTTCACGTTTAAATCGTGCGGGTGTAGAGTTGGTTCCGACTGCCCATACAGCCCTTCAATTCGGCGACGTATTACACATGGTGGGTAAAACCGACATTCTCAACCAAGCCATTTCAGTGATTGGGAACGCGAAACAGAAACTGTTACAAGTACAAATGTTACCCGTATTTATTGGGATTGGTTTAGGAGTGTTACTCGGCTCTATTCCTTTCTATATTCCAGGCTTTCCTGTGGCATTAAAATTAGGGCTAGCGGGAGGACCATTAGTTGTCGCATTAATTCTTGCTCGAATTGGCTCTATCGGTAAACTCTATTGGTTTATGCCACCAAGTGCAAACTTGGCATTGCGCGAAATTGGTATAGTGCTCTTTCTCGCTGTAGTCGGCTTAAAATCTGGCGGTAGTTTTGTGGATACACTCACCAATGGTTCAGGCCTTGAATGGATGGGATATGGTATTTTCATCACACTTATTCCATTAATGATTGTAGGTGTTATTGCTCGTTTATATGCCAAATTAAATTACCTTTCACTTTGTGGTTTATTGGCGGGTTCGATGACAGATCCTCCAGCGCTCGCTTTCGCCAACGAACTTAAAGAGGGAAATGGTGCAGCAGCACTCTCCTATGCGACAGTTTATCCTCTCACTATGTTCTTAAGGATCGTTTCACCACAATTGTTAGCGATTCTTTTATGGGTTTGATATTCTTCTGACTTGGGGCAGAATAACTGCTCCAATATTTATACTAAGTGCTATTTCAAACATAAAACAATTCAAATAAATCGCCCCTAAGTCTACCCCTTTCTCTCATTCAATGATAGAATTCCTCGCTTTACTTCAATAGGAAAAGAAATGTCATTAGTTGAATTTGTAATTGATAAACTCGATGATTTGAAAGGCATGGAAATCGTGCATTTTGATGTAAAAGGCAAATCATCGATTACTGAAAATATGATTATTTGTACCGGCACATCTAGCCGTCAAGTCTCTGCTATGGCCGATAACCTTATTGCGGAATGTAAAAAAGCCGGTTACGAAACCTTTGGTGAAGAAGGGCGCAATACGGCTGATTGGATCGTGGTCGATCTCGGTCAAACTATCGTACATATTATGCAACGTGATGCGCGTGAGATGTATCAGTTAGAAAAACTTTGGGCATAAAGTGCGGTCAATTTTGATTGTGTTTTGAAAGGGAAAAGGATGAAAATCACATTAATCGCTGTGGGCACAAAAATGCCAGCTTGGGTGATAACTGGATTCGAAGAATACCAACGTCGTTTTCCTAAAGATATGCCTTTTGAACTCATTGAAATTCCAGCAGGCAAGCGTGGAAAAAATGCGGATATTAAACGCATCTTAGAACAAGAAGGTAAAGCGATGCTTGCCGCTTGCGGAAAAGGCAAAGTGGTGACATTAGATATTCCAGGCAAACCTTGGACAACGCCACAACTTGCTGAACAATTAGAGAGTTGGAAAAACGATGGTCGTGATGTGTGCTTGCTTATTGGCGGACCTGAAGGCTTATCTTCTGAATGCAAAGCTGCGGCAGAACAAAGCTGGTCACTTTCTCCGCTCACCATGCCACATCCACTAGTGCGTGTTGTGGTGGCTGAAAGCTTATACCGCGCTTGGTCGCTAACCACAAATCATCCTTATCACAGAGAATAACGTGTTACATTACCGATGAATTTAAAGAAATTCTTTGCTGCCCCAAGCCATGATACCATCCGTGATAAAAAAGCCGAACGGAATTTATTTGCACGTCGCACATTGGTTGCATTCGTTGGTATTTTAGCGCTAAGCAGTGTGTTATTTGCCAACATTTACCATCTTCAGGTGATAAGTTACGAAACATATCAAACTCGCTCTAACGGCAATCGCATTAAATTACTTCCATTGCCGCCTACTCGCGGATTAATTTATGATCGTTATGGTGAACTACTAGCGGAAAATCTCACCTTTTTCGGCTTATATATCGTGCCAGAAAAAACGGAGAATTTAGACCGCACTTTTGAAGAGTTGCGCTATGTTGTAGGGCTCACAGACGAAGACATTGATCATTTCAAAAAAGAGCGCCGCCGCGGTACTCGCTATACACCTATTTTACTCAAACAAAACTTAACAGAAGAACAAATTGCTCGTTTTGCTGTGAATCAATATAAATATCCAAGCCTTGATATTCGTCCTTATTTCAAACGAAATTACCTGTACGGCGAAGCGATGACTCATATTTTAGGCTATGTTGGACGCATCAATGACCGAGATGTTGAACGCCTGAAAAAAGAAGAAAAATTCGCCAATTACTCAGGCTCGACAGATATGGGAAAACTGGGTATTGAACGTTATTACGAAGAGCAACTCCATGGCTCGACGGGTTTTGAAGAGGTTGAAATTAATAACCGTGGCAAAGTTATTCGTAAATTGCGAGAACAACCAGCTACTGCGGGTAAAAGTATTCATCTGACTATCGATTTAGCTCTACAACGCTATATTATGACATTACTGTCAGGGCAAAAAGGCGCGGTTGTCGTACTGGATCCTAAAGATAACAGTGTACTCGCGATGGTTTCTACACCAAGTTACGACAATAATTTATTTGTAGATGGCATATCCTCTAACGATTACAAGCGTTTATTAGATGACCCAGCTCGCCCACTTTACAGTCGTGCAACGCAAGGCGTTTACCCCCCAGCCTCCACAGTAAAACCATTTGTTGCTGTTGCTGCACTCACAGAAGGCGTAATCACAACCAATACCACTATCTTTGATCCAGGTTATTGGACATTACCCAATTCAACAAAACGTTTTCGAGATTGGAAAAAATCAGGACACGGTTATACCGACTTAAATAAAGCGATTACTGAATCATCAGATACTTTCTTCTATCAAACCGCCTTTAACTTAGGTATTGATCGTTTTTCTATGTGGATGAAACGTTTTGGTTTTGGTATGCCGACAGGTATTGAAATCCAAGAAGAAGCCTCAGCCAACATGCCGAGTAAAGAATGGAAACAAAAACGCTATAAAAAACCTTGGGTGCAGGGCGATACAATCTCAGTGGGGATTGGGCAAGGTTACTGGACGGCTACGCCATTACAAGTGGCAAAAGCAACCTCTATTGTGGTCAATAACGGCAAAATTCATACACCACATTTAATGAAATCCGTTGAAGGCGCCACCATTGAGCCCTATCAAGATCCACTTTTATATGAAGATATTACCGATCCGAAACAAGCTTATTGGGATGCGGCTAAGCGTGGTATGTTCAATATGGTGAATTCAGGTGCAGGGACGGGGCGAAAAGCCTTTATCGGCACCAACTACCATGTAGCCGGAAAATCTGGTACGGCACAGGTTTTCAGTTTAAAAGAAAACCAAAAATATAATGCTGCAGGGTTAAAAAAGGAATTGCATGACCATGCTTGGTTCACCGCTTATGCACCCTACGAAGATCCAAAATTGGTTGTTACGATTATTTTAGAAAATGCCGGTGGCGGCTCAAGTAATGCAGCGCCAATTGTGCGTCAAATTATGGATTTCTACTTGAATAAACGCTTGCCACAAATTGAACGTCAAGAAAATGCTGAAAAAGAGAAAAAGACGACCCAAACTAATTTAGATGCGCTAGCACTAGACCCCTAACCAAGTGAGAATGAATAATGGAAGAAAAAGTACCTTTATGCTTGCGATTATGGCAACGTTTACATATTGATTTCTTATTATTTATTGGGCTCGTTGCTATTACGGCTTACGGTATGCTTGTGCTTTATAGTGCATCAGGTGCCAGCGAAGTGATGTTTCAAAATCGCATTATTCAAGTCATATTAGGCTTTACTGTCATGATCATTATGGCACAGCTGCCCCCAGAATTTTATCAACGTCTGGCACCTTATTTATATTTGATGGGTTTTATTATGCTAATTTTGGTTGATGCTATCGGGACCACAAGTAAAGGCGCTCAACGTTGGTTAGATCTCGGATTTATTCGCTTTCAGCCTTCTGAAATTGTAAAGCTCGCAGTACCATTAATGGTTGCCGTCTATTTAGGTAACCGTCCATTACCCCCTAAAATGAGCGAGACTTTCATCGCTATCGCAATAATTATCATACCTACCTTACTTGTAGCCATTCAACCGGACCTAGGTACATCAATTCTCATTAGTGCATCAGGCTTATTCGTGGTGTTTTTAGCCGGGATGAGTTGGTGGCTTATTATTTCTGCTATACTTGGTTTAGCAGCCTTTATTCCTATCATGTGGATGTATTTAATGCATGACTACCAACGTATGCGTGTATTGACTTTACTTGATCCAGAAAAAGATCCGCTTGGAGCAGGTTACCACATTTTGCAATCTAAAATTGCCATCGGTTCAGGCGGTATATCTGGAAAGGGATGGATGCAAGGAACACAATCCCAATTAGAATTTTTGCCTGAACCGCACACTGATTTTATTTTTGCCGTAATGAGTGAAGAGCATGGAATGATTGGTTTCCTTATTTTGATGGCAATTTATTTATTTATTATTATCCGTGGATTAATGATTGCAGTTAATGCAGAAACTTCTTTCGGGCGTATTCTTGCTGGAGCAACCACACTGATTTTCTTTGTTTATATCTTTGTAAATATTGGCATGGTAAGCGGCATTTTACCTGTTGTAGGAGTGCCTTTACCACTCTTTAGCTACGGCGGAACTTCATATGTCGCTATCATGGCAAGCTTCGGTTTGGTGATGTCTATCCATACGCACAAACCTCGTTTTATGAAAGGGAACTAATTTCTCTTTTAGCTTTCTTATAAAGAATACAGATAATATTGAAAGTAATAAGTATGACATTTAAAAACTTCTTAAAAACGACCGCTCTTTTCACTATGATCATTAGCTCAAGCCTCTCAGCTTTTGCCGATACTAAAAAAATGTATGGTATCCAAGGCGATTCATTATCAATTGCCACAACCATTCAAACACCCCAAAGCTACCAAGTGAATGGTAAAACCTACACCACACAAGGTGATGAAGCAAAATCTTACTCCAAAGAAGGAATGGCAAGTTACTATCATCATAAATTTAATGGACAGAAAACAGCGAATGGTGAACACTATGATTCGACACGTTATACTGCTGCCCATAAAACCTTACCATTAAATTCATATGCAGTTGTCACAAACTTGCATAACAATCGTAAAGTGATTGTACGAATTAATGATCGTGGTCCGTTTAGTGAGAAACGTATCATTGACTTATCTCATTCGGCTGCGAAAGAATTAGGTCTTATTGCTCGTGGTACAGGGCAAGTAAGAATTGAAGCATTACATGTGAATCATAAAGGTCAAATTTCAGGTGTTGGGGCAAAAACACTTGCTAAACATGCGAAAACAAAAGAAGCAATTCGTCGCTTGGTATCAAATAAACATAAAAAGGAAAAAAAATCACAACTCAAACATCACAAAGAATGTAAAAATTGTCTTAAAACTAAAACGACTTATTCTATCGCACAAAAAACAAGCAAAAAACACGAACATAAAGCTCGTATTAAACGATAAGGTTTATTTTATTATATTCACTGAGCAAGCTATAACGCTTAGCAATTAAGCACAAAATGATAAAAACACCTAATAAATTATCATTCATCATTTATACTTAGAAACCGAATAGACTATTAAAGGAAAAACTATGTTAAAACAATCTACTAAATTGAAAAAACTCTCCCTACTTACTGCATTCATGGCAACTTCAACATTTGCAACAGCTGAAGATATTCAATACGGTATTGCTATACCCGAAATAAATGCCCAAACCTATATTTTAATGGATTATAATTCTGGAGCCATATTATCATCACTGAATCCAGATCAACGTCAATATCCAGCCTCATTAACCAAAATGATGACTAGCTATGTGATTGGCGAAGCTTTAAAGCAAGGTAAAATTCATAATGAAGATATGGTCACTATTGGCGAAAGTGCTTGGGGTAGAAACTTCCCTGATTCTTCAAAAATGTTCTTAAATTTAAATCAACAAGTATCCGTCGGTGATTTAAACAAAGGAATTATCATTGTTTCAGGTAATGATGCTTGTGTAGCGGTGGCAGAACATATTTCTGGTACCGTTGCGAACTTCGTTGATACCATGAATAAATATGTGCAACAATTTGGCTTAAAAAATACCCATTTCACTACACCACACGGTTTAGATGATCCAAACCAATATTCAACTGCTCGTGATATGGCGATTATTGGTGCACATATTATCCGCGATTTACCTGAAGAATATAAAATCTATTCAGAAAAAGAATTTACTTTCAATAAAATTAAACAGCCTAACCGTAATGGTTTATTATGGGATAAAAGTCTTAATGTAGATGGCATGAAAACGGGCCACACAAGCCAAGCTGGTTATAATCTCGTTGCCTCTGCAACAAACGCAAGCAATATGCGTTTGATTTCTGTTGTCATGGGCGTGCCAACCTATAAAGGTCGTGAAGTGGAAAGTAAAAAACTCTTACAATGGGGTTTTGCTAACTTTGAAACCTTAAAAACCTACAAGGCCAATGAAGAAATTTCAACACAATCGGTTTACTACGGTGATAAAGGTGAGGTAAAAGTTGGTGTATTACAAGATGGATTTATTACCGTACCCAAAGGCAAACAAGCTGACTTAAAAGCACGTTACGAATTAGATAATAAATACTTACAAGCTCCTTTAGCAAAAGGCCAAGTGGTGGGTAAAATCGTTTATCAATTAGATGGTAAAGATGTCGCAACCGTCAGTCTTCAAGCATTAGAAGATGTGCAAGAAGGCAGCTTCTTAGGAAAAGGTTGGGACTGGTTGGTACTAACGGTTAAAGGATTATTCGACTAAACACCTTGAAAATTAACCGTACTTCCCCATTTATATTTCATCAACAAATTCATAAGGTGTGTAACCGATTATCACACCTTATCTTTAAATTAAGGAAGCAAAATGGCAAACGAAAATGATTATGAAAAACTGAAAGAATTAATGGAATTCCCCGCAGCCATGACATTTAAAGTGGCTGGCGTTAACCGTGAAAATTTGGCGCAAGACTTAATCGCCGTGGTACAAAAATACTTACCGGGTGATTATATTCCAAAAGAAAAACGCAGCAGTAAGGGCACTTATAATTCTGTTTCAATTGATATTGTGGCACAAAACTTTGAGCAAGTAGAAACGCTTTACAAAGAGCTTGCTAAAGTTGAAGGTGTAAAAATGGTTATCTAAGATGAACAAAACAGATTTAATTGTCCGTCAATTAGGATTGCAAGATTATCAAGAAATCTGGCATAAAATGCAGGAATTCACCGATAATCGAAATACAGAAACGACTGATGAAATTTGGTTAGTTGAGCATCATTCTGTTTTCACTCAAGGCCAAGCTGGCAAACCCGAACACTTATTACAACGTAGTAATATTCCTGTTGTTCAATCTGATCGCGGCGGTCAAATTACTTATCATGGTCCAGGCCAGCAGGTGATGTATGTGCTCATTGATATTAAACGTCATGAACATTTAAATGTCCGTCAATTAGTGACCGCACTTGAACAGTCTGTCGTGAAAACCCTTGCAGACTATGGTATTAATGGTTATCCCAAACCTGATGCACCAGGCGTATATATTGACGGCAAAAAAATCTGTTCATTAGGTTTACGTATCCGTAAAGGCTGCTCTTTCCACGGACTAGCATTTAATATCAATATGGATCTTAGTCCCTTTCATTACATTAATCCTTGTGGTTATGCAGGACTTGAAATGTGTCAGCTTGCTGACTTTATTGATAAAGAAGAAGCTACTCTTGGGAACGTCTCCCCAAAATTAATTAAACACTTTGCCGAACTTTTAGGCTATAATATTACAAATTTATAACATTCACTTTTATAACTCATCTAAAAATGCCTGAATCAGGCATTTTTCTTTAGGAAAGAACAATGTCAACGCCTTTTAAAATGGAACGTGGTGTGAAATACCGCGATGCTGCCAAAACATCAATTATCCCTGTTAAAAATATCGATCCTAACCAAGAATTATTGAAAAAGCCGGAATGGATGAAAATCAAATTACCGTCTAGCTCATTAAAGATCGAAACGATTAAAAACGGGATGCGTCGTCATGGTCTACATTCTGTATGTGAAGAAGCGTCTTGTCCAAATTTACACGAGTGCTTTAACCATGGCACAGCAACCTTTATGATTCTAGGCGCAATTTGTACTCGCCGCTGCCCTTTCTGTGATGTCGCTCATGGTAAACCTTTACCACCCGATCCTGATGAACCACGTAAATTAGCTGAAACCATCCAAGATATGCAGTTGAAATACGTGGTGATTACCTCTGTTGACCGCGATGATTTACCTGATCGTGGTGCAGGTCATTTTGCTGAATGTGTAAAAGAAGTGCGCGCATTAAACCCTGGCATTAAAATTGAGATTTTGGTGCCTGATTTCCGTGGGCGTATTACTCAAGCTTTAGAAAAATTAAAAGACAATCCACCGGATGTATTCAACCACAACTTAGAAAATGTGCCACGTTTATATAAAGAAATTCGTCCAGGTGCTGATTATCAATGGTCTTTAAAATTACTTCATGATTTCAAAGAAATGTTCCCAAACATTCCAACTAAATCCGGCTTAATGGTTGGATTGGGTGAAACCAATGAAGAAATTCTTGAAGTGATGGAAGACTTACGTGCCAATGGCGTCACCATGCTTACACTGGGTCAATACCTTCAACCAAGTCGCCATCACTTACCGGTTGCTCGCTATGTGCCACCAGCAGAGTTTGATGAGTTCCGTGATAAAGCCAACGCAATGGGCTTTGAACACGCAGCTTGTGGCCCATTTGTTCGTTCTTCCTACCATGCTGATTTACAAGCAAGTGGTGGATTAGTGAAGTAATCAAAAACAGCTAAAAAAATGACCGCACTTTGAATCTCAAGTGCGGTCATTTTTTTATGTTATCCTTTCAACTACTAGTCAGTTGCTACCGGCTTCTCTTCTTCGCTCTCATCAGTCTCCATCATGCTTTCTTGACGAAGATCTTCAAGCGTACGACCATTAATTAAGTAGCCATTTTCTGTTTTTTCCACTCTAGAAACGTAATTATCACCTTCTTCCACAAATTCTCGGTGAAGTTTTCCATCATATTTCACAAAGCTACTTAAATATTGCCAAAAATATGAATTTTCCTTAATGGCTAAGGCTTTTTCATTTTGATCATCAAACAACATTTTACTTAATGTCAGATTAAATGTACCTTCAATATTATCTGGAATCATCTCTGATGAATCATCTTCGGGCACTTGAGGTACAATACCACTCACCTCCAATTTAACTGGATAAGCATTGGTTTCTGGATAAGTATTTAGATTTAAATTCAATGTTGCATTATCAACGATTAAATCAAGCTCTTTCCAGGAGTTTTTGATATATTTATCAAATGTGGCTGACGTTAAATGTGTACTACATAAAGCTCCATAAACAGGCTCTGAGCAAAACCTTGCTGATAAATGCGCTTTACTATGATTAATTTTAAATGGTGCATCAACCGCGAGTTTTTCAAATTGGAAACCAGCACTTGGATAACCGACTTTATTCGCTGAGAATGTAATATGCTCATTATATTGATCATTGTCTAATGTTTCTGTCTTATCATTGGCTGATACATTATCAAGTACTAAATCGGCCATATTAAATGATTTTAATGCGGCCTCAATATTGGTTTTACCACTAAATTCTTTCACCCATTTATCTTTGGCATTTAAGAAATCTTTATTGTCTTTTGCTGGTGTTTCTTTCTCAGCAATGGTATCTAATAAAAACGGGACAAATGCCAATTCGTTTGCCACATTGTAATCATCTAACTGAATATTAACTTTACCGCCTTTGGCTTCCCATTTACGGTCTTCATCGGCAGGCGTTTGCTTCACACTTTCAACATTCAGTTTAAAATCTACATTGGCTTTAGTTAAATCCGTATTCGCTAACTTAAGTTCAAGACCAGTATTTTGTAGGTTAAAGTAAGGTTGATTATTTTTAGGGACATTGACAGAAAGTACCGATAACGAACCATCAAAACGATCGTTTTGTGTAAAAATTTTCGTTAACAAACTGACGCCATCTTTAATGCTTAATGAACCCTCACTTAATTTTTTAAATTCATGATGAAAATTGATCGAATTTGGCACACCATTTTGCTTAACGAATAAATTTAAACCACCTGCTGTTGCTTGACTTTCTTCCGTCGTGCGGCTTTTATTGGCTACGCGCAAAATATCACTGCTGAATTTTGTGCTCAGATCACGTTTGTCTGCCTCACCTGGTTTTACATCAAAATGGTAAGTCGCATTTTTAAGATAAATATGTGTATTTTCACCATTTAACAATGCTACTTCGGCATTTTTCGCGGTTAAGTCAATACTTGATAGGTCGTATTGATTTGCACCGACAGGTACAAGGCGAGCTTCACCTTCAATTTGTTCCAGTTTAGTGTCTTTATCGTAATTAAAACCACTAAGGGTTGTTTTTAGCTCAACTTCTTTATTTTTTAAGAAATTAAGACTGATAGAAAGGTTTTGGGACTTATTTGCAAAATCACGGAATTCCGTCAATATATCAGACTGTAAATAATCCCCTACTGGCGAAAATTTGCTATTAATTGTGTTTTTATCAATCGTGATATTTAATGTTTTATTTAATTGACGAACTAACTGATCGGATAACTGAGACTCCGCTGTAATAAAGAAAGGCAGAGCGGTGAGCTTAGTTGAAATGACATTTGTGTTTTTCTCATCACTATTTTTTACACTAAAGATTAACTCACGGATGAAAAAGTTTTTCGCAGTTTGTGTCACATTTAATGTTGCTTGATTATCCAAAGAGTAAGGGAAATTTTTTAATACCTGATCGATTTTGTGATTAGTATAAAATTGTGCGCTGATCCCAAGTGCCACTGCGATAGCCGAAATCGTCAATGTTATTGTTTTTTTCTTGCTCATAACGTCTCCAAATGCGATCTCAAAACCCTTTTGAAAAATTAACCGCACTTTTCTCTTCAAAGTGCGGTCAGTTTCCTGTCTATTTTAGCCTAAGATTTTATCTAATTCCTGGCTTACAGCTTCCACTTTTTGAGTACCATCTAAACGGAAATATTGCGTATTACCTGCTTTCGCTTCAGCTTGGTAATAATCAATTAATGGGCTGGTTTGTTTGTGGTAAATCGCTAAACGATCTAACACGGTTTCTGGTTTATCATCTGCACGGATAATTAAATCTTCACCCGTTACATCATCTTTACCTTCCACTTTTGGTGGGTTGTAAACGATGTGGTAAGAACGGCCAGATGCTTGGTGTACACGACGACCACTCATACGTTCAACGATCACTTCATCCGGCACATCAAACTCTAAAACGTAATCAATTTTCACGCCTGACTCTTTTAACGCATCCGCTTGTGGAATCGTGCGTGGGAAACCATCTAATAAGAAACCATTTGCACAATCTGGTTGAGAAATACGATCTTTTACTAACGCAACAGTTAATTCATCCGGTACTAATTTCCCTTCATCCATTAATGCTTTTGCTTGTTTGCCTAATTCTGTCCCAGCTTTAATCGCGGCACGGAACATATCCCCTGTTGAAATTTGTGGGATACCAAACTTGTTCATAATAAATTGTGCTTGTGTGCCTTTTCCTGCACCAGGTGCACCTAAAAGAATAATTTTCATACAAATCTCCAATAAATAATAGACTCGTTTAAAATACCGTTAAAGCCTTGTTTGGTCAAATGATTTTGCTGTAAATTTTGACCGCACTTTATTTTATTTTAAGCTTTTTTATTTCCTTTTTCATTCCATGGCGCCACCCAGAATAAACAAATCATTCCTGGGATAGCGAGAAATAAACAAATCCAGAAAAAATGATAGTAACCCACGGCCTTGACCAAGTAACCAGATAACATACCAAGTCCTTTACTTGGTAAAGCGGAAAGGCTGGTAAATAAGGCTAATTGAGTGGCTGTATAAAGCGGATTCGTTTCGCGAGCCATAAAGGCGACAAAGGCAGCAGTACCGAGACCGACACCGATATATTCACCCGCAATCACGAAACCTAATTTCCAAAGTTCTGCAGCGCCGATATGGTCAAAATGTCCAAATGCAGCTAACCAAATAAATCCACCAATAGTGATTAATTGAATAAAACCAAATACCCATAATGCACGATTAATGCCTAAGCGCAACATGATCACGCCACCCACGAGACCGGCAGAGATACTTGCCCAAAGAGAGGTACTTTTTACCACCAACGCAATATGTTCTTTTTCAAAGCCCATGTCATAGACGAATTTCGTTTGTAACGTAGTAGCAAATGAATCACCAAATTTATACAAGAACAAAAAGAGTAAAAAACCGATCGCTTGGGCAACACCTTTACGTTGGAAAAACTCTTTCAGCGGTATCCAAAACACCCTATAGAAAGGTTGATCACGATCGACCTGTGCAACCTGAGGTTCTTTTGCCAAAAAGAGCGTCATAAATATGCCCGCTAGCATACAAAGTGCGGTCAATAAAAAGACGGTTTCCCATGGATAAATTGTCGCTAAATAAAGCGAGAGCCCACCTGGAATTAAGCCTGCAACACGATAAGCATTAATATGGATGGTATTCCCCAATCCTAATTCATTGTCTGTTAAAATTTCACGACGGTAAGCATCGAGTACAATATCTTGTGTCGCAGAGAAAAAGGCAATAAATGTGGCAATTTTAGCCACCATACTTAACTCTGCCACGGGATCAAACTGACTAATCGCATAAAGCGAAATCAGCAAAATCACTTGAGAAATCAATAACCAACTACGACGACGCCCTAAAAAATGCGGGAAATAGCGGTCTAATAACGGCGCCCATAAAAATTTCAAACCGTATGGCACCATCACCCCTGTCAAGGCACCGATTAATTCAACGGAAAGTCCTTTATCTGTCAGCCACACTGGCAACATTTGCAATAACACGAAAAGTGGTAAGCCCGAACTAAATCCAGTGAAGACACAGATCAGCATTTTGCGGGTAAATATTTGACTAGAAAGGGATTGTTCTGACATAAAGTGCGGTTATTTTTGAGCGTGTTTTATCTGATTAAAATAGTAAGGGCGGAATGTACTCCACCCAACAAGAGTGAGATTAATCTCTGTATCCTTTCGGATTATTTTTTTGCCAATTCCAAGTGTCTTTCATCATTTGCTCAAGACCACGTTCAGCTGTCCAATTTAACTCTTTTGCTGCAAGACTTGGATCAGAATAACATGTTGCAATATCACCAGGACGACGTGCGACAAGACGATACGGGATTTCAATATTGTTCGCTTGTTCAAACGCTTTCACCATATCAAGCACAGAATAACCCGTACCTGTACCTAAGTTATAAATGTGTAAACCTGCGTCATTTTCATGGCGATTTAATGCTTTTAAGTGACCGATGGCTAAATCCACCACATGGATATAATCACGTACACCTGTGCCGTCATGAGTATCATAATCGCTACCAAACACCGAAAGTTGCGGTAATTTACCAATGGCAACTTGGCTAATGTAAGGTAATAGATTATTTGGAATGCCGTTTGGATCTTCACCAATCAAGCCACTTGCGTGAGCACCCACTGGGTTGAAATAACGTAAGATCGTCATACTAAATTGCGGTTCAGCTTTCGCAACATCGGTCAAAATTTGTTCCACCATGTATTTAGATGTACCGTAAGGGTTGGTTGTACCGCCTACTTTGCAGTCTTCTGTAATTGGAATAATTTCTGGATCACCATAAACCGTTGCAGATGAACTAAATACAAAGTTCCACACGCCTGCTTTTTTCATTTCTTGAATCAAAACAATCGTGCCTGATACGTTATTCATATAGTATTCAGCTGGTTTTTGAACACTTTCACCCACAGCTTTTAAACCCGCAAAATGGATGACCGATTGAATACTGTTTTCAGCAAAGATTTTTTGTAATAAAGCACGATCTAAAATATCGCCTTCATAAAATTTCACGTCTTTACCGGTAATTTCTTTAACTCGTTCTAAAGATTTTGGGGAGGAATTGCATAAATTATCCAATACCACCACTTCTTTATTTGCATTTAATAATTCCACTACGGTATGTGAGCCGATATAACCCGCTCCACCCGTTACTAAAATCGCCATGGGTTGCTCCTTAATCATTTTGTTCGTGAATTATAACATTGATTTCTACGATACATAAATTTATCCCCTTTTTTGACCGCACTTTGGTGTGATCGTTGTCACAGAATAAACATTTTTCTATAAGAATTTGATTTGGGTCATTGAAGCACCTCTCGATGAGACGAATAATAGCCTGCGAAAATCGAAAAGATAAAGGAAGACAACATGAAACCTCAAACACTTCAAAAAACCGCACTCGCACTACTTGTTGGTTGGTATGCCGCCAATGCAGCCGCTTATTCTGAACAGGGGCAAGCTGGTAATACCAAAAGCTGGGAAAGCACCGAATACCTTAAAGACTGGGGCTTGACCTCAATGAATGCTTCCACGGCTTACGCCCTTGGCTTTAATGGTTCAGGCATAAAAATCGGCGTGATGGATTCAGGCGTGCTATTAAACCACCCAGAATTTCAAGATGGTCGAATCCACGTTGTAAAAACGGAAGGGACTTATAGTAAAGATGGCATGCGTTATCCCGATGCATCGGTGGGAAATGGTCCAATTAATAAAAATGAACCAGTAAAAAACGGCAAACGCAATTTCGATAAAACAGATAATAGCATCTTCACTAAAGGTGAAGCCTTCAATATTGACGGGGCATGGCATAAATATACCAATGATGCGCACGGTACGCACGTTGGCGGGACAATGGCGGCAAGCCGCGACGGCAATGAAATGCATGGTGTAGCATTCGGTGCTAACCTCTATTCTGCTAATACTGGTGGTAACGACAACATGACCTATGGCCCAAACCAAGACTATAGTTTCTTCTTACAGGGCTACTCTGCCCTAGCAGATGCCGGTGCCAAAGTAATTAATAACAGTTGGGGTTCAAACCGTCGTGTTAATTCATCCTTTGCTGGTGCACAAGGCTACAAACCAAAATATGATTGGCGTGATGTGCCTGAATATGGCGTGCAATATTATGATGTACCAAAAGCACCTGAGCCAATTTCCAGTCCTGCGGCACATATTTATTTAAGTAACTTAGTCGAGGCTGAAAAAGCTTATTATCAATTTGTCACGAGTGGTGAGAAAAACTTTGTTGATGCGGCTTATGAAGTGGCAAAAAATAAACAAGTAATTCAAGTCTTTACCGCGGGTAACCGCAGTATGATGGCGGAGTCCTTTACGCGTGCGATGTTGCCTTATTTCAGACCTGATGCAGAAAAATACTGGGTAAACGTCACCGGTCAAGTCGGTGGTGAAGGCTATCCAAATGACTCAAATGACGATGTAAGTGATGAAAAAGCAGGCGCAGATATTCAAGAATTTAACCTCGCCGGCCATTCAAAATGGTGGACGATTGCGGCGCCATCTGCCAACATCTATTCCTCCTACATTCAATTACAAGACAACAATACTTATGGTAAGCCTATCTACAAATCGGCTGGTGGTACTTCAATGGCTGCACCTCATGTAAGTGGCGCGTTAGGTGTCATTCTTTCTCGCTATCCATACATGACAACCGATCAAGCGCGTGATGTCATGCTAACCACAGCAAGACAAACCACGCTTCGTAAAGGGTTTGAAGGTAAACCGTTAGAACGTTGGGAAACTGAACAAGGTGTACCGAGTAACGTTTGGGGTTGGGGGATTTTAGATCTTGGCAAAGCCATGTTTGGCCCAGGTCAATTCTTAGGAAACGTGAAAATTAACCTCAATCAAAATGATGTTTGGTCAAATGATATTAGCGATAAAGCCATCAAAGCACGTCAAGTCGAAGATCAAGCTGAAGTGGCAACTTGGACAACGCGCAAAGCTGAATTACAAGCATTAATGCAAAATCGTGCAGGCGCGACAGCTGAAGAAAAAGCAGAATATCAAGTAGGCTTAGCGCGTGAAGCCGCTCGTAATGAACGTGCCGCACAAGGTTATATCGGTGCTTTAACTAAAAATGGTTCTGGCACCTTAACCCTCACGGGTGATAACAGTTTCACAGGTGCAATTACTGTAAATGAAGGTCAGCTTTCAGGGTTAAATCAATCCCTTGGTTCGGCACAACAAGTTATCGTAAAACAAGGTGCAACATTGGAAGTATTACCGAAAGCAGAAATCACTAAACCAAGTGAGAATGGATTTGCCACCGAAACCTTAACCAGCACGGCGAGAACGGTCACTGCAACGGTAGAAAAAGGTGGTCGTCTCTTACTGAATAATGGTATTGCTAACGTCAATGCCACCTTTGCAGACGGTTCTGTTTTAGTGCCAAATAAATTTGATGAAGAAATTCTGCCTCAATTACAACAAGACCCACAAAAAGCGGTATCAGTTCAAGGTACCGGGTCATTTGTGGGAGCTGAAAATACGATAGTTGAAACACCTCACACTTATGATTTCTTTGCGGTTAAAAATGAAAGTAATGCATATACGCTGAAAGTGACCGTTCAGAAAAAAGCCCTTTCATCGGCAGCAACCACTGAAAATGAAGTGGCTATCGCCAATGCCTTAGATGCAGCAACAAACAGTGCAGCGTATCAAAGTCTCATTTGGGGAACAAAAGAGAACGCTCGCCAAGCCTTTGCTCGTTTAAGCTATGATGAAGATCTCGCTGCCGAACAACACAATGTGTTAAATGGCTTATTGCTTCGTCAGCAACTTGCCCAACTGGGCGCAGTAAGAGCTCAACTTAATTCAGGTACACAAATTTGGACAAGTGGCACCTTCACCCACTTTAGCACGGATAGTTTAAGCAGCCATGCGTACAATCAACTTGTGGGTATTGATGCAACCATTGATACAGACAAACATTTAGGTGTATTTGTCGGCTCAACACAAAATAGCCACAAAATTGACCGCACTTCGAAAGATCGTGCCGTACATTTAGGCTTAACAGCTGAACATCGTTTCAACGTATTAACACCGAAAATTGGCTTTATTCAAAGTTGGGGTAAACACGAACAACGTGCAGAATTTGCGCAAGGTGTGAAAACTCATAGCCAAACACAAAATGTCTTTGCTGAGCTTGCCTACACTGGCTTAAAAGGCAAACATTTTGCGATTGAACCTTATGCTAGCGTAAGTTATATGCACATCAAAAATAAAGGTGTGACAAAAGGCGAAGTGCAGTTAAAAGACAACAATCGTGATTTAATCGTCACCTCTGTAGGTTTACGTCCATCCATTCCATTTGCAGTTGGTAGCGTTCAATTAAATCTATTAGGTGATGTGACTTATCATCGTTTCCATAAAGATAAAGCCGCTGAAGGCAGCTTGGTGATCAATAATCAAGGTGTCGCAAATCTTTATGGTAAAGAATTGAAAAATATCGTCACGACAGGTGTCGCATTGCAAGCGCAATTCACGCCGGCATTTAGCGTAAAAGTTGGTTATCAAGGTGCTTACCACCACGATACCAAAGTGAATAATGTGAATGCGGAATTACGTTTCTCGTTTTAACGATATTCAATAAGACAAAAGTGCGGTCAATTTTGACCGCATTTTTTTGGTTACTTCAAAAATGCCGCATGATAGGCAATATGCTCACCAATAAAACTGGCGATGAAGTAATAGCTATGATCGTAGCCTTTGTGGAAACGCACATCGAGCGGTTGATTTGCCGCACGACAGGTTTCGATAAAATCTTCGGTGCGTAATTGTGTTGGCAAAAATTCATCTTCTAAGCCCTGATCAATACGCATACCTTGCACTTTATAGCCTTGTTGAATGAGCGAGCTGGCATCATATTGCTGCCATTTCTCACGATCTTCCCCTAAATAAGCAGTAAAGGCTTTTTCTCCCCAAGGCACTAGGCTTGGCGATAAAATAGGCGAAAAAGCAGAAACACTTTGATAACGTTCTTGGTTTCGTAGTGCCAATACCAATGCACCGTGCCCGCCCATTGAATGTCCCATAATGGAACGTTTGCCGTTGGTAGGGAAATTTGCTTCAATTAAAGTAGGCAATTCATTCAAGATATAATCATACATCTGATAATTCGTCGCCCAAGGCTGCTCGGTCGCATTAAGATAAAAGCCCGCACCTTGCCCTAAATCGTAAGCCGCATCGTTCGGCACTTGCTCTCCACGAGGACTAGTATCAGGGGCAACCACAATCACTTGATGTTCTGCTGCATAACGCTGAAAGCCTGATTTGGTAATGAAATTTTGTTCAGTACAAGTTAAGCCAGAAAGCCAATAAATCACACCAAGCGGTCGATTTTCCGGATTATTTGGCAAATAGACAGCAAATTTCATTTCGCATTGAAGCGTTTGGGCATCATGTGCCCAAACTTGTTGCAAACCGCCAAAAATTTGATGTTGTTCAATCAGTTTCATTGCGTACCTTAGTAATGAATAACCGTGCGGATCGATTTACCTTCGTGCATTAACTCAAAGGCTTCATTGATTTGATCGAGTGTCATTGTGTGAGTCACAAACGGTTCTAACTGGATGTCACCTTTCATTGAATCTTCCACCATTTTCGGCAGTTCAGAGCGACCTTTCACGCCACCAAATGCTGAACCTTTCCAAACACGGCCTGTGACCAACTGGAACGGGCGCGTTGAAATTTCTTGGCCTGCACCTGCTACGCCGATGATAATGGATTGTCCCCAACCACGGTGTGCACTTTCTAATGCTTGACGCATTACGTTTACGTTGCCGATACATTCAAAGGTATGGTCAATGCCCCATTTGTTGATGTCTAACAACACATCTTTGATAGGTTTATCGTAATCATTCGGATTTAAACAATCCGTTGCACCAAACTGTTTTGCCAACTCGAATTTTGCAGGATTGGTATCAATAGCAATAATACGACCCGCTTTAGCTTGACGTGCACCTTGTACCACCGCTAAACCAATCGCTCCCAAGCCAAACACCGCAACAGAGTCGCCTTCTTGCACTTTTGCTGTGTTATGCACCGCACCAATACCTGTGGTAACGCCGCAACCAAGTAAACATACTTGTTCATGATTTGCTTCTGGGTTAATTTTCGCCAGTGACACTTCTGCAACAACAGAATATTCACTAAAGGTCGAACAGCCCATATAGTGATAGATCGGCTGACCTTGATAAGAAAAACGCGTTGTTCCATCTGGCATTAAGCCTTTACCTTGCGTATCACGCACTGAGACGCATAAGTTGGTTTTACCAGAACGACAAAACTCACATTCACCACATTCTGCGGTATAAAGCGGAATGACGTGATCACCTGGTTTTACGCTTAATACACCTTCGCCCACTGCAACGACCACACCTGCACCTTCATGTCCAAGCACTACAGGGAATACGCCTTCAGGATCGCTCCCTGATAACGTAAATGCATCAGTATGGCAAACGCCTGTGTGAGTATTACGGATTAACACTTCGCCTTTGCGTGGCATTTCTACGTCGATTTCTACAATTTGTAAGGGTTGATTTGGGGCGAATGCTACCGCCGCACGAGATTTGATCGTTGAGTTGATTTGTTTAATTTCCATTGTTTTTCCTCTTAATTCATTGACAAAGTTGCCTTGCCTAAGCAAGATAGCAACAGTTTACACTTTAGAGTTCACTCTAAGGCAAGCGTTTTTTGCAACTTTTTATTTGGAAGGAAGGGAAATGACTTACACCACCGCTAAAGCTGCCGAAAAAATCGGTATCTCCGCCCACACTTTACGTTTTTATGACAAAGAAGGCTTATTGCCTAACGTTGGGCGCGATGAACACGGCAATCGCCGTTTTACTGATAACGATTTGCAATGGTTGAGTTTATTACAATGCTTGAAAAATACAGGAATGAGCTTAAAAGACATCAAACGCTTCGCTGAATGTACCACCATTGGCGACGATACCATTGACGAACGCCTTGCATTATTTGAAAGCCAAACGGAAAATGTGAAATGCCAAATTGCTGAATTAAAACGCTATTTAAACCTACTGGAATATAAGTTAGCATTTTATCAAAAAGCCAAAGCGTTAGGCTCAGTGGAAGCCGTGAATTTGCCACAGATTCCTGAAACGACCTAAGTTAAGAGCTTGGTCCAACTTTTTGGGTTAAGTCAAAATTGACCGCACTTTTGCCCATAGATAAATAAAAAGGCATCAATCTGATGCCTTTTCAATTCATTAACATGAAAAATTAACGCTCATTCCAACGTTTGATTGATTCACGAATCACTTCTTTCGCTTCTTCTACATCGCCCCAGTGAGTCACTTTTGTTAAACCTGTTTTTTTCAATGCTTTGTAGTTATTGAAGTGGAATTCAATTTGTTTGATTAATTGCGCTGGCACATCTGCAAGGCTGTTGTATGCATTGCCGGTATCGCGATCATCTGCTGGCACACAAACGATTTTATCGTCCACTTCGCCATCATCAACGAATTTCATCACACCGATAACTTTTGCTTCAAGGAATACACCTGTTGCAAGTGGTTGGCGCGTTAATAATAAAACGTCTAACTCATCGCCATCTTCGTCTAAAGTTTGTGGAATGAAACCATAGTTAGTTGGTTTTGCGAAGATCGCTGGCTCAACACGGTCTAATTGGAACGCTGCAACTTTACGGTTCCATTCGATTTTGTGGCAGCTACCTTCTGGAATTTCATTTACCACATTGATAATGCCGGCATCTACATCGCCTGGCGTTAAAATTTGATTAAAATCAGCCATTGTTTTTCCTTTTTTGATTACGTTAAAAACTCTCAGAGTATAGCAGTTTTTAGCCGATAAAAAAATATGTGAAAAACATCCTCAAAACTGACCGCACTTTCCCGCCAGCCTAGCAAAAAAACGATTGCGCAAACGTTTACTTTTGAGTGATTTACTATAAAATAGCACGTCCTTTTTTTTGATTATTAACCTAGGGTAGGGGACTTTATGTCAAGTTTAGAAAAAACCTTTGAACTCAACAAACGCGGTTCAACGGTTCGTCAAGAAATCATTGCGGGTTTAACCACCTTCTTAGCCATGGTGTATTCCGTAATTGTTGTGCCTAAAATGCTTGGTGATGCAGGCTTTCCCGCTGAATCCGTGTTTATCGCAACCTGTTTAGTGGCGGGTCTTGGTTCGATTTTAATTGGCTTTTGGGCAAATGCGCCAATGGCGATCGGCTGTGCTATTTCATTAACCGCTTTCACCGCATTTAGCTTAGTGATTGGTCAACATGTTTCTATTCCTGTGGCATTAGGTGCCGTATTCCTCATGGGTTTGGTGTTCACCTTAATTTCGGCAACAGGTATTCGTTCATGGATTTTACGTAACCTGCCATCAAGTATCGCGCACGGTGCAGGGATCGGGATCGGCTTATTCTTACTTTTAATCGCCGCAAACGGCGTAGGCTTAGTGGTCAGCAACTAAGCGGGTTTACCGGTTAAATTAGGTGATTTCACCTCGTTCCCTGTGATGATGTCCTTAATCGGCCTTGCATTCATTATCGGCTTAGAAAAAATGAAAGTGAAAGGCGGGATTTTATGGGTCATCATTGCCATTACTATCGTAGGTTTAATCTTCGATTCAAACGTAACATTCAATGGACAGATCTTCAAAATGCCAACCTTTGGTGAAAACTCACTTTTCTTACAATTAGATTTGCAAGGTGCATTACAACCAGCCATTTTACCAATTGTTTTTGCTTTAGTGATGACTGCCGTATTTGATGCAACTGGTACTATTCGTGCCGTTGCAGGTCAAGCTGACTTATTAGATAAAGACGGACAAATCATCAACGGTGGCAAAGCCTTAACCTCTGACTCTGTAAGTAGCTTATTCTCAGGTTTATTCGGTACTGCGCCAGCAGCCGTTTATATCGAATCAGCAGCAGGGACAGCCGCAGGCGGTAAAACGGGTATCACCGCTATCGTCGTCGGTGTATTGTTCTTATTAATGTTATTCTTCCAACCACTTGCATTCTTAGTGCCTGGTTATGCAACTGCACCGGCGTTAATGTATGTGGGCTTATTAATGCTAAGCAATGTGAGCAAATTAGACTTTGATGATTTCGTCGGCGCAATGAGCGGCTTAGTTTGTGCGGTATTCATCGTACTCACCGCAAACATCGTAACCGGTATCATGCTTGGCTTTGCGGCATTAGTGATTGGTCGTATCGTGAGTGGTGATGTGAAAAAACTCAACATCGGCACGATTATCATCGCCATTGTACTTGTCGCATTCTATGCTGGCGGCTGGGCGATTTAATTAAATGTATCTTGATAAGGCGAACGAATGGTTCGCCTTTTTTATTTCTAGCCTTAAAAAACAATCGAAAAACCAACCGCACTTTTACTTTACAAATCCCTAAATCCGCCTAAAATACAGGCCTTTAATACGGCTTGCCAAAAGCAAGCTACTGACCTGAAATCAGACAAGAGAACATTATGACAACCCCATTTAAACCTGAATTACTCTCCCCTGCGGGATCCCTCAAAAATATGCGCTACGCCTTTGCTTATGGCGCAGATGCCGTTTATGCAGGCCAACCACGTTACAGTTTACGTGTACGCAACAATGAATTTAATCACGCCAATTTAAAAATCGGGATCGATGAAGCCCATGCGCTTGGCAAAAAATTCTATGTGGTCGTAAACATTGCACCGCATAACTCCAAACTTAAAACCTTTATCAAAGATTTACAACCTGTCATCGACATGGGCCCTGATGCCTTAATTATGTCTGACCCAGGCTTAATTATGTTGGTGCGTGAAAACTTCCCGGATATTGATATTCACCTTTCTGTACAAGCGAATGCGGTAAACTGGGCAACGGTAAAATTCTGGAAACAAATGGGGTTAACTCGTGTGATTTTATCGCGCGAATTATCCATTGAAGAGATCGCAGAAATTCGCCAACACGTGCCAGATATCGAACTCGAAATTTTCGTACACGGTGCATTATGCATGGCGTATTCTGGCCGTTGCTTGCTTTCTGGCTATATCAACAAACGCGACCCAAACCAAGGTACTTGCACCAATGCTTGCCGTTGGGAATACAAAATGGAAGAAGGCACTACGGATGAAGTGGGCAACATTGTGCCAAAAATCGACCCTGCTCAACAAATCGAAGTGAAAAATGTGGCGCCAACCTTGGGCGAAGGTGCAGTAACGGATAAAGTCTTCCTTTACACCGAATCACAAAAGCCTGATGAGCAAATGACGGCGTTTGAAGATGAGCACGGCACTTACTTTATGAACTCAAAAGACCTGCGTGCAGTACAACATGTAGAAAAATTGACCGCTCTTGGTGTGCATTCTTTAAAAATCGAAGGCCGTACTAAATCATTCTATTACTGCGCAAGAACCGCACAAGTTTATCGCAAAGCCATTGATGACGCGGCTGCGGGCAAACCATTTGATGAAAGCTTAATGGATACGTTGGAATCCCTTGCTCATCGTGGTTATACCGAAGGTTTCTTACGTCGCCATACGCACGATGAATACCAAAATTACGAATATGGCTACTCTATTTCTGAACGCCAACAATTTGTCGGTGAATTTACCGGTAAACGCAATGAGCAAGGCATGGCTGAAGTGGCGGTGAAAAATAAATTCTTGCTTGGTGATGAAGTGGAAATGATGACCCCACAAGGCAACATCGTTTTTAAAATTGAAAAAATGCTCAATCGCAAAAACGAACATGTGGAAGCCGCACTTGGCGATGGCCATTTTGTCTTTTTAGATGTGCCACAAGACGTCCAACTTGATTATGCATTGTTGATGCGTAACTTGGTCAACACCAACACGCGTAATCCACATAATTAATTTGTTAAAAAATTGTTGCACTTGTTAAAGAATGTACTATAATACATCCCATACCTGATTTGTTAATTCAACAACTCATAGTATGACTCCAAATATTTTGCCCTTTCACCTTTTTGAAAGGGCTTTTTTTCTTGTTCTTTCCTCCGAATAGCTCTAGACTATGCCCCATTTTTAGCTTTCATTATTTACAATTATGCGTGTTTCTGACTTTCATTTTGACTTACCTGATGAGCTGATTGCTCGTTACCCTAAAGAAGATCGCTCTTCTTGCCGTTTGCTACAACTCAATGGCGAAAACGGGGAAATTTCTCACCGCACTTTTACCGATGTATTAGATTTAATCGATGAAGGTGATCTGTTGATTTTTAACAATACGCGTGTAATCCCAGCTCGTATGTTTGGTCGTAAAGCCAGTGGCGGAAAAATTGAAGTGTTGGTGGAACGTGTTTTAAGTGTACATCATTTCTTAGCGCATATTCGCTCATCAAAAGCCCCGAAAGAAGGTGCAGAATTATTTTTAGGCGAAGATAAGCTCGGTGAAAATAATGGCGTAAAAGCGATTATGGTCGGTCGTCAAGATGCCCTTTTTGAAGTGGAATTAGCGGATAAAAGTCGCAATGTACTTGATGTGTTGCAAGAAATCGGTCATATGCCGTTACCGCCTTATATTGATCGCCCAGATGAAGAAGCGGATCAAGAATGCTATCAAACCGTATATAACAAAGTGCCTGGTGCAGTGGCGGCACCAACAGCAGGCTTGCATTTTGATGATGAGCTTTTACAAAAATTACATGAAAAAGGCGTCAATTTTGAATTTGTGACTTTGCACGTGGGCGCAGGTACATTCCAACCCGTACGTGTTGAAAATATTGAAGATCACATCATGCACGCAGAATATGTGGAACTTTCTCAAGAAGTCTGCAATGCCATTATTGAAACGAAAAAAGCGGGTAAACGTGTCATTGCAGTGGGTACAACATCAGTGCGTTCTGTTGAAACCGCTGCCCTATCGGCAGAAGAAAATGGCAATCCAGATTTAATTGAACCTTATTTTTCTGATACGTCTATTTTTATTTACCCGGGCAAATCATTCCGTGTGGTGGATGCGTTGATTACCAACTTTCACTTACCGGAAAGCACATTGATTATGTTGGTATCGGCCTTTGCAGGCTTTAGCCACACCATGAATGCCTATAAAAGTGCGGTCGAAAATCGCTATCATTTTTTCAGTTATGGCGATGCGATGTTCATCACTAAAAACCCCAATGTGAAAGGCTTAGAATAAGTGGTTTGACTTATTTTCAGCCAACTCATAAAATACTCGTCCAGAAGCCTGTACTAACAGGCTTTTTTATTGAATAACAACCTTCGAACTGTTTATTCGTTGAGGAAAGAAAATGAAATATGAATTAGATAAAACCAGCGGCAGTGCACGTCGTGGTCGCTTGGTGTTTGAACGTCCACAAGGTACGTTCAGCGTAGAAACCCCTGCATTTATGCCAGTGGGCACCTATGGCACGGTAAAAGGCATGACACCGGAAGAAGTGCGTGCGACGGGTGCAGAAATTTTGCTTGGTAATACCTTCCATTTATGGCTTCGTCCTGGACAGGAAGTGATGCGTAAACACGGTGATTTGCACGATTTTATGCAATGGCATCGCCCGATTTTGACGGATAGTGGCGGCTTCCAAGTATTTAGTTTAGGTAAATTACGTAAAATCACCGAAGAAGGAGTGAAATTCCAAAACCCAATTAACGGTGAGCGCATTTTCCTTTCACCTGAAAAATCCATGGAAATTCAATATGATTTAGGTTCTGACATCGTGATGATTTTCGATGAATGTACGCCTTATCCAGCGACTTTCGATTATGCGAAAAAATCCATGGAAATGTCTCTTCGTTGGGCAAAACGTAGCCGTGATCGCTTTGATGAATTAGGCAATAAGAATGCCCTATTCGGTATTATTCAAGGTGGCGTGTTTGAAGAATTACGCAAAGTCTCATTAGAAGGCTTAGTGAATATTGGCTTTGACGGTTATGCAGTGGGCGGTTTAGCGGTAGGCGAACCAAAAGAAGACATGCACCGTATTTTAGAATACATCTGCCCACAAATCCCGGCTGATAAACCGCGTTATTTAATGGGTGTGGGTAAACCGGAAGATTTAGTGGAAGGCGTACGTCGTGGTATTGATATGTTTGACTGCGTAATGCCAACCCGTAACGCTCGTAACGGCCATTTATTCGTGACAGACGGCATTGTCAAAATCCGTAATGCAAAATATCGTGATGATACCAGCCCATTGGATCCTGAATGTGATTGCTACACCTGTAAAAACTACACCAAAGCCTATTTATACCATTTAGATAAATGCGGTGAAATTTTAGGTGCTCGCTTAAATACCATTCATAATTTACGCTATTATCAACGCTTAATGGCGGAAATTCGTCAGGCTATTGAAGACGAGCGTTTTGATGATTTTGTGGTGGAATTCTATGCTCGCATGGGCAAACCAGTTCCCCCATTACAATTAGCGGATAACTCATAATTGCTGAAAGTGAGGTAGAAAAATGAAGCGTTTTTTGACCGCACTTTTTAACAAAGGAAACCTTATGCAAATCCTTGAACCTCAACAATTTGCCACTTGGAATGAGCCGATTGATATGCTTTATGCTTGTCATAGCAAAGTGAAACGCTTTTGTAAACAGCTCACCATTCTTCCTGGCTACTTAGAAAAAAATGGCGTGAATCAAGCCGTATTAAATGATGTGAAAACCATTTTGCAGTATTTTAATCACGCGGCACCTCTTCATCATGATGATGAAGAAAAAGACTTTTTCCCCGCTTTAATTGAAAAAGCACCTCAAGCGAAAGAGTCGGTGGATGAATTAGAACGCCAGCATGTTACTTTGCATGAAAATTGGGCAAAGCTTTCGGAGCAGCTAGAAGAATTGATTGCAGAGAAACGTACCGATGTAGATGAAAGACTGATTACGCAGTTTGTGGCGAGCTATGATAGACACATATCCCTTGAAGAGCCGCTATTTGAGCTTGGTAAGCAATATTTATCCGCAGAACAACTCACGGCTATGGGCAAAATTATGTTTGCTCGTCGCCAAGCTTAAACCATGAAATATCAATTAAATTTGACCGCACTTTCCTGCCCGATTCCGCTTTTAACTGCAAAGAAGGCTTTGGCAAATTTAGCGTCAAATGATGAATTAGTTTTGCAATTAAATCGTCAAAGTGCGGTCGAAAATTTTGTTGTTTTTTGTGAAGAAAATCAATGTGAATTAGTGGATCAACATTGGCTTTCCGAGCAAATCTTCGAAGTTTGCTTGAAAAAAATCAATTAATTCCAAAATTCTCGTTGTTATTGCCTTCATCGGCTTTTACTGAATGCCGTTTTATGGTATTTTACGACCACTTTTAACTTTTCATTTTATAAGGAAAACACAATGGAAGCACAAAGCCCAATGTCCACGCTATTTATTTTCGTGATCTTCGGTTTAATTTTTTATTTTATGATTTACCGCCCACAAGCAAAACGTAATAAAGAACACAAAAAATTAATGTCTGAATTGGCGAAAGGCACTGAAGTATTAACCGCTGGTGGCGTCATTGGTAAAATTACCAAAGTAACCGAAGGTGCTGAAATTGTTATCGCATTAAACGATACCACTGAAATCACGATTAACCGTAACTACATTGTTTCAGTATTACCGAAAGGTTCTGTAAAATCTCTCTAATTTAAATTCCTAAAGGGAAAACTATGTTAAATCGTTACCCATTATGGAAGAATCTAATGGTGATCCTTGTGGTCGCCATTGGTGCTTTATACTCTCTTCCAAATATCTATGGTGAAGATCCTGCGGTGCAAATTTCCGGTACTCGCGGACAACAAGCAGACACCACCGCATTAACTGAAGTACAAAATGTACTGAAAGAAAATAACCTTCCAACCAAATCTATCGTTCTTGAAAATGGCTCTATTCTTGCCCGTTTCACCAACACAGATGATCAACTTCTTGCCAAAGATAAAATTGCAGAAAAACTAGGCAACAGCTATACCACGGCATTAAACCTTGCACCGGCAACACCGACTTGGTTAAGCAGCATTGGGGCCAACCCGATGAAATGGGGTTTGGACTTACGTGGTGGTGTACGCTTCTTAATGGAAGTGGACATGAATTCTGCTTTGGCTAAACGTCAAGAACAGTTACAAGACACATTACGTGGCGAGTTACGTAAAGAAAAAATTCAGTTTACCGCGATTAAAAATGGTGACAAATTTGGTACAACGGTCACGTTAGAAAACGCTGACCAGATATCAAAAGCAGCACGTATTATTCGTCAGCTACACCCAACATTAGATGTGTCTGATATTGGTGACAACACCTTAAACCTTGCCCTTTCTGAAACGGCATTAACAGAATCACGTAACTTAGCGATCGAGCAAAACTTAACGATTTTACGTAAACGTGTCGCTGAATTAGGCGTAGCTGAAGCGGTTATCCAACGTCAAGGTGCAGAACGTATCGTAATCGAATTACCGGGTGTTCAAGATACTGCCCGTGCAAAAGAGATCTTAGGTGCAACTGCGACACTTGAATTCCGCATTGTGAATTCGTTGGTGAACCCTGAATCAGCAGCGCGAGGTATGTTACCTTCTGACACAGAAATCAAATATGACCGTCAAGGTAGACCTGTTGCACTTTACAAACGTGCAGTATTGGGTGGTGAACACATCATCAACTCAAGCTCAGGTTTAGACCAAAACACCAGTACGCCACAAGTCAGTGTCACCTTGGATAGTGAAGGCGGCGAAATCATGTCGCAAACCACCAAGAAATACTACAAAAAACCAATGGCAACCTTGTATGTAGAATACAAAGACAACGGTAAAAAAGACGAAAATGGCAAAACTATTTTAGAGAAAAATGAAGAAGTGATTAACGTTGCTACTATTCAAGGTCGCTTTAGTTCTAACTTCCAAATTACGGGTGTAAGTAGCTCTGCAGAAGCACAAAACCTTTCTATGTTATTAAAATCAGGTGCATTAATTGCACCAGTGCAAATCGTTGAAGAACGTACAATTGGTCCTTCACTGGGTGCACAAAACGTAGAACAAGGTATCAATGCAAGTTTCTGGGGATTAATTATAGTCATCTTCTTCATGTTGATTTACTACAAAATCTTCGGCATTATCGCAAGCTTTGCATTAGTGATTAACATCGTTTTATTAGTCGGTTTAATGTCTATCCTACCTGGAGCAACACTTTCCATGCCGGGGATTGCGGGTATCGTATTAACCTTGGGGATGTCGGTGGATGCCAACGTACTTATTTTTGAGCGTATCAAAGAAGAAATTCGTAATGGTCGTCCAATCCAGCAAGCTATTAACGAAGGTTATAACGGTGCATTCTCCTCTATCTTCGATGCGAACTTAACCACAATTTTAACGGCAATTATCCTTTATGCAGTCGGTACCGGTCCAATTCAAGGCTTTGCGGTAACCCTTGCATTAGGTGTGGCAATTTCAATGTTTACAGCGATTACCGGAACACGTGCTATCGTGAACTTCCTATACGGCGGTAAACGTCTTGAAAAATTATCAATTTAGGTAGGATAAGATGAGATTATTTGCAAAAGATAAAAACGGACATTTTATCCGTGAAGTGAATGGGATTAAATTGCCATTCTCTCTCACTGAGTTTATGAAAGTGAGATTTGTAGGGTATGCATTTTCCGCTATTTTGATGACGATTTCCCTCTTCTTCATTATTACAAAAGGCTTCAACTGGGGCTTAGATTTTACGGGCGGTGTGGTATTTGATACTCACTTCTCACAACCCGCTGATTTAGAGAAAATCCGTGGCACATTAAACCAAAACGGGATTTCAAGCCCAATTGTACAAACAACGGGTTCTGTACAAGATGTCATGATCCGTTTACCAGCCGACAATAACGATTCTGGTATCGGTGAACACGTTAAAGGCATGCTCCAAACAATCGACCCGAATATTCATATTAACAGTATTGAATTTGTGGGGCCTAACGTTGGTGAAGAGTTAGCTCAAGGTGCAGTTTATGCGACGCTTGCTACTCTTGCGATGATGTTGATTTATATCGGCTCACGCTTTGAATGGCGTTTAGCTGTGGGCGGTATTGCCTCACTTGCTCACGACGTAGTCATTACCCTCGGTTTGTTCTCTGCATTACAAGTTGAAATGGATTTAACCTTTGTGGCGGCAATTCTTTCCGTTGTGGGTTACTCTATCAACGATAGTATCGTGGTATTCGACCGTGTACGTGAAAACTTCCGTAAAATTCGTCGTGTAGATACTATCGATATTATTGATATTTCCTTAACGCAAACCTTGTCGAGAACCATCATGACCTCTCTCACAACACTTCTTGTTGTGATTGCCTTGTTCTTCTTTGGTGGGCCATCCATTCATAACTTCTCGTTAGCGTTATTAATCGGTATCGGTTTTGGTACCTACTCATCAATCTTTATCGCGATTGCGATTGCTTATGATGTTGGTCTACGTCGCGAACACATGATTCCACCAAAAGTGGATAAAGAAATCGATGATTTACCTTAATCTATCGAACATGAGATAAAAAGAAAGCCGCCATAATGGTGGCTTTTTTATTGCTAAAATTAAGTGCTTTTTGACCGCACTTTATTCGTTTACATCACCTAATAAAGCTGCATATTTCTTCGTTGATTCGGAACTTTCCAGGGTAATTTTAAACGCCATTGTCAGCGGCACAGAAAGCAACATGCCTACCGTACCAAGTAACCATCCCCAGAAAAGTAATGAAAAGAATACGACCAAGGTAGAAAGCCCTAAGGTTTTTCCCATCATTTTCGGTTCAATAATATTACCGATCACAATATTTGATGCAATAATACCAACAGTTACGCCCATTCCTACACCAAATCCATTCAGTAATAAAGCTTGAACCACAATCGGCACTGCGGCAATAATTGAACCGATATTCGGAATATAATTTAATAGGAAGCTTAAGGTTGCCCATAAAATCGCATATTGCACCCCCGTTACATCCAACAAAATCCAAGTCGCAACACCTGTCAACAAACTTGTCACCGTTTTCACACCAAGATAACTAATCACACCGTCTAAAATACGATCAATGTGATGCTCTTCCGCAACAACATCATGTTCATTGGCACTTAAAACTAACGCAAGTTTATGCTTCATGGTTGGTGCTTCAAGCAGCATAAAAATCACGGCTAAAATCAACACAAAAACATTCGTCACAACGCCAGAAAAGTTTAATAACAAACGGCTCACAAAGTTCATGATCACGCTCGGATCAAAATGCTCCATAATGGCTTCGCGAGAAATCACAATCGGCAATTTCAGTTTTTGAGCTAATGCTATAACGTCATTTATACGCTCTGAAAGTAGCACTTTATATTGCGGAATAGAACGTGTAAATTCCTGCACACTGCTGTTAATTAATCCCGCCAGGAAAAAGAATACAATTAAAATCAAAACAAATAACAAGGCAATCGCAATACCATGTGGTACTTTGCGTTGTGTCATTGCTTTAATCACGGGTGAACAAATAATGGCGATAAATAATGCCAATAAAAAAGGCACAACAATCTCTGCCGCCAGTTTAATTCCCGCAAACACAATCACTAAAGCCGCCATAGCAACGACAGTGCGGTTAAAATTTAAGTTTTTTTCCACTAAATGGCTTCCTCATTTTCTTCGCCTGTACGAATACGAATCACACGTTCTATATCATAAACAAAGATCTTTCCATCACCGATTTTGCCTGTTTGGCAGGTTTCAACAATGGTTTCAAGGCATTGTTCAAGCAAATCATCTGGCACTACTATTTCAATTTTCACTTTAGGCAGAAAATCCACCATATATTCTGCACCACGATAAAGCTCTGTATGTCCTTTTTGACGACCAAAACCACGGACTTCAGTCACGGTCATTCCGCTGATGCCAATATCAGATAAATTTTCACGCACATCATCTAATTTAAATGGCTTAATAATGGCTTCGATTTTTTTCATCTTATTTCTCCAAATTTTCGCGTCGTGCGGCTTTCGGTCGAAAGCTTGTAATCACTTCAGGCTTGGTATCAATATAAATACCATCAATTAATTGCAAGCAATAAGGCACTGCACTAAAAATCCCTTTCACTAAAACTTTACCTTGCTCATCTTTCACGCCTTCTAAAGTTTCTTTGATGGCTTTTGGCTGACCAGGTAAATTCAAAATCAAACTATTTTTACGAATCACACCAACTTGACGAGATAAAATCGCTGTCGGCACAAAATGCAAACTCACTTGACGCATTTGCTCGCCAAATCCAGGCATTTCACGATCGGCTACCGCTAACGTGGCATCAGGTGTCACATCACGTTTTGCCGGCCCTGTCCCGCCCGTGGTGAGCACTAAATGACAATGGTGCTCATCCACTAATTCTTTCAACGTTTGTTCAATTAATGGCTGCTCATCTGGAATTAATCGAGTTTCTACTTCAAAAGGATCTACCAATGCTTGTTCTAACCATTGTTGTAATTCGGGAATCCCTTGATCTTGATACACACCACTTGATGCACGATCTGATACTGAAACCAAACCTATTTTTAAAAGTGCGGTCATTTTTTTCCTCATTTTTATACGCAATAAACAGCGTCATTCTACCCTATTTTATCTTTTACCAAAGCATAAAAAAGCCATTTAGCTTTCACTAAATGGCTTTTCATTTTAAAGCTTATTGTCTCGCCTGAACTTTACCGTCAGTATAATCAACAGTCACTACTTTACCTGGTAATAATTGACCAGATAAGATTTGTTGTGCCAAGCTATTTTCGATCTCTTGTTGAATTGCACGTTTTAATGGACGCGCGCCATAAATTGGGTCGTAACCCACTTCAGCAATGAAATCTAATAAAGCGTCGGTAAACACCAATTCGTAGCCACGAGTTTCCATACGTTTTGCTAAGCGTTCTAATTGGATACTTGCAATCGCACGGATATTTTCTTTACCAAGCGGATGGAATACCACGGTCTCGTCAATACGGTTGATAAATTCTGGACGGAAATGTTGGCTAACAACCGACATCACTAAGGCCTTCATTTCGCTATAGCTTTCGTCTTTGTTACCTTGGATTAAATCAGAACCTAAGTTAGAGGTCATTATCACCACCGTATTACGGAAGTCCACGGTACGACCTTGCCCGTCAGTTAAACGACCATCATCCAATACTTGTAACAAGATATTGAATACATCCGCATGAGCTTTTTCCACTTCATCGAGCAAAATCACCGAATATGGACGACGACGAACAGCTTCAGTTAAATAACCACCTTCTTCATAGCCGACATAGCCTGGAGGCGCCCCCACTAAACGAGAGACACTGTGTTTTTCCATAAACTCTGACATATCAATGCGTACCATCGCATCTTCACTATCAAACAAGAATTTAGCCAAAGTTTTGCAAAGCTCAGTTTTACCTACACCTGTTGGCCCTAGGAACAAGAAAGAACCAATTGGGCGATTAGGATCGGAAAGACCTGCACGGCTACGACGAATTGCATTTGCTACCGCATCTACTGCTTCTTCTTGACCGATCACACGTTTATGCAATTCTTCTTCCATGCGTAAGAGTTTTTCTTTCTCGCCTTCCATCATTTTAGAAACAGGAATACCTGTTGCTTTAGAAAGCACTTCGGCAATTTCTTCATCAGTTACACGATAACGCAATAAGGTCATTTCTTTGCCTTCGCTGGTTTCAGCGGCAGCAAGTTGTTTTTCCAATTCAGGAATACGACCGTATTGAAGCTCAGACATTTTGCTTAAATCACCAGCTCGACGCGCTTGTTCCATTTCAGTTTTCGCCGCATCTAACGCTTGTTTGATGTGTTGTGAACCTGAAAGGGTCGCTTTTTCTGATTTCCAAACTTCTTCAAGTTCAGCGTATTCACGTTCTTTATCAGCAAGCTCTTTTTCTAACATGTCTAAACGCTTACGGCTTGCTTCGTCTTCTTCTTTTTGTAATGCCTGTTGTTCCAATTTTAATTGGATAATACGGCGTTCAAGACGATCAAGCGGTTCAGGTTTAGAATCTATTTCCATACGGATGCTCGAAGCGGCTTCATCGATTAAGTCGATGGCTTTATCCGGCAATTGACGATCGGAAATATAACGGTGTGAAAGTGTTGCTGCTGCTACGATTGCTGGGTCAGTAATATCTACATGGTGATGGATCTCATAACGCTCTTTCAAACCACGTAAGATCGCAATGGTATCTTCGACACTTGGCTCATCCACAAAAACTTTTTGGAAACGACGCTCAAGTGCGGCATCTTTCTCGATATATTGACGATATTCGTCTAATGTAGTTGCCCCCACACAGTGTAATTCACCACGTGCTAAACTTGGTTTTAATAAGTTACCTGCATCCATCGCACCGTCAGTTTTACCTGCACCAACCATGGTATGGATTTCATCAATAAAGAGGATCACGCAACCTTCTTCTTTTGATAACTCATTTAAAACAGCTTTTAAGCGCTCTTCAAATTCACCGCGGTATTTCGCACCAGCAATCAGTGCGCCCATATCTAAAGAAAGTACACGTTTGTTTTTTAAGCCTTCAGGCACTTCACCATTAACAATACGTTGTGCTAAACCTTCCACGATAGCGGTTTTACCTACACCAGGCTCACCGATTAATACAGGGTTATTTTTGGTACGACGTTGCAATACTTGAATCGCTCGACGAATTTCTTCATCACGACCAATAACTGGGTCAAGTTTGCCACTTTCAGCACGAGCTGTTAAATCAATGGTATATTTTTCAAGAGCTTGTCTGCTTTCTTCTGCATTTTGATCGTTCACGCTTTGTCCTCCGCGAATATGTTGAATCGCTTGTAAAATTTGTTCTTTTTTCGCACCACATTTTTTCAAAATGTCATTTAATGCGCCACGCTCTTCAAGCGCTGCTAATAAGAACAATTCACTGGAAATAAATTTATCTTGTTTTTGTTGAGCTAATTTGTCACATAAATTCAATAAGTTAAGTAATTGACGTGAAATTTGCACATCACCGCCATTACCCGACACTTGTGGCAACTTATTCAATTCGGCGTTTAATTCATTACGTAATAACGCCACATTCACGCCACTTGCTGTCAAAATCGGTGCAATTGAACCGTCTTGTTGATTTAAAAGTGCGGTCAATAAATGCACTGGTTCGATAAACTGATTATCTTTACCTAGCGCTAATGACTGTGCTTCACTGAGTGCTTGTTGAAATTTTGTGGTAAATTTTTCAATATTCATACCTTATCTTCTCCTGCATTAAATACTCGGGGTCATCCCCTTTATGAGTAACTAGATAAGACCCTTTTTTGGTATTTCAAGAGAAAAAATCAACAATTTTTAATTTTTTCTATCGAATTTTATTTCTTGATAGGTTTAAGCAACTAAAATTCGGTGAAGAGGCACGTCCCACGCTTCAGTTGGAAGCTGTTCGACTTGCTGACATTGATGGGCTAATCCCACAGGAATAAAAGAAGCATTTTGCCAATTTTGTAAGGTGCGGTCATAAAAACCACCGCCCATACCAAGGCGATTCCTTTGTTTATCAAACGCGACAAGTGGTGTAAAAAGAATATCTAATTCATTCAAAGGCAATACGTTTTGCACATTGAGTTTTGGCTCCCAAATGCCAAATTTATTTTTCAACATTGGTGTATCTGGCAAATAACGTAAGAACAAAAGATGATTAGGATTGAAAGGGTGTAATACTGGTAAATAAACGCACTTATCTTGTGCCCAAAGGGTTTTGATAAGTTTATCCGTGGAGATTTCACCATCAAAGGAAACATACAAGGCAATATGCTGCGCATTTCGTGCTTCAATTAATGCAAGCGCTTGCTGAGTGATGGAATCTTCTGCCTGTTGCTGCTGAAGTGCGGTCAAATTTGCTCGTGTTTTACGAATTTGTTGACGGAGTTGATGGCGAAGCGTTTGCTGTGTTGATTTCATTTAATCAGAAAGAATGGATTTTAAAGGAAGGTCCCAGAGTGCCGCTACGAGTAGTAGTCCTTGAACCCGATGGTTCAAGGAAACCGGTAAGGTCATTTTTAGGTTTCTTTAGCCCAATGACAAAGTCAAAGGTCAAGCCTACACACCAATGACGGGAAACCGATTTATAAGATTTTAAGTATCGGCTCAGGGACATAACCCATCCACGAACACCCCAGGAAATCTTTTAAATTTATACTAGCTCAATTTGATCAATTTGACTAGCCTTTATTTTAAATAATTTGCTTTTACCTCTAGATTATAAACAACATATAAATTATTTTTTAATTGGTTGAATTAAATCTGAATCGTCAAGTTTCTTTATTTCAGTAAATTTTTTATCTTTGTTCGCTTCAATTACCTTCTGCGTTTGATCCGCTAATTGCTGTAAACCCATTCGATCATATGCTTCTTTCATTAAGAATAAACCTTCATAGGTCGCTTGTGCATCAGGATATTGTTGCAACATACCCACTACGCGATTTGATACTGCGACCCATGCATCACGTTTTGCATAGAATTTCGCAATCTCTAACTCATGACGCGCTAATGAGTCTTTGATATACGCCATACGTGCTACCGCATCTTGTGAATATGGACTATTCGGGAACGCACTAACTAAACTTTGAAAGTTAGAAAATGCCGTTTTCATAGATGTTGTTTCACGCGTTGCACGATCGATGCCAAAGAAATCTTGGACCATATTATCAGCAGTTGCTAAATTTGTTAACCCTGCCATATACACGGCATAGTCACGGTTTGGACTTTGTGGAAATTGGTGTAGATAATTATCTACTGTCACTAATGTTGCCGTATAATCTTGTGCTTTATAGTTTGCATAAATTAAATCAAGCATAGCTTGTTCTTGATAAGTACTGCCTGGAAAACGTTCTGTTGTTGCATTTAAATAACGAATTGATTCTTTATAGCTACCTTCTTGCAAAGCAGATGAGCCTTTTGCATAAAGCTCATCAACTGAAGATTGTTCCACTTCTTTCTTACCACTACAAGCCATAATAGCCAATGAAGTCATAGCAATAAGTGCGAAAGATTTTATTTTATGCATTCTTTTTCCTTAATTTTTACGAAAATCAATAAATAAGTTACAATTAGCGAATATTGTATAGAACATTACACAATAAGCCAACTTTTTAAATTTTTAGATGGATTGTTTATGCCACAAATTACCTTAACGGCTGAAATTCAGCCCGAACAAATGGGACAACGTTTAGACCAAACCCTCGCAGAGTTGTTCCCTGAATATTCTCGTTCACGTTTAAAAACCTGGATTGAAGCAAAACAGGTAAAAATGAACGATGAAATTGCCGATATTCCTCGTACTAAAGTTTATGGCGGAGAGCAAATTGAAATTTCAGTAGAAGTAGAAGATGAAAACCGTTTTGAACCACAAAATATTCCGCTCAATATTGTTTATGAAGATGACGATATTATCGTGATTAATAAACCTAAAGATCTTGTGGTTCACCCAGGTGCTGGAAATCCAAATGGCACGGTACTTAACGCGCTACTCTATCACTATCCACCTATTGCCGAAGTACCGCGTGCAGGGATTGTGCATCGTTTAGATAAAGACACAACGGGTCTCATGGTTGTTGCCAAAACCATTCCTGCACAAACCAAACTCGTACGTGACTTACAAAAACGTAAGATCACTCGTGAATACGAGGCTGTTGCAAGTGGCATTATGACCAAAGGTGGAACCGTAGACCAACCCATGGCTCGCCACGCGACAAAACGTACACTGATGGCTGTTCACCCAATGGGTAAACCGGCTGTGACGCACTATCGCATTATGGATAATTTCCGTAATTACACCCGCTTACGCTTACGTTTAGAAACGGGTCGTACTCACCAAATTCGTGTGCACATGGCGCATATCGCACATCCATTATTAGGTGATCAAACTTACGGAGGCCGTCCTCGCCCACCTAAAAATGCAAGCGAAGTCTTCACTGAGGTGCTACGCAATTTTAAACGCCAAGCCCTACATGCGGTTATGTTGCGTTTAGCTCATCCTATCACAGGTGAAATGATGGAATGGTATGCCCCATTGCCAGATGACTTTGTCGAATTACTGCATGCCTTAAAAGCGGATTACCTCGAACACAAAGACGAATTGGATTATTAAGATGAAAACCATTGTTCCAAACTGGAATGTTCCACCACATATCCAAGCTTTTACAACCACAAGAGAAGGAGGCGTAAGCCTGCCGCCTTTCGATAGTTTCAATTTAGGCGATCATGTCGAAGATGATAAAAGTGCGGTCAAAACTAACCGCACTTTACTGGTCGAAAAATTTAATCTGCCACATTTCCCGTTGTTTTTAACTCAAACGCACAGCACTCGTGTAATCACGGTGCCTTATGAGGGTAATAATTTAGAGGCTGATGCGATTTATACCAATCAACCTAACCAAGTATGTTTGGTCATGACGGCTGATTGCTTGCCAGTTTTATTCACTAATAAGCAAGGGACTGAAGTAGCTGCGGCACATGCGGGTTGGCGTGGACTCTGTGATGGTGTATTAGAAGAAACCGTGAAATGTTTTCAATCTGCCCCTGAAGAGATTATTGCGTGGTTTGGCCCTGCTATCGGCCCTAATGCATTTCAAGTTGGCAAAGAAGTGATTGAACAATTTATGGCGTTTGACCCGATTGCAGAAACGGCTTTTCGACCCGATCCGAATGAAGTAGGAAAATACCTCGGCAATCTTTATCAAATCGCCACACAACGCCTCAATAAATTAGGTATTTCCCAAATTTACGGTGGGGAGCATTGCACATTCAATGAAAAAGAGAGCTTCTTTTCCTATCGTCGAGATGACAAAACAGGAAGAATGGCGAGTCTAATTTGGATAAAAAAATAAACCTATCAATACAACAAACCGCACATTAAAGCGCGGTTTATTTTTGGCTTATTCTGAATAGTTTTCGAACCAACTTTCTAAAATCAGGCAAGCAGAAATCCCATCTACTTTGCCTTTATTGAGAGCTCGATAACCGCCACGCTGGAAAATTTCATCACGAGCAGAAACCGTCGTTAAGCGCTCATCTTGTAGTTCGACTTTGATACCGAAACGACCATTTAAGCGATTGGCAAATTTTTTCGCACGAAGTGTTAAATCTTGCTCGGTGCCATCCATATTTAAAGGCAATCCCACCACAATAACATCAGGTTTCCAGTCTTTTAAACATTTTTCAATGGCATCCCAATTGGGAATCCCATCTTGCGCTTTAAATGCAGGTAAGGCTTGCGCCGTCCCCGTGATACTTTGCCCGACGGCACAACCAATACTTTTTGTGCCAAAATCAAATGCGATTGCCGTGATGCCCATTAACTATGCCCTACTTGTGAAAAGACAAAATTATGAGGATGAATCCCCAATAATTGATTCGCGGCGGGATAACGATCTTCATAAATGGTTTCAAATAAAATAGTGTCTGACGCTGGCGCGACTAGCCATGCATTATCTGCAATCTCTTGTTCTAGCTGTCCCGCTGTCCAACTGGCACAACCGAGTGCAACAAGATATTTTTCGGGCGCATCCTCTGAACCAAAGGTTTCCACAATATCTGCCGAAGTGGTCAGAAACATCTCATCAGTAATTTTATAACTATGCTCAAATTCTTTCGCAGTTTTCTTATGCAGAATAAAACCACGCTCAGAATGCACTGGACCACCCGCAAGCACAAGTTCACTGCTAAAAGTGCGGTCATTTTTCATCATAAAATTCATTTTTGAATACAACTCAGCAATGCTTAAATCGGTGGGTTGATTAATCACTAAGCCCATCGAACCTTGCTCATTATGCTCACACATATACACCACAGTATTTTGGAAATAATCCTCCAACTGTGGCATCGCGATTAAAAATTGCCCTTGTAAATCCATCATTATCCCAAATCTCCAAAACAAATTTGCAACGCACTAATCGCCGCTAAAGAGGCTGTTTCTGTACGTAACACACGCTTTCCTAATAAAATCTCAGTAAATCCTTGTTGTTCAGTTTGAGCGATTTCTTGAGGTGATAAACCTCCTTCTGAACCAATAAGCAAACGAACCCCTTCTTTTGGAATAGAAGGCAAGGTTTTAATAGAATATTGGGCTCTTGGATGTAAATTCAATTTCAACGCGCCATCATTTTCTGCACACCAATCTTGTAATTTCATTAACGGACGAATTTCTGGCACAACGTTACGGCCACATTGTTCACAAGCTGCAATGGCAATTTTTTGCCATTGTTGGATTTTCTTATCCATACGCTCACCATCTAACTTCACACCACAGCGTTCTGACCATAATGGTGTAATCACATTCACGCCCAACTCTACGGATTTTTGAATGGTAAATTCCATTCGATCGCCGCGTGAAATAACCTGCCCTAAATGAATCGATAAATTCGACTCTTTATCACTTAATTCACAACCAAGAATGTCCACTTTAACGGCTTTTTTGCTCGCTTCAATAATTTTTGCTGGATAAATATGATTACTTCCATCAAATAATTCAATTTGCTCACCTTCAGTCATGCGAAGTACACGTCCTACGTGATTAGCCGCATCATCTGAAAGTTGGCAAGTAGATTGATTTTTAAGGGATTCGGGATGATAAATTCTTGGAATACGCATAATATTGAGTCTTTGATATAAGGAAAAAGTGCGGTCATTTTTGATCTGACCCCAAAAAGTTAGACTGTTATTTAAAGGATTGTTTTCGATATTGTATCGGACTCAGTCCTTTTAATTTTAGTTGAATCCGTCGATGATTATAGTAATCCAAATAATCTCTGACAGCATCAACTATCTCTTCTTTTGTTTTAAATTCCCGACCATAAAAACATTCCGTTTTTAATCGCCCAAAGAAACTTTCCATTGCGGCATTGTCCAAGCAATTCCCTTTTCTCGACATACTTTGAATGATGCCATGTTCAGCTAAAATTCGACGATAAGCTACCATTTGATATTGCCATCCCTGGTCTGAATGTAAAATGACACCACAAGCTTTATTTAATCCTTTGACGGCTTGCATTAACATGTCCTCTACTTGCGCCCAATTTGGGGAATAGCTGAGATTATAGGAGACTATCTCATTGTTAAATAAGTCTAAAATTGGAGATAAATAGACTTTACTCCCATCTTTCGCCTTAAACTCGGTGATATCTGTCACCCATTTTTGTTTCGGGGCCGTTGCACTAAAATCGCGTTCAAGATGATTCGGTGCAATTACCCCTATCGTGCCTCGATAGGTGGTAAATTTCTTGCTTTTTCTTGACCGCACTTGAAGCCCAAGTGTCTGCATTAAACGTTGAACTTTTTTATGATTCACGCCTGGCAAGCTGGCATGAACACGTCGGTAGCCATAATCAGGATGATTGGCTTTGATGCGTTTAATGGCCTTTTTCAGCTCCTCATCCTTATCCGGTTTAATCTGAAGTTTCGCAAAAAACGTACTACGCGCTAACTGTGCAAAGCCTAAAAGCCATTTTAACGGATAGCGTGTTCTTAACCTTTGGATAATTTCCGTTGCTCGGCTTCGTCCTGAAGTCTGAGCCTTCTCAACTCCTTTAGGTAGGCTACCTCCGCTTCAAGCTGTAAAATTCTCAGGCGTAAACGGTCTTCTTCAGTTTTGGGTGGCGGTGGCATTCTGGCATATTTAGGTTTCATAGGCGGTCGTCCTGATGGTTTACGGGGAATAAGTCCCTTTATGCCACTTTTTTCAAACCGTTTCAACCATGTCCCGACTAGGGCGTTGGAAGGAATATTGTAAAAACGAGCTGCTTCTCTAATACTCATTTTTCCATTCAAAATAGGTTGAAGAATTTGTAATTTAAATTCGATTGTGTAGTGTTTACCCATAAAAAATCTGCACCTCAATTGTTGGTTTGTTGAGTCCAACTTTTGGGGTGCAGATCATTTTCAACCGCACTTTTAATATTATTCTGTTGCTAAATCTTTTGGTAAACTTTCTAAAATGGATCGCCAGTAGGCGGAAGTCACTTGCTTGTGTTTACGAATACATTCCACCACTAAATCGGGTTGACCTTTTTCACAAATATCACGCAACTCGACATAAAAATCATGTGTCACTTGGCGATGTTTTTCGTCACTAAAGAATAGCAAACCAATTTTATGATAAACCCCACGTAAGCTATTGAAAATCAAACGATAGAAAGGTTTATTCGCCATTACTGTAAACTGACGAAATAAGGCATAGTCAAATTCCATGTAGCTTTCAGCCGTATTTTCTAAAACATCCATTCCTTTGAACAAAGCTGCTGAGGCTTTAGGCGAATTTTTTACTGCCTCATAAATATAAAATTCCGACATGCGACTACGCAATGACAGCATATTTTCAATGATTAACGGTGCGCTTTGGCGATCTAAGGTAATTAAGGTTTCAATGATGCTTGGACCCGCTGTATCCCAAATATCATTGACTTTCGTGGGCTTGCCGTGTTGAATGGTAAGCCAGCCATCACGAGCCAAACGCTGCAATACTTCGCGTAATGTCGTGCGTGTTACACCAATTTTATCAGCTAAATCACGCTCAGAAGGAAGATTGGTGCCTGCAGGAAATACATCATCCCAAATACTTTTTACTATGTATTCTTCAGCTAAAGCAGCAGGACTTTGAGCACGTAAAAGAGAGCTATCTGTTTGCATAAATATTAAAAAGTTTAAAAAGATCAAAAAAAATGTGATTTATTCAATAAATCTTTCACTGAACTATTATCCTTTAAAGCCGTATATATTACAATGTAAAGACTATAAAAAATGGAGTTAGCTATGACTTATACACAAGCATTTATGAAAAATTTTCTGGGTTCTAGTCCAGATTGGTATAAATTAACGATTATTTCTTTCCTAATCATTAACCCTATTTTGTTCTTTTGGATCAGTCCGTTTATCGCTGGTTGGGTTCTAGTTGCTGAATTTATTTTTACACTTGCAATGGCATTAAAATGCTACCCTCTTCAACCTGGTGGTTTGTTAGCTATTGAAGCAATTGCTATCGGTATGACAAATGTAGAACACGTTAAAGCAGAAATTATGGCTAACTTTGAAGTGATCTTACTTTTAATCTTTATGGTGGCCGGTATTTATTTTATGAAGCAGCTTTTACTTTATGTGTTCACCAAATTATTAGTTCGTATCCGTTCTAAAATTGTACTTTCTGTCGCCTTCTGCTTTAGTGCGGCATTTCTTTCAGCTTTCTTAGATGCCCTAACTGTTGTCGCTGTAATCATCAGCGTCGCCATGGGTTTCTATGGGGTTTATCACAAAGTTGCATCAGGCAAAACACTGCAAGATGCAGTTGATATTTCCGATGATAATAAAATCAAAAATCATGAAACCTTAGAAAAATTTCGTGCTTTCTTACGTAGTTTAATGATGCATGCGGGCGTGGGAACTGCACTCGGTGGTGTCATGACCATGGTAGGTGAACCTCAAAACCTAATCATTGCAGAACAAGCAAAATGGAATTTTATTGAGTTCTTCTTCCGTATGGCGCCAGTGACTATCCCTGTATTTATCTGTGGACTACTCACATGTATTTTGATTGAAAAATTTAAAGTATTCGGCTATGGCGAAAAATTACCAGAAGAAGTATGGAAAATCTTGGCCGATTTAGATCGTGAAAATACACAAAAAATGTCTAAACAAGATAAAATTCGCCTTTCTGTTCAAGCTCTTATTGCGATTTGGTTAATTTTAGGCTTAGCCTTCCACTTAGCGGCTGTAGGTTTAATCGGTTTAAGTGTAATTATTCTTGCAACGACTTTTACTGGTGTAACCGATGAACATGCTATTGGTAAATCATTCCAAGAAAGTTTACCTTTCACTGCATTATTAGTCGTATTCTTCTCTATTGTTGCCGTGATTATCGATCAAAAACTCTTCGCTCCAATTATTCACTTTGTATTAAGTGCAGAAGAGAAGACACAGTTAGCCTTGTTTTATGGTTTCAATGGATTACTTTCTGCGATTTCTGATAACGTATTTGTTGCAACAGTTTATATTAATGAAGCGAAAAATGCGCTTGCTGCAGGGGCAATTGCACCACATCAATTTGAATTACTTGCGGTCGCAATCAATACCGGTACAAACTTACCTTCTGTTGCAACACCAAATGGTCAAGCGGCATTCTTGTTCTTACTGACATCATCTCTTGCGCCATTAATTAAACTTTCTTATGGCAGAATGGTCTATATGGCATTACCTTATACTATCATATTAACAATCGTGGGGTTCCTTGCTATCGAATTTATCTTACCAGACATGACAATTTGGCTTGCGAACCTTGGCTTAATTCTTCCTATTTAGTGAAGCATAAGGAGAAAGAATGCTCGACTTTTTTAAGCAATTATCCCTTAAACGTTCAGCGTGGATCTTTTTGGCATTTACCGCATTTGCCTTAGAATCGACCGCACTTTATTTTCAATACGGCATGGGGTTACAACCTTGCGTACTTTGTGTTTATGAACGTTTAGCTGTTGTAGGTTTATTCGTCGCTGGTCTTATCGGCGCCTTAGCCCCAAGCTCGCTTATTATCCGCATTCTTGCTCTTATTGTGGGTTTATTTAGTGTAATTAAAGGATTAATGATATCTATCCGTCACCTTGATTTACAAATGAACCCTGCACCGTGGAAACAATGTGAATTTATACCTAACTTTCCGGAAACATTACCATTCCATAAATGGCTACCTGCGGTGTTCAATCCAACTGGTAGCTGTAATGAAAGCCAATGGTCACTCTTCGGTATTACTATGGTGCAATGGCTCGTGTTTATTTTTGCTGTTTATATCCTTGTGTTGGGGTTAATCACTATTTCACAAGTGAAGAAAAGCAGAAAAAGACGCCTCATTTTTAAATAAATTATGTACTAAAAAGCCTAGAGAATATCTCTAGGCTTTTTTATTTTCATTGATAAAAGTTATTCTAAATTTAAAACTACTCAAGAAAGAAATACCAATAAGGTATTAAGATGAACCAAATAAAGCCACTAAGAATAACAACAAATTTAAAACTGAAGTGTTTGGTTTTATGGCGAAAGCGTTTCATCCCGCAATAAACACCAATAAAACCACCGAGAAGACTTAATAGGAAGAAGGTATTTTCAGAAATTCGCCAGCCGTGACGAACCGCGCGGACTTTATCTTTCCACATTAAAAAATAAGCGGCGATATTTACCGCCGCTAACATAACAAATAAAAGCTGAATCAGCATCATGCGTAAACAGGAAGACGTTTGCAGATTGCCAATACTTTTTCTTTGGTTGTTGCAATCACTTGTTCTTCGTTTTCTTTGCCTAATGCATCTAATACATCGCACATCCAACCGGCTAATTCACGCACATCATTTTCATTGAAACCACGGCGAGTCACAGATGGTGTACCTACACGGATACCTGAAGTAACAAATGGTTTTTGAGGATCGTTTGGTACAGCATTTTTGTTCACAGTAATATTTGCTTTACCTAGCGCTGCATCTGCTGCTTTACCTGTTAAGCCTTGTTTGATGAAACTGACTAAGAATAAATGGTTTTCTGTGCCATTTGAAACCACATCATAACCACGTTGTTTAAACACTTCTACCATTGCTTTCGCATTTTTAATCACGTTTACTTGGTATTCTTTATACGCTGGCTCTAATGCTTCTTTGAAACATACAGCTTTCGCCGCAATAATGTGAACTAATGGACCACCTTGGTTTGCAGGGAAAACAGAAGATTGTAAGCGTTTATAAATCTCTTCATCACCACAAGAAGAAAGGATTAAACCACCACGTGGACCACCTAAAGTTTTATGAGTGGTGGTTGTTACAACGTGTGCGTATGGTAATGGATTTGGATATAAACCTGCTGCGATTAAGCCCGCAACGTGAGCCATATCAACGAATAAATACGCGCCCACTTCATCAGCGATTTCACGCATTTTTTTCCAATCTACCACTTGAGAATAAGCAGAGAAACCTGCCACGATCATTTTTGGTTTATGTTCTAATGCTTTTTGACGGACATCTTCATAATCGATTAAACCATCTGCAGTGATACCATAAAGTACAGAATTATAGATTTTACCGGAGAAGCTCACTTTCGCCCCATGAGTTAAGTGACCGCCGTGTGCTAAATCCATCCCTAAAATAGTATCGCCTGCATTGATTAATGCACCATATACTGCCGCATTCGCTTGTGAACCTGAGTGTGGTTGTACGTTCACATAATCCGCACCAAATAACTCTTTCGCGCGATCAATCGCCAACTGCTCCACAATGTCTGCGTACTCACAACCGCCGTAGTAACGTTTACCTGGATAGCCTTCTGCATATTTGTTAGTAAACTGAGAACCTTGCGCTTCCATTACGCGTGGGCTTGCATAGTTTTCAGATGCAATAAGCTCAATATGCTCTTCTTGACGACGATTTTCGTCCTGAATGGCTTGCCATAGAACCGGATCGTAATCAGCGATGTTCATACTTTTTTTAAACATTGTGTTTTCCTCGTTGTTTGCATTATTTATGTATAGTTTACCTGTTTATGGATAAAAACTTAATTAAAATTTCATTCCTAAATTTTCATCACTTAAATGAAATTAATTCATCATAATAATATGAATTATTTTTGGAACTCTCGTTCCACAGCTCTGTAACCAATGTCTCGACGATAAAAACGTCCAGACCATTGAATTTGCTCAGCGAGTTTTAAGGCTTTTTGTTGTGCTTCAAATACGCTTTCGCCTAACGCAGTAACACAAAGCACGCGACCGCCGTTCGTGACTAATTTGCCTTCTTGTTCTGCAACGCCCGCTAAGAAAACTTTCTCATTTTCGACCGCTCTTTGTGGCAAACCGGTGATTTCATCGCCCTTGCGATAATCGCCTGGATAGCCTTCAGCCGCTAAAACAATCCCTAAGGAAGATTTTGGATTCCATTGGGATTTCACTTCATCCAACTTGCCATCACAAGCCTTAATACAAAGCTCCACCAAATCCGACTCCAAACGCAACATGATCGGTTGAGTTTCCGGATCACCGAAACGGCAATTAAATTCGATCACTTTCGGTTGGCCATTCGGCATAATCATTAATCCAGCATACAAGAAACCGGTGTAAACATTGCCTTCTGCCGCCATGCCATTGACTGTTGGATAAATCACTTCACGCATAATGCGATCATGAATTTCTGGTGTCACCACTGGGGCTGGTGAATATGCCCCCATACCGCCGGTATTCAGACCTGTATCATTTTCGCCCACACGTTTGTGATCTTGACTAGTTGCCATAGATTCAACATTTTTACCATCTACCATGACGATAAAACTGGCTTCTTCGCCATCTAGAAACTCTTCAATCACCACTCGGCTACCCGCTTTGCCAAAGGCATTGCCAGAAAGCATATCACGCACAGCCTCTTCCGCTTCCTGCAACGTCATTGCCACGATGACGCCTTTGCCCGCCGCCAAACCATCTGCTTTTACGACAATTGGTGCACCTTTTTCTCGCAAGTATGCCAATGCCGGCTCTACTTCGGTGAAGTTTTGGTATTCCGCTGTTGGGATTTTATGACGGGCTAAGAAATCTTTGGTAAAGGCTTTGGAACCTTCTAATTGCGCAGCTGCTTGCGTTGGTCCGAAAATTTTTAAACCAGCTACACGAAACGCATCCACCACGCCAATCACAAGTGGCGCTTCTGGCCCTACAATCGTTAATCCAATGTGGTTATCTTGGGCAAATTTAACCAACGCAGGAATATCCGTTGCAGCGATATTCACGTTTTCTACTTTGTGTTCCAATACGGTACCCGCATTGCCTGGTGCGACAAAAACTTTATCTGCTAGTGGAGATTGTGCTGCTTTCCAAGCCAAGGCGTGTTCACGACCGCCATTTCCGATAATGAGGATGTTCATGTTGTAGTCCTTGTGTATGCCTAATTTAAAAAAGTGCGGCTATTTTTTACCTGCGATTCCCCCTCTTTTGTAAAGAGGGGGCTAGGGGGAGATTTAAACGATATTGAATTTAGTATGAGCTTGAAATCACTTCTGCCAAATCTCCCCTTCCCCTCATTGCTAAAGAGGGGGATAGTTAGATAAATTAATGTCTAAAATGACGCATTCCAGTTAATACCATCACCATATTATGTTCATCCGCTGCATCAATGACTTCTTGATCGCGCATTGAGCCACCTGGATGAATCACACATTGAATCCCTACTTTCGCCGCTGCATCAATGCCGTCACGGAATGGGAAGAAAGCATCAGATGCCATTACACAACCGGCCACAGTCAAGCCTTCATCCTGCGCCTTAATACCCGCAATCTTAGCAGAATACACGCGGCTCATTTGGCCTGCACCAATGCCGATGGTTTGGTTATCTTTAGCGTAAACAATGGCATTGGATTTCACGAATTTCGCGACTTTCCAGCAGAACAATAAATCTTTTAATTCCTGTTCGGTTGGTTGACGTTTGCTTACTACTTTCAAATCATCCACGCCAACCATGCCTAAATCTGCATCTTGTACTAACAAACCGCCGTTTACACGTTTGAAATCTAAACGTTCAGAACGAGAAGTCCATTCACCACATTCAAGCAAACGAACATTTTTCTTACGTTTCACGACTTCTTGCGCTTCAGCAGAAACTTTCGGTGCAATAATCACTTCAACGAATTGGCGTTCCACAATTTCATTCGCGGTTTTTTCGTCTAACTCACGGTTGAACGCAATAATGCCACCAAATGCAGAAGTTGGATCGGTTTGGTAAGCACGATTATAGGCGTCTAAAATATCTTTTCCTAAAGCCACGCCACATGGATTAGCATGTTTAACGATCACACAAGCCGGCTCATCAAATTCTTTCACGCATTCAAGTGCTGCATCAGTATCAGCAATATTATTGTAAGACAAGGCTTTACCTTGTAGTTGGTGAGCTGTAGCTACACTCGCCTCTTTCACATTTAAATCAACATAAAAGGCTGCATTTTGATGAGAATTTTCACCGTAACGCATGGTTTGTTTACGAACGAAGTTAAGATTTAAAGTCCGTGGGAATTGACCGCACTTCGCATTCGCATCTTCTTCCTCTGCCACATGATATGGTTTCACCATTTGTCCAAAGTAGTTGGCAATCATGGAATCATATTGCGCGGTATGTTCAAAGGCTTTAATCGCAAGATCAAAACGGGTTTCAAGCGTTAGGCTGTTTTGATGTTTATCCATCTCTGCAAGAATTGCATTGAAATCATGATTATTCACCACGATCGCCACATCTTTATGGTTTTTCGCGGCAGAACGAACCATGGTTGGTCCACCGATATCAATATTTTCCACGGCATCTTCTAACTTGCAGTTTGGCTTAGCCACGGTTGCGGCGAAAGGATATAAATTCACGACAACCATATCAATGCCTTCAATGCCATGTTGCTGCATGATAGCATCATCTGTACCACGACGACCAAGAATCCCGCCATGTACTTTGGGATGCAAAGTTTTCACACGACCGTCCATCATTTCAGGGAATCCCGTATAATCAGACACTTCAGTCACCGGCAAACCATGTTGCTCCAATAATTTTGCGGTACCGCCTGTGGAAAGTAGTTTTACACCACGCTGTACTAAGCCTTGAGCAAATTCTACAATACCGGTTTTATCAGAAACACTCAGTAAAGCCTGACGAATTGGACGATCTGTCATTACATTTTCCTTTCATTAAATGGTTAAAAATAAGCGGGGTGAATTATAACGCAAACGTTTGCGTTTATATAGAGAAAATTTTCCTGGTAAGCGCACTTAAAGTGCGGTGGTTTATTTAAGCGATTTTAAAAACAAAAAAGCCCGCAAAATGCGGGCAATAAATGAATAAGATGATTAATTAACGTTTGCGGTTATCTAAAGAAAATGCACCTGCACCGGCAAACACAAAATAGAAGAACACGAGAGAGTAAAGTAAAGCGAGTTCACCACCGTTCGCGATTGGGAAGAATAAATTCCCTTGACCTGCAACGTGCATAAAGAAATACGCATAAGCCATTTGACCTGAAAGAATAAATGCCGCTGGGCGAACAAATAAACCTAAAATTAATAGGATTGAACCGACAATCTCGATTACTCCACCGACGATCATCATTGGATCGCCCACTGCGCCGTTACCGCCCGTCATTGAAATTGGGAATTCCCAGAATTTCGCTGTGCCGTGTAAGATAAACATATACGCAGCGATGATACGTAATAAAGCTAAAACATACGGAGAGTATTTTTCTAAATTTTTCATAAAGTTTTCCTAATAAAAAATAAAAAGTGATTTCAGAACAGGGCGTATATTAATGATTAACTTAAAGCTAAACAATACCTCTAATCGAAAAAGACTTTTTACTATTAGGAAATAATTTTACGCTTTGCGGATTTTCTCAATCCATTGTAAAAATTCAACAGGCGGCATGAATCCGTTAACACGACTGCCTTCAATTTCTTTTCCTTCTCGATTAAAGAATAAAATCGTCGGTAAACCTAGCACTTTATACTTTGTCATTAAAGCGCGGTTTTCTTCGGAGTTTTTCGTCATATCAACTTGAAGAAGCAGCATGTCACCAAAGGCTTTTTGTACACTTGGATCACTAAATGTTTCTTTTTCAAACTCTTTACACGCCACACACCAATCCGCATAAAGATCGAGCATCACAAGTGGTTTGTTATTTTCAGCAAGTGCTTGTTGTAATTCAGCTTCGCTTTTCACTTTCTTAAATTCAACATGAGAAACCGCCTTATTTTCGACCGCACTTGGTGCTTGGCTTTCACCCCACACCCAAGATTGAAGTGGTTTAACACTAATCATTGCCGCGACTAAAAAGAGAATTCGGAATACCCAGCCTGTACCATTTTTCGGCATTTGGAATGCAAACCAAATGAAAAATGCTGTACCGAGCATCGCCCATAATCTTGGTGTCCATTCATCTGGTAAAATACGAGAAATTAAGAATACCGGTAATGCGAGCATCACAAAGCCAAAGAGTTTTTTGACGGTTTCCATCCACATACCTGATTTAGGCAGGATTTTATTCCCAAATAAAGTGATTAAAATCAGCGGTACGCCCATACCCAACGCGAGCAAATAAAGCGTGATCGCACCTGTAAACAAATCCCCACTCTGCGCCACATAAAGCAACGCGCCAGAAAGTGGTGCTGATGTGCAAGGTGAAGCTACAAGTCCCGCAATCATGCCCATTAAGAACACGCCACCCAAAGCGCCAGCTTTTTGCTGTTGGCTAAGTAAAGACAGTTTTGTTTGTAAGGAGCTTGGAAGCTGTAAGGTAAATACACCGAACATCGACAAGGCTAACAAGACAAAGATGATTGATAAACCAATCATTACATAAGGATGTTGTAAAGCCACTTGGAACGGTAAACCAATTGCGGCGACAATCAAGCCTAGCAAGGTATAAGTCAGCGCCATCCCCTGCACATACACAAAGCTTAATGCAAAAGCACGCCACATATTAGGTCGCTGATTTTGGCCAATCACAATCGCTGAAAGCAGTGGTAGCATTGGCAATACACAAGGGGTAAAGGCCAACCCTAAGCCTAATAAGAAAAAACCAAATATGGCATATTTGCTATTAAATAAGCTTTCCGCTAAACGGTCTTGTTCTGCTTTGGGTTGTGCTGAAAGTGCGGTCGAATTTTCCGATATTTTTTCAGTATTAGCGACCTGTGCAATAGGCAAATCTGCCACTTTAATTTCTTTCACTTCAGGCGGATAACAAAAGCCCTCAGTACAGCCTTGGTAAGCAATCTCAACCACATCTTCTGCTTTTAATGGCGACTGACTCGCTTTAAAAATAGCTTGCACGGGTTTTTTGAAAATTTTCATCAAGCCAAAATAAGGATCGTTATAATCCTCGGGGGAAATAGAAAATATCGGTGCATCAAATGATGCATTTTCTTCTTGATTGAGCTTGACGGAAATTTTCTCTTGATAGAGATAATACCCTTCTGCAATCGACCAATTGACGATCACATTTTCTTGATTCTCACTTTTCGCAGCTGAAAATTGAAAAGCTTCATCAATAGGTAAAAAAGCCGTTTTCTTATCAAAAAGACTAGCTTGAGTGGAAAGTGTGGTAAAAATAAAAAATAAAAAAAGAAGAATTCGCTTCATCATAAAGTTCCATTTGTTGTTCCTATTAAAATTCTAGCATAGATAAAAAGAATGTTAATAATTTATGACTCAGATCATAAAATTAAATGTAATTTAAAAAAATCGTCACACTTTTCTGTTGTTGCAGCAATGTTACAATTATAAAATACACCCAGAACAAAGTATAACAAGGAGAGACGAATGGCTACCCCAAAAATTCTCATCGTGGAAGATGAAGCGGTAACCCGTAATACGTTAAAAGGAATTTTTGAAGCTGAAGGCTATGAAGTATTACAAGCACAAGATGGCGCGGAAATGTATCACCAGTTAAACTCAGAAATAGTCAATCTCATCGTATTAGATATTAATTTACCCGGTAAAAATGGTTTATTACTGGGTCGCGAATTACGTGAGAAAGCTGCAATTCCGTTGATTTTTCTCACAGGGCGAGATAATGAAGTCGATAAAATTTTAGGCCTAGAAATTGGAGCGGATGATTATCTCACTAAACCATTTAACCCAAGAGAGCTCACTATTCGTGCACGAAATTTATTGCATCGCTCCATGGTATTAAATGGTAAAGAACCCCATTTACAACGTGAAAATTATCGCTTTAATGGGTGGATTCTGGATTTAAATAGCCATAATTTAATTACACCTGAAGGCGTAGAGTTTAAGCTCCCCCGTAGTGAATTTCGTGCTATGTTACATTTCTGCGAAAACCCAGGTAAATTACAAACTCGTGAAGAATTATTATTAAAAATGACGGGACGAGAATTAAAACCACAAGATCGCACAGTGGATGTAACAATTCGTCGTATTCGAAAACACTTTCAAGATCACCCTAATACGCCTGAAATTATTGCAACGGTACATGGTGAAGGCTATCGTTTCTGTGGTGAATTAGAGGAATGATCTAGCCTTAAGTAATAAAAGGCTGGATCAAATCAGCCTTTTGTTTTTTGCTATCCACAGCGAGATTCGGTAAAATCAATGCCAATTTACGATTAATGAACAACGGATAACAATGACCAAGAAAAAAGCCAAAGTTGGCTCTAATACAATTGCATTAAATAAACGAGCCAGACACGAATACTTTATAGAAAACGAAATTGAAGCTGGCCTTGAATTACAAGGTTGGGAAGTAAAATCAATGCGTGCAGGTAAAGCCAATATCAGCGACAGCTATATCATTTTTAAAAATGGTGAAGCTTATTTATTTGGTGCGACCATTCAACCATTGAGCTTAGCCTCTACCCACGTGGTTTGCGATCCGACGCGTACACGTAAGCTTTTATTGAATAAACGTGAATTGGATAATCTTTTCGGCAAATCAAGCCGTGATGGTTTTACCATTGTTGCCCTTTCTCTTTATTGGAAAGGCCCTTGGGCAAAGATCAAAATCGGCGTTGCGAAAGGTAAAAAGCAACATGATAAACGTGATGATATTAAAGAACGCGAATGGAAAGTGACAAAAGAGCGTATTATGAAAAACGCGCATCGTGGGTAACAATTCCTACAAATAGACAAAATGCCTTTCAACCAAAAGGCATTTTTCTTTTTCTTAATATGAAAAAAATTCTCATCGTCATGAATAAAAGTACATTGATAATCATTTGCTTTTGAATTAGTATCTTCGCCCAATTATTTCCGTCATATAAGGAGTTCTAATGAAAAAAGGCATTCACCCTGAAAATTATCGTACCGTTTTATTTTACGATTCCAATGCGAAACAAGGCTTTCTCATCCGTTCTTGCGCTAAAACCAACAACACCATGAAATGGGAAGATGGTAACGAATACCCTGTATTTATGTGTGATACTTCATCTGCCTCTCACCCATTTTATACCGGTAAAACTCGTCAAATTGGTAACGAAGGTCGTGCAAGTGAATTTGCAAGCCGCTACGGTAAATTTGGCGCATTTAAATCAAAATAGGAATATTCAATGAAAGTATTATCTTCACTCAAAAGCGCAAAGAACCGTCCTGGCTGCAAAATTGTTCGTCGCCACGGTGTCGTCTATGTCATTTCGAAAACTAACCCTCGCTTTAAAGCGCGTCAAGGTGGGAAAAAGAAAGGTTAAAGGCAATAAAAAAGAGCGGTCAAATTGATCTGACCCCAAAAAGTTAGACTGTTATTCAAAGGATTGTTTTCGATATTGTATCGGACTCAGTCCTTTTAATTTTAGTTGAATCCGTCGATGATTATAGTAATCCAAATAATCCCTGACGGCATCAACTATCTCTTCTTTTGTTTTAAATTCCCGACCATAAAAACATTCTGTTTTTAATCGTCCAAAGAAACTTTCCATTGCGGCATTATCTAAGCAATTCCCTTTTCTCGACATACTTTGAATGATGCCATGTTCAGCTAAAATTCGACGATAAGCTACCATTTGATATTGCCATCCCTGGTCTGAATGTAAAATGACACCACAAGCTTTATTTAATCCTTTGACGGCTTGCATTAACATGTCCTCTACTTGCGCCCAATTTGGGGAATAGCTGAGATTATAGGAGACTATCTCATTGTTAAATAAGTCTAAAATTGGAGATAAATAGACTTTACTCCCATCTTTCGCCTTAAACTCGGTGATATCTGTCACCCATTTTTGTTTCGGGGCCGTTGCACTAAAATCGCGTTCAAGATGATTCGGTGCAATTACCCCTATCGTGCCTCGATAGGTGGTAAATTTCTTGCTTTTTCTTGACCGCACTTGAAGCCCAAGTGTCTGCATTAAACGTTGAACTTTTTTATGATTCACGCCTGGCAAGCTGGCATGAACACGTCGGTAGCCATAATCAGGATGATTGGCTTTGATGCGTTTAATGGCCTTTTTCAGCTCCTCATCCTTATCCGGTTTAATCTGAAGTTTCGCAAAAAACGTACTACGCGCTAACTGTGCAAAGCCTAAAAGCCATTTTAACGGATAGCGTGTTCTTAACCTTTGGATAATTTCCGTTGCTCGGCTTCGTCCTGAAGTCTGAGCCTTCTCAACTCCTTTAGGTAGGCTACCTCCGCTTCAAGCTGTAAAATTCTCAGGCGTAAACGGTCTTCTTCAGTTTTGGGTGGCGGTGGCATTCTGGCATATTTAGGTTTCATAGGCGGTCGTCCTGATGGTTTACGGGGAATAAGTCCCTTTATGCCACTTTTTTCAAACCGTTTCAACCATGTCCCGACTAGGGCGTTGGAAGGAATATTGTAAAAACGAGCTGCTTCTCTAATACTCATTTTTCCATTCAAAATAGGTTGAAGAATTTGTAATTTAAATTCGATTGTGTAGTGTTTACCCATAAAAAATCTGCACCTCAATTGTTGGTTTGTTGAGTCCAACTTTTGGGGTGCAGATCAAATTTTCCGCTCTTTTTCCATTTAGGCATTAAGGTTTATAAATAAATTCAACGCCTTCTTCATCTTCTTCGTCCCAATCATCCCAGTCGTCATCTTCATCATCAAATTGATGTTCAGCGAGCTGTTCTTGATGGTAATCTTCCCATTTGAATTTCACTTCTTCAGGTTTATTTTCTTCTACTTCTGCATCACGTGGATTCGCTTCAATGAAATCCATAATATCACGACAAAGTGGCGGCACATTTTTACCAGTTGCAGCAGAAATGAGGTGATAGCCTTCTTCCCAACCAAGACGTTCGGTAATCTCTTGAGCTCGTTTATGCGCCTCTTCTTCAGTCATCGTATCAATTTTATTGAAGACTAACCAACGCGGTTTATCTGCCAATTTTTCGCTATATTGGAATAATTCTGACTCAATGATCGCAATATTATCAGCAGGATCGGATTCATCAATTGGATTAATATCCACTAAATGAATTAACACACGACAACGTTCTAAGTGTTTTAAGAAACGAATCCCTAAACCCGCCCCATCCGATGCACCTTCAATCAATCCAGGAATATCGGCCACCACAAAGCTATGGCTCTCATCCACTTTCACTACGCCTAAACTTGGCACTAAAGTGGTAAATGGATAATCAGCGACTTTTGGTTTTGCGGCTGAAACGGCACGAATAAAGGTCGATTTACCTGCATTTGGTAAACCAAGCATCCCGACATCCGCAAGAAGCATTAGTTCTAATAATAAATCGCGTTTTTCCCCTGGTGTACCCATGGTTTTTTGGCGAGGTGCACGGTTCACTGAAGATTTGAAACGTGTGTTCCCTAAGCCATGATAACCCCCTTTCGCCACTAACATTTTGGCGCCATGCTTTGTTAAATCGCCAAGCACTTCTTTGGTATCATTATCAATTGCACGCGTTCCCACTGGCACACGTAACGTAATATCTTTACCGCGGCGACCGGTACAATCTGAACTATGGCCATTCTCACCGCGCTCAGCTGCAAAACGTTTCGTAAAACGATAATCGATCAAGGTATTTAAGTTTTCGTCTGCAACCAAATAAACATCACCGCCATCACCGCCATCGCCACCATCTGGGCCGCCTTTAGGGATAAATTTTTCACGGCGGAAACTTACACAACCGTTTCCACCATCCCCTGCTTCCACACGAATCAGGGCTTCATCAATAAATTTCATAAAAACTCTCCAATATTTAACCGCACTTTACTTTGATTGCGGTAATAACTTATGTCCGATTGCCGACAAAATTGCTCCGCATACTACAACAAACGCCCCGATATAGCTAATCATATTTAATTCTGGCGCGGCAAAATTATCAGGGCTCGCATAATGCGCAAGATGAGCAAATAAAATGGTAAATAGTGGTACTAAGGTAATCACAACACTGACTTTAGAAACCTCCCAGCGATTAAGGGCTTCGGCATACGCGCCATAACCAAATAAGGTATTTAAGCAACAATAAGCCAAACAACCAAATGCTAACGGACTGAGCTCTCTCACTTGGGAAAATTCAGCAACAGGCGTAAATACCAAAAGACAACCGAAATAAATCATTAATAAAATCTGTGGCGAACTAAAACGGCGAAGCATTAATTTTTGTGCCATACCATAAGCGACCCAAATTAACGAGCCCGCTAGACTTAATAATACCCCCGTTAAATAGCGGCTTTCCCCTTGAAACCCACCTAGCTTATCATTGAAGAAAAGTACTAATCCTACAAGTAATAAGGCTAAACCGATTTTTTGGTGTAATCCGAGCTTTTCTTTAAAGACAAAAAGACCGCAAATCAACATGCCAAAAGAGGAAAAGTGAATAAAAATTTGAGCTGAAGAAGGATCGATAAACTTAAGTGAGCTATTAAATAAGAAGAAGTTGCCAGACAACCCTATGACACCAATTACTACCAACCAAATAAATTGACCGCCTTTCAAAAATTGTGGCAATTTTTTCTTATAAGCAAGCAAAATAAAGAGTGCTAGAAATGCCACAATAAAGCGATACCACACGATCGTTTGTGGCGTCATCACTGATAGAACCTGTTTTAACGCAATAGGTAAAGATCCCCATGCCATCGCTGTAATTAAAGCAAATAGAAATCCTAAAAGAGGTTGTTGTTTCATGATGTCTTCCTTTATTTGGCTAAAGCACAGTTAGGAATTCAGGTAAATTTCATTCTAAAAAATATTGAAGAGAATGAATGACAGTGCCAAGATAACAGATTTGATTAATGATTGTAAATCACAGGTAAGAAAACAAAGAAAACGCCCCACAGATAATGCTGGGCGTTTATCAAATCAGATGTAAAATTATTCAGTTACAATACTTACGTATTTACGGCTTTTCTCGCCTTTCACTTCAAATTTTACTTTACCGTCAGCGGTAGCAAATAAGGTGTGGTCACGACCCATACCTACGTTGTTACCTGCGTGGAACTTAGTACCACGTTGACGTACAATGATGCTACCTGCTAATACAGATTCGCCACCGAAACGTTTAACACCAAGGCGTTTAGCTTCAGAATCACGACCGTTACGAGTTGAACCACCAGCTTTTTTAGTTGCCATCTACTTGATCTCCTCTGAAATTATGCTTGAATCCCAGTGATTTTCACTTCCGTGAACCACTGACGATGACCTTGTTGTTTACGGCTGTGTTTACGACGACGGAACTTAACGATTTTAACTTTATCGCCACGACCTTGTGCCACAACTTCAGCCACTACTTTCGCACCAGCTACTACTGGTGCACCAATTTTAACATCTTCACCATTAACGACCATCAACACTGAGTCGAACTCAACTGTTGCGCCAGTTGCAAGTTCAAGTTTTTCTAAACGAACCACTTGACCTTCGCTCACACGGTGTTGTTTACCGCCACTTTGGAAAACTGCGTACATAAATACTCCGCTATAATTATGCTTCTCCGTTACTATTTTTCGGTCCGCACTTCAAAATTCATATAAATAGGTCGCAAATTCTACGGAAAAAACAGCTCGATCGCAAGCACTTATTTGCAATAAAATAAAAAAAAGTGCTTTCCCTCGAGTTTAATTTCAGAAACCCTGAAAAATCAGGTAAAATCCACCAAACTTTCCTTTTTCATATACAACCATCGAACCAAATGAAGATGAACAAACAAGATTTAATGGATATGCATGCCATTCAAGCATTAACTGATGCGGATATGCAGAAAGTAGACCGAGCTATTCTAGCACAAATTAACTCCGATGTGCCGATGGTTAATCAGCTTGGTTTTTATATTGTACAAGGTGGCGGAAAACGCATCCGACCACTTATTGCGGTTTTAGCCGCTCGTGCATTAGGCTACGAAAGCGATAAAGTGGCCACTTGCGCCACCTTTGTGGAATTTATTCACACTGCTTCTTTATTACACGATGATGTGGTGGATGAGTCTGATATGCGTCGCGGCCGCGCAACAGCAAATGCGGCCTTTGGTAATGCGGCTAGCGTATTAGTAGGCGACTTCATTTATACTCGTGCATTCCAGTTAGTGGCACAGCTACAATCGCTAGATATTCTTCGAATTATGGCTGACGCTACCAACGTGTTGGCAGAAGGTGAAGTTCAACAATTGATGAATGTGAATGATCCCGATACCACGGAAGAAAGCTATATGCGTGTGATTTATAGTAAAACAGCACGTTTATTTGAAGTGGCGGCACAATCTGTGGCGATTGTTGCGGGAGCTGAAAAATCAATTGAAAGCGCATTTCAAGAATATGGTCGCTATCTTGGCACCGCATTCCAATTAGTAGATGATGTGTTAGATTACAGCGCAAACGCTGCCGCATTAGGCAAAAATGTGGGTGACGACCTCGCCGAAGGTAAACCGACGCTTCCTTTATTACACGCAATGCGTCATGGTAATCCACAACAAGCCGCACTTATTCGTGAAGCCATTGAACAAGGCGGAAAACGTGATGCTATCGATGACGTGCTTGCAATTATGGCTGAACATAAATCCCTTGATTATGCGATGGTTCGTGCAAAACAAGAAGCCCAAAAAGCAGTTAATGCCATTGCCTTATTACCTGAAAGCGAATACAAAAAAGCCTTAATTTCACTGGCTTATTTATCGGTAGACCGAACTTATTAATATGACTGAAGAACAAATTCAACCGCAAAGTGCGGCCGATTCTCAACCTAAATTTCAAAAACCGCGTAAACAAAAAGTGCGCAAGGATCCCAATGCGCCTTTTATTCGTGAAAAACTCGAATTACCTGAAGGACATAATAAGTTACTTCTCCACTCTTGCTGCGCGCCTTGCTCAGGTGAAGTGATGGAAGCCATTTTGGCCTCGGGTATTGAATTTACGATTTATTTTTACAACCCGAATATTCATCCATTAAAAGAATATTTAATTCGTAAAGAAGAAAACATCCGTTTTGCCCAAAAATTCGGCATTCCATTTATTGATGCTGACTACGATCGCCAACAATGGTTTGATCGCGCAAAAGGCATGGAATGGGAACCTGAACGTGGCATCCGTTGCACCATGTGTTTTGATATGCGTTTTGAAAAAGCCGCTGAATATGCTCATGAACATGGTTTCCCTGTGTTTACTAGTTGCCTTGGTATTTCTCGCTGGAAAGACATGGATCAAATCAATGGTTGCGGTCACCGAGCAGCTGAAAAATATGATGATGTGATTTATTGGGATTACAACTGGCGTAAAGCTGGCGGATCGCAACGTATGATCGAAATCAGTAAGCGTGAACGTTTTTATCAGCAAGAATATTGTGGCTGCGTTTATTCTTTACGAGACAGCAATAAATGGCGTGAAGAAACAGGGCGACAAAAAATTGAAATTGGTAAACTCTATTACACGCCCGATTAAAAATACATAAAAAAGAACCGCACTTTCAACATGCGGTTCTTTTTTATTTAATCGACTATAAGGCGCCCACCTAATGCATTCTCTAAAGAATGATCTAACTGCTGAATTCGCGTACATAACACGTTTTCAATCTGGGCATTTTTATTCTTTTCTTGGGTTAATTCAAAACTTAAATTCAAGGCAACAATAGAAAGCACACGATCTAATTGCAATAAACCTGTACGCTCTTTCATTTCAGATACTTGGAGATCTAAACTACGTGCAGCCTGACGCAAAATCTCCTCTTGTTCTGCAGGGACATTCAAGCGCAACACTTGCCCTAATACAACAACTTCAACCAGTTTTAATGACATGCTATTCCCTTATGTTGAATATTTAAGTATACCTATTATGCCATAGCCAAATGCCTTCGTCATACTTTTTACATTTAATTAACCGTACTTTATATGTTCGCCCCATTTCCCAATTTAGGCTATAATGCGACACTTTTCATTATTTTTGAACGGAATATTTATGCCAACTATTGCTCCTAATCCATTAGTCCTAGTGGACGGTTCATCTTATTTATATCGTGCTTTTCATGCTTTTCCGCCACTCACCAATTCTGCTGGCGAGCCGACTGGTGCCATGTACGGTGTATTAAATATGCTCAAAAGCCTGATTTCGCAAGTGCAACCGAGCCATATTGCGGTAGTCTTTGATGCAAAAGGCAAAACTTTCCGTGATGAAATGTTTGAACAATATAAATCCCATCGTCCACCGATGCCAGACGATCTGCGTAAACAAATTCAGCCGTTACACGATATTATCCGCGCCCTTGGCATTCCTCTTTTAGTCATTGAAGGCGTGGAGGCTGACGATGTCATTGGTACCTTAGCGGTAGCGGCTTCCAAAGACAATCAAAAAGTCTTAATCAGCACCGGCGATAAAGACATGGCACAGCTAGTGGATGACAACATTATGTTGATCAACACCATGAATAATACCTTATTGGATCGCGATGCCGTGATTGAAAAATACGGTATTCCACCAGAACTCATCATCGATTACTTAGCGCTAATGGGCGATAGCGCCGATAATATTCCAGGCGTAGCGGGTGTGGGTGAAAAAACCGCACTTGGCCTCTTGCAGGGTATCGGCAGCATGGCAGAAATTTATGCCAACTTAGACAAAGTGGCTGAATTACCAATTCGTGGGGCAAAAAAATTAGGTGATAAATTATTGGCTGAAAAAGAAATGGCCGATTTATCCTATCGCCTTGCCACGATCAAAACCGATGTCGCCCTCGATATTACGCCAGAGCAACTCACTCTTGGTGCAAGCAATAACGATCAACTTACCGAATATTTCGGCCGTTATGAATTTAAACGTTGGCTCAATGAAGTGATGAATGGCGCTGATTCCATCACCAATAACAACGAACAACCGACCAAGATTAATCACTATCAAGCTACGCCTGCGCTCACTCAAGACAATAGCGATGAAGCATTGCCGGCAATTCAAATTGATCGTAGCCGTTATGAAACCTTGCTCACCGAAGCCGATTTAAATCGTTGGGTGGAAAAACTCAATCAAGCCAAACTTTTTGCGCTAGATACTGAAACCGATAATTTAGATTATATGGACGCCAACTTGGTCGGTATTTCCTTTGCATTAGAAAACGGTGAAGCCGCTTATTTAGCGCTACAATTAGATTATTTAGGTGCACCAAAAACTCTCGAAAAAACAACCGCACTTACGTTGTTAAAACCGGTTTTAGAAAATCCTGCTATTCAAAAAGTTGGGCAAAACTTCAAATACGATCTCACCATCTTTGCCCGTAATGGCATTAATGTGCAAGGTGTGGCTTTCGATACCATGTTGGAGTCCTATGTGCTCAACAGTACCGGTCGTCATAATATGGACGATCTGGCAAAACGTTATTTAGGACATCAAACCATCAGTTTTGAAGAGATTGCAGGCAAAGGTAAAAATCAGCTGACCTTTAACCAAATTCCGTTGGAACAAGCCGCTGAGTACGCGGCGGAAGATGCTGATGTGACAATGAAACTGCAACAAGTGCTATGGAAAAAACTCTCTAAAGAACCCACTCTGGAAAAACTCTTTAAAGAAATGGAATTGCCATTGTTAGGCGTACTATCCCGTATGGAACGTCGAGGTGTTTTAATTGATAGCGATGCACTATTCCTACAATCTAATGAAATCGCTAACCGTTTAAGTGAGTTAGAAGAACAGGCCTATGTCTTGGCTGGGCAGCCATTTAATTTGGCCTCAACCAAACAATTACAGGAAATTTTGTTTGATAAATTAGGTTTGCCGGTTATTCAAAAAACACCAAAAGGTGCACCATCCACCAACGAGGAAGTGTTGGAGGAACTGGCATTTAGTCATGAATTACCGAAAGTATTGGTAGAACATCGAGGGCTAAGCAAACTAAAATCCACCTACACTGACAAATTACCGCAAATGGTGAATCCACAAACGGGTCGAGTGCATACTTCCTACCATCAAGCGGTGACAGCCACAGGTCGTCTTTCATCAAGCGATCCGAATCTGCAAAACATTCCGATTCGTAATGAAGAAGGCCGTCGTATTCGTCAAGCTTTTATCGCCCGCGAAGGCTTTACTATTGTGGCAGCCGACTATTCACAAATCGAGCTGCGCATTATGGCGCACCTATCACAGGATCAAGGCTTAATTAACGCCTTTACCCAAGGCAAAGATATTCACCGCTCTACCGCAGCAGAAATCTTTGGTGTCGCACTGGATGAAGTAACGTCCGAACAACGCCGCAATGCTAAGGCAATTAACTTCGGTTTAATTTATGGTATGTCTGCCTTTGGCTTATCGCGCCAACTCAGCATTGGCCGTGCCGATGCTCAGAGCTATATGGATTTATATTTCAAACGCTATCCTGGCGTACAAACTTTTATGCACGATATTCGCGAAAAAGCCAAAGCCCAAGGCTATGTAGAAACCCTATTCGGCCGTCGTTTATATCTGCCAGATATTAACTCTTCTAATGGTATGCGCCGTAAAGCCGCCGAACGTGTCGCGATCAATGCACCAATGCAAGGCACAGCCGCAGACATTATCAAACGTGCCATGATTCAATTGGATCAAAAACTACAAAACGATCCCGATATTGAGATGATTATGCAAGTGCACGATGAATTGGTGTTTGAAGTGCGGTCAGAAAAAGTCGCGTTTTATAGCGAGCTCATCAAAACACAAATGGAAAGCGCGGCTGATTTAGTGGTGCCATTGATTGTAGATGTGGGTCAAGGTACAAACTGGGATGAGGCTCACTAACAAATTTAGTCATGAATAAAGTTATTAGAAGTCACCTATTTACGGCTGAACGCGCTTGGGGAGCCCTTGATATTACCAATATGAATGGCATTTCCGTGCGTCTTCACTGGACAGACAAACCTTACAAATGGCATATCAATGACGGTGAAGAAGTCTTTGCTGTTATGGATGGTACGGTGGAAATGCACTACAAAGAAGAGGGCCTAGAGAAAGCCGTATTGCTCCATGCGGGTGATATTTTTTATGCGGGTATTGGTACCGAACATGTTGCTCACCCACAAGGCGAAACGCGCATATTAGTCATAGAGAAAGAAGACAGTATTTAATAAATTAAAAGAATTTTATGAATCAAGAAAGACTCAACGAAATCGAAAAACCATTACTTCACCTTGTGGAACGTGATGTGGTTCCGGCACTTGGCTGTACTGAACCTATCTCTTTAGCGCTTGCTGCAGCAACTGCGGCTAAATATTTAAGCAAAACACCTGAACGTATTGAAGCTAAGGTATCGCCAAACTTAATGAAAAATGGTTTAGGTGTTGCGGTACCGGGAACGGGCATGGTGGGCTTGCCTATTGCCGCGGCGATTGGTGCTTTAGGCGGCGACCCAGAGGGTGAGTTAGAAGTATTAAAACACATCACACCAGAGCAAGTTTCCCAAGCCAAGGCAATGCTTGATAAAAAACTCGTTAATGTGGATATTCATCAAACCGAGCATATTTTATATTCTGAAGCGGTGTTGTTTGCGGATAATGACCGAGTGAAAGTAGCGATTCAAGATCAACACACCAATATCATTTTAATTGAAAAAAATGGCGAAGTTGTTTTTGAGAAAGAACACGATGAACGTGCGGATTGCGATCCCTATGATATTTTCAAACAGGTGAGTGCACGTGAAATTTTTGAATTTTCTTGTGAAGTTGAGCTCGATAAAATCCGTTTTATCGGACAAGCTGCCGCGCTCAACCGCGCGCTGTCTAACGAAGGATTGCGCGAAAATTACGGTTTACACATTGGCAGAACATTACGCAAACAAGTCGGTAGCGGTTTAATGTCAGACGATTTGCTCAGCAAAATTATGATCGAAACCACTGCAGCCTCCGATGCCCGTATGGGTGGGGCTACATTGCCAGCAATGACCAATTCTGGTTCAGGCAATCAAGGTATTGCCGCCACTATGCCCGTGGTTGTGGTCGCAGATTATTTAAACGTGAGTGAAGAAAAATGCCTCCGTGCGCTCTTCTTGTCACACTTAATGGCCATTTATATCCACAGTAAATTACCCAAACTATCTGCCCTTTGTGCGGTAACAACTGCCTCTATGGGGAGCTGTGCAGGCATTGCCTATTTGCTTACGGGCAAATTTGAAACCGTGAGCATGGGAATTTGCAGCATGATTGGTGACATCAGCGGAATCATCTGCGATGGCGCATCCAATAGCTGTGCAATGAAAGTATCCACCAGCGTGGCTTCTGGTTATAAATCAGTACTTATGGCAATGGATGAAACCCATGTTACGGGCAATGAAGGTATCGTTGAACATGATCTCGATCGCACTATCGACAATCTATGCTCGATTGCCTCTAAGAGTATGCAGCACATCGATCGCCAAGTGATTGAAATAATGGTCAGCAAACCCTGCCCTTAACATTGAATTTAACTCAATAAGTTTTTTTATTATGGCTTTTTACTTATTGAGCATGAAATAAATACTCTAAAATGTAATTCTAACTTAAGAGCATCTTCTTCCCTTATTTGAAGCTCAATAATAAAGCCATCATACAGATGGCCTTATCTTCTATTGCTTACCTAGAACTACCCTCATTAATTCATCAATATTTGAAACAACCTTATATTGCACTTTATCATTCCCTAACGACTGAGCATTTAAAGTTTCAAAAAATCTCTTAGCACTTTCGATTTTATTGCGTTCTTTAAGTTTTAAATCTTCACTTAAAATAGAACCTTTAGTTTCAGCAACAAAATAGATTTCTTTTACTAAAGCTGTATCAAAAGCAATTGCCCAATCGGGATTATAACTACCAAATGGTGTTGGGATTTTAAAGTTATCTGGCAACTTAGCGTAGACTAGTACTTCTTTAGCTGCATCAAGTTCTTTCGCGAAAGTTTCTTCTACTTTTGAATCTGTGGTGACGTAATCCCAAATATGATTTTTCGTTTTATAGGCATCATTAGCAACTAAATTAGTTGTAAATATCTCACTATCAGGATAACCAGAACCCAAAAGTTGATAATTTAAATGTTGTAATGCCATACTTGCTTGTTGAGAATTAATTATTTGACTCACTTCACGAATAAAAGCTTCAGGGTTATTTTTGAACTGATTGAAAATAACAGAACTAATCCCTTTTAAAATTTCCACCACTGTTTTACGAGTTAATTGTGTATTTTCAGCAATATCACCAACAAGATCATATCTCACTTGAGAATACGCAGAAATACTCGCTTGTTCTGTTTTCGTCTCATATGTACCGAATGTTTCTCGAACTTCTAGATCATGATGTCGCATTTCATCTTTTTGCGAACCTGTAGCCAATTTATAACTTAATGTTTCGACAAATTTATCATTACGCTCTTTAGATGCTTGTTGAATTTGTGCAATGCTATCTTGAATTAACTTCTTACTGTCTAATTGAATTTGATAGCTTGCTTTCTGATTGATTTTCTTCCATAAAGCCTTAAATTCTGCACGATTAAAGTTATCATTTAACGAATTGGTTACGCGTTTACTACCATCATCTACCATATCGTTTAATAATGAACGATCAAGCACACTATCAATTAGTTTAAAGACTTGAGGTGCTATATCTTCTAATGCTGAATCTAATGGAGCTAATACATCATTCGCTTTATCTTGATGATATTTTTCAACAATATGATCATTATCATCGATATAATCATTTCTCAATAAATACTTATAAATTTTTCTCGCTTCCTGATCAGTGATCTCTCGCTTATCGCCATTAATTAAAACAATCTGTTTCCCCTTAAAGAACGCTTCGGTAGCTTGTGTTGGACGACTAGAAAGTGACTCCAACATTTCTTTCTGTAAACTCGTTATAAAATCTTTATAACTTTCATCCGTAACAACGGTTAAATTATTAATTTGATGAATTACCTGACTATTTTCACCAAAACGTATTGCATCCATACGTTCACCATCTTTATTTACCGCTAAACGTAAACCTCGTCCCACTTCTTGACGACGAGAAATCGTATTATCCGAGTGTTTTAACGTACAAATGGTAAATACATTCGGATTATCCCAACCCTCACGTAGCGCAGAGTGCGAGAAAATAAAACGAGTTGGCTCATCAAAAGATAACAAACGCTCTTTGTCTTTTAAAATCAAATCATAAGCATCACTATCGTTTGAAATTGGTGCTGATTCTGAATTTTTATCTTTCATATCAGGATCAACTAAACGCTTTGATTTCTTATCAATCGAGAAATAGCCATTATGGGTTTTATTTACATCAATATTTTTCAAATGTTGAATATAAGGTGAATCCTCTAAATACTTTTCAATGAATTCATCAACTACTTGCTCATATTGTTGTTTAAAAATCTCAACATATTCACCGTCAATCACATTATTATTTTCATCATATTGACGATATTTAGCAACCTCATCAATAAAGAATAAACTTAATACTTTAATCCCTTTAGCAAACAATTCCTGCTCTTTTTGTAAATGAGAACGAATAGTTTCCCGAATTTGAATCGTTCGTTTTAATTTCTCATCGACACTTCCATATGCTTCCAACACACCTAACGTTAAACCATTAGCAAACTCCACCGTGTTGTTAAGGCCATTAATATCAGTGATCACATAACGATCTGAATATTGAGTGCTATTATTTGATAACACATATAAATCATCGCCTTTTTTGACTTTCCTGATTTTGCGAGAAAAGCCATTTTTCGTTTTCACCTCCAGTTCTAAATAAGCAACGGGAGCTTGTTTGGAAAGTTCAATACTCTGCAAATACAGGTAACCATTTGTTCCTGTTAAACCTTGTACTTCAATGCCTTTTACCGTGATTTTTTTAACTAATTTTTGATTATAAGCATCCAAAGCATCTAAACGATAAACCAAATTGTAATCACGTTTATGAGTTGCTGAATAACGCAAAATAAAGAGCGGTTTAAAATTTGCTAAAGACTCCAACGTTTTATCCGCTTGCATTTTCTGCGGTTCATCTAAAATCAGAATGGGTCTATTTTTACTGATCACATCAATTGGACGACGAGACTGAAATTCGTCCAATTTTTCATAAATACGGCGTGCATCTTTACCTGTAGCATTAAAGGCTTGCACATTAATCACCATGACATTAATGCCACCATCAGCACTAAAACTTTCTAAATGGTGTAAGGCCTTTGAATCATAAATAAAGAAGCGCGCTTTTTTCTGATAAATTTGATGAAAATGATCTGCCATCATTTCCAAGCTTTTATAAACCCCTTCACGAATCGCAATACTCGGCACTACAATAATAAACTTAGACCACCCATATTGCTTATTCAACTCAAACATCGTGCGAATGTAGCAATAAGTCTTTCCTGTTCCAGTTTCCATTTCGATATTTAAGTTTAACTGGCTAGAGGTCAGGTTTTTACCTTTTCCATTATCATCAACAACTAAAGTTTCAGAGCGAGTCAAGCCGGCTGCTAGCTGCTGTTCTTGTACATTGCTTAATACCCGATCCATATCTTGAATCGGCGCATTACCAAAGGCTATATCAGTATAGGTTTCGCCTTGTTGATCATTTATAAAATCAATCTGCAGAGAATTATTCGCCTTACGTCTCCCTTTATCCAACATATAACGATTGCCATCTGATTTCGACTGACCTACAAAGCAATTTACCACTGCTTGTGTGGCAGCTAACTGATAATTAAGCGTTCTAAATTTAATATCCATTTTGCTATCTCTTATAAGAATTTCACTTCAGTATCAGGCGATAATTGTTTAAAGCGTTCTTTGATATTAGTTTTATCTTGATCATGCATGATGGCTAATTCGGTTGAAACCACGCGTAGCGGTTTAACCTTTGCAATTTCATCCACAACATTCATAGTGAATTTATCAAAGCATGCGACTAATGTATTACCTGCTACGAAATAAACTTCGCTACCATCAATGGTTTTACGCTCAATTGGCAATGAAAGCTCAATGCCCCAATCTAACATCACTTGGAACAATAAATCCTCTGCAGAACGGTCTTCTTTAATATGCGAAACCATTTGGTCAAGCATGGTTTTATTATATTGTTCAGGCTGATAATAGATGTCTTTCATATTGCTTGAATCAATTTTTAGCACTCGGAATCCAATATCAATTTGCTTATCTGAATTTTCAGCTTGAATTTTTGCCCCTGCCCGGCGGATACGTTCTTTTGAAATATCAGCGATATTAGCAAAACCCGATTTAAGAGCTTCCGATTTTTCATCTGTTTTTTCAGGCAATTGCACCATAATAAAACGACGATTACCATGCTCTTCAGCATTAAGTTGCAGTACTGCGTGAGCTGTTGTGGCAGATCCTGCGAAAAAGTCTAGAATAATATCACGTTCATCAGTAATTAATCTGAGCAAAATATTTAATAAATTAATTGGTTTTGAAAAATCAAAAAAAACCTCTAAACCTAATTCTTCTAAAGAAGATGTTCCTTTTTGATTAACAAATAATGAATTCATTAGGTCATTAGTTGTTAAAATCAGATTTGGATCTTTGTTGATTAATAAATTTGTGCCTACTTGAAATTCTTTATCAATATAATTTCTAACTCTTAATGTTGTTTTAGTTTCAATCACTATCCCTAATTCTATAGCTTTTTTCATTCTTTCTTCTGTCCATAGCCAACGCCGTCTATTTCCTTTTTTATCAATAGGTTGGTATATTTTCCCATTAAACTCTACATCATAATCACCTCCTGCAGAATACCCCTGTGTAGAAGAAGCTAAAATTGGACTAGTATCGCCTTCAATAAAGGTGCCATTTTTATCAGTTTGAATATTAGACAAATCTCTTCGTATAACGTTTTTAAAGTCATAATTCTTGTTACGGCTATATATCAACACATAGTCATGTGTTATTGAAATATATTTTTCTTGAGAAGGTCTTTGGGCGGAGGTTTGTCTAGGTAATGAAGCTATAAAATTTTTTTCACCAAAAATTTCATCACATATACGTTTTAAATTAGCCTGTTCGTTATCATCAATAGAAATAAAAATAACACCATCATCGGTTAATAAATTACGGGCTAATCTTAAACGGCTATACATCATAGACAACCAATCAGAATGAAATCGTCCATTACTTTCCGTATTAGCAATTAGCCGATTCCCATCCTCATCTATTTGATTAGAACGAATTAAAAACTCCTCTGCATTTTCGGCAAAATCATCGTTATAGATAAAATCCTTCCCCGTGTTGTACGGTGGATCGATATAAACCATCTTCACTTTGCCAAGATAATTTTCCTGCAATAGTTTTAAGGCATCTAAATTATCCCCTTCAATAAAGAGATTTTCTGTGGTATCAAAATTTACACTCTCTTCACGACAAGGTCGTAGCGTCTTCGCAATTGGGGCATTGGCCGCAAGAATCGATTCTTTCTTACCCACCCAGTTTAGCGTGTAACGTTCTTGCTCTCCTTCCACTAACACCTCAGAAAGCTCTTGTCGTAATAAATCAAAATCCACGCCTTTGATGATTTCTCCTTGCTCATTACGAGTTTCTGTAATGCAATTTGGGAAAAGAGCGGTCAATTTTTCGATATTTTTTGCCACTAAATTGGCGGTATGCATTTTTAAATCTGACATAGGTTATCCTTAGATGAGGAAGTTAATTGGGTGTATTCATCTCGCAATTTTAGTAAGTTGATATTGAGTTCGGCCTTACGATTAAATTGTTTTTCACGTTTGAGTTGCTGTTCGAGCTGTTTTATACGCGTTTCAAGCTGGGCTATTTCTTGATTTAACCTCATTTTATCTGCTAATGAGGAAGCATTGGTTTGATTCGGCAATAACTGACTAATTAAAAACTCATAAAGCTCACTTAAGCGGAGAAATAAAGGTAAATCTTGGCGTTCAATCGGCAACCATTCAGTTTGAAAATAATCACCAATCACAACCTTGCTTTTATCAGCTTGATTTAAACGTTTATAAGCAGCTATCACTTTAACCTTATCTTGAAAATACACTTCAAAGATAATTGGACTAGGAATCAGTTTATCAATGTAACGGAAAATTTCTATATCAAGCATTTCTACTCGTGCATTAACAGAAAAAATCTGCACTTCACGTAGATCTTCTTGCGATTCAATATTCATTGTGGCAGAAGAAAGTTTATTTGCCCAATAAATACTTTCTATTTGTTCAATGAACAAGCGTTCAACTCGAGTGTTTGCACCACCTTCAGAGTAAAACTTTGATTTTGGAATAAGCTTATCTACCAGTGTGCGAGCAGGATATTGATAAATCATACTGCATCCTCAATGACAATAAAGCTGATCAATTCAAAATCACTTAAGCTTTGAATATCGTCAATTAATGCCGTCGTGTTTAAACCATTAAATAGGCTATCAATGTTTTTTTCCGCTTTCACATTGCGAATATTTTCAATTACCGTATCTAATAGTTCAGAATAACGCTTCATCTCTCGACCATCTTTGGTTTTCCGATTAAATGGCTCATAAGCCGTTGGAATGGGTATAGATTTATCTCGACAAGCAAGGCGGGCTAAATCCAATAGATGTTTTGCTTTGGTATAATCGTACACAATAGTACCATCTTGTTGAATGTACACTAAATAATACGGATACAAGCGATTTTGATTCATCTGTTCAGCGCTAAAAGCGCGTGATTTTAAGGTAAAAATCACACCTGCATACAAACCAAGTTGTGGCATTGCCGGTACAACTGTATGCAAGCCATTTGGCAAACGAGCAAGTTCAGGATTGTGTTCCATATAATTCAACAAATCTATTCTAAAATCATTTAGCCCAAGATCGGTGATAGATACCCCTGCATTGGTCTCTTCTAAATCTAATACCTCAGTTTGCAATCGTTGTAATTGTTCTTTACGGTAAGCAATATCATTCGATTTAGCCGTGAGTACGTTATCATCGCCTGTACTAGTCATATCAACTATAATCATGCGATTTTCAACCCGTTCTCGCAAATTGATATATTCATCCAAACTAATATCAGGCCAATAGTTTACCAATTGAATCTCACTATTTTGCGAGCCAATACGGTCAATACGCCCAAATCGCTGAATAATACGAACTGGATTCCAGTGAATATCAAAGTTAATTAAATAGTCACAATCTTGTAAGTTTTGTCCTTCAGAAATACAGTCAGTTGCAATTAAAATATCAATTTCTCGACTCTCATTTGGGAATACATCCGCTTTTTGTTTTGAAATAGGTGAAAATAAGGTCAATAGCCCTTGCATATCATAAGTGTGCTTACTATTAGGTTGTGTTTTAATCGTTGAAAGATTATTTGAGCCTGTAATTTTTGCACTATGAATGCCAAAGCGAGTAAGTAAATCACCAGAAAGTTGTTGGTAGAGATAATCTGCCGTATCTGCAAATGCAGTAAAAATAATGATTTTCTTATTATCTTTATTTATTGGGTGGTGAATTTTCTGGATAATTTGCTCTTTTAAGTGCTGCAATTTATCATCATACTCAGGTGTTATTGGATTTACGACCGACAGCAATTCATTCACGATATCTAAATCTAAAACGAGTGATGTTCGCCAACTGATAACATCCATATCTTTTAGATTGATTTTCAAAGTCTTACCGATGTATTCATCATCGTCAAACTCATTTTCACTATAATCATCAAGAATAAAGTCATCATTTAGCTGTTTTTGTTCAAACGATGCAATCTGCTTAAGTGCATTTTCAATTTTATCTTTTAACACATTAAGCGTTAAACGAAATGAATGCACTGAACTTTCTAAACGTTTGAGTAAGTTTACCGTCATTAATGATTGTAAACTTTTTTCACGGTCAACTTGTTTAAAACGACTATTGTTGTTAACAACCGTATCAAATAAGTCCTCGTATTTCTCCATTGCACTTGGGAAGATATAACTCATTGGGGCATACACTGCCATATTTAATGAGGTGAGCTGTTTAAAAATATCTTCTAATGAAATTTGTGTCGCTTTCGAAATTGGTCGTCTATGGGAAATTGGCATTCGACGGGTTGGGAATTGCCCAATATCTTTTGTATCATAAAAGGTTTGAATATGTTTACGAGAACGAGCAATCGTCACACTATCTAATAACTTGAAAAAATCAAAATCCAGTAAGTTTAGAATTTCTTGTGTTGTACGTTGTTCTGCGGGAAGTTTAGCCCAGCGGTTAAAACTAGCTTGAGCCCTAGCAAAAATTGTATCAATGTCTCTTTCTGTATCTAGCTTTTCATTCAATAGTGAAGAATTTCCTTCATAAGCTAAAGCAAGCTGATTTTTTAAATCATTGAAACGATTATTTACTGGCGTTGCAGAGAGCATTAATACTTTAGTTTTAACGCCTTGGCGAATCACTTTATCCATTAACTTTTGATAACGGGTTTCTCGATCTTTGAACGTGTCTCTATTGCGGAAGTTGTGTGATTCATCAATCACTACAAGATCATAGTTTCCCCAGTTTACTTTGCCTAAATCAATGCCATTGGATGTTCCCGTCTCTCGAGATAAATCCGTATGGAATAGCACATCATAGTTAAATCGGTCTTTAGCTAAAATGTTGGTCACCACATTAGTATTATAGGTTGTCCAGTTATCATTTAATTTTTTAGGGCAAAGCACAAGAACACTTTTATTACGAAGTTCGTAATATTTGATGACGGCTAAAGCAGTAAAAGTTTTACCTAACCCCACACTGTCTGCTAATACGCAACCATTATATTTTTCTAATTTATTGATCAATCCCTTCACCGCGTCTTTTTGGAAATTGAATAATTTATTCCAAATAACTGTTTCTTGATATCCAGTCTTTTCATTCGGCATAACATCTTCATCAATATCCGTTAAGAAATCTTTGAAAATGTTATAGAGCATTAAAAAATAAATGTGTTCTGGCGAATTTTCTTGGTATACCGATTCAATATGCTGAATAATTTCACTAGTGATATCTTCAACTTTCTCTGAATCATGCCATATTTGATCAAAAAGTTGTAAATAAGAGAGAGAATGAGGCTCAGAAAAAGCATTGACCATATTTGAAACAGCTTTGCCTTTTTCATATCCTAATCCCGTCGTGGTAAACCCCTGAATTGGCATATAAGTAACAGTATTATCTACTTCATTTAGCGTTATAAATTCTTGCATCACGCCATTACTAATATTAGATTTGAAAGTTACTTTGCGTTTAATCCATTCTGCACATTCTCTCGCAATTGCTTTTTGAGTTAATCTGTTACGCAAGTGAATTTCATATTCTGTGCCATATAGACTATTCTCTCGGTCACTTTTAGGAATAATAAACTCTCGTTTCTCTTTCTTTAAACGCTCAGTAACTTTTTCTGGTACGAAGGTTGGGGAAGTGAAGATGAATTGTAGTTCTTCAATTTTCTCTAACTCAGCCTTTAAGGCTGAATAAGCATAAATTGAAAAATACGACGCCATTATTTTTAGCTTGGTGGTTCTCGTCAGGTTTGCTTTTAAATCATCACCAAACAGTGATGTTACGTTATCAATTAATTTCATAGATAAGATGCAAGTAAGAAAAGGAAAGAAGATTAATTATTACAACATATTAAAAGGTATATAAGTTTTATGCAATGTATTTAATCTAACTCTTTTACACATATTACAGACATGAAAAATGCTAATTAACATACTGGGATAAAAGGTACAAAAAGCAAAAATTGGTGAATAAAAAATACACAAATCTCTGACCGCACTTTTTTTATATCAAAAAAACATATTTTCTAGCTAAAAGTTATTGGCGCAACCTTCTTATTTTTTTAGAAAATACCGACCTACTTAGTTCTAAAAGAGAAGGAATATTTATGCTTTTAACCGGATTACTTTGCGGAATTTTACTCGGATTTGTCATGCAGCGTGGGCGCTTTTGTATTACCGGAGCATTTCGCGATATGTATGTCACCAAAAATAACAAAATGTTTGTAGCCCTTCTATTGGCGATTACCGTGCAATCTATCGGTTTCTTCCTCTTAAAAGAAATCGGTGTATTAAATGTCGATCCGGCTGAAAATTTTGCCTTTTTAGCGGTGATTATCGGTGCCTTTGTATTTGGTATCGGCATTGTTCTTGCTGGCGGTTGTGCAACAGGTACATGGTACCGCGCTGCAGAAGGCTTAGTCGGCAGTTGGGTTGCGTTATTCACTTATATGTTATTAAGTGCCATCATGCGTACTGGTCCATTAGGGGAATTCAATAAAACTTTACGTAGTATCAATATTGAGCAACGCAACATTTACGATACATTCGGCATTTCACCTTGGTGGTTAGTCGCATTATTAACTTTAGTGACGGCTTTCTATGTATACAAACACCTCAGCAAACCAAGCGTAAAAGTCGCGGCATTAAAACCAAAGAAAACGGGACTTGCCCACTTATTATTTGAAAAACGCTGGCACCCATTTTTCTCAGCCGTGTTAATCGGATTAATCGCGCTTGCCGCTTGGCCACTCAGTGTCGCTACGGGTCGTGAGTTTGGACTTGGGATCACTGGTCCATCAGCCAATATCATGCAATTCCTCGTTACTGGAGACGGTAAATTTATAAACTGGGGCGTATTCTTAGTTTTAGGGATTTTTATTGGATCATTCATCGGCGCGAAAGCAAGCAATGAATTCCGTGTCCGTGTACCAGATGCCACTACGATTCTACGCAGTGGACTCGGCGGTATTCTTATGGGTATTGGTGCAACGCTTGCGGGTGGCTGCTCTATCGGTAATGGCTTAGTCGAAACCGCCTTTTTCTCTTGGCAAGGTTGGGTATCATTACCATTGATGATTTTCGGCACTTGGATGGCCGCCTACTTCACCATTATCCGTCCACAACGTTTAAAATTAGCAAAAGCATCATAAGGAGTTTATATGATCGTTAAATTACCAACACTCGGCCTTGTTTGCCCATTTCCTCTCGTTGAAGCTAAGGAAGCCATGGCTAAGCTAAATAAAGGCGATGGCCTAGAAATTGAATTCGACTGTACACAAGCCACTGAAGCCATTCCCGCTTGGGCTGCTGAAGAAGGCTATGAAGTGACAAACTTCGAACAAATTGATGATGCCAAATGGTCAATTACAGTGATTAAATAATCAACAAATATTGATTTAAAAAAGAACTATCTCTTTACCTTTTGGCTTGATTACGTTCATAATCAAGCCTTATAAAACAATTAGTTAAGATTTTTTTGTAAATTAAATGTAAAAAACTATAAATAGCCTTCCTTTATTATAAATTTCAGGTAGAATCTTGCGCCGAGCACAAGCAATATCTGTGCAATTTTTAGTCACTACAGACTGTAATTATCATTATTTACATTGGGAGCTACCTATGAAACTTTCTAAATTATTAACTGCAGTCTTTACTGCCTCCATATTAGCTGCTTGTACATTAAGCAATGAAAAATGGTCAAATTTTGATAATCAATCAGCGAATGTTAACCCACAAGAAAATCATGCTGGTTTAGTATTTTTCCGTACTGATGCGGGTTCAAACTCTATTGCTGTGAATATTAAAGTAAATGGAGAATACCTTTCTTCTCTTCAAGTCGGTGGTTTTACCAAGACAGAAATTTGTGCAAAACCAACCACAATTGAAGCATACTATGTTGAAATGAAGCCAGGAACAAACTTAAACGTAAATCTAGCAAAACAATCTATACGTTATTTCGCAATAGATACTTCAAATACATCTAATCCTCAAATCATAGAGGTTGATACAACATCTGCACAAAAAATATTAAAACAACTTAAACATCAAGCTCATACTATTTCTCGCATAAACAATGCAACTTGCCTTGGGAATTAAAGAATATAAAACTTATCTAAAACATATTAGCTTAAAATAAATAAACACTAAAAATAATTGAAACCAAAAAGAATCAGTAATTTTTTAGCTACGAGCCATATAAAAATCACCAGCAAGCAAGAAGATGGATGTCACCCTAAGTCACTTTAAATACTCATCATGTTTAAAGGCCTTAACTTATCCGATTGTACTATAGGTGAAAATTGTGGCTTGCCTCTCTCCTATTCATTATTGATATAAATACTAGTAAGAAATCAGCTATTTTCCTGCCACTAAAAATAAATATATTGATTGCTAAATAGTCAGAAAATTTACATATAATTTACATTTAAAGTATCCACACTGAACTAATTTGAGCTATAATCCTCAGACTGTCTTTTATACTTACCGCGAAGAGTCCATTCTATGAAACTAACACGTAATAAAATCTTCTCATTACTAATGTTTGGCGCACTGCAATCACAACTTGTATTTGCCGAAGACTTAGCTTCGATCCTACAACTCTCGCTTCAACAGGATCCTGTGTTAACTGAAGCTAATGCAAATACTGAGGGTGCTTACAATGATATGAAAGCATCAGAAGCAGGTCATTACCCAACCCTATCCTTAACGGGACAAAACGTATTAGCCCAACAACATACATCAAATAATTCTAAAATGCGTGATGATGTCGGCGTAAGATCCCGTTTAAATCTATATGCTTGGGGTGGAATTCAAGCAGCAGTTGAACGAGATAAATCGAAAATGGAATATTTTCAATATAAATATTATGAAACACGGGAAGAACTCGCAAATACAATAAGTACGCTTTATTTAACCGCACTTCGCGCAAAAGAGTCGATATCAATCGCCAAAAAAAATATCCGTCGACATGAAAAATTCATCGCAGATTTGAAAGTAATCAATCAATACGATGAAGGTCGTCGTTCTGAAATTGCACAAGCTCAATCTCGCTATTTACAAGCGCAATCCACAGAAGCAAATTTAGAAAAAATCTTATCCATCAACTTAAGTAAATTGAGTAAATATACCTCTAAGAAACTCACAGAAAAAGATATTGTTGATCCATTTAATAAACAAAACTCAACTCAATTAATCGCTTTATTCGATAATGTGGAAGCTAATAATCACCCTAGTTTTAAAGCTCAAGAAGCTGAATATAATAGTGCCTTAGCAGATTCAGAAGCAACTAAAGCATCAAAATATCCTTCTATTAATTTGGAAGGTAGCGCCACTCGCCGAGATAGAAGTATTGCGTTAACGATGTCTTGGGATTTATATAATAAACCTGTAGACTATGCTACAGAAAAAAGCCGAGCAGTTGTACTATCAGCTAAAGCTCGCTCACATGAGATGCTAAGAGATATTAAAGAACGTGCCGAAACCGCCAAAGTTGATATGAAGCAAAGTGAACGTCGAGCTAAAATTGCGAAATCATTGATTGCAACCCAAACTCAAGTTGCCCAAGACTATGAGCAACAATTTTATATTTCCAATAGAACCTTATTAGAAGTATTAGACTCTTATGCAGAGTTAGCCTCAACTGAAACGAATTATGTAGAGGCCCAAAATGATTATCGTGATGCAGCAATCGCCTACTTACTTGCTAAAGCTAGTTTAGCAAAATGGGCAAAAGTGCCAGATTTCAATACAACTAATCATTTTTAAAGTTCAATCATTATTGTAAATAAATTTTATGAATTCAATTATCAAACATTTAGCCATAGCAACAAAACTACTTAATCAACCGGTTGCTGAAGAAGCGCTAGCCTCAAATGTTGCTAGAGATCGAAATTTAAATGCCAATATTCAATCTTTAAGTGAGGTTTTACGTAGTTACGGGTTCGAAAATCATATTTCTCGTCGAAAACTCTTAGAGATACCTTCGCTTGCAATGCCTGCTATCATTATTCTCAATAATGAGGAAGCTGCAGTTATTACAGACGTAAAAGGTCACGGAGAAGAACGCACTTACGTTATTCGCCAGGGTGATGCTCCAGCACATGAAATATCTCACAAAGATCTCGAGTCAAAGTATTTAGGCTTCTGTTGGTTTATAAAGCCTAAATTAACTGCAGATCATCGTTCAGAATTACCTGAATATCATTTACCCAAAGCCTGGTTTTGGAAGGTAATTGCTCGTTTTAAAAAATATTATTATCAAGTTATTCTCGCTTCCTTTTTAATTAATATTTTAGCGTTAATTAGCTCCTTATATGTAATGAATGTGTATGACCGCGTCATTCCTAATGAAGCCTATTCAACATTATGGGTATTGAGTATCGGTGTATTTCTCGCCATTCTCTTCGAGTTTATCGCTAAAATGATACGGTCCCATTTAACCGATATTGCAGGCAAAAAAGCAGATTTGATAATCAGTTCTGCACTATTCAGACGAGTAATGGCATTACGTCTGATTGAACGCCCGATTTCATCCGGTTCTTATGCTAATAATCTTAGAGATTTCGAAGCTGTACGTGAATTTATGACAAGTGCCAGCTTACTAGTATTGGTAGACGCGCCATTTTTATTATTATTCCTTTTTGTAATGTTTATTATTGGGGGAAAATTGGCAATCGTACCTGCGGTGATTTGTACTTTAGTATTAATTGTTTCTTTTGCTGTTCAGCCCGTTTTAGCAAAACGTATCAATGAGAGTATGAGAGAAAGTTCACAGCGGCAAGGTTTAGCTGTCGAAGCAGTGGAAGGCATTGAAACATTAAAAGTAAATAATGCAACGAACTGGGCCCAGCAACGTTGGGATCGATTAAATGCGTTAACCGCAACTAGTTCAATGAAAGTAAAGGAAATTAATGAGTTTGTGTCTAACCTTACAGTTGGATTACAGCAACTGAATACAGTGGGGTTAGTGCTCTTAGGGACCTACTTAATTCATGATGATGTCGTTGAAGCTCGAATTACAATGGGGGCCGTGATTGCCTCAGTTATTCTTTCTGGTCGAGCACTCTCATCATTGGGTCGAGTAGCTGGATTGGCTATTCGTTTCCAACAGGCAAAAAATGCGCTAAAAGGTGTCAATGCAATTGTTGAAAGACCTATTGAACGTAGCCCTGAACGTTCTTACGTTACACTGACCCAAGTACAAGGTCAGCTTACATTTAAAAATGTTGTATTTCAATACAATGAAGATACGCAACCGGCTATTGCCAATTTAAATTTAACGATTCGACCAGGCGAAAAAGTAGCTATTCTTGGACGAATTGGTAGCGGAAAAAGTACGTTATTAAAATTAGCTGGCGGCCTATATGAACCAACAGGCGGAAATATTTTGTTAGACGATGTTGATACTCGCCAAATTGATCCAAATTTCTTGCGAGATAAAGTGACATTACTCAATCAATCACCTCGTTTATTCCTTGGTACATTGCGTGAAAATTTAGATTTGGCTCGAATGGATGGATATTCTACTGATCAAGAATTACTTGCTGCATTACGAAATTTCCATCTCGATCAATTAGTCAGAAATCATCCAAAAGGATTAGATATGCCATTAGGAGAGGATGGGTTAGGTCTTTCTGGGGGACAAAAACAGATCGTTTCATTAGCTCGTTTAACTTTAAGACATCCTAGAGTGGTATTACTTGATGAGCCTACAACGGGATTAGATGAACAAACAGAACGCCAAGCCCTAAATGTTTTAGCTCAATGGGCAAGAGATAAAACCGTTGTTGTTGTGACACATCGACTACAAGTATTACCTATGGTAAACAGAGTAGTTGTTGTAGACAATGGTCGCGTAGTGATGGATGGACCACGTGATGCTGTGATTGCTAGATTACAAGAAAATGAGGCTCGTCATAATCAAGCCACACCAGCTCAGACTTCACCTAATGAAAATAATACGCCGAAAAATGCAGTTAAAAAACAAGAAGAGAAGAGTAAATAATATGTCAAATCAGCCACAAGAAAAAATTAATAAAGAAGATTTAAAGCTGATTAATGATTTAAGTGCAGCTTTACAATCCGAGAAACACACCGGTTATTTTGCAATTATTAGCCTGTTTTTGTCTTTCATGGTTGTTTTTATCATTTGGGCTTATTTCAGCCCGCTTGAAGAAGTGGCGCAAGGACAAGGACGCATAATCCCAAGTAGTCGTGAACAAATCGTACAAAGTCTAGATCCTGGTACTATTCAACAAATGTTAGTAAAAGAAGGTGATACTGTAGAGAAAGGACAAATTTTACTGAAACTAGATGATACTCGAAGTTCTGCAATTTTACGTGAAAGCAAAGCCAAAGTAGAACATTTAGAAGCAATGGTCGCACGTTTACAAGCTGAAGCATATAACACAAAACTGACCTTTCCTGAGCATATTTCTGATGAACTAAAAAAACGTGAAGAAGCCGCCTATGGCTCTCGTCGCCGAGCAATGGAAGAGCAAGTTTCAGGACTACAGAAAAGTAAAGCAGCATTAGACCAACAAATTGCAATTACAACGCCTATGGTAAAACGTGGAGTAATGTCACAAGTTGAATTATTAAGAATGCAACGAGATTCACATGATTTGTCCGTGCAAATTACCGAACGCCAAAATCGTTATACTACTGATGCAAGTAACGAATTAGTAAAAACGGAAGCCGAGCTAGCGCAAGCCAAAGAGAATATGGCCATGCGAGCAGATCCTGTCGAACGTTCACAAATTCGAGCTCCAATGAAAGGGATTGTAAAAAACATCCGCATTAATACTATTGGTGGTGTTGTAAGTGCTGGACAAGATATTCTTGAAATTGTCCCTATTGAGGATAATTTACTAGTTGAAGCTTATATTAGACCTAACGATGTGGCATTTATTCGACCTGGATTACCTGCAGTAGTCAAGTTAACGGCTTACGATTATGCTATTTACGGTGGATTAGAGGGTAAAGTCACATTGATTAGTCCAGATACACTAAGCGATGAAAAACGTAATGCAAGTGAATTAAAACTAAATATGAATAACGTATATTATCGAATTTTAGTACAAACTTCAGGTAGCAATCTCGTCGACAAAAATGGTAACGAAATGCCAATTATTCCTGGAATGGTTGCAACAGTGGATGTCAAAACTGGTGAGAAAACTGTGTTTCAATATCTAACTAAACCGATTACACGAATGAAACAGGCATTAAGAGAGCGATAAATTTAAAAGTGATCTGCACCCCAAAAGTTGGACTCAACAAACCAACAATTGAGGTGCAGATTTTTTATGGGTAAACACTACACAATCGAATTTAAATTACAGGTTCTTCAACCTATTCTGAATCGAAAAATGAGTATCAGAGAAGCTGCGCGTTTTTACAATATTTCTTCCAACGCCCTAGTCAGGACATGCTTGGAACGGTTTGAAAAAAGTGGCATAAAAAAGGACTTATTCCCCGTAAACCATCAGGACGACCACCGATGAAACCCAAATATGCAAAAATGCCACCGCCACCCAAAACTGAAGAAGACCGTTTACGTTTGAGAATTTTACAGCTTGAAGCGGAGGTAGCCTACCTAAAGGAGTTGAGAAGGCTCAGACTTCAGGATGAAGCCGAACAACGGAAATTATCCAAAGGTTAAGGACACGCTATCCGTTAAAATGGCTTTTAAGCTTTGCACAGTTAGTGCGTAGTACGTTTTTTGCGAAACTTCAGATTAAACTGGATAAGAATGAGTTGTTGAAAAAGACCATTCAACGCATCAAAGCCAATCATCCTGATTATGGCTACCGACGTGTTCATGCCTGCTTGCCAGGCGTGAATCATAAAAAAGTTCAACGTTTAATGCAGACACTTGGGCTTCAAGTGCGGTCAAGAAAAAGCAAGAAATTTACAACCTATCGAAGCACGATAGGGGTGATCGCAATATAATCTCAGCTATTCCCAACTGGGCGCAAGTAGAGGACATATTAATGCAAGCCGTCAAAGGATTAAATAAAGCTTGTGGTGTCATTTTACATTCAGACCAGGGATGGCAATATCAAATGGTAGCTTATCGTCGAATCTTGGCTGAACATGGCATCATTCAAAGTATATCGAGAAAAAGGAATTGCTTAGATAACGCCGCAATAGAAAGTTTCTTTGGGCGATTAAAAACAGAATGTTTTTATGGTCGAGAATTTAACAGTAGAGAAGAGATAGTTGATGCTGTCAGAGATTATTTAGATTACTATAATCATCGACGGATTCAACTAAAATTAAAAGGACTGAGTCCGATACAATATCGAAAACAATCCTTTAAATAACAGTCTAACTTTTTGGGGCCAGATCAAAAATCAGCAGTCTTTAACCGCACTTTTGCTTTAATGAATCGAAATAATTAAATCAATTCTACCGGTACTTTCACCACCAGTTTTTTCACAAAACTTGATTTGCCGTTTACAGTGCAACCTGGTTTATGGGGTTCATAAGGGAAAAAGACGGCGAACATTTTTGGTAAAAGTGTTACCGTGCTTTTATCTTCAATTTGCGGGGTAAGTTGGTAATCATCTGCATCACGATATTCATCGTATAAGCTGAGGTTTGGATAAGTCGCGCTTACTTCAACATTTTCTTCACCACGAATAAGTAATTGAATATCTAGATATTTGTAGTGAAGTTCAGCTTGTTTGCTATCCGCTTCAACCGTATCAAATTCCATGACATTCATATAGACTTGCTCGCTTAAATCATGACGGCCATTTTCTAATGCTTCAAGATCTAACGTGTTGAGATGATCGCAAATGTCCGCGATAACTTTTGGTAAACCCACTTTGAAATTTGGGTTATTTAATGCACTGATAATCATAGTGTCTCCTTACGTATGTATTTGTATGAGAATATGATAACAAGTTGCTTATATTAAATAAAGTTACCAATAAATTTAAAACTCTGTATAATAAGCGAGCTTTATTTTCTGCATTAGCGTGCGGCTATCAAAAGACATTTTTAAACGACCAAAGTGCGGTCATTTTTTCGAGAGATTTCTTTTGCTAGTCGCAATCTGGAAAATAAAGCTTTGTTTTAAATATTATTTTGAAGGAAAACATTGTGAATCCAATTGTTAAACAATTTAAATACGGTCAACATACCGTTACTCTAGAAACCGGCGCGATTGCACGTCAAGCAACGGCTGCGGTCATGGCAAGCATGGACGATACCACGGTATTCGTGACTGTTGTTGCTAAAAAAGATGTGAAAGAAGGTCAAGACTTCTTCCCATTAACCGTAAACTACCAAGAGCGTACTTATGCAGCGGGTAAAATCCCTGGTGGTTTCTTCAAACGTGAAGGTCGTCCATCTGAAGGCGAAACTTTAATTGCACGTTTAATCGACCGTCCAATTCGTCCATTATTCCCAGAAGGTTTCTTCAACGAAATTCAAGTTGTAGCAACCGTGGTTTCTGTAAACCCACAAATCAGCCCTGACTTAGTGGCAATGATCGGTACTTCTGCAGCATTAACCTTATCAGGCGTGCCTTTCAATGGCCCTATCGGTGCAGCACGTGTTGGTTTCATCGACAACCAATTCGTATTAAACCCAACGATGGCTGAACAAAAACAGAGCCGTTTGGACTTAGTGGTTGCAGGTACTGACAAAGCCGTATTAATGGTTGAATCTGAAGCTGATATCTTAACTGAAGAACAAATGTTAGCAGCGGTCGTATTCGGTCATCAACAACAACAAGTTGTGGTTGAAGCGATCAAAGAATTTGCAAAAGAAGCTGGCAAACCACGTTGGGATTGGGTTGCTCCAGAGCCAAACACAGATTTAATCAATAAAGTAAAAGCGATTGCAGAAGCGCGTTTAGGCGATGCATACCGTATTACTGAAAAACAAGCACGTTACGAACAAATCGATGCGATTAAAGCGGATGTGATTGCACAAATCACAGCAGAAAATGAAGAGATCAGCGAAGGTAAAATCGTGGATATTTTCACCGCACTTGAAAGCCAAATCGTTCGTGGCCGTATCATTGCAGGTGAACCACGTATTGATGGTCGTACCGTTGATACTGTTCGTGCATTAGATATTTGTACTGGTGTATTACCACGTACTCACGGTTCTGCAATTTTCACCCGTGGTGAAACACAAGCATTAGCCGTTGCAACGTTAGGTACTGAACGTGATGCACAAATCATTGATGAATTAACCGGTGAACGTCAAGATCACTTCTTATTCCACTACAACTTCCCTCCATATTCTGTAGGTGAAACCGGTATGATCGGCTCGCCAAAACGTCGTGAGATCGGTCACGGTCGTTTAGCAAAACGTGGTGTAGCGGCTGTTATGCCAAGTCTTGCGGAATTCCCGTATGTCGTGCGTGTTGTATCTGAAATCACTGAGTCTAACGGTTCTTCTTCTATGGCATCTGTATGTGGTGCATCTTTAGCATTAATGGATGCGGGTGTTCCAATCAAAGCAGCGGTTGCAGGTATCGCAATGGGCTTAGTAAAAGAAGAAGAGAAATTCGTGGTGCTTTCAGATATCTTAGGTGATGAAGACCACTTAGGTGATATGGACTTTAAAGTGGCGGGTACACGTGAAGGAGTCACTGCACTTCAAATGGATATCAAAATTGAAGGTATTACCCCTGAAATTATGCAAATTGCATTAAACCAAGCAAAAGGTGCTCGTATGCACATTCTTGGCGTAATGGAACAAGCAATCCCTGCACCACGTGCAGATATTTCTGACTATGCGCCGCGTATTCACACCATGAAAATTGATCCGAAGAAAATCAAAGATGTTATCGGTAAAGGTGGTGCAACTATCCGTGCATTAACTGAAGAAACTGGTACGTCTATCGATATCGATGATGATGGTACAGTGAAAATCGCTGCAGTAGATAGCAATGCAGCGAAAAATGTAATGGCACGTATCGAAGAAATCGTTGCTGAAGTTGAAGCGGGCGCAATTTACAAAGGTAAAGTGACTCGTCTTGCTGACTTCGGTGCATTCGTTGCTATCGTAGGAAATAAAGAAGGTTTAGTTCATATTTCTCAAATCGCAGAAGAACGCGTAGAGAAAGTGAGTGATTATCTTCAAGTTGGTCAAGAAGTAACCGTTAAAGTGGTTGAAATCGATCGCCAAGGTCGTATCCGCTTAACCATGAAAGATCTTGCACCAAAACAAGAAACAGAAGCAGAATCTGCACCAGCAGAAGAGACTTCTGTAGAACAAGAATAATCTCATAGGGTGTGTGAATTCAGTTTACACGCCCGTTTTGATTATCAAACTAACTTATAAAACAATGCAGTATTTTCGGTTATTCCGTTTTCTAGTTTCGTTGTCTAGCCTAAGTATGATTTTATTTATTTCCGGTTGTGTACAATCGGGAAGCGTGTTTGTTGCACCAAATAAAGTCATGCTAGCGGATCAGAATCCGAATACTCACTTCGAACAAGAAGTGATGATTACTCGAATTGGGCAGGTTTTATTAGTTGGAAAAATGAGTAATGAAGAACGGGCGACGCTTCACTTTGAGCGCGGCGTATTGTACGATTCTCTCGGCTTATGGGGGCTCGCACGTTATGACTTTACACAAGCCCTCGCCTTACAGCCTAAAATGGCTTCTGTTTATAATTATTTAGGGCTTTACTTACTGCTTGAAGAAGATTATGACAGTGCATTAGAAACCTTTAATGCGGTGTTTGAATTGGACCCAAGTTATAATTACGCCCACCTTAATCGTGGTTTAAATTTTTATTACGTTGAACGCTATAATCTTGCTGAAGACGATTTTATGAAGTTTTATGAAGCCGATACCAAAGATCCTTATCGCGTACTCTGGCTCTATTTGAACGAACAAAAATTAAAACCACAAGAAGCCTATGCCAACCTTGTTGAACGAGCTAAAGGGCTATCTAAGGACTTCTGGGGAACAAATATCGTTCAATACTATTTAGGTAATATTTCCGTAAATGATTTGCAGGAACAGGCAACTAAATTTGCAGAAGATCCACAACAATATGCAGAAATATTAACTGAAACCTATTTTTATCTAGCAAAACAAAAACTCAATATGGGGCTAGTAGATGAGGCCGCAGCCTTATTTAAACTAGCTATGGCAAATCAAGTTTATAACTTTGTTGAGTATCGTTTTGCCGCATTTGAACTAATGAAATTAAAACCTGTTCAAATAGAAGACGAAAAAGAAGAAAGAAGTGCGATCGCAAAAACGGTTGTTTTTTAAATCTTAAACTTTCTTTTTAACAAATGAACTTGAAAGCTAAATTGAGCTTTCCTTACTTACATTCGAGTATCTTAATGACTGACAAAATCACTTTTAATGATTTAGGCTTGCCTGAATTCATTCTAAAAGCCGTTTCTGACCTTGGTTTTGAAACACCTTCTCCCATCCAACAAGCTTGTATTCCTGCTCTTTTAGAAGGCAGAGACGTGCTAGGTATGGCACAAACCGGCAGTGGTAAAACTGCCGCATTCTCTTTACCTCTTTTGGCAAAAATTGATCCTGCTGCAAAACATCCACAATTATTGGTGATGGCGCCAACCCGTGAACTTGCCATTCAAGTTGCCGATGCTTGTGAACATTTCATGAAATATGCCAAAGGCATCAACATCGTGACCGTTTACGGTGGTCAACGTTACGACATCCAATTACGTGCATTAAAACAAGGTGCGCAAGTTGTTGTGGGTACACCAGGTCGTATTTTGGATCACATCCGTCGTAACACATTAAATCTATCTGAATTAAAAGCGATTGTACTTGATGAAGCGGATGAAATGCTTCGTATGGGCTTTATTGATGATGTAGAAACCGTTATGGCTGAATTACCGGAAGAGCACCAAACTGCGCTTTTCTCTGCAACCATGCCTGAGCCAATTCGTCGCATCACAAAACGCTTCATGAACAATCCGCAAGAAGTGAAAATCAAAGTAAATAACGATAACGCGCCAGATATTGAACAAAATTGTTGGTATGTTCAAGGTTTCCGTAAAAATGATGCATTATTACGCTTCTTAGAAGTGGAAGAGTTTGATGCAGCCATCATTTTTACCCGTACTAAAACAGGCACGCTTGATGTGACTGAATTATTAGAAAAACACGGTTTCCGTGCTGCAGCATTAAACGGTGATATGACCCAACAATTACGTGAACAAACCTTAGATCGCTTACGTAATGGTAGCCTTGATATTGTGGTTGCAACCGATGTTGCTGCGCGCGGTATCGATATTGAACGAATCAGTCTTGTAGTAAACTATGACATCCCACTTGATGCAGAGTCGTACGTTCACCGTATCGGCCGTACTGGTCGTGCTGGTCGTTCTGGTCGAGCATTGTTATTCGTTGAACCACGTGAACGCCGTTTACTTCGTAACATCGAACACTTGATGAAAAAACCAATCAATGAAGTTGAATTGCCAAATCATGAAGTGTTGCAAGCCTGTCGTCGTAAGAAATTCCAAGACAAGATTACCAAACAATTGGAACATCACGATCTCGAAATGTATCGTAGCCTATTGGAAGATTTATTCACTGCAGATCAGGATCAAGAAGATATTGCAGCAGCCATGTTGATGTTGCTTCAAGGTAAACAAAAACTGATTCTTCCACCTGACCCACCAATGGATAAGCGTCGTCGTGACCGTAATGATCGCGCTGATCGTCGTGAAAACCCACGTTCAGCTGAACGTCGTGGTGAGCGTAAAGGCTATGGCACCCCACAACCGATGGATTTATATCGTATCGAAGTAGGTCGTACAGATGGTGTAGAAGTGCGTCATATCGTAGGCGCTATCGCAAATGAAGGTGATATTAACAGTCGTTATATTGGTCATATCAAACTTTATGATGATTACTCTACTGTTGAATTACCACAAGGCCTGCCGAAAGAATTACTTCAACAATTCGGTAAAACTCGCGTTTTAAACAAACAAATGCAAATGAGCTTTATGGGTGCGACACAATCAGACAGTGGACGTGGTGGTAACGATTTTGGTGGGAAAGGCCGTCGTGATGGTCGACGTAATGAGCGCGGAGAGCGTGGCCAAGATCGCTTCCGTAGTGAGCGTAATGGTGAACGTCGTCAGCGTAAATTTAACGATAAAAACGACCGCACTTTTAATGAACGAAGTCGCCGAGATCGCCAACGTTAATCCTTATTTAGCAGCCCCTTGAAGTAAAAGGGGCTTTTTTATTAGCTTAATTCTGGTTACAATCGTCTCTTATCTCAATTTATAAGGTTTATCTATTGAAAGGTTTATTTCTACGTATTATTGCTGCTTTTGCATTATTACTTTGGGCCATTGATATGGTGTTCCCTTGGCAAAAAATTATGCAGTCAGAGCAAAACCCTTATGCTGCGATCAAAAACCGCGGTAGCCTTATTATCGGTACCATTAACAATCCCATCTACTATTTTATTGGGAATGAGGGGGAATCGGGCTTAGAATACGAATTAGCTAAAAATTTTGCAGATTATTTAGGGGTTCGTTTACAAATTAAAACCTTAGAAAATAACGATCAACTTTTTAACGAATTAGAAAACAACAATATTGATATTGCTGCTGCGAATCTTTTGTTCCAGCCTCAACGTGCAGAAAAATTTCAGTTAGGGCCCTCTTATACTTCTACCTCTTGGCAGCTTGTGTATAAAAAAGGGGAAAATCGCCCGAAAGATTTGGCTCAAGTCCAGCAAGAAATTATGATTTCTGCGGGAGAAGACTTAGAAAAATTACTATCTCAAGCACAGAAAAAACTCCCTGCACTTAAATGGCAGAATAACAAGCAGTTGACCCAAGAGGAATTGTTAATTCAAGTGGCGGAAGGGAAAATTCCTTACACCATCGCCAATAGTATTGATGTGGCTGCGACACAACAAATTCGCCCTAACTTAGCGATTGCATTTGACCTAACGGATGAAATGACCGTGCATTGGTATCTTTCCAATAAATCCTATAATGAGCTACAAGCAGGCTTGTTGGATTTTATGAATAATGCCCTTGAAACAGGAATAATTGATCGCATTGAGGAAAAATACTTCCGTCATATTACCGCCTTTGATTATGTGGATACTCAGGCTTATTTAGAGGCCGTAGAAAAAATTCTACCCCAATATCAACCGCTCTTTGAAAAATACAAAGGGAATTTAGACTGGCGATTATTAGCGGCTATAGCCTACCAAGAATCCCATTGGGATCCTTATGCGACCTCGCCTACAGGTGTACGAGGCATGATGATGCTAACCAAAGATACCGCTACACGTATGAATATTAATAACCGTACCGATGCCGAACAAAGTATAAAGGCGGGCTCGGAATATTTACATTGGCTACTCAATCAAATGCCTGATAGTATTTCAGAAGAAGATCGAATTTGGTATTCTTTAGCCGCATACAATATGGGCTTAGGACATATTCTAGATGCTCGACGCCTAACTAAAAAGTTAGGAGGAAACCCAGATAACTGGTTAGATGTAAAAAATAATCTTCAACTATTATCAGAAAAACGTCATTATTCTAACTTAAAATATGGCTATGCTCGCGGTTATGAAGCCTACCAATATGTCGAGAATATTCGCCGTTACATGAACAGTATTGTGAATTATCATCGTGTTCAAGAAAACCAAGCGACCGCAACAGAATAAGTGCGGTCAGAAAAAATAGCGTTTTTATTGAATAGAAAGAAAACAAGGAGAAAAAAATGTTAAAAAGAAAAACTTTCTTAAAGAAAAAAACATCAAGAGATATTTCAGCCTCACGCAACTTACGTTTAAGACGACTAAAACACCGCAAAGAGCAGCAATTTCAACGTCAGGCTTTACAATTTGTAATTCAAAACATTTAAAAAAAGGCGAACAATTATATTCGCCTTGTGCTAATTATTGGTTAAAAATCATATAACATCATTCTTTAATGCCACCGAATGCTCCACGAGATTGATCTGCTTCATTAATAAATAACCCTGTCATTTCCTTGGCATTTTCACCAAAGAAACCTCCTTGGGTTTTGATACCATTTACTTCACCTACAAAGCTATTACCTGTGATTTTACCACCAAAATTCATACCTGGTACGGCATTAGCTTTTTCCGTAATATTAATATCAATGACTTTATTAGCAAAATCAGCTGTAGCTTTCATTTCACTACGCTCACTATTACTTCCATCTTTTTGATAAGCTGCACCACCTTTATACTCCACCAATCCTGTTGTTGGGATTTGTGCTATAGCTGTCGGTAAGCCTTGTGCAAAGAAATATTGATTACCACTTAAGTTGTCAAAATATGTACCAAATGCACTAGCTTGAAAATTGCTATTACTTAAAATAGTTTGTCCTTCTTTACGAAGATTATATAAATCGTTATATTCTTCATAAGTCCATGGGTCAATATCCCCAGCTCTTCTCAAGATATCAATGTCAACTAATTTACCTGATTTATCAATTATTGTCAGATCTCGTATATCTCGAGTTAACGGACGATTTACATCGCTTCCTTCTGAGGCTAAAACGCCCCCAGAAATAGCATCCTTCATCTCACCATTAATGCCACCAAAGATCTTATCACTCAATGGAATTCTTGCCTTTTCATCAGCTTTTAGATTTTCTAGTTGCTTTAATCTTTCCTCTGCAGCTTTTTTAGCTTCCTCTGCAACTTTTTTGGCTTCCTCTGCTGATTTTTGGGCTTCCTCTGCAGCTTTTCTCTCGGCTTTCCCATGGCATGAAATCTGCTCGTAGAGAAGCTCGCATAAAACGGCTATTCATACTCGTGTCCTGGATTTCAATTAAATCTTTTCCTATGTATGCACTAAAATCAGAATTATAGCGATGTCCACCCTTATAATTTTTTGAGCCAATATTGGTTTTTTGAAAATCTAGTTCGGTCTTTAGGTAACTTAACCAGCGGCTATTTTCTGGAAAATATTCGTAAGCAACATTTGCATTATATCGTTTACTAATATCATCCGACTCCCGCCAAAGCCCTGCAAGTTGATAAGACTTTTCATCAACAAAATTATTTGCTTTTTGAGCGTTAAATGATGCACTTACACGTTGTGTCTGAGTAATAAAATAGCCAACTTTAGCTAAGTAGCTATGATTTTTATGATGGGATGGATCAGGAATACCTCGAGCATTACCTAAAATATCTTGTCCCTTGCCTCTACTTTTCATTTCATGCCCATTGCGATAGGAATAGAGCAAAGTTGCATCAAATTTGTCATCTTTATAAGCCATACCTAAAGTGTGTGTCCATTCGCTATTTTTACTCGCATAACCGTTTTTAAGCAATACACCCCATTTTTTATTTGGTAGAATAATATCATCAGCACCTAAAGTGCGGTAATTTACTGAACCGCCTAATGATCCACTTCCTGCATTGAAAGAATCTGAACCACGCATAATATCAATACCTTGTACTAATTCAGGGTCAATACTTAATCGTGAGCTATTAAAGTTACCATAACGTGCATAAAGTGAGTTTTCTTCTGATTCGGGCAAATTAACGCCATCAATACAGATTCCCACTCGATTCCCTTCAACACCACGCATTGCAAAACCTTTATTACGACGGCCATTATCGCTAATACCCACATCAGTGGCATAACGTACTAAGTCATAGTTATCAGAAATAAGTTCTTCTTGGATAGCTTTACGTGTCTTTTTTATTTGATTTGCTTTGACTTCAGAGGCATTAGCATTAACAGTAATTGTATCTAATGTTGTTTGTTCTTCTGCGTAAGCTTGTAAAGTGAAGGCTACACAGAATGCACCTAAAGAAAGGAGAAATTTATGAGTCATATTTTTACCTGAAATTTTATCTAATTTAGTAGAATCCGGAGCGAAGTTTACAAAAGTTAAAGAAACCTTTCAATGGTATTGAAAATTATTTTTATTTCATTTAAATTGTGTAAAGTCATCATTTAGTCTAAAAAACAAGATAATAAGGATCTTTTTATGAACAAAATTAAACTTTCCATCATTGCGCTTTCATGTGTTATGGCATTAGGCGCTTGTTCTTCTAGCTCAAAAGGTGGTACAGATAATTCAGAGCAGCTTCGACAAGCTGAGACTGAATTAAATCAAAGAATCACGGAAGCGAATAAGAAAGCTGAAGCAGCTACAAAAAAAGCTGAGGACTCTTTAAAAAAAGCAGAAGAGTCTGTGAAAAAAGCGGATGAGTCTGTGAAAAAAGCAGATGAGTCTATAAAAAAAGCAGAAGTAGCAATCAAGGTAGCTCAAAGCAATGGCAATCAAACTGAAGAAGAGAAAAAAGCAACTGAAGCTGCGATAAAAGCAGCTGAAGTCGATTCGGTAGTCATCAATTTACGCTAAGAACGGGTATTTCACAAAAAGATTTTGATAATCGCAATGATCATGAATATCCCAATGTAGGTGACAATGGTAGTAGTGCTAAAGATAGTGAATCTATTCAACATCCAGTCAGAACCCGTTCATTTTTCGCTCAATTACAAGATCATGTCATGTGGAATGATATTTTTTCTAGTCAATTAGGTATTCGTTATGACTGGGATGAATTAGTACCGCAAGATTTAAAAGCCTTTTGCCGAGCTTGTAGCCGTAAACCCGCATCAAATACCTTTCAAAGTTTAAGTGGCTCGTTTGGATTAGAGGCTCAGCTTAATGATATTTGGAAGATCGGCTATAACATTTCTACTGGCTTTCGCATTCCAACCGCTTCAGAAATGTACTTCTCTTTTGAACATCCCTCAGGTAACTGGAGACCAAACCCTGATTTAAAAGCTGAACAAGCATTAAATCAATCTATCTATATCCAAGCAGAGTATCAATTAGGTACATTTGGGCTGAATTTTTATCACACACATTATAAAAATTTCTTAACTGAGCAAGAGTCAACTTATAAAAAACGTAACCCGTATTACAATGCCTATAGTGCAAGTTATGGTCAACAAGCTTATTACACAACGATTGCCCAACAAGCTATAAACATTGATCAAGCGCGTATCTCTGGTATTGAATTCACGAGTAAAGTTAATTTAGATCAGATTATTTCTGTAATTCCACAAGGTTGGAAATTTACAGCAAATCTCGGTTATGCAAAAGGGAAACTAAGTGGTACTGAGGCTAGCCTACTTTCTATCCAACCAATCAAAGTAATTTTAGGAATTGGCTATGAAGATCCAAATGATCTCTGGGGAGTTAACGTCAAAGCGAGTTATCTTGGTGCTAAAAAAGCTAAAGATGCCCAAATAGTACAATATTCAACTAACTTTGTTAGAGAAGTAAAAACTTACCCTTATCTTAATAATTCGGCAGTATTATTTGATTTGTATGGTTTCTATAAAATCAATCAAAATATTACACTCCGAGCAGGACTTTATAACTTATTTAATCGCAAATATCACACTTGGGATACCCTACGTGGTATTAACAAAATAAGTACGACTGATTCAGTTGATAAAGAAGGGAAAGGTTTAGAGCGTTTTTATGCGCCAGGGCGTAATTTCGCAGCATCTGTTGAAATTCATTTTTAATTCATTATTTCCTTAATAAGAAAGGGCGAACATCATGTTCGCCCTTTTATTTACTTACTATTCTTTATTTTTCAAAAGAATCTTTCAAACGTTCTTCTGCTCGACGGGATTCACCTTTATGTTGAAGTTTATTCAATTGACGTTCCAATTTTTCTTCTACTTCATTGATCGCTTTATACATATCATCAGCGGTTGCAGTCGCAAGCAGATTACCTAATGGGGTTCCAATTGAAGCCTCTACAGAAAAGCCGTTTGGTACTTTACTTAAAACAAAGTGCGGGCTAATCAGTTGAGTGTGCCATTTCTCTAATTTTGCAAGTCTGCCCTCCACATGTTCACGAATTGCGGGGGTGATTTCCATTTGTTTACTTGTGATATTGAGTGTCATAGCATTTACCTCTTTTACTTAAATGAACCCTTAGGTTCCGTTCATCTTTAACTACAACATATCGACCTTACACTGCTTTTTCAAGTGCTTTTAGCCAAATAAAAAAACAAATGTTCAAAAATATGATCGGGATCTAATTTCTGTAAAAATATGATTTTCTTTCTGTTTAAACTTGTTATGATATAAAGCTGTAGATAACAAAGGGAAGCGTTCTGCTTCCCTTTTCTTTTTACAACATGAATTAGGCTAATTCATCTTGATCACGTTGTGCTGCTTTTAAACGTTCAAAGTAATCTTTGGTTTCTGAAATAATCTCTTTGCGTAAACCAATTAATGCGACTAAGTTTGGAAAAGCCATTAAACCATTCACGATATCCGCTAGAATCCAAATTAAATCTAAGGTGAGGAATGAACCCGCCCCGACTAAAACAATAAACACGAAACGATAAAATTTAATACCACGAATACCGACTAAGTAAAGAAAACAACGCTCACCATAGTAACACCAACCTAAAATTGTGGTGAAAGCAAAGAATAATAAACCAACGGTTACAATGGTTGCACCAATTGATGCGCCTAATCCCTGTGCAAAAGCATAGTTAGTCACACTGGCTCCAGAAAGTTCAGGGTTACTCCATGCCCCCGTAATAACAAGTACTAATCCCGTCATCGTACATACAATGATGGTATCTAAAAATGTCCCTGTCATCGAAATTAAACCTTGACGAACGGGCTCTTTTGTTTGCGCTGCCGCAGCAGCAATAGGCGCACTCCCTAAACCTGATTCATTTGAGAAAATACCGCGTGCAACCCCCGATTGAATCACCTTCATTACTGTAAAGCCAACTGCGCCACCTAAAGCTGCTTGAGGGTTAAATGCACTGTGAATAATTAATGTGATCGCAGCGGGCAGCTTATCGTAATTAACCACTAAGATAATAATTGAGGTCGCCACATAGCCGATTGCCATAAAAGGCACAATCACTGAAGAAGCTGTCGCAATACGTCTTACACCACCGAGAATAATCATCGCGACCAATACGGTCACCACTGTTGCAGTAATAATAACGGGTACATTGAATGTGTCTTGCATCGCATGCGTAATGGCATTTATTTGAGGGAAGGTACCAATACCGAAAAAGGCCACTAATACCCCAAAGAGCGCAAATAATTTGGCTAACCATTTAATACCAAGACCACGCTCGATGTAATACATTGGACCACCCGCCATAAAACCGTATTTATCTCGTACTCGATATTTCACCGCAAGCAAACATTCCGCATATTTGGTTGCCATTCCAAAGAAAGCAACCAGCCACATCCAAAAAATCGCACCTGGGCCTCCAGCTTGTACTGCAGTGGCTACACCCACGATATTCCCAGTTCCTATAGTCGCTGCTAATGCGGTACAAAGTGCCGCAAAAGAAGAAACATCTCCCTTGCCTTTATTCGCTCCACGAGCAAATAAATAGCCCAATGCACGAGGCAAATAACGAATTTGCAAGAAACCTAAACGAAGAGTGAGGTAAAGTCCAGTTCCGGACAATAGAATAAGTAGGGGCGGTCCCCATACAAAACTGCTAATAGCAGATAAGGTTGTCTGTAATGACATTGATGATTCCTCGTCGTTTAAAATACAAATAAATTCGACAAGGAGACAAGAAGAATCCCGATAGAAATATTTTTGATTATACCGATTGTCTTTTGCCCCTGTCCTTTTGCCTGAGCGTTTGGAAAACAATCGAAAAATCGACCGCTCTTTTGCGCCTTCGGCGTCCATTTACATCAATAAAATGCAATGGATCTCTCCAAGGGTTCGTCCAGTAACAGTCCCTGCAATCTTACGATTGCGCCTGAAAGATTTTACCTCGTCGGCGTAGGGTCAATTCCCTACTCTCCAGCTACCTTCTTCCGAACTCACTTTTTACGTTTTATTCTTATTGCAAAAAGTGCTGCAAATTTTAACAAACTTAAAAAACGAACTCAATGGATTGACGAAAAAAGGCTTAGATAACAAGGTGAAAGCTGATAAAAACAAAGTGCAGTCAAAAATTTTCTTATTTTTTGACCGCACTTTCTTAAAAAAGAAAGGCAGGTAATGACCTGCCTTTATCTATTTTCATAATTATAAAATTTCTTTTGCTTTTGCCACCACGTTATCCACGGTAAAACCAAAGAGTTTGAATAATTGATCTGCTGGTGCTGATTCGCCGAAGCTATTCATGCCCACTACGCGACCTTCAAAGCCAACGTATTTATACCAGAAATCTGCAATGCCCGCTTCAATCGCAACACGTTTGGTTACAGCTGCAGGTAATACGCTTTCACGGTAAGCTGCATCTTGTTTATCAAAACGGTTAGTGCTTGGCATAGAGACGACACGTACTTTTTTACCTTCTGCACTTAATGCTTCAGCTGCTTTCACCGCTAATTCCACTTCAGAACCTGTCGCAATGAAGATTAACTCAGGTGTACCATCACAGTCTTTTAGCACATAAGCACCACGTTTAACTGCATCTAATTGTGCAGAAGTGCGGTCCATTTGGGCTAAGTTTTGACGGGTAAAGATCAACGCACTTGGACCATCTTGACGTTCAACCGCTTGTTGCCATGCAATAGCTGATTCCACTTGATCACATGGACGCCATGTTTCAAGATTTGGAATTAAGCGTAATGAGGTGGTTTGCTCAACTGGTTGGTGAGTTGGACCATCTTCGCCTAAACCGATAGAGTCATGGGTGTAAACGAATAAAGCACGTTGTTTCATTAATGCTGCCATACGCACCGCATTGTGTGCATATTCGTAGAACATTAAGAAGGTTGCACCATAAGGAATGAAACCGCCATGTAAAGCAATACCATTCATAATCGCTGACATACCGAACTCACGCACACCATAGTTAAGGTAGTTACCGCCTACGTTTTCGTGTGCACGAATTGGTTTTGAACCACTCCATAACGTTAAGTTAGAGCTTGCTAAGTCTGCAGAGCCACCTAAGAATTCAGGTAACACGTGTGCATAAGCTTCAATAGCATTTTGTGATGCTTTACGGCTTGCAATGCTTGCAGGATTTGCTTGTAATTTTTCAATGAACGCTTTAGATTCAGCCGCCCAATTCGCTGGTAATTCACCGTTTACACGACGTGTGAATTCTGCAGCCAGTTCTGGATATGCTTTTTCATAAGCGGCAAATTTTTCTTCCCAAGATTTTTCTGCTACTGCGCCTTTTTCTTTCGCAGACCATTCTGCATAGTACTCAGCTGGAATTTCAAATGGACCATACTCCCAGCCAAGTGCTTTACGGGTTAATGCGATTTCTTCATCACCTAATGGTGCGCCGTGGGAATCATGAGAACCTGATTTATTTGGTGAACCAAAGCCGATGATGGTTTTACAAATAATTAACGTTGGTTTTTCTTTTTCTGCTTGAGCAAGAATGGTTGCGGCACGAATTTGTTCTGCATCGTGACCATCTACATTACGAATTACTTGCCAGCCATAAGCTTCAAAACGAGCTGCGGTATCATCGCTGAACCAGCCATCAACATGACCATCAATCGAAATGTTGTTGTCATCGTAGAATGCGATTAATTTACCTAAGCCTAATGTGCCTGCTAAAGAGCAAGCTTCATGGGAAATCCCTTCCATTAAACAGCCATCGCCTAAGAACACATAAGTGTGGTGATCGACAATTTCATGGCCTTCACGGTTAAATTGGCCTGCTAAGGTTTTCTCAGCAATCGCCATACCCACTGCATTAGTGATACCTTGGCCTAACGGACCCGTTGTAGTTTCCACACCTGGTGCATAACCATATTCTGGATGGCCTGGGGTTTTAGAATGTAATTGACGGAATTGTTTTAAATCTTCGATAGAAAGATCGTAGCCTGTTAAATGTAATAAGCTATAAATCAACATTGAACCGTGGCCGTTAGAAAGCACAAAACGGTCGCGATCAGCCCATTTAGGATTGTTTGGGTTATGTTTTAAGAAATCACGCCATAATACTTCAGCGATATCCGCCATTCCCATTGGTGCACCTGGGTGGCCTGATTTTGCTTTTTGTACTGCATCCATTGATAGCGCACGAATTGCGTTGGCGAGTTGTCTACGAGTTGCCATTTTTTTCTCCTATCTAAATAATTCCGAGTATTCTACCCTATTTACTGATTGACTTGAGCAATATCTGCAATTTTATTTACCTTGATCAAATTCTACGACGACGTTGATGAAAACGCTGGCTACTCGATTTACCTTGTAAATTAACTACCGTTTTAGTTTCCACTGGTTTTCGATATGTTCGACGATAATGACTTAAAAAATAATGAATGGAACTGGCGAATAAAGCGCCTAATAAAAAGACCACCACAATTTCACCATATAAACGATGGAAGACTTGATTAATTTTGCTCTGCGTCGTTTGAGCATATTGCGCGTCAAATGTCACCCGCAAAAAGCCACGAACGGCATTATTGGAAGCAGAGTAAATGGGCTCAACAATTTGTTGTGTTGAAAATTCACCTTCATTTTTATGTTCTAGACCAAGTTGCTCACGAAGATTGCCGGTATTGGTACTTTGTGCTAATTCCTTGCCGTTATAATCATAAATGGTCGCATCGAGCACAAAGTTTTCTTTGACTAAATTATCTAGATTTTCGACAAGTTGATCGGATTTCGCATTATTAGTTAATAGAACCGAAAATAAATTTGCCTGCTGACGAACCAAAATATGCGACAAATTTGCCACTTGATTCACACTTGAAAGCTGAGAACCAATCTTAAATTGTTTCACACCAAACAAAATCACGGCCATGGCACCGATACAAAGCAGCACGATGAGCCCAAACATCAGTGATTTTTGAAGTTTTTCTTTAATTAATTGCACGTTGTTTTTCCATTTTTTCGCCAAGATCGGCTAGAATAGATAAGTATTCACAATTTACAGGATTTTCTATGCAAATTCAAAACCTTGCAAGCATTACCCAAAAATATCCCCAATTCCCCACCGCACTTTCGTCTGATTTGCCTCATTCCGATGAAACACATGCCTTTATTTTATACGGCACAACGCTGAATTTAGCCAAATTACTCGAATTCCAACAAAAGTGCGGTCAATCTTTCCTGTGTTTTGATGCATGGAACGTTGAAAAAAATACCATTGTCCTTTTAAAAGGCGAATGGCTAACTGATTTTATTGTCCACGCTCATGACCTGCAATTAGACATCGCTAAACTGGATTTTGATGCAAAATTATCAGAAAAAGGTTTATTGGTGATGGATATGGATTCTACTGCCATTCAAATTGAATGTATCGATGAAATTGCCAAACTGGCTGGCACAGGTGAATTAGTTTCTGCCATTACTGAAAGTGCCATGCGTGGTGAGCTAGACTTTGAACAAAGTTTGCGTCGTCGTGTGGGTACGCTTAAAGGCGCGCCAGAAAGTATTTTGCAACAAGTACGTAAAAAATTACCATTAATGCCTGGCTTAATTGAAACCATTAAGACATTACAACAACATGGTTGGAAAACCGCTATCGCTTCTGGTGGCTTTACCTATTTCGCCGATCACTTAAAAAGTTTATTAAACCTTGACTTTGCGGCGTCTAATCAATTTGAAATTATTGATGGCGCGCTGACTGGCAATGTAAAAGGTAGCGTGGTCGATGCACAATACAAAGCGAATACCTTGCAAAAACTCGCTGAAGAATACAGTATTCCACGCAAAAACACCCTTGCTATTGGTGATGGTGCCAATGATTTGGCGATGATGAATGTTGCCGGATTAGGCGTGGCATTCCATGCCAAACCGAAGGTGCAACAACAAGCACAAATTGTGGTAAACTTTGCTGACTTAACCGCACTTTTATGTCTTTTAAGTGCAAATGATCGAATTTAATTCATTTTGGGAGAAAATTTATGCCATCTTTTGACATCGTATCTGAAATTACTATGCACGAAGTGCGTAATGCGGTTGAAAATGCAAACCGCGTATTAAGTACACGTTATGATTTCCGTGGCGTGGAAGCTGTGATTGAATTAAATGAAAAAAGCGAAACCGTGAAAGTGACGACCGAATCTGATTTCCAATTAGAGCAATTAATTGAAATCTTAATTGGTGCGTTTGTAAAACGTGGCATTGAGCATAGCTCATTGGATATTCCAACAGAAAGTGAACACCACGGTAAACTTTACACCAAAGAAATTAAATTAAAACAAGGGATTGAAACGGAGATGGCGAAAAAAATCACTAAATTAGTGAAAGATTCAAAAATCAAAGTTCAAACTCAAATTCAAGGTGAACAAGTACGCGTAACTGGTAAATCTCGTGACGATTTACAAGCTGTTATTCAATTAGTGAAAGGCGCTGAATTAGGCCAACCATTCCAATTTAATAACTTCCGAGATTAATTTAATGAAAAAATATCTGTGGGTATTTTGGGCTGTAGTTCCAGCATATTCGCTCGCAAATGAGAATGCCATGAATCTCGGTGAGAGCGTCATTGATGTTGTAAAATGTGAAGGCACCAAAGGGGAAAAACTTTGGGTCGCGCTGAATAATCTTAAAACATTCACTTACATGAAAAATGATGTGAATGTGGCTCATCAAACGATAGATAATGCTTACTTACAAGCTTATGCCACAGAAAAGACTCTTTTTCTTCCACCAACAAAAAATAATCAGTTGTGGACGATAATAAAAGAGAGCGCAGCAGATAAGACGGGCATCAATCAAGTTACTATCGATTTGCGTAATGCGAAAGGTAAGCTAATTTCTCATGCTGCTTGCAAACGAAATGACGAGACTTTTTCATTATTAATGGAATCAAGTTTCGATATAAAAGAGCCTACCGATAAAATCCTTGAATTAATGGATCCACTTCCACAATAAAATCAAAGAGCGGTGCAAAATGATCTGCACCGCTCTTTCTAACTTATCTTTTTCATCTTGGATTCCAATCCCATTGAAATTGGCTCAACAATTTCTTCAGGTAATCCATGGGTATTTATTTCACTTACTTTTGGATATCGAACACTGATCTCATGCAAAATTTCCTCTACCACTTCCTTTGCCAAGCCTGCGAGTTTAGCGGTGTTGAAAATATGTCGGAGTTGTATTTTATCCCATAAATAATGTTTATTTTCGCCCTGCCACGCCATTGCCATTTTGATTTTTTGCTTTTGTAGTCCGTTGTGTTTGATTAGCGGATAGGCAGAGATCACATCATAAAAAGGCGTTAGACGATAGCGATTCTCTTGTTCTAAAAATAGACTGAAATTTTTGCCATGTCCGTCAATAGCGCAAAGCAGCCAGAAAATAATTTGTGCTTTAAAAAATTGCTTGCGATCTGCTTGAGCATTAGATGAGCCATTGAGGAGCGACATAATTTGAAGAATGCTTGGCCCACCGTCATTTTCATATTTTCGCGCAGGGGCAATGTTGAGTGCTTGGCACATATCTTCCTGTGGTAAACGAATTAGCCAACTCCTATTTTCAGACCAACGGCGATCAAAGCGCTCCACAATCAACACTTTCATTTCACCGAAATACTGAATTTGACTTCGAGGAACAGGCAAACCGAAGGCTTTCATAATATTCAAGCAAAGCCATTCATTTTCACAGCTGCCGGAAAGATCAAGTTGCCCTTGTGCAACCATACCAATCGGGAGCTTAAAAATATGACTGGTCGCGGTGGAATGTAAAGGGCGCTGCCATTGATTCTGATAATAAAGAAGCGCTGTTTTTTCCTGAGCGCCGGCTAAAGAAATTCGGAAATCCTCGCTTTCTTCCATGCCGAGAGGAAAAGTGCGGTAGTTTTTCAGCACGTTTTCCACCTCTTTGTCATTGAGTGGTTCTGCATAAATTTGACGTACCGAGCGGTTCTCGCCCTGATAAAGTTGAATTGCGCCGATACAATCCTGTCCAATCGCCGAAAGTAAATCAAATGGGGATTTCGTTGAGGTTTGGAAACGTTGTTGAATGCGTGAACGGATCTGCTCGTTGTCAGGGAGAAGATTATCGAAGAAATTATAAACAGAATCGCCTCGATAAGTTTTGTAAGATAAGGGCAATGACAATGAAATAGGGCGTGAACGCACAGATTCAAGCCATTTTTTAGCATACTGAAATTCAGTTGCACCGCTAGTGAGTTTTCGCCATTCGCCTACCAATAAGCCATTCATGGCAACATTTAGAATAGTATTGCTCATCACCACGCCTCATCATCATCGTATGTTGTAGTTGGTTCTTTGATTGAACGGATGATATCAGATGACTTTTTGCGTGGTTGCACAACAAGTTCTAGTTCTAATCCTGCCAGAATTTTAAATAACGTTTCTAATTTTGTACGCTCTGGTTCATTTTCAAACGCTGAAATTCTAGCTTGGGTAGTCCCAGCAAGTTTTGCTACATCAGTTTGTGACAGGTCTCTTTGATAACGAAATTCCCGAATTACATGAGAAAGCATTTTTGCGGTGGTAATAACCATTACTACTCCTTATACCCTACGGTATACAATTTCAATTTATACGCCATAGAGTATAAATATCATTTTATATCTTGTAAAGTATAATTTTTAATTTATATTCTATAAGATATAAAATGCAAAAAAACGAAATATTAATCTGGATTAGATAAAATCCAGAGCAGTAATTAAAGTAATTGAAGTATTGTTGTTTTAAAACAAATAAAGTGAACTGCACCCCAAAGTCTGGACACCTATTTTGAGGTGCAGATTATGTCCTACTCTTATCAATTTCGTTTGAAAATTATCAAACTCGTCACCGAACAGGATTATGGTATCCGTGAGGTGGCTAAACTTCATAACATTCCCCATTCTGCCGTCATCTATTAGCTAATGGGTTTTCATTTGAATCATAAAACGGTGTTAAAGCTGATGAACGAGTTAGGTATTCATTCCATTTTACGCAAAAAAAGACATGGAAAACGTGGAAAAACATCGCATATTGCCAGAATTTGCTGAATCGTGATTTTACCGCAACGGCACTCAATCAAAAATGGGTAACGGATGTAACGGAATTTCATGTTGGTCAAGAAACGCTTTATTTTTCACCGTTGATGGACTTGGCTAACCGAGAAATTATTGCCTATAACTTTGCGACACGCCCGAAGTTTTCATTGGTAAAAAAGAGGTTAGAACAAGGGCTTAGTCGGCTTAAACCGACAGAATGCCCGATTATTCATAGCGACCAAGGTGTATTGTATGGCACGGCGGAATGGGAGAATATGTTGGAAGGTAAAGCGGTGCAAAGTATGAGTCGCCGAGGAAATTGTCACGATAATGCGGTGATTGAAAGTTTTTTTGTGATACTAAAATCAGCGTGTTTTTACTCTCGGATTTATCATTCAATCGCTGAATTACAGGCTGAAATTGAAGAATATTTAGTGTATTACAACCAAAAACGAATTAAACTTGGTTTCAAAGGATTGAGCCCAGTGCAATACCGAGCTCAATATTTAAGTTAACTAACCTGTCCAACTTTTGGGGGGCATATCACTTTTTATTTACGCTAATTAAGCTAATCTCGCTTTTGCTTCTGCAATGGCCTCCGCTACTCGAAGTGGTGAAACCCCACCTTTCGCACAACGTTTATCTAAACAAGATTGTAGCGAAAGAATGCCATAGACATCATTCCCTACCACATCACTGAATTGACGGAATTCAGGAATGGTTAAGTCTTCCAAGGCTTTTCCTTTTTCAATGGCATAAACCACGGTTTCACCGACAATATGATGAGAATCACGGAATGGCACACCTTTTGCCACAAGGTAATCCGCTAGCTCTGTTGCATTTGAGTAACCTTTTAAGGCAGCTTCGCGTGTACGGTCGGTATTCACTTTCAATTCATCTAATACAAAAGTCGCCATATCTACGCAATCTTGCCAGGTATCTAACGCATCAAAGATCCCTTCTTTGTCTTCTTGCATATCTTTGTTATACGCTAACGGTAAACCTTTTAAGGTCATCAACATACCGGTTAATGCACCCATTACACGGCCCGCTTTACCACGAATCAATTCACAAGCATCAGGATTTTTCTTTTGCGGCATTAAAGATGAGCCTGAAGTCACACGATCTGACAACTCCACAAAATTCGCTTCACCACTGTTGAAAATGATCATATCTTCTGCGAAACGAGAAAGGTGCGCCATACTTAAAGAAGCCGTTGAAAGCAATTCCACAATATGATCACGATCAGAGACGCTATCCAAACTATTACGCGTCGCAAAAGCAAAACCAAGATCGGTGGCTAATTGTTCACGATCGACTGCATAGGCTGTTCCTGCAAGTGCACCACTGCCTAATGGACAGCTATTCATTCGTTTATAAGCATCGGCGAGACGTGAATAATCACGCTCGAACATTTCCACATAAGCCATACACCAATGGGCAAAAGTGATTGGTTGTGCACGTTGTAAATGGGTATAACCCGGCATCACCGCATCTTGCGTATTTTCTGCCGTTTGTACCAAGTGACGTTGAAGATGACGAACAGACTCTTGCAACTCGACTACACGCTGTTTACACCACAGTTTAATATCAAGTGCAACTTGGTCATTACGGCTACGACCTGTGTGTAATTTTTTGCCTAAATTACCCACTTTATCGATGAGCTTACTTTCTACCCAGCTATGAATATCTTCTGCATCATCTTGTAAAATTGCTTGTGGGTTTGACCGCACTTCGATTAATAATTCATTTAAAGCAACCTCTAGCTGTTGTTGCTCTTCAGCACTTAATACACCAACATTCACTAAAGCTTTAGACCAACCAATTGAGCCTTCAATATCTTGCTCTGCCAAGCGATAATCAAAACGCAGGCTATCATTAAAATCTTTAAAACGTTTATCTGCCGCTTGTGTAAAACGACCACCCCAGAGAGCCATAAGTTATCCTTATCTCGATTATAAAAATGATTAATTATTCAATTATTACGCATAATTAATCAATATGCAATAATAATCTCTATATCGTCCGCTATTTTACCCTGTTTTTTCTAACAAAAACTAGACAGTACTGCATTTTAGTGGTAATTTACGCAGCATTCTTAAGGGCATTGCCCACCATTCAAATAATTCAGTATTATCAACTCTTATTAATTCCAACATTATTAATTATGCATCTTACAGAACTTAAAAACACGCCTGTTTCTGATCTTGTGAAACTTGGCGAAGAACAAATGGGTTTGGAAAATCTTGCCCGTTTACGTAAACAAGATATTGTTTTTGCTATTTTGAAACAGCACGCCAAGAGCGGTGAAGACATTTTTGGCGGCGGCGTATTGGAGATTTTACCCGATGGTTTCGGTTTCTTACGCTCCGCAGACAGTTCCTACCTTGCTGGTCCTGATGACATCTACGTTTCTCCAAGTCAAATTCGTCGCTTCAATCTTCAAACTGGTGATAAAATCGAAGGCAAAATCCGTCCACCAAAAGAGGGAGAACGCTATTTTGCACTTTTAAAAGTCGACCAAGTCAACGATGACAAACCTGAAGTCTCTCGTAGCAAAATTCTTTTCGAAAACTTAACCCCATTACACGCAAATTCTCGTTTAAGAATGGAACGTGGTAATGGCTCAACCGAAGATTTAACCGCACGTATTTTAGATTTAGCCTCTCCGATTGGTAAAGGTCAACGTGGTCTTATCGTGGCTCCGCCAAAAGCGGGGAAAACCATGTTGCTACAAAATATTGCACAAAGTATCACGCACAACTACCCAGAATGTGAACTTATTGTGCTTTTAATCGATGAGCGCCCAGAAGAAGTAACTGAAATGCAACGCTCGGTAAAAGGTGAAGTCATTGCCTCAACCTTTGATGAACCAGCGGCTCGTCACGTTCAAGTGGCAGAAATGGTTATCGAGAAAGCAAAACGTTCTGTTGAGCACAAAAAAGATGTGGTGATTCTACTCGACTCTATCACGCGTTTAGCGCGTGCTTACAACACTGTTACGCCAGCATCCGGTAAAATTCTTTCCGGTGGTGTGGACGCAAATGCTTTGCATCGTCCAAAACGTTTCTTTGGTGCGGCGCGTAACGTCGAAGAAGGCGGTAGTTTAACCATTATTGCAACTGCACTTGTGGATACCGGTTCAAAAATGGATGAGGTTATCTTTGAAGAATTTAAAGGTACTGGTAACATGGAATTACATCTTTCTCGCAAAATTGCAGAAAAACGTGTATTCCCTGCGATTGACTTCAACCGTTCTGGTACGCGTAAAGAAGATTTACTTACCACACCAGATGAATTACAAAAAATGTGGATTCTGCGCAAAATCCTTAACCCAATGGGTGAAGTGGAAGCGATGGAATTCCTTATCGACAAACTTATGGTGGCGAAAACCAACGATGAGTTTTTTGAAATCATGAAGCGGTCTTAATTCTGACCGCTCTTGAAAACAAAAAAGGCTTGGAAAACCAAGCCTTTTTTATTTTGCGAATTATTCGCCCAAACGCTCTTTAATACGAGCAGATTTACCTGAACGTTCACGTAAGTAGTAAAGTTTAGCTTTACGTACCGCACCTTTACGTTTAACAGTGATTGAATCTACAACTGGTGAGTGAGTTTGGAATACACGCTCAACACCTACGCCGTTAGACACTTTACGTAAAGTAAATGCTGAGTGCAAGCCACGGTTACGAATTGCAATAACCACGCCTTCGAATGCTTGCAAACGACGTTTGCTACCTTCAACTACCCATACTTTAACTTCTAAAGTATCACCTGGGCGGAAGCTAGGTACGTTTTGTTTTAATTGTTCTTGTTCAAGTTGTTTGATAATGTTAGACATTGTTTGATCCTTTATTGATCCTAGATGTAACTGAAACTAACTGTTATGCTCGGCTTGCGCCTCTTTTAACAGTTTACGTTGTTCGTCAGTCAGAGCTAGGCCTTCTAAGAGCTCAGGGCGTCGGAGCCACGTTCTTTGTAGCGATTGTTTTAATCGCCATTTCCGAATTTCTTCGTGATGTCCCGACATCAGCACGGATGGCACAGTTAATCCTTCTAACACTTCCGGTCTGGTGTAATGCGGGCAATCTAATAAACCGTCTGCAAAAGAATCTTCTTCTGCGGAGGCTTGTTTGCCTAATACACCGGGAATAAAACGTGCAACAGCATCAATTAATGTCATTGCCGGCAATTCCCCACCGGTCAGAACGTAATCCCCGATTGACCATTCTTCATCAATTTCAGTTTGAATCAATCGCTCATCAATACCTTCGTAACGTCCACATACTAAAATCAATTTCTGATTTTGAGCAAGCTCGGTTACGCCGCCTTGATCGAGTTTACGTCCTTGTGGCGAAAGGTAAATCACCTTTGCGCCTTCTCCTGCCGCTGCTTTCGCAGCATGAATCGCATCCCGTAAAGGTTGCACCATCATCAGCATTCCCGGGCCACCACCATAAGGACGGTCATCCACGGTTTTATGCTTGTCGAATGTAAAATCTCTTGGATTCCAACATTCTACTTGCAGAAGATTATGTTTTACGGCTCTTCCTGTAACCCCAAATTCCGTAATCGCTTTAAACATTTCGGGGAATAATGAAATTACCCCTATCCACATAAAAAGCCTACTACATTACGTTTGTGCATACTTGAGATTAGAAACCAGCGTCCCAATCCACTTCAATTGTTTTCGTGGTGAGATCGACTCTTTTAACTACTTGTTCATACAAGAACGGAATTAACCGCTCTTGTTTTCCAAAAGCATCTTTGGTATTGGCTTTCACCACTAACACATCATTAGAACCGGTTTCCATCATCTCTGTTACCGTTCCCATTGTATAACCTTCTAAGTTTACGACTGAACAACCAATTAAATCGTGCCAGTAATAATCGCCTTCTTCTAGTTCTGGGAATATAGATAAATCCACACCAATTTCAACATTTGCTAAAATTTGTGCGGCTTCACGGTCATCAACGCCTTTTAATTTAACGATGATTTCGTGATTATGATGACGCCAATTTTCTAATTCTGCAGGCTGCCATTCACCTTTGATTTTTAAAAACCAAGGTTGATAATCAAAAATACTTTCAGCTTGTTCTGTTGATGAATAAATACGTAACCACCCACGAATACCGTAGGTTGAGCCTAATTTGCCCACAACTTCAATACGTTGTTGTTCCATATTTTCACCTATCTTAGTTTAAGAACTAAATCAAAAAGCGAGATTATGCTTTTTGAGCTTCTTTTACCAAAGTTGCAACACGGTCTGAAAGTGAAGCACCTTGAGCAACCCAGTGGTTTACACGCTCAAGATCAACACGAAGACGCTCTGCGTTACCTTGTGCGATTGGATTGAAGAAACCTACACGCTCAATGAAACGACCGTCACGTGGTGAACGACTGTCAGTTACTACGATTTGATAAAATGGGCGTTTTTTAGCTCCGCCACGAGATAAACGAATGGTTACCATAACCTTCCTCTAAATGTTTAATGACTAAAAGAATATTCTCAAACTCGAAAGTGATTTAAGAATATAGCTTACTTTTTTCTCTGTATATATAGACAAAAAGCCTGAAGATTTTACACTTTTTGAGCAAAAAAGCAAGCCACAAGCCCATTTCAACTTGAGAAATTCACCATAAAAAATGACCGCACTTCATCACAAAGTGCGGCCAAATTTTCATTCATTTATTGAATTAATAAACCCCTTGCGCCAACATTGCATCAGCCACTTTCACAAAGCCTGCAACATTTGCCCCGACAACATAGTTGATGTTTGCTTGACCAGCGACAGTGCCATATTTTTTACAGTTTGCATGAATATCTAACATGATACGATGAAGCTGTTTATCCACCTCTTCAGCCGTCCAATACAAACGTTGTGAGCTCTGTGCCATTTCTAAACCAGAGGTTGCTACACCACCGGCATTTGCTGCTTTACCTGGGCCAAATAACACGCCCGCCTCTAAAAATGCCTCTGTTGCTTCAATTGTGGTTGGCATATTAGCGCCTTCAGCAACTAATTTCACGCCATTTGCAATTAAGGTTTTAGCGTCTGCAATCTCTAATTCATTTTGGGTTGCACAAGGAAGCGCAATATCCGCTTTCACTTCCCAAGGGCGTTTACCTGCAAAATATTGTAAATCAAACTGTTCCGCAAATTCTTGAACGCGACCACGTTTTACATTTTTGAGCTCCAATAACGCAGCTAATTTTTCACGGTCAAAACCTTCTGGCAAATACACATAACCTGCTGAGTCAGAACAAGTTACCACTTTCGCACCGAGCTCCATCGCTTTTTCAATGGCATATTGCGCCACGTTACCCGAGCCAGAAACTAAAACGGTTTTACCTTGGAAGCAATCCCCTTTTTCAGCGAGCATTGCTTGTGCGAAATACACCAAACCATAACCCGTCGCTTCAGGGCGAATTAAACTTCCACCGAATGAAAGACCACGCCCCGTAAACACACAAGCAGCTTGGTTTGATAATTTTTTCATATAGCCTGCAAGATAGCCGACTTCACGGCCACCTACACCGATATCGCCTGCCGGCACATCGGTATCCGGCCCTACATGACGATAAAGTTCTGCCATTAACGCTTGGCAAAAACGCATGACTTCTGCATCTGATTTACCTTTAGGATCAAAATCTGAACCACCTTTCGCACCGCCCATTGGCAATGTGGTTAAGGCATTTTTAAATATCTGTTCAAAGCCTAAGAATTTTAAAATCGATAAGTTAACGGATGGATGGAAACGCATTCCGCCTTTATATGGACCAATTGCGCTGTTGAATTGAATACGGAAAGCTCGGTTTACTTGAACTTGACCTTTATCATCAGTCCACGCCACACGGAACTGAAATGCGCGCTCAGGTTCAACTAAACGCTCTAATAAAGCTTCTGAACGGTATTTAGGATTTGCTTCCAAGAAAGGCCAGATTGAAGTAAACACTTCACGAACGGCTTGTAAAAACTCAGGTTGGTGGCCATCACGTTGAGCCACTTTTTCGAGAAATTCGTCTAAGGATGCTACTGCTGACATAGGATTTTCCTTCTAGTAGTGAGTATGATGTGTGTAAAATTATTTTATTTCACCGTCTTCTTACGGTGTGCCTCCAATATAGCAATGGAAAAATCAATTTAGCAACAGTTTTTTTATAGAAAAAATGAAGAAAAAATAAAAAACGAGAAAATATTCAATATTTTCTCGTTTCTATTAGATAAGATCTAAAATCAGCATCTAAGCTAACACTTCAACTTAAAAAGTCCTTATTTATTTTTACCTTCTAAGTAAAGCCACTCTGCAACCTGCTTCGCAAAGTACGTTAAGATACCATCTGCACCCGCACGTTTAAAACAAAGCAATGATTCCATAATGCATTCTTTTTCTTTTAACCAACCATTTTGAATAGCTGCCATATGCATCGCGTATTCGCCAGAAACTTGGTAAGCAAAAGTCGGCACGCCGAAATACTCTTTCACGCGATAGACCATATCCAAATATGGCATACCTGGTTTTACCATCACCATATCCGCACCTTCTTGTAAATCAAGTGCGACTTCTTGCAAGCCCTCATTGCCATTTGCCGGATCAAGTTGGTAAGTTTTCTTATCGCCACCTTTCAGATTACCCGCAGAACCGACTGCATCACGGAATGGACCATAGTAATTAGACGCATATTTCGCTGAGTATGCCATAATTTGCGTGTTGATATGACCATTCTCTTCCAACGCCTGACGAATACGACTAATACGTCCATCCATCATATCACTCGGCGCCACAATATCAGCACCTGCTTCAGCGTGTGAAACAGCCTGTTTAATCAGGATATCTGTTGTGATATCGTTTAAGACATAGCCTTCTTCATCAATGATCCCATCTTGTCCGTGTAATGTATAAGGATCGAGTGCGACATCTGTTAACACACCTAATTCTGGATAAGCGCCTTTTAATGCTCTCACTGCTCGCTGTACCAAACCATTTGGGTTAAACGCTTCATCTGCCATTAAAGATTTTTTATCTTGCTCAACCACAGGGAATAATGCGATCACTGGCACACCGTATTTCACCAAAAGGCCTGCTTCAATTAATAATTGATCGATCGTTAAACGTTCAACTTTAGGCATTGAAGGCACTGGTTCACGATGATTTTCGCCTTCAATAATAAATACTGGATAAATTAAATCATTAGCTGTTAAGGTATTTTCTGCCACTAAACGACGGCTAAAATCATGTTTACGTAAACGACGAAGACGACGGGTTGGGAAACCGCCTAAAATTTGTTGAGTCATAATAATATTCCTGTTTTTTATGATGTTAAAAGGGCGTATCACCTACGCCCATTTTCTTAATCTTTGTGATTTAAATCAGCCTGATTTTCTACCGCACTTTCTTCATCCGTTGTCTCTTCTTCATTCTCTTTCGGTTGATAGAAACGAGCAACTAACAAGCCTAATTCAAATAAAAGGCACATCGGTACAGCGAGTAAAGTTTGAGAGAAAACGTCTGGTGGCGTTAAGATCATGCCAACAAAGAATGCTCCCACAATAATATAAGGACGTTTTGCCGCCAATGCTTTCGTGGTTGTGACACCTGTCCAGCAAAGCAAAATAATAGCAACGGGTACTTCAAAACACACACCAAATGCCAAGAATAACGCTAGCGCAAAATCAAGGTAACTACTGATATCTGTGGCGATAGCCACCCCTTCCGGTGCAGTTTGGGTAAAGAAACTAAACACAAAAGGGAAAACAATATAATAAGCAAATGCTACACCCCAATAGAATAAAACTGTACTGGAAAATAATAACGGATAAATTAAACGTTTTTCATGTTGATACAGCGCCGGTGCAACAAACGCCCAAATTTGATAAAGCAAATAAGGCACCGAAATAAACACCGATACAATCGCAGTTAATTTAATTGGTGTAAAGAAAGGCGTTTGGATATTGGTGGCAATCATGGTTGCGCCTTTTGGCATCACAGCCGTTAAAGGTGCAGCAACAAAATGATAAATATCATTAGAAAAATAAACCAACGCCACAAAAACCACTAAAATACAAATTACACAACGTAATAAGCGGTTTCTGAGTTCAACAAGATGGGTAATTAGCGGTTGGGAATCGTCCGTCGTATTGCTCATAATTATTCTCTAGGACTTAGCTTCAGATTTAGGTGCTGGTTGCAGTTCCACATCATCCGGCGAATAGTAATCAGATAAACGCTCGGTTAATTCAGCTTGTTCATGGGCTTCAAGTGCGGTCAAATCTACTTCTGTTTTTTCAAGTTCTGAAACTTCAGCAAGTTCATTCTCTACATGCTCTGTCGATGTTGTTTCAGCCAAATTTTCAGCCGCACTTTTAATTTCTTTAATTTGCTCTTCGACCGTTGTGCCCGCAGCAGCCGCTTTTTCTTCTAGCTCTGCACGCATTTTTTGAGCTTGCTCTTTTAGCTCTTCAACGGTTTTACTTAAGTCTGGGGAAAGCTGTTTTAGATTCAGTTGTTCCGCTTTCTTGATGCTATCTTGCAATTCTTGCAATTTAAGCTCTTGTTTTAATTCATTTTGAACATTAGCTGCCAACCCACGGATCGTTTTCACCCAGCCCATTACCGTGCGAATAGCCACAGGTAAACGCTTAGGGCCTAGTACTACTAAGCCCACAAGCATCAATAAAACAAGTTCGGAAAAACCAATATCAAACACGGTTATGCCTGTTCTTTATCTTTTACAGTTTCAGTTTTTTCAGCGGTTGTTGTACCGTCTTTAATTTGAGTAAATTCCGCATCTTTTTTCGGTTCATCGTCAGACATCGCCTTTTTAAAGCCTTTTACTGCTGCACCGAGATCAGAGCCCGCATTACGTAATTTTTTCGTCCCAAATACTAATAAAATCACGACTAATAAAATAATCATTTGTGCTGGGGATAAACCAAACATAGAAAAACTCCGTTAGAATTAAATTGAAAATTTGGGCTTGAATATACTCTTTTTATGCATTTGTCTCAAGAGGTAATTTTAAAAGTGCGGTCAAAAAATAATGTTATTTTCAACCGCACTTTAGTCTTATTATTCAGCCAGTTCTGTTTGCTCGTGTGCCATCAATTCTTGGCCTACATCATCTAGCAAACTTAAGTAGCGTTCATAATGTTTCAACATATCGGCAATCAATTCATCTTGATTCATATATTGCACATCATATCCCACTCGTCCATCAAAGAAATAGGTATACGGTTCATAGGTCATACTATGCTGAATATGTGGTAAGTTATCATCATTAATTAGCTGTTTAGAGACATCTCTACCAACAGATTTCACACCATACATAAAATCACGCATGGATTCTTTTTGAATAACCAATTCCACGGCAGGTTCATCTTGTTCAAATAACGTGTTAATTTGTACGCTCAACTCATATTTACTAATCAATTCTTGGCGTAACTCACGCATAGCCGGTAAAACCGTATGTTTGAGGAAACGTAATGTATCTTTTTCTTGCGTTTGATTCATCATCTGCTCCAAACGATCTTGCCAGTTATCTCCTGTCCAGAAAATACTGGTTGGATTGACCTTAGTATCAAAATATTTTTTATCCGCATTCAAGCCTTTCCATAAACTAAAGCACATAATCAACATCAATATCGCAAAAGGTAATGCCACTAATAAGGTCATTGCCTGTAGATTAGCCAAGCCACCTGATTGCATCAAAACAATGGCAACAACTGACATTAATACACCCCACATCACTGCTTGCCAACGAGGCGATGTAAGACTTTTATCGCGAGATGCAATATTATTTAGCACATAAATACCGGAGTCTGCCGAAGTAATAAAGAATAAAGAAATTACCACTAAACTCACTAAACCGGTTAAACCAGAAAGCGGTAAATAATCCAAAAACTTAAAGAGTAACGTTTCAGGTGAGGAAATCATTTGTCCTAATGCACCTGCCGCCTCGCCATCATTTAGCCAAATAGCCGTGTTTCCAAATACAGTAAACCACAATATGCCAAACATACTAGGAATGACTAATACACCGAAAATAAATTCTCGAATTGTACGTCCTCTGGAAATTCTAGCAATAAATAGGCCTACAAATGGCGCCCAAGAACACCACCATGCCCAATAGAGAATTGTCCAACCACTAAACCAATCAGTATGTTCCTGTTCATAAACGTAAGTTTTAAAGCTTAATTGTACTAAATTGCCAAAATAAGTGCCGATATTGTCGCTAAAAGCCGATAGCAAGTATAATGTCGGACCAGCCACCAACACAAAAATTAATAAGCTGAAAGCTAATGTTAAATTTAGTTCACTTAAGATTTTTACCCCTTTCCCTACGCCAGAAATCGCGGAAAATATCGCTAAACTCATTACCACGGCAATCACGATAATTTGTAGACTAAAGCTATTTTCACTAATCCAGCCTAATTGATGTAAGCCGGCCCCCAATTGAGAAGCACCGAAACCTAACGTTGTAATAATACCGAATAAGGTAGCAAGTAGCGCCATTATGTCGATAAGATCGCCTAACTTGCCATTAATACGCTCTTTCAATAACGGATAGAAACAAGAACGTAATGCCAGTGGCAATTTATAGCGAAACCCAAAGTAGGCTAACGCTAAGGCTATGGTTCCATACACGGCCCAAGCATGAATCCCCCAGTGAAATAGGGTATGTAATAATGCTTCTTGTTGCTTATGCTCTGCTGCACCAGATGTAATATCAGATAAATAATGCGTCAATGGCTCTGCAACACCAAAAAACATCAATCCAACACCCATGCCTGCAGCAAATAACATCGCTAACCAAGATAGAAAACCAAATTCGGGTTCCTCTTCATCATTTCCCAGTTTAATATTGCCTAGGCTACTCACCGACAAAATGACTAAAAAACACAAAAATACTGAAAATACTAATACATAAAACCAACTAAAATTGGCAAAAATACCTGATTTAACAACATTTAATAACGTTTGTGTTTGTTCAGGTAAAATTAAAATCATTGAGACTAGTAATACAACAAAAAATAACGTTACGCCAATCACTAAAGGATTGAATGACGTCTGTTTTTCCATAAATTTAGATAAAGACAAGCTTTCCCCTTAGACGTTAAGTGATCTCTAATAAAATTAAACAAAACAGGGCTTAAGCCCCAAATGGTGCAATGGAACCATCACAAATGACAGCACGGAGAAGTGCGATTTTGAAGGAAACACTCAGAAGGACTTAAGGAATTGTTCCCATATACAGTTGTTATAATATCAAAATATCATCATTTTTTCAAATTGACGAAAATTGAAATACGATAAAAGAAAAAGTGTGGTCAGAAAAACCGTTAAATTTCTGACCGTACTTTGTTAAATGTTGATTAAATTCGTTCTTCAATAATGCCGCCACCCAAGCACACTTCATCTAGGTAAAATACCGCTGATTGACCTGGTGTGACCGCGGCTTGCGGTTCATCAAAAATCACTCGAATGCAATCATCATCAATTGGCTCAACCAAACAAGCTATGTCCGTTTGGCGATAACGAGTTTTCACTGTGCAACGGAACGCCTCACGTACAGGTTCGCGATTTATCCAATGTAACTGTTTAGCAATTAAGCCTTTGGAGAACAAACGTGGATGATCATGGCCTTGTGCCACAATCAATTCATTGTTTTCGACATCTTTATCCACTACATACCAGGCTTCATCACCAGCATTTTTTAATCCACCGATCCCTAACCCTTTACGCTGCCCGAGAGTGTGATACATCAAACCTTCATGGCGACCAATAATCTCTCCATCTACGGTACGGATGTCACCTGGTTGAGCCGGCAAATAACGTGCTAAGAAATCCTTAAACTTACGCTCACCGATAAAACAAATCCCAGTAGAGTCTTTTTTCTTCGCAGTGATTAAGCCTAAATCCTCCGCAATAGCACGTACGATCGGCTTTTCAATTTCACCAACAGGGAAAAGGCTTTGGCCTACCTGATTTTTACTCAACGTGTAAAGAAAATAGCTTTGGTCTTTATTGCTATCTAAGCCACGCAATAGCTCTGCTTGATTATCTGCACCACGACGACGCACATAATGACCAGTAGCAATATAGTTAGCGCCCAAATCTTCCGCTGCATATTCCAAGAAAGCTTTAAATTTAATTTCTTTATTGCACAAAATATCTGGGTTTGGCGTACGACCAGCTTTGTATTCTGTTAAGAAATGTTCAAACACGTTATCCCAATATTCTGCCGCAAAATTGATTTTATGTAGCTTAATACCTAGCTTGTCACATACTGCTTGCGCATCAGCAAGATCCGCTGCGGCTGTACAATAATCGGTATCGTCATCTTCTTCCCAGTTTTTCATAAACAGGCCTTCCACTTGGTAGCCTTGTTGTTGAAGAATAAAGGCAGACACCGAAGAATCTACCCCGCCGGACATACCGCAAATGACTTTTTTAGTGGAATTTTCGGCAAGTTGTTCTGCAGAGAATTTCGGAAAATGTTTTTCGTAGGTTTGTGATTTCATAGTTTAGTAATAAATGTTCCACTAAATAAATAATTGGGCATTCTACCGCAAATCAAGTAAGAGTAAAAATGCCCGACAATTTCGGGCTCTTTCATACAGGTTACGGCATGATCACTTCATTGAACGTCGAGAAGTTACCGTTTTCCCTCCAATCCCCCAGTTATCCATATCGACTTCGTCAATAACCACCACTGTCGTTTCGGGATTTTTGTTTAACACTTTCTGTAATAAATGGGTGACACCTTCAATTAACTCTGCTTTTTGTTTAGCTGTCGGCGCCTCTGCTCCACCGGTCACTTTAATATTGACATAGGGCATACTGTTCTCTCATCACAACGTTAAATGGAACTACTTCACTTCATAAAATTGCGAATCATCGTCTTTCTTCGCAAATTTTTGTTCGTATTCAGCTTTGGCATTTTCATCGCCAGCATCTAATTTTTCTTGCAAAGTGTCGCAAGGTTTATCGCAATCACAGGCTTTGGCAATACCGAGTGAAGAAAGACCTCCACAGCTGCCTTTTAAAGCTTGTTTTTTAAAGATAAAGCCTACTGACATCAATACGATGATTGCCACAAAAGCTAATAGAGTAAAAAATAACGTTTGCATGATTATTCCTTATTTTCGAGTAATTTTTGGAAGGCTGACGACATTTTCGTTTCAAAGCCTTTTTCCGTTTTCATAATTAAATACACGGGAATATTTTCTTTCTCAGCCACTTCAAGTGCTTTATTTTCACCGAGTACAAATAAACCAGTAGATAAGCCATCAGCCGTCATCGAACTTGGTGCGAGCACGGTAATTGAGGCTAAATGATGCTGAATTGGATAACCTGTTTTTGGATCGATTTCATGAGCAAAGCGTTGACCGTTTTCCTCAAAATAAATACGGTAATCGCCTGAGGTCGCCATCGCCATATTATTTAAACCTATCACTTCTTGAACAGCTCTTTCACCGGTATTATTCGGTTTTTCAATGGCGATTTGCCACGCTTTATTCTCGGGATTTTTACCTTTAGCGCGAATTTCCCCGCCAATTTCTACCATATAGCTTTGTACGTGATATTGCTCTAATACATCTGCAACTTGATCCACGCCAAAGCCCTTAGCAATAGATGACAAATCAATATAAACCTGCGGTACTGCTTTACTTAATGTTGGGGTGTTACCGCTCATATCAAGGTGAATTTTATCAATTCCCACCCAACTTTGACGTTCAGCAAGTTGTTCTGGGGTTGGTTTACGTTCTGGACGTTTTTCTGGGCCAAATCCCCATAAATTCACTACAGGTCCTACCGTCACATCCAATGAACCTTCAGTAACCTGATTTAAACGGATCGCTTCTTGTAATACTTTCGCAAAGTCAGCAGATATTTCAATTGGTGTATTCACTTGTGTATTTTGATTAAAGCGACTTAATTCAGAATCTTTAATGTAAGTAGACATTTTCTGATTCACGTCTTTTAAAACCACTTCAATTTGTTCATGTGTTTTTTGTGCGTTTTCGCTAACAGAATCATCCTCAATATAACGGATATGGTAAGTAGTTCCCATGGTTTTACCACTAAGTGAAATAATTTCGGGATCTTTCTTACATGCACTTAATGAACAAGCTAGGATTAAAGCAATCAATCCGCTTAATACTTTTTTCATCTATTCCTTCCTAAATATATGAATTACAGGCAAACCGACTCTTCCATCAGCTTGCCTGTAATCCATCTTAAATATTGACCGCACTTCATCACAAAGTGCGGTCAGTATTCATGATGTTTTGATTAACTAAAATCAACCACCGAAGTCATCTAATAAGATGTTTTCATCTTCAACACCGAGGTCTTTCAACATTTTGATGACCGCCGCGTTCATTACCGGAGGTCCACACATGTAGTATTCACAATCTTCTGGTGCTTCATGATTTTTCAAGTAGTTTTCATAAAGTACGTTGTGAATAAAGCCAGTGTAACCTGTCCAGTTATCTTCTGGTAACGGATCAGATAATGCCACGTGCCATGTAAAGTTAGGATTTTCGGCTTGAAGCTGATCAAAATCTTCTACATAGAACATTTCACGTTTAGAGCGTGCACCATACCAGAATGACATTTTACGTTTAGAGTGTAAACGTTTTAATTGGTCAAAGATATGAGAACGCATTGGTGCCATACCTGCACCACCACCGATGAAGACCATTTCATTGTCAGTTTCTTTTGCGAAGAATTCACCGAACGGACCTGAAATTGTCACTTTATCACCTGGTTTTAATGACCAAATATAAGAAGACATTTGACCTGGAGGTGCATCAGGTTGACGTGGTGGAGGCGTTGCAATACGCACGTTAAGCATAATGATGCCTTTCTCTTCTGGATATGAAGCCATTGAGTAAGCACGGATAATATGCTCGTCCACTTTAGACACATAACGCCATAAATCGTATTTATCCCAATCTTCATGGTATTCTTCTGGAATATCAAAATCTTTATAGTAAACCGTATGTGGATCAGCTTCGATTTGGATATAACCACCTGCACGGAAAGGTACTTCTTCGCCTTCAGGAATAGCCAATTTAAGCTCTTTAATGAAGGTTGCTTTGTTATCATTAGAAATAACGGTACATTCCCATTTTTTCACGCCGAAGATTTCTTCTGGAAGTTCAACGTCCATATTGCCTTTTACATTCACTTGGCAAGCTAAACGATAACCTTCTTTTGCTTCACGTTTATTAATGTGAGAAAGTTCGGTTGGTAAAATTTCACCACCGCCACTTTTCACTTTCACCACACATTGACCACAAGAGCCACCGCCACCACAAGCAGAAGAAACGAAGATACCTTTACTTGCTAATGCACCAAGCAATTTACCACCAGCAGGTAAGGTGATCGCTTTTTCAGGATCGTCATTAATAGAAATGGTGATATCACCAGAATCCACTAATTTTGATTTAGCGAATAAAATAATCGCAACGAGCACTAAAAGGATAACCGTAAATGCCGCAACACCTAATAATAAAATTGAAGATTCGCTCATTTATGCCTCCTTATAACTGAATACCAGAGAATGACATAAAGCCAAGCGCCATCAAGCCTGCAGTGATAAAGGTAATCCCTAATCCTTTTAAGCCTGCCGGTACATCGGCATATTTCATTTTTTCGGTTAAGCCTGCAAGCGCAACGATTGCTAACATCCAACCAAGCCCTGCACCCACACCATAAACTGCAGATTCTGCAAAAGTGTATTCACGTTGTACCGCAAAAGAGACACCACCAAAGATCGCACAGTTTACAGCGATAAGTGGAAGGAAAATACCTAATGCGTTATAAAGTGCTGGGAAGAATTTATCTAAAGCCATTTCAAGTAATTGAACAAGACCCGCAATAATCCCGATAAAGGTAATAAAGTTTAAAAACTCAAGGCTTACACCTTCTACTAATGCGCCATCTTTTAATACATGTTCGTATACAAATTGGTTCGCAGGCACCGCAATACCAAGTACCACTGTTACCGCAACACCAAGGCCAAACGCCGTAGAAACTTTCTTAGAAACTGCAAGGAAAGTACACATCCCTAAGAAGAAAGAAAGCGCCATGTTTTCAATGAAGATCGCCTTCACGAATAGGCTAATATAATGTTCCATTGATTATTTCTCCTGTTGCTCAGGTTTCCACGTTCTTAAGCCCCAAATAACGAAGCCGATAATAAAGAACGCACTTGGTGCAAGAAGGAATAAACCGTTTGGTTGATACCAACCGCCGTCTTGAATCGTTTGGAATACAGGGAAACCAAATAAACGACCAGAACCGATTAATTCACGTAATGTGGCGACAATTAATAAGATCGCACCATAACCTAAACCATTACCGATACCATCAACAAAGCTTTCTAGCGGAGGTGATTTCATCGCAAACGCTTCTGCACGACCCATTACGATACAGTTTGTAATGATAAGGCCAACGAATACAGAAAGCTGTTTAGATAAACCATAGGCATAAGCTTTTAATACTTGGTCAACCAAGATTACTAAAGATGCGATAATCGCCAGTTGTACAATGATACGGATACTATTTGGAATATAGTTACGAATCAATGAAATGAACAAACTGGAGAAACCGGTTACCAAACTTACCGCAATCGCCATAACGATTGCTGTTTGTAATTGGGTTGTTACCGCTAATGCAGAACAGATACCCAAAATTTGCAAGGCAATCGGGTTATTTTTAACAATAGGATCGAATAAAAGACCTTTTAAGTTTACTTTTGCATCAGCCATTATTTGATTTCTCCTGCTTTAAATTTCGCTAAGAATGGACCAAAGCCATTTTGGCTGAACCAATAATCAAATGAACCTTGAACACCGTTACTGGTTAAAGTTGCACCTGATAAACCATCTACACCGTGCTCTTTATCTGCAGCAGAGCTACCTTTGTAGATTTTGAATTTTTGGTTACCTTGCTCATCGAATAATTTTTTATCGACAAACTGTGCTTGCCAACGAGGGTTCGCAATTTCGCCCCCAAGACCAGCTGTTTCACCTTGATCATAGTAAGTAATACCTTTGATGGTATTCGCATCTGGTGCAACAGAAACAAAACCATACATGGTTGACCATAAACCACGGCCATACATTGGTAATACAACTTGGGTTACATTGCCTTGCTCATCTTTTACAAGATAAACACGCGCTTGGTTTGCACGGACCTTGATCCCTGCTTTATCTGCCTCAGCTGGGATAGCTTGGCTTTTAGCTGGATCTTTAACGGCATCTTTAGGTTCAAATTTATTGATTTCTTCTGCTGAAGCTTGAACGTAATCACCACTTTGCAAATCCACTAAACGAGGTTCAATAAATTTGTTGTAAGTGTCTTTGATTACTGATGCATTATCTTCTTTCATTAAGCCAGCAACAGTTAAAATGTTACGTTGAACGTCGAGTGCTTTTTGTTCATCTTGTTTGGATTTTAATGCTACTGCAGCACCAGAAACCACGATAGAACACACTAAACTTAGCAACACAACAACGGTAACTGTACCGCTAACGCTATCTTTATTAAATTTAGCCATTTGTTCTTGCTCTCCGACGTTTGATATTTGCTTGAACCACGATGTAGTCGAAAATTGGTGCAAATAAGTTTGCAAATAAAATCGCTAACATCATCCCTTCTGGATAAGCTGGGTTCACTGTACGAATTAATACCGCCATCACGCCAATTAACGCACCGTACCACCATTTACCTGTATTGGTGAATGAAGCTGACACAGGGTCTGTAGCCATGAAGATCATACCAAGTGCAAAACCACCTAATACAAAGTGCCAATGCCAAGGCATTGAGAACATTTGGTTAGAATCAGAACCGATTAAGTTGAATAAGGTTGCTGTTCCAATCATACCGATCATAACACCAGCCATAATGCGCCAAGAAGCAATACGGGTGAATACAATTAACGCACCACCGATTAATAACGCAAGCGTTGAAACCTCACCCATTGAACCAGGAATATTACCGATGAATGCATCCATCCAAGTAATTGGTTGACCTGTTACAGTGTGTTGTAATGCGGCTTGACCACCTTGAGACCATTGTGAAAGTGCGGTTGCACCAGAGAAACCATCTGCAGCAGTCCATACTAAGTCACCGGAAATTTGAGCCGGATAAGCAAAGAATAAGAATGCGCGACCAGCAAGCGCAGGGTTCATAAAGTTACGACCTACACCACCGAAGATTTCTTTCGCTACTACGATACCAAAGCTGATACCAAGTGCCGCTTGCCATAATGGCAATGTTGGTGGAACGATTAACGCAAATAAAATGGTTGAAACGAACATCCCTTCATTTACTTCATGACCACGCACCACTGAGAACAATAATTCCCAAATTGTACAAACGGTAAATACCACTAAGTAAATTGGTAAGAAGAAGATCGCCCCTAATGCCATTTTTGAGCCCCAAGTTGCATTATTGGTCAAGTCTAAACCTAATGAACTTGCAAGTGCATAGTGCCAATCATTAGCAATTAATTGATCTAAATTGCCTAATTGATTTAAGGCAGGGATCGCTTGGTTACCCACATTGTACATCCCGTAGAAAATCGCAGGGAACAACGCAAGGAAAACCGTAATCATCATACGTTTTGAGTCTAACGCATCACGAACGTGTGTGTTTTTGTGCGTTACCGTACCCGGTGTATAAAGCAAGGTATAAATCGATTCAAAGATCGGATAAAGCTTGCTGTATTTACCGCCTGGTAAAAACGCGGGTTCCATTTTTTCAAAAAGATTTTTTAAACCCATTTTTAACCTTCCTTCTCAATCTTATCTAATACTTGACGCAAGATTGAACCGTATTCATATTTGCCTGGGCAAACGAAAGAACATAACGCTAAGTCTTCTTCATCTAATTCAAGACAACCTAACGCTTGTGCGCCATCGGTATCGCCCACGATTAAATCACGTAATAATAATGTCGGTAAAATATCCAACGGCATCACGCGCTCATAGCTACCGATTGGTACCATTGCACGCTCACCACCATTTTCTGCGGTAGTGAAGTTGAATAATTTTTTACCAAAGTGACCTAATACGGTACGGGTAATCGAGTATTTGTTCGATTGTGGTGTGATCCAACCTAAGAACTCTTTCTCATTACCTTCTGCAATCACAGAAACTTGTAATGCATAACGACCCAAATAGTCGTGAGCATCTTTTGCAGTTTGACCACAAAGTACAGAACCAGAAATCACACGGTTATTGCCGCCTTTCAATTCGCCTGCTGTTAATTGAGAAAGGTTAGCGCCAATTACAGTACGAACTAAACGAGGGTCTTTCACTTGCGGACCAGCAAGAGATACTATACGTTCTACATAAAGCTCGCCCGTAGTGAATAATTTACCTACAGCAACCACATCTTGGTAATTGATATGCCATACGCTTTTATGAACACCAACCGGATCGATAAAGTGAATATGTGTACCCACTAAACCAGCAGGATGAACACCACCAAAATCATGTACTTTTAGATTAGCTAAATCCACGGTTGGAATATTACTATCACTCGCTTTACATAGATTTAATGGTTTATTTGGAAATAGACGACTTAATACGGTTAAACCATCAATAAAATCTTGATGATGAGCACTCAACACTACTTCTGGATTGACCGCCAAAGGATTAGTATCCATGGCATTAATAAATAAGGAGGAAGGTTCTGCATCCACTGCTGGTACTTTGCTAAATGGACGAGTGCGCAATGCTGTCCATAAACCAGAGTCAATAAGATTTTGTTTAACTTGCTCGGAAGAAAGCGTATTAAGTTGATCTGCGTTATATTTGGCAAAAGTAACAGACTCATTACCTTGCACATCAATGACCACAGATTGTAATACACGTTTTTCGCCACGATTAATTACAGTGATAGTACCACTCGCAGGGGCTGTGAAAACCACTCCTGGGTTTTTCTTGTCTTCAAAAAGCACTTGGCCTTTTTTCACGACATCGCCTTCACGTACCTTCATAGAAGGACGCATACCCACATACTCTTCACCAAGAATCGCAACCTGATTCACAGCGTTACCGCTATGGATTACTTGTGCTGGTTTTCCTGCAATAGGAAGATCCAAGCCTTTTTTGATTGTAATCATACTGTTTGCACTACTTTTCTAGGTTAAAAACACGACTGCAATCAAAGCCTACGCCTTAAAAGCAATCTCACGATTGAGCGTGACAAAAATACTTTTAAAACAAAGCATTATCAACTGCCACATAAATAGAAACTCAAATCTGTTTTAATGTCTCGACAAGTTAAACAACTATTAACTTGCCCAAAATTAAAATTTAAAAGCACACTATTCTAGCGGAAAATAAGGGGTTATTCCACTTTAACCCGCACTTTTTGTAAAATATTTGTGAACTGATTTTCACAATACTCTTTAATAGGTGGTAATGTTACAGTTAACCAAAAGACCATTCTACATTACCCGATAGTAATTTCCCTATTGACCAATCCCAAGACAATTTGGTGATTCTGGAAATGCTTCACCTTGTTTTTCCCATTCACTTTTTGTATAAAGATGAAGCGCTAATGCGTGAATGCCATTTTTTAAATCATCGGCAAAAAGTTGGTAAAGTTTTTGGTAACGTTGTACCTTGCGCATGCCTTCAAAAGCATCGCTGACAATTACTAATTTAAAATGAGAATCAGCCCCTCGACCAGAACTATGCATATGGCTTTCATTTTCTACGGTGGCAAAGTGCGGTTGAAATTCGGCCTGAATTCTCTCTAATAATTCTTGCTGTTTTGACATAAAACTCCCTAACTTTTTGCTATACATTCAGCGTTAAGTTTGTAAGAATAACACAAATTAACCTAATTCAATGAGGAAATTATGAAAGTAACAAACAAAATCAAAGCATTATCAACAATGACGTTGGCCGCTGCAACATTATTTTTAGCGGGTTGCCAAGCGCAATCTAATACCTTAACTTTTACCCCTCAATCACCAACTGCATCAATGAATATCAACCAATCAGCAGTGGTAACAGTTAATACCCGCGATTCTCGTCCACAACAAGAAATTGCAACTTATACTAAATCAGGTGAACTGATTAAATTAAACGCCTCACCAAGCGTGACTCAACTTTTCCAACAAGTGATGCAACAAAATTTAGTCAGCAAAGGTTTCCGTATTGGACAAGCGAATAATGCAAATGCTGGCGTAACTGTTGATGTAAAAGAATTCAACGCTAAAGTTGAGCAAGGTAATTTACGTTATACCTTAAACAGCAAAATTCAAGCGGTTGTTTATGTACAAGGTCCACGCGGACAATACAACAAAACCTTTAATGCGACCCGTTCACAATCTGGTGCATTTAATGCGAGCAATGATGAAATTCAAAAAGTGTTAGGCGAAACATTCAAAGATATTGTTAATAATATTTATCAAGATCAAGAGGTTACTAACGCAATTAATCAATATACCAATTAATTAAAAGTACCGTGTCCTTTTCAATAATACTTGACGAAAGTGCCTTTCAAGCGTAACATTCGCCCGATTTTTTAACGAGAAGGACACACACTTTGGACAGTCATAGTCGATACCGAATATCGCTTTAGACTCTCGCCTCTTATCAGCGAGAGTTCGCTGGTAATCAACTTACCTTTCTTCGGCATCTTTTATCGAACGAAACCCATTTTTAAAATTTTAAAACATGAAAAATTTGACCGCACTTTTCCCTAGTGCTCATTTCGTTTGATCTTTTTTGTTCACAGTTAGATCTTCATAATCCCAAAAGGAGTATGACCAATGATTAACGCTTTTGCCATTAACGATTCCCGCTTGCTTCGTATTGATGACGAGCCGGCCGACCTCAGTTCTGCCATTTGGTTGGATTTGCTTGAGCCATCAGGGGAAGAGCGTGAAATGTTGCAAGAAGGCCTAGGCCAAAGTCTCGCCTCATTCCTCGAATTAGAAGACATCGAAGCATCGGCTCGTTTCTTTGAAGACGAGGATGGTTTACACTTGCACTCATTCTTCTATTGTGAAGACGAAGAAAATTACGCTGACCTCGCAAGCGTAGCGTTTACTATTCGTGATGGGCGCTTATTTACCCTACGTGATCGTGAATTACCGGCATTCCGTTTATATCGTATGCGTTCCCGTAGCCAGCGTTTATTAGAATGTAATGCATATGAAGTTTTGCTCGACTTATTTGAAACTAAAATTGAGCAATTAGCGGATGTTATTGAAAACGTCTATGCAGATTTAGAAAAATTAAGTCGTGTGATTTTAAACGGCACACAAGATGAAGCTTTCGATGAAGCCTTAAATACGCTAACCGAACAAGAAGATACCAGTTCTAAAGTGCGTTTGTGTTTGATGGATACACAACGCGCATTGGGTTTTTTGGTGCGTAAAACTCGCTTGCCTCCAAATCAATTGGAACAAGCACGTGAAATCTTACGAGATATCGAATCCTTGCAACCGCACAATGAGTCTTTATTCCAAAAAGTAAACTTTTTAATGCAGGCGGCGATGGGTTATATTAATATCGAGCAGAATAAAATCATGAAATTCTTCTCGATAGTGTCGGTCATGTTCCTACCGGCAACCCTTGTGGCATCCACTTACGGGATGAACTTTGACTTTATGCCAGAGCTACATTTTAAATATGGCTATCTAATGGCTATCGGCTTAATGATTGGTGCGGCAATTACGCCTTATATCTATTTTAAACGGAAAGGTTGGTTATAATGGAGATTTCCCAAACTGCGTTATTTTTAGGATCGATTATCGATCTGTACTGTTTAGTGTTAATTTTACGCACATGGCTGCCTTTAGCGAACGTGGATTATTACAATCCCATTTCTCAATTTACGCTGAAATTAACCCAGCCGGTTATTGCGCCATTGCGTAAAGTTTTTCCTGTGGTAAGAAAAGTGGAAACCGCTGCACTGGTTTTAGTCTTCTTGCTTTGCGGATTAAAATCAGTTCTATTTGGCGGATTAAATCTCAACTACTTCCTACTATTGGGCATATTAGGGCTAATTAAAAATATCGGTATAGCCATTTTCTATGTGTTAATCGCAGGTGCAATTTTAAGTTGGTTTAATCGTGGCAATAACCCTGCATTCTATGCGTTATATCAGCTGACTGAGCCAGTATTAAAACCAATTAAACGCATTTTACCCACAGTAGGCATGATTGATTTTTCACCGATGGTTATCGCCATTGTTCTGTTATTTTTGAATAATCTCTTTTACGACTACTTCCAGGGTTTATGGGTAATCGCCGCTTAAAGTGCGGTCAAAAATAACATTATTTTTCGGGCTGGATTTTCCAGCCCTTATTATAAATGTGGTGAGTAAATTTAGTTATGTCTGCAATCGAACAAACGCCTGAAGGGCTACGTCTTAAAATCATTTTGCAACCCAAAGCTAGCAAAGATCAAATCGTGGGATTACATGATGATGAACTCAAGATTATGATTACAGCTCCACCCGTTGATGGTCAAGCAAATGCTCATTTGCTGAAATTTTTGAGTAAAGCATTCAAAGTACCTAAGAGCTCAATAGTTCTTGAAAAAGGTGAATTAAACCGACATAAACAAGTTTGGATTCCTTCGCCCAAATTAATTCCATCTGAAATTCAAAATCTCTTATAAAATCAGCAAAAAAATCACCGCACTTTCTACCAATTTTCCCTGTTTTACGCTATCCTATATCACATTTTACAAAGCAAAATATGCCGCAAAGTGCGGTCAAAATTTAAGGTGATTTTCTATGCAACAACATTACCGTCCTGATTTGATTGAACCCGCAGTTCAACAATATTGGGCTGAAAATAAAGTCTTCAAAGCAATCAAAGATACGTCTAAAGAAAAATATTACTGCCTTTCAATGTTCCCTTACCCATCTGGTCGTTTACACATGGGCCACGTGCGTAACTACACGATCGGTGATGTGGTTTCTCGTTATCAACGTATGAACGGCAAAAATGTGTTACAGCCAATTGGTTGGGATGCATTTGGTTTGCCGGCTGAAGGGGCTGCAATTAAAAATAAAACTGCACCCGCGAAATGGACTTACGAAAATATCGAATACATGAAAAACCAACTCAAAATGTTGGGCTTTGGTTATGACTGGGATCGCGAAATTGCTACCTGCCGTCCAGAATACTACAAGTGGGAACAATGGTTCTTCACTGAGCTTTACAAAAAAGGCTTAGTGTACAAAAAAAACTCAACCGTAAACTGGTGTCCGAACGATGTAACTGTGTTGGCGAACGAACAAGTGCACGACGGTTGCTGCTGGCGTTGTGATACTCCGGTAGAACAAAAAGAAATCCCACAATGGTTCATTAAAATCACCGACTATGCAGAGCAATTATTAGGTGGATTAGACCAACTGCCACAATGGCCAGATATGGTTAAAACTATGCAACGCAACTGGATCGGCCGTTCTGAAGGGGTGGAGATTACTTTTGATGTAGCGGATACCGCAGAAAAAGTTGCAGTTTATACGACCCGTCCAGATACCTTCTATGGTGTAAGCTATTTAGGTATCGCGGCAGCGCATCCATTAGCCGAATTAGCGGCAGAAAAAAATCCTCAATTAGCCGAATTCATCCGTGAAGCGAAAAATGCCAAAGTGGCCGAAGCAGACCTTGCCACGATGGAGAAAAAAGGGATGGCAACCGGCTTATTCGCCATTCATCCATTAACCGGTGAAAAATTACCGATTTGGGTCGCTAACTTTGTATTAATGCATTATGGTACTGGTGCAGTAATGGCGGTTCCAGCACACGACCAACGTGACTTTGAATTTGCTCAAAAATACGATTTACCAATTAAACAAGTAATCGCACCGCTTGCCGATGAAGAAATTGATTTAACTAAACAAGCTTTCGTTGAGCACGGTAAATTAGTAAACTCTGCTGAGTTTGATGGTTTAGATTTTGATGGCGCATTCAACGGTATCGCGGACAAATTAGAAAAATTAGGCGTGGGTAAACGCCAAGTTAACTATCGTTTACGTGACTGGGGCGTTTCGCGTCAACGTTATTGGGGGGCACCAATTCCAATGCTGACCTTGCCAAACGGTGAAACCGTACCGACACCAATCGAAGATTTACCGATTATTCTACCGGAAGATGTGGTCATGGACGGTGTGAAAAGCCCAATTAAAGCCGATCCAAACTGGGCGAAAACTACCTTCAATGGTGAACCTGCGTTAAAAGAAACGGATACTTTTGACACCTTTATGGAATCATCTTGGTACTACGCACGCTACACCTCGCCAAGCTATGCGAAAGGTATGTTAGATAAAGATGAAGCTAACTACTGGTTACCAGTGGATCAATATATCGGCGGTATTGAGCACGCGACCATGCACTTGCTCTACTTCCGTTTCTTCCACAAATTATTGCGTGATGCAGGTTTCGTCACGAGTGATGAGCCAGCACAAAAATTATTATGCCAAGGCATGGTGTTAGCCGATGCATTCTACTACACTAGCCCGACCAACGAGCGTATTTGGGTAAGCCCAACGCAAGTGACCCTTGAGCGTGATGAAAAAGGTCGTATCATCAAAGCCACCGATCCGGAAGGCCGTGAATTGGTGCATACCGGTATGACCAAAATGTCGAAATCCAAAAACAACGGTATCGACCCACAAGAGATGGTGGAAAAATACGGTGCAGATACTGTGCGTCTCTTCATGATGTTCGCATCTCCTGCAGAAATGACACTTGAATGGCAAGAATCCGGTGTAGAAGGGGCAAAACGTTTCTTAGGTCGTGTATGGAATTTGGTGTATGAATACAGTCAAAATCCTGCAAAAACTGCTTTAGATGTGACCGCACTTTCTGCAGACCAAAAAGCGCTTCGCCGTGATGTGCATAAAACGATCGCGAAAGTGAGCGATGACATTGGTCGCCGTCAGACTTTCAATACCGCTATCGCGGCAGTAATGGAGTTAATGAATAAATTAACCCGTGCGCCATTAGAAAGTGAACAAGATCGTGCTGTGATGGCAGAAGCATTAAGCGCAGTCGTGCGTATGCTTTATCCAATCACACCACATATCTGCTTTGAATTATGGAAAGCCTTAGGCAACGAAAGTAACATTGATCATGCCGAATGGGTGAAAGCTGACGAAGCAGCGATGGTCGAAGATGAAAAACTTATCGTGGTGCAAGTCAATGGTAAAGTTCGTGGTAAAGTCACCGTTGCAGCTGATGCGGATGAAGAAACCGTGAAAACGGTTGCATTTGCAGATGAAAATGTGAAGAAATTTACTGACAATACACAAATCGTGAAAGTGATTTATGTACCAGGTAAATTGTTAAATGTGGTGGTTAAACCGCAATAATCCATAAAATAACCGCATTTTATTCTAAGTGTTGCATAAACAGCTCTTAAACAAAATAAAGTGCGGTGAATTTTACAGGTAATTTTTATGATGAAATCAATCAAAACGATCTGCTTTGTTGGGGCAACAGCCTTTTTAACTGCTTGTGGTTGGCACTTCGATAATGGTGCGGCTGTTCCTGCAGAATTAAAAACAATGGCTCTTGAAAGTAGCGACCCATACAGTGAAATGTCTATGGCAATGCGTAAGCAACTGCTTAGCAACAACGTGAACCTGGTTCCTGCAAAACAAGGTGTACCAGTGTTACGTTTAAATAAACAGACTTCAAGCGACAAAGTCGCATCAGTCTTTAAACAAGGCCGAGAAGCAGAAAAAGTATTAACCCTTGATGTTGAGGCTAGCGTGCGTTTAGCAAATGGGGAAACCTATCCAATCTCTGCAAAAATCAACCGCACTTTCTTTGATAACTCACGTGCTGCATTGGCAAAATCAGCTGAACGCGATGTGATTTGGAATGATATGCGCGAACAAGCGGCTCGCCAATTAATTAATAAAATGGCTGCCTTGCAACATCAAGTTCAAGGAAAATAATGAACCGCATTTTTCCTGAGCAACTGGCCTCAAACCTGAACAACCATTTAGCGAAAGTCTATTTTTTGGTTGGGAGCGATCCCCTGTTGCTCAGTGAAAGTGAAGATCTGATTCATCAATCTGCTCTTCTTCAAGGTTTTGATGAAAAAAATCAAATCACTATAGATACTAATACTGACTGGCCCGCATTAATCGAGACCAGCCAGTCTATGGGACTCTTCTTTAATAAGCAAATTTTCATTCTCAATTTACCCGAAAATTTGACCACACTTTTACAGAAAAACCTTCTGCAATTTATCAGTGGATTAAATGAAGATAGCTTGCTTGTCCTCACCTTGCCTAAATTGTCTAAAGCAGCCGAAAAACAAGAGTGGTTTATTCAGGCAAATCAACTTGAGCCACAAGCTGTTATCGTGAACTGCCAAACACCGAACTCAGAACAACTTTCTCGTTGGGTGAAGCATCGTACAAAAAATATGGGATTATCAGCTGATGAGGAAGCCATTCAACTACTTTGTTACAGCTATGAAAATAATCTACTGGCATTGAAACAAGCGTTACAGCTTTTAGATTTGCTTTACCCAGATCACAAACTTACGTATAACCGCGTTAAATCAGTGGTAGAGCAATCTTCTGTCTTTACCCCTTTCCAATGGATTGATGCCTTGTTAGCAGGCAAGGCAAATCGCTCAAAGCGAATTTTGCGAGGTTTACAAGCTGAAGATGTGCAACCTGTCATTTTATTGCGTACTTTACAGCGTGAACTACTCACGTTGTTAGAATTAACCAAACCACAGCTGCGTAATCCCTCTCTTAACACGAGTTTGCCTACACAGACACTCAAAGCGGATTTTGACCGTCTCAAAATTTGGCAGAGTCGTCGTCCTCTTTATACAACTGCGATACAACGACTTACCTATCAAAAGCTTTTTGAAATATTGCAAGAATTAGCAGATATTGAGCGCACAGCCAAGCAAGAATATGGTCAAGACGTGTGGGTAAAATTGGCAGACTTATCGGTTAAAATTTGTTTATAAAAAATCTCGGCGTTAACCGAGATTTTTTATTATTGCGCAATTTTTAAATCTTGATACAGATAATTTCGATAGCTATTCACTAAATCCACATCCTCTGCATCTTCGAGCTTACCTTGGCTTAGCTGACGCATAGCGATATTCGCTCGCATAAAGTCATCTTTCGGTGATAAACCTGCCACATCAAGTAATACACCACCAACAAAGGCTAAATCTAAGAAATCTTGCTGTTGAACAAAGTCAGTCCTACGATTAGTTCTAACCACAAATTGAGTCACATAATCTGGATTCGCAAAGTTACCTTTTTTCGGTGGGAGCTGATTATCAAAAGCGACTTGGTGATCACCAAAATAACCGAATACATAAGGTGTTTCTCGTGATTTCAAATAATCATTCAAGCCTTCGATTGCCTCATTAAGGCTAGCAATGCGATCAATATAATCGTTCAAGCAAGAAATCGCTTTTCCCCCTAAGCGTTTACTCGCCAAATTAAAATGATTTGGCATATTCGTGTTGTAAGGGCCGTGCTCTTTCATCGTGAGCACATAAACAAACATGGGCTGTTGTACATTTTCCAATGATGGATGCTGTTTCTGCAAAATCAGTTTGGTGTAATACATCATCTCTTCGCTTGTAATATGCCAGAGATTTTTGCTGATTGATGCGGGATAGCCTAAATCTTGTGGTTGCAACATCAAATCAAAACCAAAGTGGTCATAAGCAGGTTTTGCGTTGTAGTTACCTTTCGTAAAAGGCGATAACGCTACGCAAAAATAGCCTTGCTCACGGAGATTTTTAATAAAACCCGTCTGTAAGTGTGGCACAACAGAATAAAACACCCCACTTGCTAAAGCACCAAAATCGGTTGAAGGCACCCCTGCAAGGAAAGCAAATTCAGATTTCCACGTTGCACCGCCCACCGTATGTACACGCAATGGACTCATAAATACGGTATCTTCCTGCTTATTAAACATTGAAAATGGTGGGATGGTTTCTGCATCAAAATCAAATTGATGAGGATTCAAGGTTGATTCTTGTAAACAAACCACAATGTCGGACTTTTCTGCACTTTCAGTTTTACTCTCAGCCTTTTCATTTAAAAGTGCGGTCATTTTTTCTTTAAATTTTTGGCTATTACCTTCAAATTCTGGCACTTTAAAAAATACGCCACGACAAGACATAGGCAGGTTTAAGAACACATCTCGACCATCATCCGGCAATGAGTCTAACCAGACTTTTGTCGCATCTGGATCTTTAGAATAATGCCATATTAAACCAAAACTCGTTGCTGCAAGTATTGCTGCAAATACGCGAAATCCAGTTGAGGCATTTTCTACATCTGACCAGCCAAAGACGGCATAACCCAATAGACCTAATAGCCCAAATACACCGAAAATCGCCCCTTTATAATGTAAAAGGGTTTCCCAATTTCGCCAGTCTGTCACAAGCCAAAAATCTGAAATGAGTAAAGGTTGTTTGTAGTAATGAATTTTCATTCGATGGAATAGCATCAACACCACAAAAAGCACGGATGCAAAATTCAATCCGCGTTGCCATTGACCGGTTATTGCAAACATTGAGCTAAACAATAAAACGAATAATGCAATCGCAAAAAAATATGTCCAACGATAGTGCGAATTGACGATAAAAATCACCGTCGCAATAAAAAATAAACTCAGAAAAATACTTGGAATCATAATAAATAAATTTGATTAAATGTTATTTGACACTTTCAGCCACTAAACGCTGAATCAGCTTTAAATTGGCTGGCGGGAATTGTCCTGCATCAAGCTCACGTTGTTCAAGCCAAAAACCTTCCTGGCCTTCTCGTCCAAAAGGCTCGCCGATCCATTCAGTGACCAAATAAAAACTAAAATCTAAAATTTTGGTTGGATATTCAAATTGAAAACGTTCGTACAGTTCAGCATTTAAAATATGAATGCCAATCTCTTCTTCCAATTCTCTTTTTAAGGCTTCTTCAGGGGTTTCACCTGCATCAACTTTACCGCCTGGAAATTCTAATGCCTGTGCAAAATCTTGTCCTTCTAAACGCTGGGTCAAATATAGCTGCCCAAATTCATTACGAATAATCCCTGCCGCAACTTGAATGATAGGCTTACTCATCGTTTTTCCTTATCTCAAAAGTAGAAAGAGCGGTTATTTTTAGCGGTGTTTTAAAACACGCAAAAATTTAACCGCTCTTTTCCTTAACTAAGCATATCGGGCTTTACTGCCGTGACAATGCTTGTATTTTTTACCTGATCCACAAGGACAAGGTTCATTACGTCCAATATGGCGATCTGAATAGTCCTCGCTTTGAGCTTGCTCTGTGTTTTCACCTACAGGATGATGCATTTGAGCTTCACGCTCAGCCATTGCTTGACGTGCTCGCTCTGCCTCTTCTATCTCTTCCTGCGTACGAACTTTCACACGAGTAAGTGTCATAATCACATGATGTTTTAAAGAATCTAACATTTCAGTAAACATACGGAAAGATTCTTTTTTGTACTCTTGTTTTGGATCTTTTTGCGCATAACCACGTAAATGGATACCTTGACGTAAATAATCCATTGCAGCCAAGTGCTCTTTCCAAAGCTCATCAAGGGTTTGTAACATCACGCCTTTTTCGAAATGACGCATGGTTTCTTCACCCGCAAGCGCTTCTTTCGCTTTGTATTCATCTTCCGCTTCTTGAATAATGCGCTCACGCAAGTTTTCTTCGTGAAGATTATTATTTTCTTCTAACCAATGTTCAATTGGTAACTCAAGGCCAAACTCTTGCGCTAAACGCTCTTCTAAACCTTTAATATCCCATTGTTCTTCTAACGATTGTGGTGGAATATATTGGTCAATCACATCATTAAATACATCGCTGCGGATTGCTTTAATAGTCTCTGAAATATCATCATTATCGAGCAAGTAATTACGTTGTTCGTAAATCGCATGACGTTGGTCGTTCGCCACATCATCATATTCAAGCAAGTTTTTACGACCGTCAAAGTGGAAGGCTTCTACTTTTGCTTGCGCTGATGCAATCACTTTAGCAAGCAGTTTAGATTCCATCGCTTCGCCTGGTTGAGTGAAGGCTTTACGCATCATATTTAATTTACCTTCATTCAGATAAATACGCATTAAGCCATCTTCTAAAGAAAGGTAGAAACGTGAAGAACCTGGGTCACCTTGACGACCAGAACGACCACGTAACTGGTTATCAATACGACGTGATTCGTGACGTTCTGTCCCGATAATATGTAAACCACCGGCTTGCATCACGATCTCATGATTTTTCTCCCACTCAGCTTTAAGTGCCTCGATTTGCTCTGGGGTTGGGTTATCCAATTTTGCAGCTTTTGCTTTCCAGTTACCACCCAGGATAATATCGGTACCACGACCGGCCATATTGGTTGCAATGGTTACTGCACCTGGCGCCCCTGCTTCAGCAACGATTTCCGCTTCTTGTGCGTGGAATTTTGCATTCAATACATTGTGTTTGATGCCCGCTTTATCTAACGCTTGAGAAAGCATTTCAGATTTTTCAACTGATACGGTACCCACAAGAACTGGTTGATTGCGAGCAACGCAGTCTTTGATATCTTCAATAATCGCATTGAATTTGTATTCTTCATTCTCAAACATGACGTCCGTACGGTCATCACGAATCATTGGACGATTTGTTGGAATGACGACAGTTTCTAAACCATAAATTTGTTGAAATTCAAAGGCTTCGGTATCTGCTGTACCTGTCATACCCGCTAATTTGTCATAAAGACGGAAGTAGTTTTGGTAAGAAATAGAGGCAACCGTTTGGTTTTCGCTCTTAATCTCTACCCCTTCTTTCGCTTCGATCGCTTGGTGTAAACCATCAGACCAACGACGACCCGCCATAGTACGACCAGTGTGTTCATCGACGATTACGATCTCGCCATCTTTCACGATATAGTCTACATCGCGCTCAAATAAGGTGTTTGCACGTAATGCCGCCATAACGTGGTGTAACAATACAATACGCGCAGGTGAATAAAGGGAATCACCTTCTGGCATTAAACCTTGTGCGATTAACCACTCTTCTACTTTTTCTTGACCGCGCTCAGTCAAATACGCCTGTTTGGTTTTAAGATCTAAGGTGTAATCGCCTTCACCGGTATATTCTTCCGTATCTTCTTTTTCTTGCTTAATTAAATTCGGAATTAATTTATTTACCGCAATATAAAGCTCAGAACTGTCTTCCGCTTGACCTGAAATAATCAACGGCGTACGTGCTTCATCGATTAAGATAGAGTCCACCTCATCCACTAAGGCATAGCCTAAATGACGTTGGAAACGCTCTTCTTTAGAATGCGCTAAGTTATCACGAAGGTAATCAAAACCTAATTCGCTGTTTGTCGCATATGTAATATCTGCCGCATAAGCTTCACGTTTTGCTTCAGGCGGTAAGCCTGGGATATTCACGCCAACAGTCATACCTAAGAATTCAAATAATGGACGGTTGGTATCCGCGTCACGACGAGCTAAGTAATCATTCACTGTCACAACATGTACGCCTTTACCTTCTAACGCCATCAAATAACAAGGCAAGGTTGCAGTTAAGGTTTTACCTTCACCCGTACGCATCTCAGCGATACAACGGTTTGTTAACACCATACCACCGATTAATTGCACATCGAAATGACGCATACCGAGTACACGTTTACCCGCTTCACGCACGGTAGCAAACGCTTCAGGTAAAAGTTGTTGTAAGGTTTCACCGTTAGCTAAACGGCTACGGAACTCGTCAGTTTTTGCTCTTAATTCATCATCACTTAATGCTTCAAAAGCCGGCTCCATTTTGTTGATTTTCGCAACTTGTTTTCTTAATCTGCGTAAAATACGTTCGTTACGGCTGCCAAAAATTTTTGTTAAAAAACTCATAATTTCTCTTTCAAATAAAAAATAAAAAGGATCATCCGATTAAAAAATCGGTTCGTTCAAAGATAAAAGAAAATTAAATGATGGCTGGGCCGGCACGAATAGGGGCAAAAACAGGGAATTCTGCCGCAATAAAGTGCGGTTGAATTTTTTCGTGTTTTTGATTGGAATGGGTTTTGTGATTTGTTGGCTGAGGTTGAACCTGCAATGCTTGACGAATTTCACGCACCGCAATCAATATATGTTGTTCAGATGATGTTTGGTAATTTTCACCGCTCATATTTGATGAAGGCTGAGCCTCCAGTCCCTGAGCAACAGGTAAAGCAAAAATCGCAATCATGCTTAACAGCAACTGCGACCAGAAATTTGTTTTACCTTTGTTTGATTTCATCATCTTATTGTCTCTGACAAAATTTGTGTGTATTGTATCGGAAATTCAACGTAAAGTCATTATTGGGGTATTTTTGTGGAAAACAAGCATGAGCGTTATCAAAAAGCCATGAATATTATTGATGTGCTAGAAGGATCACAATTTGCCAAAATCATGCAGAAAGGGTTAATGTTGAATGAACTAAACCAAAACATCAGTCGCCTTTTTCCTCAAGAATTTAAAGGACTTTTTCGGTTAGGCTCCATCACAAATGGGAAACTCTTTATCGAAGTCAAAAGTGCGGTCGTTCGCCAAGGGATTTTATTTCGCCAAAACGAATTACTCACTGTAATTCAACCGACTTATCCCGAAGTAAAAGACTTTGAGATTAAAATCAATCCAGAATTAACCTGCTAAACTAACCTTTAAAAATAGCGATTAATTCTTTTACCTTAACTCGTTTCTCTGAAGATTGACTGATTGAGCGCTGTACTTTAACGCGTTTAAATTTTGCCCCTTTGTAAATCTCACGTGTGAATTTTGTATCGTGGTTAGAAATCACGACAGAAATTTGCTTTTCTTTTTGGGCTTTCTTTGCACATTCCGCTAAATTCTTTTGATGCTCAAGCCCAAAAGCATTCCCCGCATAGCCAGTAAAATTAGTATCTTGCGGAAGCGGTGCATAAGGCGGATCACAATAGATCACGCTGTGTTTATCCGCTAATTCAAATGTCTGTTGAAAATCAGCACATAAAAAGACCGCACTTTGTGCCTTATGAGCAAAATAGCGTAATTCATCTTCAGGGAAATAATGGGTTTTATAAGCGCCAAAGGGCACATTAAACTCATTTTTACTGTTATAACGGCACAAGCCATTAAACCCAAAGCGGTTCAAATAAAGGAATAACACCGAACGCACGAAAGGATCGGTGGATTGATTAAAGGCGTCTCGCTGTGCGTAATAATACTCGGCTGTATTCGCATTTTCAGCGAAGAAAATTGGCTTACAAGCCTCAATATAGGCATCCACATTGTCTTTGACGATATTAAACAAGTTAATCAAATCGGGATTAATATCCGCCAAAATATAACGTTCAAAATGAGAATTTAAAAAAACAGCACCCGCGCCCACAAAAGGTTCGATTAAACACTGTTTTCTTTTTGGAAAGACTCGGTTGAGATCGTCCGTTAAACGAAATTTACCGCCCGCCCATTTCAAAAACGGGCGGTGTTTAATTCGAGGTTTCGTTTTGTTATTTTTCGGACGCAACATGAGAGCAACGACAGTTAGTCATGTTGTGTGCAACGCTCAATGGCGTTTAGCACAAGAGATTTGTCAGTATCAGTCGCCACATAGGCTTGACCAAGGGCTTTTAGCAATACAAGACGCAACTTACCTGCGAGCACTTTTTTATCACGCATCATGTGCGGTAAATAATCATCTGGTTGCATGCTATCAGGCGAAACAGTCGGCAAATTAGCACGCGCTAAAAGTTTTTCTAAACGTGCAACATCTTCAAAAGAAAGATCGCCTAATTGTTCAGATAACACCGCAGCCATCATAGTTCCTGCTGCAACAGCTTCACCATGTAACCAGTTTCCGTAGCCTAGATGCGTTTCGATCGCATGCCCAAAAGTATGACCGAGATTTAATAATGCACGATCACCTTTTTCAGTTTCATCGCGCGCAACAACATCCGCTTTGATTTGGCAACAACGCGCAATGCAATGTTGGAGTGACTGTTGATTTAACGCGACTAATTCATCAATATGTGCTTCAAGCCATTCAAAAAAGGCATAATCTAAAATCGCCCCATATTTAATGACTTCTGCAAGTCCCGCATTCACTTCACGTTTTGGCAAGGTATTGAGTGTAAGGGTGTCAATGATCACCGTAGAAGGTTGATAAAACGCCCCAACCATATTTTTGCCTAACTCATGATTAACGGCTGTTTTGCCACCGACAGAAGAATCCACTTGAGCTAATAATGTGGTAGGAATCTGAATAAAACGCACGCCACGCTGATAACTTGCGGCGGCAAAACCTGCCACATCCCCAATCACACCACCACCTAATGCAATAATGGTGGTATCTCGCCCATGATTATGTTTTAAAAGTGCGGTAAAAATAAGGTTTAAAGAATCGAGCGTTTTGTATTTTTCGCCATCAGGCAATAATACTGATTCAACCTGACAGCCGATTTTTTCTAAAGTTTGTGTAACGGTTTCAAAATAATATTGTGCGATGGTTGGATTAGTCACGATCATCACTTTATCCCCTTTCTTCAGCGGATAACAGGTTTCATCTTTAAGCAACCCTTCGCCAATATAAATGGGATAACGACGTTCTCTTAATTCAACATTTACGCACAACATTTTTAATCCTTAGAATGAACCGTTTAATCCGTTTAGATTATCAATTAAATCAACGATTTGATTAACCATTACTTTGGCATTTTGCTCATCTGTTGGTAAAGTAATATCCGCAATTTCTTCGTATAACGGATTACGCACTTTAGCTAAATCTTCAAGCACTTGGCGCGGGTCATCAGCCCCTTGTAATAATGGGCGCTTTTTATCACGTTGTGTACGTTGATATTGCTTATCTACCGTGGTTTCTAAATAAATGACAATACCACGAGCAGAAAGATAATTACGACTCTCTTTTGACATCACTGCGCCACCACCAGTAGAAAGCACGACGCCCTGTAATTGAGTCAATTCATTGATAATACGTTCTTCACGCTTACGAAAGCCTTCTTCACCTTCTAAATCAAAAATCCAGCTAATGTCTGCTCCCGCACGTTCCTCAATTACGGCATCTGAATCGACAAAATCCATATTCAATTGTTGCGCAAGCTGACGGCCAATGGTGCTTTTACCCGCACCCATGGGACCTACTAAAAAAATATTACGTTTTTCAGCCATTGTTATTCTTCTAACTTAAATAATGTTCAAATTAATCTTTCCTAATAAAAACTGGCCACCTGAAAAAATGGCAGCCGAAAGATCACCCAAAAAATAATGAAAATTATCGCAATAAATCCCCCTATGTTTCAACCTTTAGCGGGAATTTATTTTAAGAAGCGCAAAAGTGCGGTCAGTTTTTTAGGGATTTTAATGAATGATAAAGTCAAATAGAGCATCGAGATAAAACATCCTAAAATTCAACCGCACTTTAGAAACAAAAAAGGCTATTCAAACGAATAGCCTTTTCTTTTATCAGCAGTTAATTATAGATAACCAAACAAGCTTGTGAAAATGTAACCAAAGATACATGAAGTGATTACACCGATTAAGCCCGGTAAAATAAAGCTGTGGTTAATTACAAACTTACCGATGTGGGTTGTACCTGAACGGTCGAATTGGATTGCCGCAAGGTCGCTTGGGTAAGTTGGTAAAATGTAGTAACCGTAACAAGCTGAAGCAAAGGCTAAGATAACAGCTGGGTCAACTCCGATACCTAGAGCAAGTGGAACGAATGCAACTAATGCTGCCGCTTGTGAGTTGACGAATTTAGAAATTAATAACAACATCACGGCGTAAGTCCAAGGATGTGCTTTTACCACATCACCAAGTGCTGCTTTCATCATTGGCGTGTGAACAGTAAACATCGTTTCCGCCATCCAAGAAATCCCGAATACAGCGACTAACGCAATCATACCTGAACGGAAAATTTCATTTTTACTGATTTTGCCTGCATCAGTTTTGGTAAAGATAACAATTAATGCACCCGCTAATAACATGAAGATTTGAATAACGTGAACCATACTTAAATTGACTTTTTTCTTCGCGCTATCTTTCAATACAATTGCAGCGTTATCAATCGTTTCTGTTTTATCTCCCGCTGTAATTACAACACCGTTATCTTGAGCGGTAATTGTTTGAGCAACTTCACCTTTATCGTTATAAATCGCAACGTTGTTATAGGCTGTTTTTGCTTTTGCTTTGCTGTCTTTAACATCAAGTACTAATGTACCGTCTTTTGCTAAAGCAACGATTTTACCGTCTTTAACATTAAAGGTTTTCACTGCTTTATCAGCAGAAACGATTTCAACCACTTGAGCAGGTGCTGATTTTTCAAAGGCTGGACGTAAATCTTTAAAGTAACCTAATAGGGCAACCACTAAAATCGCACCAAAGAAGATCCACATCGCATTCCAGCTAGATTGTGGTAATTTTTTGTCCAACAATGATGTGCTATCACCATAAACATATTTTTTGAATTCGGGATCTTTTAATTTCTCTTGGAATTCTGGGTCTTTATCTAAATCTTTACCACGGAACCAGCTGAAAATACCGATAGCTAACACACCACAAAGGGTTGAAGGCACGGTAATTTTTAATAAATCTAAATAGCCATCAAAACCTGCTAATGGGGTTTTAGCATTCACTAAGAATGTGGTTAAAGTCACGACTGCCACCGAAACTGGTGACGCGATGATACCCAATTGAGAGGCAATTGAACTTGCCGCCATTGGACGTTCAGGACGAATGTCATTTTTGATCGCGATATCATAGATGATTGGTAACATGGTATAAACCACGTGTCCTGTACCACATAAAATAGTTAAGAAACAAGTGACAAATGGTGCCAAAATACTGACATATTTCGGATTACGACGAAGCATTTTCTCCGCAATTTGTAACATGACATCTAAACCACCACTGGCTTGCAATGTTGCCGATGTGACCACAACTGCAAGGATGGTCAACATTACATCGATAGCTGGCTTACCTGGTTCAATACCAAAGCCGAAAACAAGAACAATTAAGCCTACTCCACCGAGCATACCCAGTGCGATACCACCTTTTTTTGCCCCGTAAAATAAACAGATAAGAACAATAGCAAGCTGAATCGCAAACTGGCTACCTTCACCTAGGTTCGTTAGAAAATCCATAAGATACTCCGAATCATTTTATGGTTAATTAGAAAAAAATTTTGATCGAATACTAGCATCAAAATTAACTCATAATAAGTACTTTTAAGGTAAATCTTGTTTTAAATCAAAAAATAAAGGAAGCAAACAATAAAAGCAAATCTGAGAAAGATTAAATAAAGGAAAGTGCGGTCGGAAATTTAAAAGATTGAGATGTATCTTGTTTTATTTGAAGATAAGTAATTTAGAAAGGAATTTAAAGAAAAAAATTAGGCGACCTAAAAGATCGCCCAACTTAAAAATTACTGATTGTTTTGAACGTAGTCAATCGCAGATTGAACAGTTGTGATTTTTTCAGCTTCTTCATCAGGAATTTCGATATCGAATTCTTCTTCTAAAGCCATTACTAATTCAACTGTATCTAAAGAGTCCGCACCTAAATCTTCAACGAAAGAAGCTTCTGGTTTTACGTCTTCTTCTTTAACACCTAATTGTTCAACGATGATTTTTTTCACGCGTTCTTCAATACTCATTTGTTTTTCCTATTGTTGTTTTAACTCATTTAAGAGCGGTTAGTGTATGCATTTTTGATAAAGTTGCAACTATTTCTTAGGTGGTCGCACCACAAAAAACAGGCAATGTAAAAACACATACAGAGAAAAAGTTACATTGCAGTTGGGATTTTATCATTAACAAAACGGCTTTGCTATATTTTATAGACAAAATCCCAGATATATCTCCCCTAAAGGGCTAGCTCATATATAAGCCACCATTCACATGCAATGTCGTACCCGTAATATAAGCTGCATCGTCAGAAGCTAAAAATGCCACTGCTTTTGCGATATCTTTTGGCTCACCTAAACGGCCAGCAGGAACATTACCAAGAATACCGGCTTTTTGTTCTTCTGTAAGCACTTCGGTCATATCCGTTGCAATAAAGCCAGGAGCCACAACGTTTACAGTAATGCCACGTGATGCTACTTCTTTCGCTAAGCCTTTAGAGAAACCAATCAAACCCGCTTTTGCTGCACAATAGTTAGATTGTCCCGGGTTACCCATTGAGCCCACCACTGAGCCAATAGTAATGATACGACCGAAACGTTTTTTCATCATGGAACGTAACATCGCTTTAGAAAGATGGAATACAGAAGTTAAGTTGGTTTGCATAATATCAAACCATTCTTCATCTTTCATACGCATTAATAAGTTATCACGTGTGATACCTGCGTTATTCACGAGAATATCAATATCGCCAAATTGTTCTTTAATTTGCTCTAATACGGCATCAATACTTTCTTTGTCTGCCACATTTAATACGAAACCTTTACCTTTATCGCCAAGGTAAGCTGAAATTGTATCAGCACCTTTTTCAGAGGTTGCGGTACCAATTACAAATGCACCTTTTGATGCTAATTCTTCTGCAATTGCGCGGCCAATTCCGCGTGTTGCACCTGTCACTAATGCGATTTTATTTTGCATTTTTAATCCCCCTTTTATGCTAATAATGCTTCAACAGCATCTAATGATGCCACATCGTTTACTGATGTTGCTTGTAATTCTGCCACGATACGTTTTGTTAAACCGTTTAAGACTTTACCTGGGCCGATTTCAACTAAAACTTCTACGCCATCTTGCGCCATTTTCTCAACAGTTTCAGTCCAACGAACAGGGCTATATAATTGACGAATAAGTGCGGTACGAATTTCTGCACTTTCTGTTTCTGCTTTAACATCCACGTTGTTTAATACTGGTGTTGCGGGCGCATTAAGCGTAATGCCTTCAAGTGTTACGGCTAATTGTTCTGCTGCCGGTTTCATTAATGCGCAATGTGAAGGAACACTTACCGCTAATGGTAAAGCACGTTTTGCGCCCGCTTCTTTACATAATGCAGCCGCACGTTCTACCGCTTCTTTCGCTCCCGCAATGACTACTTGCCCTGGTGAGTTAAAGTTTACTGCAGATACTACTTCACCTTGCTCGGCTTGTTTACATGCATTGATAATCGCTTCATTGTCTAAACCAATAATCGCATACATTGCACCAGTACCTTCAGGTACCGCTTGCTGCATTAATTTACCGCGTAATTCGACTAATTTAATCGCATCTTTAAAATCAATGACACCTGCACAAACTAATGCTGAATATTCACCTAAACTGTGACCAGCCATCACGCTTGGTTGTAATTGAGGGTATTTTTCTTGCCATACACGGAAGATCGCAACGGATGCCGCTAATAATGCCGGCTGAGTTTGCCAAGTTTTATTTAGTTCTTCTGCTGGACCTTGTTGAACTAAGTTCCATAAATCATAGTCAAGCGCTTCAGATGCTTGTTTAAAAGTCTCAGTGACTACCGGATATTCGTTAGCAAGATCAGCTAACATGCCAACAGCTTGAGAACCTTGTCCTGGAAAAACCATTGCGAATTTTTTCATGTTTTCTTCCTATTTCTTCATCGTTTAAATGTTGAAAGTGCGGTCAAATTTAACCGCACTTTTAAAATTCTGTTGGGATTCTAACAAATTAATTAGAATCGCACCAATGCTGAACCCCAAGTCCAACCACCGCCAAAAGCTTCGAGTAAAAGCAATTGACCGCGTTGAATTCGGCCATCACGCACCGCTTCATCTAAAGCCGTTGGCACAGTCGCCGCACTGGTATTGGCTGTACGATCAAGTGTGACCACGACTTGCGACATATCCATCTCTAATTTTTTCGCTGTCGCCGTGATAATACGTAAATTCGCTTGATGTGGCACAAGCCAGTCGATATCTGTTTTTTGGAGATTATTAGCAGAAAGGGTTTCTTCCACGACATTAGAAAGCTCACGCACCGCTAATTTAAAGGTTTCATTACCTTGCATTTCAATATAGCCAGATTTCTCCACGCCACGTTCAGCTTGTGGAAGTAGTAATGCCGCATTGTTATCTGGCGACGCATGTAAATGCGTTGAAATAATGCCTTCTTGCTCTGATGCTTCTAAAATCACCGCACCGGCACCATCGCCAAATAACACAACAGTGCTACGATCGGTTTCATCTAATTTACGCGAGTTAAGATCTGCACCAATCACAAGGGCTTTTTTCACGCTACCTGAACGAATAAATTTATCCGCTACGCCTAAAGCATAAACAAAACCGGTACAAGCCGCCGCTAAATCAAAAGAAATCGCGTCTTCGATGCCTAATAAACCTTGAACTTGGCAAGCTGAACTTGGATAAGCGTGAGAACCACTGGTTGTTGCAACGATGATCAACTCAATTTCTTGAGGATCAAGATTGGCCATTTCAAGTGCTTTTTTGGCTGCTTCATATCCCATTGTTGCAACGGTTTCATCTGCTGCAGCAATACGACGTTCACGAATGCCTGAACGTGTCACGATCCATTCATCTGAAGTATCAACCATTTTTTCCAAATCCGCATTGGTACGAATATGGCTCGGCAAATAGCTACCGGTGGATAAAATTCTACTATTCATAATATCAAAACTTATTAATTAATAACGTTGTAAACCCGCCAAGATTTTTTGTGGAATTTGCAAACGAGCTTGTAAAGCTGCATCCGCAATTGCACGAGCAAATGCATCCACATTTGCGCTGCCATGGCTTTTCACCACAACAGCCGTTAATCCGAGTAAAGACGCCCCATTATATTCATCTGGGTTAATGCGTTTCAAGCGATGATAAGCATCCTTAAAGAAAAAACGCAGAATAAATTTGGCAAATGATTTAAAAATAGGCTGTTTTTCTTTTCCTTTCAGAAGGGATACCAGATTCTTAGCTGCCCCTTCAAGGGTTTTTAATGCAATATTTCCCGAAAACCCATCACTCACGATCACATCAGCCACACCATTTAATAAAAAGTTACCTTCAATAAAGCCGGTATAATTAAGTGCGGTCGATTTTTCTAATAAATTCGCGGCTTCACGAATGGATTGATGTCCTTTAATTTCTTCCACACCAATATTGAGTAAAGCAATACGTGGATAAACTAAGTTCAATCGGTTTTCGGCAAAGATCGAGCCCATGACGGCAAATTCATAAAGATTTTGAGCAGAACATTCTACGTTTGCGCCTAAATCTAACATCACGGTTTTATCACCCGTCATCGACGGTAATAAGGATACCAACGCTGGGCGTTGAATCCCCTCTAAAGGCTGTAAGAGTACCTTTGACAATCCCATCAATGCCCCCGTATTTCCTGCACTCACGCAACCTTGCGCCTCGCCTTTCTGAACCATTTCAATCGCTAAACGCATCGACGTACCTTTGCTATGACGCAATGCATGGGAAATACCTTGATTGTTATCAATAGTCTTAGTGCAATGATAAATTTGAATACGTTCTAAAAGAGAAGAAGGTGTATTTTCTAGCAAGGGGGAAATTTGTTGGCTATCGCCAAACAGCACTAAAGAGAGCATTGGATCTGCTTCCAACGCTGAAAGAGATGCGGGGATAGTAATACGGGGACCAATGTCCCCGCCCATCACATCTAACGCTAAGGTTAGACGGTTCAAGTGAATACCTTATAAGTAAAATTACTTATTGATCACTTTGCGACCACGGTAGTAACCGTCAGCAGTTACGTGGTGGCGTAAGTGAGTTTCACCGCTTGCTTTATCCACTGATACTGCAGCAGTAGTTAATGCATCGTGTGAACGACGCATATCACGACGTGAACGAGATTTTTTGTTTTGTTGAACAGCCATTGGCTATACTCCTAAATTTAATTTACTTTTGCTTTAAATTAGCTAATACAGCGAACGGGTTCGGTTTTTTTGCCAATTCTTCAGGCAATTCGCCAAAAACCTGTTCGTGCGCGGACACTTCACAGTGTTCAGATGAATGCATTGGAACAAGCGGTAGAGCTAAAATAAGTTCGTCTTCCACTGCACCAACTAAATCTATTTCACCAAACTCATTAAATTCGATTGGCTCATAAATTTCCGGCAAGTCATCAGCCTGATCCCAATTAGCCACTGGACTATACATAAAATGACATTCCAATGTTTGTTTGAATGGTTCGCCACAACGTTGACAGTCTAATTCGACATCAACTTGTACTTGCCCTTTCATCACCACTAATTTTTGTGGATCAATATAAAACGATAATGTTACCTGTGCATCGCTGAGCACTTTCCCCGTAGATTCAGCTAAACGCACTAACTGACTAGCGGTATAATAACCATCATAATCAATTCTTTGTTGAGCGTCTTTAACCGGATCAACGGTTAGGGGTAGTTTTACCTTTTGCATAGGGTGCGAATATTACCTGTTGTCAATAAAATAGTCAAAGGAAATTCGCACTAATTATGAGAAAAGTTCAATCTCTATCTAAACTCTCTCAAGATTTACACCTTTGCAAAGTGCGGTCATTTTTTCCTGTGTTTTACTCAGCATGCTCACTCAAGAAGCCGCCACTTTGATGTTTCCAAAGGCGAGCATAAAGGCCATTTTGTTCAAGCAATTCTGCATGAGTCCCTTGCTCGACAATTTGCCCTTTATCTAACACGATTAAACGATCCATTGCTGCAATAGTGGATAAACGGTGAGCGATGGCAATAACCGTTTTATTTTCCATCATCTTGTCGAGACTTTCCTGGATCGCCACTTCCACTTCGGAGTCTAGCGCACTGGTCGCTTCATCCAACAGTAAAATTGGCGCATCTTTTAACATGACACGCGCAATCGCAATACGTTGGCGTTGGCCACCTGACAGTTTCACCCCACGTTCACCAACATGAGCATCATAGCCTTTTCTACCTTGCGCATCGCTGAGATAAGGGATGAAATCAGCTGCTTCCGCACGTTTAGCCGCATTGAGCATTTCTTCATCGGTCGCTGTTGGGCGACCATAAATGATGTTATCGCGAACAGAACGGTGTAAAAGCGAGGTATCTTGTGTTACAAGACCAATCTGACTACGAAGGCTTTCTTGGCTTACATCTAAAACATTTTGACCATCAATGGTAATTGAACCTTCTTGCGCTTCGTAGAAACGTAGAAGTAAATTCACAATGGTTGATTTGCCCGCACCAGAACGACCAATTAAGCCCACTTTTTCACCCGGTTTGATGGTGAGATTAAAATGGTTAAGTAACGGTTTATTCGGATCATAGGCAAACGAAACATTATTAAATTTGATCTCACCTTGTTTTACTTCTAATGCAACACAATTTGGCTTATCAACAATGGTATGCGGTTTGGTTAGTGTTGCCATACCATCATTCACTGTCCCGATATTTTCAAATAAACGAGCTGATTCCCACATAATCCAACGAGAAAGACCATTTACACGTAACGCCATCGCGGTTGCTGTAGCTACTGCTCCCACACCGACTTGACCGTTTTGCCACAACACCACGCCTAAAATCGCGGTGCTTAACGTTAAGAAAATATTGGTTGCATAAGTTAAGGTATCTAATGAACTCCCCAAACGCATCTGTGCATGCACGGTGACCATAAATTCTTCCATGGAACGTTTTGCATAATTGGCTTCTCTAGCATCATGTGAAAATAGTTTTACCGTTGCAATATTTGAGTAAGCATCTGTAATACGCCCTGTCATTAAAGATCGCGCATCAGCTTGTCGTTGTGCAGTTTTCGCTAAACGAGGAATAAGCAAACGTAAAATAGTCAAAAATGCCACAATCCATAAGAAAAACGGCACTAAAAACCAGGTATCTAAAGCCGCAAGCACTAAGCCGGAGGTGATAAAATATACGGCAACATACACCAGCATATCCGCAATGGTCATGACGGTATCACGCACCGCAAGCGCAGTTTGCATCACTTTCGCCGATACACGACCTGCAAATTCATCTTGGTAGAAACTTAAGCTTTGCCCCAGCATCAAACGGTGGAAATTCCAACGCAAACGCATTGGGAATACCCCTTGTAACGTTTGTAAGCGTACATTCACGCCCACAAATGACCATACAATACTGAAAATGAGCAAAGCTGCCATACCGGCAAGCAAATGCCCTTTTTCTTGCCAAAGTGTGGTTGGTGAATAAGCGCCGAGCCAATCTACTAATAATCCCATAAATTGGAAAAGTAAGGCTTCCATCACCCCAGTACCGACCGTCAATACCGCGAGTAAAAAGATCCAGCCCTTCATGCCATCAATGCTTGACCAAATAAAACGGAACAAGCCTTTTTCAGGCGTCGTTGGATTGCTTTCCGGATAAGGATTTAAACGGTTTTCAAACCATGAAAATATTTTATTAAACATAATAATACCCTAAAAATACAAGGCGACAGTGCCGCCTAAAGTGCGGTCATTATAGCGTAAGTTTTGAACGATGGGCTACGCTTTACGAAACTGACTCGGTGAAAGCCCATAAATTGCCTTAAATGCTTTACTAAAATGTGCTTCTGATTGATACCCCACTTCAAGGGTGATTGCCAAAATAGTCTTTTGCGTATTTTTCAATAAAACAGCCGCCATTTCTAACCGCACTTGTGTGAGAAATTTTCCTGGTGGCATCCCGAGTTGCTGTTGAAATATCCGCATAAACGTTGCACGAGACATAGATGCCAACTCGGCTAATTGCTCAATATTCCAATCTAATTGAGGTGAAAACAGGATTTTTTCAAGGACTTGATTCAGTCTTTTATCCTGCAACGCGGCTAATAAACCCTGATTGAGTAAACCTATTTGCTGAGCATGACGCAAAATATAAATAAACAACACATTTGATAGCGCGTCTATCACGGATTTTGTGCCTTGCTCCGGTTTCTCAGCTTCTTGTAAAAAAAGTGAAACCAAAGGCTGCACAGGCGTATTTTGTAGCGAAAGATGTAAATGATCAGGTAACGAATCAATTAATAAAGACGGTTTTTGATAATAAAACGTCCCACAAAACATCTTCAGATCAGGCGTACCTGCTCCTATTTGATGGACATTAAAAAGTGCGTTTGATTGCTCTCTCTGTAGGCTATTCTCTCTTTTTTGTTGAGAACTGCCCAAAAAGTGTGGTCGATTTTGAGGGAGAAAAAAGAGATCGCCTTTTTTTAAATGAAATTGTTTTCCCGTCAAGGTTACCCAACACTCACCTTGCTCGATTAAATGAAATAAACCTTGATATTCCGCTGCATCAGGCTGATTTTCAACTTGCCAATCCCCTTGAAACAAGCAGCGAATATTGATTTCCCCGCGCACTTGTGCCAGTTGCGTTAATTTATCTAAATAATCCATCATGAGATTTTCCGTCTAAAAGTTAAGACAATTTGACAAGTATCATACGCTAATCTGCTTATAATTTCTCTCGAAATTTGTACTAAATTTAAGGAGAAAAACAATGTTTGCAGATTGGAAAAATGATGTAGCACACGTTAAAAAATCATTCGGTGCATTAGGTAAAAAATACCCAAAAATGTTACAAGCTTACGGCGCATTAGGTGCGGCTGCAGCAGAAGGTAACGTATTAGATGCCAAAACCCGTGAATTAATTGCATTAGCGGTTGCCGTAACAACTCGTTGTGAAAGCTGCATTGGCGTGCATGCTGATGAAGCTGTGAAAGCAGGTGCAACTGAAGAAGAAGTGGCAGCAGCATTAGCGATGTCTATCGCATTAAATGCAGGTGCAGCTTACACCTATTCTCTTCGTGCATTAGAAGCTTACAACGCACAAAAAGGCGAATAATTCGCAAGGAACTTTATGATTCTTTTAGCCCTCATTTGAGGGCTTTTTTTATCTCTAAAATTGACCGCACTTTAAAATAAATTCAATGCTCTCATCTGAGCCACTACTTGATCTACCTGAATTTCAGCCATTAAATTTTTGCCTTTTAATTTTGTCGCCCAAGGCAATTCACTTGAAGGTTTTCCTTGTTCTTTTTGCACATTTTCTTCATATACTGACACCACATTATCCAAATTATGATAAGGCGCGGTGCGCAATGGATTGTGATAGGCATACAATCCAATGACAGGTGTTCCTTGCGTGGTAGCGATATGAGCTGGACCAGAATCAGGCGAGATGACTAAATTTGCTTGATGAATTAATGCAGCAAGTTGTTTCAAACTGGTTTTTCCAGATGCATCAACCGGTTCAAAATCACAAAGTGCGATAATTTTTTTCACCATTTCTAATTCGCGTTTTGCTGGCGAGCTACAAAAAATCACATTCACATGATGTTGATGAGCAATATTTGCCACTTCCGCATAACGCTCTACCAACCAATCTTTCTCGGCTTTACTAGAACAAGGGGAAATAATCAGATTTTTACGTGTAGGATCAATGAACTGTTTGGCATATTCTCGATCTGAATCAGAAATTGCCAATTGCCAAGAAAGCATTTCTGCTGGTGGTACACCAAGATAATCTGCAAAAGCCATGAAGCCGTCTAGCACATGAGGCGTTTTCGGATCTTGAACTCGACGATTCACAAACAACCACTGTCCTTCTCGAGAACGTTTTTTGCCAAACCCAATTTTATATTTCGCTTGAATACCAAGAGAAATAATCGAAGCACGAAATGCTGTCTGCATATTCAAAAGCGCATCAAATTGATTGTTTTTCAAAAACATCCATAAATTCCACACGCCTTTCCAACCGCTCTTTTTATCGTAAGGGACAAGCTCCACGCCTTCAATACCAGAAAGCAAGCCCATTTCTGTTTTACCCACAATCCACGTTAATTTCGTTTGCGGCCAATGACGTTGAATATGCTGCACTACAGCAAGTGCATGACAAACATCGCCCACCGCAGACAAACGCAAAATACAAAGTGATTTAGGGGGAGAGGTAAAAAGTGGAGAATGGGACATTTGAGTTCCTCGCGCATTTAATTTCCGTCTATTTTAAAGTAGAATGAGGGCATTTTCTATTATTCGGTTCAACTAAAATGCTTGAATTCCAACAAGATAATCAATTCTTTCTTTTTAATCTCACGGAAAAACCAACTGAACCCGCTTCATTTTTTGAATCGGCTTTTTGGGAAAAACAACAATGTATTACCGGTTCTGCCAAAGGACGCGGCACAACCTACTTCCTCAATACAAAAGATCTGTTTGGTGTAAACACTGCCCTTCGTCATTATTATCGCGGTGGTTTATGGGGAAAATTCAACAAAGATCGCTATCGTTTTCAATCATTTAGTGAAACTCGCAGCGTGGCGGAATTTCAGCTGTTAAATCAACTCCATCAAGCAGGTGTAGCCGTACCCAAACCGATTGCTGCACGTGTTAAAAAAGGCAAACTAGGAATTTGCTACCAAGCGGATATCTTGAGTGAAAAGATCGAAAATGCCCAGGATCTGACCGCACTTTTACAAACACAGCAACTGCCGAATGACATCTGGCAAGCCATTGGTAAATTAATTCGTCAGCTGCATGATTTACAAATTTGCCATACGGATCTCAATGCCCATAATATTCTCGTTCAACAACTCGGAAATGAACAAAAATGTTGGCTCATTGATTTCGATAAGTGCAGTCAAAAATCAGGCGATTTTTGGAAACAAAGCAACCTAGAAAGATTACACCGCTCTTTTGTCAAAGAAGTCGGCAGAATGAATATTCAATTCAATGAAGAAAACTGGGCTGAGTTATTGAAAGGTTATAACACCCCAAACGCCTAAGAAAGGACAATAAAAAAGACCGCCTAATGCGATCTCAATAGATGGTCCCCCTTGCCGGACTTGAACCAGCGACCAAGCGATTATGAGTCGCCTGCTCTAACCGACTGAGCTAAAGGGGGAAAGTGCGGGTGATTATAGAGAAATAATCCGTTGAAGTCTATATACAAAAGGATGGTCGTTTGAAAATTGACCATCCTTTTTAGATCTATTATTGCAATACCGAAATATCCGCCACTTGTAAGAACAGACCTTGTAACGTGTTTAAAATCGCTAAGCGGTTTTGGCGTAATGCTGGATCTTCAGCATTTACCATTACGTTATCAAAGAAACTGTCTACCGGTGCACGTAAGTTCGCTAATTTATCTAATACAGCCGTGTAATCACTTTGCGCGATAAGCGGTTGTACTTCAGTGCGTAATACAAGTACCGCTTCAGCAAGGGCTTTTTCTGCTGGCTCTACGCAAGCGGTCAAATTGATCTCGCCAATTGCAGCATCCGCTTTCGCTAAGATATTGCTTACACGTTTGTTTGCTGCTGCTAACGCTTCCGCTGAATCTAAAGTACGGAAGTGTGAAACCGCACGCACGCGCGCATCAAAATCAGCAGGACGAGTTGGACGACGTGCCAATACTGCTTGAATCACATCCACCGCAATACCTTCATCTTGATACCATGCACGGAAACGACCGAGCATGAAGTCCACCACATCAGTAACCACGTTTTGATTCGTGAGTTTATCACCGAAAAGTGCGGTGGATTTTTTCACTAAATCTTCCAAATCCAGAGGCAAGTTTTTCTCAACGATAATACGCAATGCACCTAATGCTGCACGGCGTAATGCGAACGGGTCTGCACTGCCTTTCGGAGCTTGCCCGATGCCGAAGATCCCCGTTAAGGTGTCAAATTTATCTGCTAAAGCGACCGCACTTGCCACCAAAGATTTAGGTAATTCATCACCCGCAAAGCGTGGCATATATTGCTCATTTAATGCTACTGCCACTTCTTCATCTTCACCATCATGACGAGCGTAGTGCATACCCATTACACCTTGCGTATCGGTGAATTCAAATACCATGTTGGTCATCAAGTCACATTTTGACAGTAAACCCGCACGTTTTGCTTTCGCTTCATCTGCACCGATTTGTTTTGCAATTTCGCCTGCAAGTTGTTCAATACGGTCAGTTTTGTCTTTCAATGTACCGAGCTGTTGTTGGAACAACACAGTTTCTAAACGTGGTAAACGATCAACCAGTTTTTGTTTTAAGTCGGTTTTGAAGAAGAATTCCGCATCGGTTAAACGTGGGCGAACCACTTTTTCGTTCCCTTCGATAATCGCGGTTGGATCTTCTGGGTTGATGTTTGATACAAAAATAAAGTGCGGTAATAATTTGCCGTCTTTGTCATAAATCGGGAAATATTTTTGGTCGCCTTTCATGGTGTAAACCAAGGCTTCCGCAGGCACTTCTAAGAAACGCTCTTCAAATTTTGCCGCTAAAACATTTGGATATTCCACCAACGAAGTCACTTCTTCAAGTAAGCTTTCTTCAATGTCAGCCACGCCGCCAAGTGCGGTCGCTTTTGCTTGAGATTTTGCAAGAATTTCTGCTTTACGTTCATTGAAGTCTGCTACCACAGAACCTTTATCACGCAATAATTGTGGATATTGGTCTGCATGTTGAATTTCAAATTCTTTCTCGCCTAAGAAACGGTGACCGCGAATGGTGCGAGCACTTGCCACACCTAAAATTTCGCCTTCAATTAACTCATCACCTAACAACATAGTCACAGTATGAACCGGACGAATAAACTGCACGGTTTTGTCTGCCCAACGCATTGGTTTTGGAATTGGCAATTTCGCCAAGGCATTAGCCACAATATCGTTCAGCAAGTTTTTGGTCGGTTGACCTTCAATTTTTGCACGGTGAACTAACCATTCACCTTTATCGGTCGCAATACGTTCTGCTTGATCAACGGTAATTCCACAACCACGCGCCCAGCCTTCTGCCGCTTTAGTTGGTTTACCTTCTGCATCAAAGGCAGCTGACACTGCCGGACCACGTTTTTCGATCTCTTTGCTCGGTTGCTGTGTTGCTAAGTTTAATACTTTCACCGCCAAACGACGCGGCGCCGCAAACCATTCGATTTTGTCGAATGATAAGCCCGCTTGGTTTAATTCCGCCTCAACGTTATCCGCAAAAGAGGTCGCTAATGTTTTGAGAGCTTTTGGTGGCAGCTCTTCTGTGCCGATTTCTACTAGGAAGTTTTGGGTTGTCATTTTGTTTCTCTTATTTAAAAATTCTGTAGATTTAAATTCTTATTTTCTTTGTTATTACCTCTGCCAAATCTCCCCTAACCCCTCTTTGCTAAAGAGGGGATTGGATCTTTGGAGGGTTAAATATTTATGTTCTACTTTAACGTTTTTTGAAAGCAGATAATTTAATCTCTATTGAAATTAAAATGTAAATGAGTCAGTTACTATCAATTTACTCAATAAATCCCCCTCTTTAGCAAAGAGGGGTTAGGGGAGATTTGGCAGAGGTTAATCCAACCTCATACTCAATCAGCCCTCACATTCTCCAAAAACAAATAAATCTGCTCTACTACACCTTCAATTTCACGCATGACTTCATCATTACTAAATCGCATCACCGTAAAACCAAGTGAATTTAATTCTGCATCTCGCAATGCGTCTTTTTCCTGATAATCAGGTTCATAGTGCTGACTACCATCTAATTCGATAATCAGCTTTGCTTTCGCACAATAAAAATCAACGATATAACTTAAAAGTGGCTTTTGTCGATTAAATCGAAATCCTAATAATTGATCTCGATTGATGCGTTGCCATAATTTTCTTTCCGCATCCGTTTGATCCACTCGCAATTTCTGCGAATTCTCTTTTAAGTATTTTTCATAGGGTTGCATGAACGCTATTTCTTACCGTTCTTAATACTCTCACTCAACACCTGTTGAAAACGTTCGTAATCACAGAAGCCCTTTTCATCTTTTTCACAGCCTTTGAGAGTTAAGGCGGTTTGGTTTGGTGGTGTTGATAAACTTAATGGCGTGATATTAATCAGCTGTTCAGTGGTTTGATAAACATAATCCAACTTAAATTTGAGCTTACCACTGGGTTTGTGTTTCCACACTTCAAATAGCAACTTGCCACCGATTGGGATATTTTCCAACGAATCATCCAACTCATAAGGCTCAACACCCAGTGCGGCAAGCAGAGCGACGATATTAGAATCGTGTCCAACCAACAAGTTAATTTTGTTTTCACTATTTAGCTGTTGCTGAATAAATGCCAATAGCGGGTATGATGCATTTTGTGCTAACGCTTCGTTATTTTTAAATAACGTGCGGTAATATTCATTTTTAATTTCGTTAATTGCACGCCATTTTTCTTGGCTATCCACACGACCATTTGCAATTTCTGAATCAGGCTTACCCACATAATGCGCGAGCAATAATGCACTGACAATTTTCTTCCCGGTGCTGATAGAACCAGTAATTTTGACCGACTTGCCGTCTTCAATACTGTATTCACCGACTTTTCCACCTAAATCACATTCGCCTTTTTGCAAGCAGTTTGGTGAGTTTTTATAATCGATGATTTCACTCAATAGCGCATAATTTGGTGCTAATTTTTTCTGTAAAGCGGTTAAATCTACATTATTTTTTTCTGATTCGATCAAAGCTTTACTTGGATTGTGGACTTTTGTCGTAAAAATTGGATCTTTTTCTGAACCAATTTCACCGCGATGGTGTAATTGCACATTACATCCGGCAAAAGCCCCTGCCACAATCGCTTGCCCTGTTGCAACTGTGCGTTGTACTGCATTCGCATAAGTGAAAATACCTTCACCCGATGCACAACGTTCTGTTGTTAGTAACCCTTTATCTGCAAGCCATTGACCTAAATACTGTCCGAAATAGGTTTCTAGCACCGTCCCTTTTGCAGTGAGATAGCCAGATGGTACATTCCATTTTGCCCATTCATAAGGGGAATATTTCGCCATTTCTTGCGGATCTTTTTCCACTGGTGAACGCAATCCGTGTCGGCTGAAAATCAATACTTTCTCTAATTCATAATCAGAACTTGAGGAAGTTTGACCATTTTCTGTTGCAAACACACTACTTGCTAAAGCTGAGCCAAGCAAAAGTGCGGTGAATTTTAGGGTTATTTTTTTCATATTCGAGATTTAATCATTTAATGTTGAAATTGAGCTATAAAAATTCAAGGCATATTTGGTGCCGTAAACTAACACCATAAATACTGCAACAATATTGACTACCGCAAAAAAGATTAGTTGTTTACTGTTGCTCTCCACCCAGAGCATTTTAAATAATGCGAGCGTACCAATATTTTCATCAAGTTCGCTCTCTCCGCCTAGTGTTCTTAAGGTTTTCAGCATCTTGCGTACAAAAGCGACGGTATTTATTGCCATGACGCTGAGTGCAATAAATCCTGAAGCCAAACTTAAAAACAGCACGAGCACATTACTCCACGCCCAATGTGTCCAATTCAGCTCAGAATACATAAATAACGCGAGTGATAAAAACAACACAGCGGGTGTTAAATTTCGCAAAAACATTAAATAGTCATCACCAATTCTAAATAAAAATTGCAAAAAACTGACTTTCTTCATTACTTTAAAAAATCTCTTTTAATTTGGATTCATCTAAAATAACACGGTCATCATCTAACAATAATGCCGGAAAGCCCGCATAGCCTTGTGCTTTTGCATCATCAAATGCGGCATGACGATCACGCAAACGCAACCATTGTTTCAAGTTTGGAATGGAAGATAATACTTCCACTGCCTCATAATCCACGCCCAAGCGTTTTAACTCTGCCACAAATGGCGCAGTATCAGGGCAATCTGCTGCATAATAAAGGATAGGTTTCATTATTCACCTCCTTGTTCTGCTGCCGCAGTTGGATTTAATTTCGGGTCAGCAATTTTCGTTAAACGGTTACGATCGCGATGTTCAAATGGCGCATCATAATTCGGGATAATCATGGTTGTGGTTTGATCGTATGACCAAGAGCCATCATCATGGAATTTTACCGTCATTTCAAAACTTTCCGTGGTAAATGAACGCTCTAAGAACGGATTAGAAATAATACCGTTTGTTAGTGAACCACGTACTGCTTTTACCGTAAACTCTTTCGCATCAGCCGGTGCATTACCGACAGCAATAAACGTTTGGCCACGTGGAATGCTGCCTGTTAATAAAATATTGCCTGTTTCAGGTTCCCATAACCAATAACCCACTTGATCGTGGAACGTCTCCACTTCGCCTGGTTGTACAATATGGGTGTGATAGCGTAATCCATAATAGAGTTGCGGACCATTGGTTTGCGCATCCGTTGGATGGGCTTCGTAACGTTCGATATAAGGATCTTTTTCTGGCCCTTCTGCTTTTGGGTTGATATCCACACCGCGTTTACCTTCCCAAACACCCGCTAATTTTGCCAATGGGCCTAAATTCGCGAGTGTATTAGGATCAGTTTCTGCTTCAGTATAAATATCGTCTGGGTATTGAAAATCTTTCATCATGTTCTCCTTATATCGTTGTGTTAATGCTTAAAGTGCGGTCGTTTTTCGCCTTATTTTTTACAACCTGGGAAACCTAAGGCTTCACGGCTCGCATAGTACGCTTCCGCCACGCCTTTAGTTAATGCACGAATGCGTAAAATATAGCGTTGACGCTCTGTGACCGAAATCGCTTTACGTGCATCTAACAAGTTGAAGCTGTGTGCCGCTTTTAAAATGCGCTCGTAAGCCGGTAATGGTAACGGACGTTCTAATTCTAATAAGCTTTTTGCTTCTTTTTCGTATTGATCAAAGCAGTAGAATAAGAAATCAGTATCCGCATATTCAAAGTTGTACGTGGATTGCTCGACTTCGTTTTGATGGAACACATCACCGTAAGTGGTTTTGCCTAATGGGCCGTCAGACCAAACTAGGTCATACACAGAATCTACGCCTTGAATGTACATGGCTAAACGCTCTAAACCGTAGGTCACTTCACCTGTTACCGGTTTACATTCTAAACCACCCACTTGTTGGAAATAAGTAAATTGGGTCACTTCCATACCATTTAACCACACTTCCCAGCCTAAACCCCAAGCACCCAAAGTTGGGTTTTCCCAGTTATCTTCCACGAAACGAATATCGTTCTGTGTTGGATCGAAACCGAGCATTTCAAGTGAACCTAAATAGAGTTCTTGAATGTTATCTGGAGAAGGTTTAATTACCACTTGGAATTGGTAGTAATGTTGTAAGCGGTTTGGGTTTTCGCCATAACGACCATCGGTCGGACGACGTGAAGGTTGCACATAAGCAAATGCCATTGGCTCAGGGCCTAATGCGCGTAATGCAGTCATTGGGTGAGAAGTCCCTGCGCCCACTTCCATATCAAAAGGTTGAACAACGGTACAACCTTGATTTGCCCAATATTCTTGCAAGGCTAAAATCATGCCTTGGAATGTTTTTACGTTGAATTTTGTACTCATAATTTTTTTAATAACAATGTGATGAAAAATACAGGCATTATACTTGAAACTATAAGGCGGATAAAGGCGAAAAAGTGCGGTCAGAAAAATCCTTAAATTTTTTATTTCTCTTAAATTTCATTCATTTTGATGATGAGTTATTTTCATCATGAGAGATTTGCTTGCCAGGCCTCAAATGTGTAAACTGCTGGCGCTTTTATACAGACTTTTATCCTAGGGATTTTAAAATGAAAAAAAATGTGATTACTTCAGCGATTTTATTAGCGATTCCAGCATTAGCTGCGGCTGAAGACGTGGCAAAATTAGATGTGATTAACGTCTATTCTGCATCAGCCACGCCAACTAGCCTTCATCAAACCGCCTCATCTGTTACTGTTTTAACTGAAAAAGATTTTGCACAACGTGGTGCGACTTATGTCAGTGACGTATTGAAAACGGTACCGAGTTTAGCCGTGAGTACTTCAGGCGGTCGTGGCACATTAACTAATGTATTCTTACGTGGTGCGGATGCAAACCACACTGCAGTGATTATTGATGGCGTGAAAGTGAACCCAGTTTCTGGTTATGGCTTTGATTTCGGTGGCTTAGCATTAAGCAATATTGACCGCATCGAAGTATTGCGCGGCGAGCAATCAGCTCTTTGGGGAAGTGATGCGATGGGTGGTGTGATTTATATCACCACGAAGAAAGGCTTAGAAAAAGGCAAAACCTTCAACGTTGATTACGATTTCGGCACTGGCTCTAATCGTACAGTAGATGGTTCATTAACCCTTTCAGGCTCAAATAACGGCTTCTATTATGCTTTACACGGTGACAGCCACCATACCAAAGGCATTTCAGCACTCAGCAAAAACCGATTTAACTATACCGCGCAAGATGGCACAGCGGTAAGTACCGGTGGCTCAAACGAACGCGATAAATTCCATCGTGATAATGCCTCTCTTCGTTTTGGCTATGACGATAATCAAAAAGGTTTTGATTTCTTAACCTCTCACAGCAGCCAAACGGCTAACTTTGATAACAGCGCAACAGATGAAAAAGGCCACTACACTCGCACACGTGATACCTTATTCAAATTAAGTGGCTTCTTAGGTAATGACGATCAATTGCTTAAACATAAGGTTGGTGTAAGCCATCTCAAAACTGACAGCGATACCGTTGGCTATACATCAGCTTATGATGCGAAAAAACTCAATGCAAACTATCAATTAGATGTCAATTTCGATCGTGAAGGCACTCTCACACAAGGTTTAAGCTTCTTAACTGACTATCAAAAAACAGATTTCAACTCGTCTTATTTCAACAATGCTGGCAATAAAAAGCTTATTGAGAAAAGCTTAGCGGCAGAATATCGCTTATTACACGATGCAGATCATAGCTTAAATATCAGTGGCCGTTACACTGACAGCTCTGAATATGAAAACTCATGGACTGGCCGCATCGCGGGCGCTTATCGTTTACATAATAACGTGAAAGCACACGCAAGTTTTGGTTCAGCGATTCAAAACCCAACGATCACTGAATATTACGGCTACAACGCGCGCTATATCGGCAACCCGAATTTACAACCTGAGAAAAGTTTAGGTGGCGATGTTGGTTTATTATTTGAAACCAATGATGGTCGTCATAGCTTTGATGTGACTTATTTCGCTCGTAATGTGAAAAATGCCATTAGCAGCGAAGTAATCAACTTCACCACTTATGCAAGCCGTGCCGTAAACCTTGAAGGTAAGAGCAAAGTGAAAGGTGTTGAAGTGGCTTATAACGGTAAAATCACCGATGCATTAACAGCTTATGCGAACTATACCTACACACAAACCCGAGATAGCAAAGGTGCTGAATTAGCACGTCGTCCAAAACATTTAGCGAATGCGGGCTTAGCATACCAAATCACTGAAAAGTTAGGTGCTGATGTGAATGTGTCTTATACCGGCAAACGCATGGATACCTACTATTCACCAACCTACAGCACGCATAAAGTAAAATTGCCATCTTACACCTTGGCAAACTTAGGCGTAAATTATAAAGTGACGGATAGCTTGACGATTTATGCAAACCTTAACAACGTATTCAATAAAAAATACGAAAACGTACTGGGCTACGGCCAAGAAGGACGTAATGTTTACGTTGGGTTAAAAGGATCGTTCTAATTCTTCCTTACCTATAAGGGCGTGCTTAGCACGCCTTTTTACATTCTTGATGGCGTAGCGTATCATTATCTATATGCAAAAAACTCGCTTAATTTTAATCGCACTTTTTCTTCCGTTTACCGCTCAGGCTTCGGAACAATTTGTCTCACTTACGCTTTGCAGTGACAGACTGCTTATCGAACTGGCTGAGCCTTCGCAAATTGCTGCACAGTCACCTTATTCGAAAAATCCGTTGATGATGTTAGACAAAATCAATACCAACAAACCTGTGCTGGAACCGCAATTAACGGAATTATTGCCCTATTTAGATAAAACTATTCTGATTAATGAAACTTTTTATCCCCAATTAGTCGCAGAGCTGAAAAAACTCAACGCGAAGATTATCCCGATTAACGACAGTCCGCAGACACCAGATGAATTATTTGCGCTGATTCTAGACTTAGGCAAACAACTTGGGAATGAGCAAAAGGCGGCAGATTTAGTAACAAAACTCAAATCACAAAACTTTCACTTAAATCGACCGCTTACTGACACACTGATTTTGTCAGAGACAGGTGTGGTAGAGAGTTATTATCCGCAATATCCTGTGCTGTTAAACCTACTCGGATTAACACCGTTAAAAACGCCACTAACCGCACAAAACTTCTCGCTAGAAAAAGTGATTTTAAGCCAACCGAATGTGCTCATTTCTCTGTCTGATAAACAAGGTTACAATGCGCAAGCTGAATTACTGCACCACCCTATGTTGCAAGATTTTTTCAAAAACCAACCGCTTATCAGCATCCCGATGAAATATACCTATTGTTTCGATTACGGTGTGTGGCAAGGGGCGGAGAAGATTTATCAACAGTTAAAATAATGTAGCTGACAAATCTCCCCTAACCCCTCTTTGCTAAAGAGGGGAATTTCATGATTAAATTAACCCTAGATGACATATTTATATGTCTTTATGTATAAATGATTAGAATAAAGCATCAGAATTATAAATCTTGACACTATAATCCCACTCTCTCTACTAAAGAGAGAAATTGCATGATTAGATTAGCCCAAGATAATGTATTTACAGCTTTTATGTATAAATGATTAGAATAAAACATCAGAATTATAAATCCCGACACTATAATTCCCCTCTTTAGCAAAGAGGGGTTAGTGGAGATTTGACAGAATCAAATTAACAAATGATATTTGGATTACATAGGAAATTGATCATTGACCAAAACACTCAAATTAAATACCGCACTTTTCTTCGCGTTACTGTTGATTAGCGGATTTGCAGTTTATCATCAGCTCGGTGATTTCGCGCATCTCAAAAATGCGGATGGCGTACTCACCGATATGCGTTCAATGGTGCTGTGGGATATTCGTTTTCCGCGCATTGGTTTAGCTTTATTGACAGGCGCTAGCCTAGCAATAGCGGGCAATGCGATGCAAGGTATTTTCCAAAACCCATTAGCGAGTCCAGGCTTACTCGGCAGTAGCGCTGGGGCAACAGCCGCTAGTGTATTTATCCTCTATTATTTTGCCGTGCCATTTTCACTGCTCTTAGCTGGAGGAGTAATTGGGGCGCTTTTAAGCTTTTTCATCGTGTATTTAATCGCCAAAAACTACGGCACTACGATGATGATTCTAAGCGGGCTAGCGGTCAATATGTTACTTGGTTCAGCAATTGCATTACTGCTATCCAACGCAGAAAGCCCATGGGCATTAGCTGAACTTTATCGTTGGCTACAAGGCTCGTTGATGTGGGCGAAATTAGATACCCTGCTTATTTCACTCCCGATTGTTCTGGCAGGGGTTTTCTGCTTATACCACACTCGTCGATACTTAGATTTACTCACCTTTGGTGAAGAAACTGCGAGCACCATGGGCGTAGATCCGAAACGTAGCTTTTTCATCAGCACCTTTGGTGTGGCCTTATTAGTCGGTGCAACCATTCCACAAACCGGTACCATCGGTTTTATCGGCTTAATCGCGCCACACTTCGCCCGTATTTTACTGAAAGCACGTCCATCGCAACTTTACCTTACGAGTGCGTTAATCGGGGCATTATTGCTGTTACTGGCCGATTTAGCCATTTTATATATCCCGCTGTTCTCACATATTTACATCGGCACATTGACTGCACTTATCGGTGCACCTTGCTTGATTTGGATGTTATTAACGCAACAGAGAAAAATCTATGATTAGAATTGAAAAACTCACCCAATCTTATTGCTTAAATGATATCTACTGTACGCTTCCATCAGGTAAATTGATTGGCATTATGGGTGCCAATGGGGCGGGAAAATCCACCTTATTGAAAACCATTGCGGGTATCCTGCCCCTCAAACAAGGGGAGGTTTGGTTTGATGATCAGCCATTAAGTAAGATGAACGCAACCGAAAAAAGCCAACACATTGCTTACCTTGCACAAAATACGCAAATTCATTGGGATTTATCCGTTTATGATGTGATTGCATTAGGTTTAGCTGCGACCTTACCAAAAGAAAAAGAGCGGTCAAAAATTCAAGCGTTTTCAGAAAAGTTTGCGGTAGCTCATTTGCTCGACAAACCTTTCCAACAACTTTCTGGAGGCGAAAAAGCGCGTGTACAACTCGCTCGTTGCTGTATTAAGGAATCACCTGTTTTATTAGTCGATGAGCCGATTGCACCGCTCGACCCTTATTATCAAATTGATATGATGGAACAGCTTCAATCACTCACACCGGAACATACGTGTGTCGTCGCAATTCATCACCTTTCGTTGGCTTATCAATTTTGTGATGAAATTGTTCTATTAGATAAAGGAAAATTGTTAGCTGTAGGTGAGACGCAAGCCGTGTTAAATGCGGAGAATTTAGCGAAAGCCTTTCATATTCGAGCTGAAATTGATCCAATGAAAAAGACTATCTCAAAAATTGAAAAGCAATAAAAATAAAAGCACTTAGCGATTCACTAAGTGCTTTTTTATAGAAATGAATTATGGTTGGATTTCTGAATCTACGAAGAAATAAGCAATTTCTCGTTTTGCGCTTTCAACACTATCAGAACCATGGACAGAGTTTTCACGCTGACTTAACGCGAAGTCTTTGCGGATAGTGCCTTCTGCCGCCTCAGCTGGATTCGTTGCACCAATCAAAGTGCGGTAATCTTTCACGGCATTTCCTTTTTCCAACACAGAAACCACCATCGGTCCAGAGATCATATACTCCACCAACGGCTCAAAAAACGGTTTACCTTGATGTTCTGCATAGAAACCTTCCGCTTGATCCTTGGTTAATTGCACCATTTTAAGGGCAACAACACGGAATCCTTGTGATTCAAAACGCCCTAAAATAGCACCAATTAAATTACGCTTTACTGCATCTGGTTTGATAATTGAAAAAGTACGTTCTGTCATAAAATCCTACTTAACTTGCTTTCGTTACTAATAAATTTGCTAAAGTTTTCACACCGATTCCGGTTGCACCAACCGCCCATAAATCACTACCTGATTTACGATAAGTGGCCGAACAATCAATATGCAACCAACGTTGTTGATAGTTCTTCACAAAATACGATAAAAATGCCGTTGCAGTACTTGCACCAGCGACAACTGGCGCTGTGCCTGTATTTGCAATATCTGCAAAAGAAGACGTGATTTGGCTACGATGGAACGCTTCAAAAGGCAAACGCCAGAACGGTTCATTTTCTTCTTTCGCCGCTTGGAATAAGCTATTTACCAACGCATCATCCATAGAAAGCACACTGTGGTAATCATTACCGACCGCCACTTTCGCCGCACCGGTTAAGGTTGCACAATCGACAATAAATTGTGGGTTTTGACTATCGGCTTCAATTAAGCCATCCGCCAATACCAAACGGCCTTCCGCATCAGTATTTAAAATTTCCGCGGTTACACCATTTTTATATGTGATGATATCGCCCAATTTAAATGCATTATCACTCACCAAGTTTTCCGCACAGCATAGATAGAGTTTTACACGTTGATTCAAACCGTGCGCAATCGCAAATCCTAATGCTCCCGTTAATAACGCAGCGCCGCCCATATCGGTACGCATGGTACTCATGCCATCACTTGGTTTGATGCTGTAACCGCCACTATCAAAAGTAATACCTTTACCGACCAAACATGCTAATACTGGCGCATTTGGATCATTAGTCGGGTTAAAATCTAATTGCAGCATGGCTGGCGGATTAATAGACCCGCGACCCACAGTAAAGATCCCGTGGTAACCTTGCTCTTTTAACGCTTCACCAGAAATGATTTTAAAACTGACCGCACTTTTATCGGCATAACTTTCGGCTTGTTTAGAAATAAATTCAGCCGCACGTTCTGCTAATTTAACCGGGGTAAGGGTTTGTGCCGGTTCATTAATAATGCCACGCACAAAATCACCACATTCAATACGAGCCAATAATTCATCTTGTGGCTCATCCTCTAAATGAGGAAACTCAATCGAATAATCTTGCTTCGCCGTGTAAAAACCTTGATAAAATGCCCAGCAATTTTCTAATTCCCATGCATCCCCTACAAGCTCAACATCTTTAATACCTTGCCCACGTAATTTACGTGCCGCTTTTTGCACTAAAACAAGGTTCGATTTTTCATCATCTTTAAGATGAATAACGGCTTGATCTTGATTAAAACTTAAAATAGCATCTTTGCCCCAACTCTCCGAAGCGGGAGCCGTTGATAATGTAATTTGCATGTGGTTGTTCTCCTTTATTTATTGTATAAGTTACTTTGCTAATAAGCTCCGGTCTTCTTCCATACAACTTTAAATGTTTTAAATAGAATCACGATATCATTCCATAATGACCAGTTCTTTGCGTACCAAGTATCAAAATAGACACGAATATCATAACTTACATTATTTCGTCCGCTCACCTGCCATAAACCTGTCATTCCAGGTTTTGCCATAAGATAATAATCAACGTCCTCCTGATAATAAGGTAACTCCTCTTTTACTATTGGGCGAGGTCCCACTAAACTCATTTCACCTTTGAGAACATTCCAAAGCTGTGGCAATTCATCTAGACTTCTCGCTCTTAGCCATCTTCCAATAGGTGTAATACGAGGATCATCTTTAAGTTTAAAGTCTTTCTCCCATTCTAAACGAGCATTTTCATCCGTTGCTAAAATTCTTTCTAAAACCTCATCAGAATTATTTACCATTGTTCTAAACTTCAAACATTTGAATTCTTTTTTATTCTGACCAATTCTTGAATGCTCATAAATTAGTTTTCCACCATCTTTCTTAATAAGAAAATACAATGGGATACATAATGGAAATAAAAAAATCAAAAGAAAAGAGGCCCCCAATATATCAAAGACTCTTTTAATAAATCGAGAAGACCGTTTTGCTAAGTTATTATTTACTCGAAACAGTACCATTTCATGGCTAAACAGAAAAGACATATCCGTACCATAAAGCGGAATACCTCGAAAATCAGGAATAACTGAGATAGAACGACAGCCTTTTCGAATTAAATAACGCAACCAGAAATCCTGCTTTACTTTATTTTCCTCATCTATAGCAAGAATAAACTGTGTAAATTCTGGAGATACCAGTTTGATCAGCAACTCAGGATTATGGCGCATAACTGGCACCCCTTCAATGAACTCTGATTTATATTCTTCAGTATTTATAAACAATTTAATATTAAACCCTAAATATGGCTCATTATTTAATGCATCAAATACTTCTTTCGCATTCTTACCATTGCCAATAATAATGGTTTCTTTCAAATACCATCCTAATTTGATAAGTAAATTTTTGATTAAAACTCGCCCCAAGGGCACTAAAGTAAAAACAAAAAGCCAAGTTATAGACCAAAAATAACGAGAAACATAAAGACGGGAAAAAGCAACTATGGCTAGCTCAATAACAAAAATAATTAATAATGTTCTAAATATCTCTTTTAACTCAAACCAAAATGGCTTGCGGTAGGTGTAATGACGCAAACGAATCCAAAACCAAATAACACAGCATCCTCCCATAAGGCTATGAATAAAAATAAAAGATGAAAGCTGCTCTATGGGAAAATATTGACCATCCGCCCTACTAAATTTAAGTAAAACAAAGGAGGCTAAAAAAATAGAAATCCAAAAAGAAACAAAATCTACAGAAATTTGAAAAAACTTAATAAAATTGGCTCTATTCATGTTACTTTATCCCAATATCCTTTATGCATACTAAAAGCCCTACACCACTTATAAGGTAATCTATAGTAATAATAACCTAATTTAAAACCGAGCCACTTAACACATGTAGATAATATAGCTTTAGGAATTAAATACGGTGACTTTATGGATAAAAACTTTAATTCTGATAGTACAAACCTTTTTCCCTCAGAAGCAGCACTACCAAATTTTTGTTGAATCCATTTCTGTTCTTGCTGAAATACACCTGTATCAAAATAACGTTGGAATTCTTGTTTTAGTGCATAGTTATGACTGTGAAACACTGTTGCCTCAGCGCAGTAAGCAACTTTATATCCCGATAAAATCATTTTTGCCGTTAAATACATATCTTCCGCTAAAATAGTGTTATCTGGAAACCCTCCTAATTTATCAAATACAGATAAGCGGTATGCAGCAAAAGAATTAGACATAAATGCTGTCTTGATACCTAACACTGAAATATCAGCTAGAGTTCTCTCGCTAGACTCAGGCGGATAATTAAAATAACGAGCATGAGCTGCTAATGGTGTTGCTTCATGATGTGGCAACTGTCGTCCACAAACAGCAGCCACTTCAGGATCTACAAAAGGAGCGAGTAAATTTGCTAACGAATCTGGTGAAGCTAAAATTGCATCTTGAGTCATAAATACCACTACATCAGCAAAACTTTTGGCAAATTCAACCGCTTGATTACGAGTTCTACCATGGTTAAAGACGGATTGCGGAATAGAATAGACTGAAAATCCTGCTTCTTCAGCTAATTTTACCGTACTATCAGAAGAAGAAGAATCAATCACAATTACTTTATCAGCTTTCAAGAGTTGAGATTGATAGGCTGTGATCCAATCTTGCCATTTATTACCCGCGTTATAAGTTGGTACACATAATACAAATTGAAGAGCGGTCATTTTTCATCCTTATTTTACCAAAAGGGATAATAGCCACTGCTTTAATTTTGGCACACTTCGGTACTCTCTTTTTGAAGAGGGAGGTAAACAATGTGGTTTGCCATATTTTGTAGCAAATTGTTCAAACATTTTAACTTGCCGGATTGCCTGACGAATATTTTTCCAGTAAGACTTAAATCGAATAAAATAATAAAATAGACGCAATTTATGGTTAAACACCCCCACTTGATTTTGGCAATGTTGACGATAATCTAGCAAAGGCTTATCTATAAATTGTGTTTCACCATAATAGCGCGCTAACAGTGCCAACCACCAATCGTGCATATAAAGTTCAGAAAGTTGAGTATAAGATAAAGAATCTAGTGCTAGATTACGTAAGGCACGATTGAGCATACAGGCTGCGCCTTGCACACAATTTTTATATAAAATCGAATCATCGCTTAAGCATTTCTCACTTAAAGCCTGATAAGCAAAAAAACTTGGGGCGATTTCTTGATTTTGTTCATCAATCAAACGAGCATCACTGAAAGTCAGAGTTGGGACATTACTATTTTGTTTTTCAGCCATTTGAGCAAATTCTGTGATCTTGTCCAAGTGCCAAATATCATCTTGATCCGCTAAAAAAGTAAAATCTGCTTCACAATGCTTTAAGGCAGACAGAAAATTAGTGATTACGCCTTTTTTAGGGCCTTGTACAATTTGATAAGCCGCAAAGTTAGCCTGAGCAAAAATTTGCTGAACAATAGCAAGGGTTTCATCGCAAGAACCATCATCAGATATAATAATTTTTTGTGGCAGAATAGGCTGCGATAAAATGCTCTTTAGTTGTTCTGATATAAAAGATGCACCGTTGAAGGTGCATACAATCACGGAATAATTTAAACTCATTTTATTATCTATTTAAAAGTTAACAATAATAACATCATTTACTAATGCAATACTTCCTTTTGATGGCCAATGAGGCATATTCTCAGAGACTTTCGTAGCAATTTGTATTTGTTCACTAGATGGGAGATTATAGCTTGCACCTTGAGCCGCAAAAAAATGGTTCTTTACAAAAGTTCCATGCTCATTGCCAAAAGTTATTTCAAATAAAGAACGACCTGTAAGAGCTAATTTTTGGCTAGAATAACAACTATTATTACATTTAACGCTATGTGAACCAATGAATGCAACGGGATAGGGAGGAAACTCACCATATCCAAGCTCACCTATTTTATTTTGGACGCTATAAACCAAATTAACGTCTTGCTGATACGTAATAGCCTCAGTATAAAATATTCTATTCACTACATAGCTTTGAGATAATCCAATAACAGACAGAATTAATACTAAAATACCCTTAAGGTATTTATGCTGTTTTTGAATGTGTTGATAAATATAAAATAGCATAAAACCCAAGGCAAATGGATGAGTCATTATTGTTCGTTCTGTAGTTCTATTACCTAGAATAATGCCCATCATAAATGGAGAGGCGATTATACAGATCGCAATCAATAAGTTATATATAGATTTTTTTTCATAAAATGTTTTAATTAACAGCAATAGGAAAAATACTATGGAAACAATTAGAAACCACTTAGTGAAGAATATACTATTCGAATAATATATTTCAATAAGATGATTTAAGAGATTGCTAAGGATAATGTGAATATCATCCTTACCCCATCTTAGCTGCTCAGATATATATGGATGAGTGGATATATCAAAATACCATTGAGCTCCTTTATTAAAAATAGTATAAGCTAAATAAGATGCCACAAATACAAAAATATATCTAATTGTAAAAAATACAGTTTCCTTATTTAATCTATTATCATTTTCTATTTTCATAAAAACGATAAAGAAAGTTGCTACGATAAATATCGTCACCATAGCGAGATAAATAGAAAATGCAATAAAGCTAAAAATAATTGCAAATAAAAGCGCCATTCTTGATTTACTAAAAATCCAGTTCTGAGTACACATCAAACTTATAGCAATAAATATAAGAGCTAGAGCAACTTCCATCCCCATTAATAAAAATCCTAGCATTTCAGCAATAATAGGCGATGAAACAACTGGTATTGTAAAAAAAAGAAGAGAATGATTCTTTTTTACGCCTCCATTTAGTAAATAAGCCCATACCAATGCAGATAAGCCAATAAATAAAACCATTAAAAAAGATGCTAATGCATTATTATACCAACCAATACCCATCAGATGTTTAAATAGCACAAGCCCAGTACGTCCTAATTCATGCCAAGCACTATATTGAGAATCAGTAATAGAAATAATGGCCTCAGTATCGATTGAGAAACTTAGTGAAAATAGTTTTATCCCATATCCCAATAGCAGAAAGAAAACGGTAATATTAATAAGAAATAAATTATTTCTTAGAAAATCGATAAATTCATCAAAACTATATTTGCAATTAGACAAGAAATACATACAAGGTTCCTATAAAAATCACATCATTCTTTTGAAAAGAAACTTAGAAAAATTACTCACAACTGGATATATAATAATGGCATAAGAAAAGCTTATAACACAAACAGAAACCCAAATACTCAATTTGAAAGTAGAGTTCTCATTAGGTAGATTAGGTATCTCCTGAAAGAAATACAATAAAACCTGATGATGTATAAGGAATGCTAAAAAAGTATATTGGGCCCAGTATGCTGTTTTATCTAATATTTTTGGGGTTAGATATTGACCAATCCCCCTAAAAATACATTCGAGAATCAAAAATAATGAAATTCCTGTTAAAATCATATGAAAATGATATGGAATATGTGCATGAGTGAAATCTGAAAATATCAAGTAAATTAAAGATAATATAGGCAATATCATTTTGCACATATTATTTTTAGACAAAAATGTAGTAAAAATTATTCCAAAGAAAAAATCAGGTAGCCTCATTATTGGATTAATCGTCTGAGGAATCTGAAATATTTCTGAATAAATATTAAATACACATACAACAATAGCAATTATTATAATAAATGAGATAATTGGTTTCTTAGAAAAAAACATATACAATACCGGAAAGAACAGATAGGTTATCAGCATATACCCTGTATACCATTCACCAACTAGGTAATAGCTAGGAAATTTATATAAAAAGAAACCATCTAAACCAATAACTGTTAATATGATTTTCCAATATTCTCCATCACCAAAAGGTTTATGCAGAATAATTAGAAAGACTAAAGCAACCAATATATAGGTAATCCAAAATGAAGGATAGATTGCTAAAAACCTTTTTTTAAAGAAACCTCTTATACTAAAATTTTCTCTGCTTGTTAATGCTAATGTTAATCCAGAAATAATAATAAACATTGATATCCAAAGATCACCAAAGCTAACATTAAAATAAGTAAGAGAACCAATCAAAGAAGCGCTATTATTTGCATAAAATGCATGAACATTAAGATGAAATAGTATGATTGATATACAAGCTATAATCTTAATGGCATCAACATAAAATAGATGTTGTTTCTCTTGCATTTATCTTTTTCCCCAAGTAGCCATAGAATCATAAGTTCTTGCAGGAAAAACATTATACTTAGGCTTAATTTTTAAGTTATGCTCAGTAATAAATTCTTCTACTGCTGTTCGCAAACTCTTTGGTTTACCTGAGCAACAGTTAAATACCCCAGATTGCTTACTTGAAATTCTTTCTTCTATTTGCGCTGAAAGTTCCTCAATATCAATAAAGTCATAAAGCATTTCACCACTGTTCAAAGGGAAAAACTCTTGTCCATCATCTTCAGCCTTTAAGATCTTCGTAAAAATAGAATTACTAAAACGATCATCGCCTGTAATATAGTAAAAGCGTAACCACTGTAAATTTAATTCAGGCGTTACACTAGCAAAATCAAACATTGCTTGGCGTAAGAAGTTTTTTGCAATTCCATAAGGATTTCGAGGATTACAAGGTGTATTTTCATCAATAGGTCCAACAAAGTATCCGACCTCATGCATCGTTCCTGCAACAGAGATATTTTTTATACCTAATTCAGCCATCGATGTGAGAAATTCATAATGTTTCATCACGTTAGCTAAATGAGATGGGTCTCGATGATTAAACCCAGCCTGCCAAGCCAAATGTAATAAACATTCTGCATCTTTCACTAAATCACATTTCTTATCTTGAGATAAAGCGAAGATATTCCCATAAAATAAGCTTGCTCCCTCTAAAAAATGATGAGGTGTTTCTCCATCAAAAAGCATTGCTGTGACTTGATGTCCTTTATCTAATAAACCTTTTACAACATTTCTACCGATATAACCATTGGCTCCCGTTACAATAATATTCATTGAATTAATGTCCTCTAAATTTATGATAATAGTGTCTTAATTTTCTATATGGCATACGTGTTACTTTGGATAATTTAGGATAATTGCCTAATACATGATTTTTTAATAGGCGTACCACATTAATTATAAAATAACGGCTAACATTGGGATTTCCAGATGAAATTCCCAACATATATTTAGCATTATGAGCCAGACTAATTTGATATGAAATGTCTCCATTAGAAAGATTACTTACTAATCTCTGTATTTTATATTCTAATTTAGTGTAATTAAGCTCCATCATTTCTGACGACATAATGTTACATGCTAAGTAACCAGCATCATGAGCAGCATAAGCTAATAAGCGCTCTAATACATGAGCCAACGAACCATCGTAATGCATTGGTTCTTTATTAAAATCTTCAAACTTCCAGTTATATTCAAAAAGCTTACGCAATGCTTTTGGTCTAAACCAGAACATGGTACCGTATGCAGCAAATGGAGATATATCGTCAAAAGGCACATTAATATTTAGTTTTTTTGCTATCTCTAAGCAAAGAGGTTTATTACTATACCAAGCATGCCCAAGAGTTGGATATCCAATATGAACCATTGAAGGCATTGCAAAACCTATGTTTTTATTATTATCTAGATAATTAAGCAACTTAGATACATATGCTTTATCCTTCAATAAATTTAAATACATCATTTCCTTAAAATGTTTCGCCATGTTATAACCATTTTGAGGAGATTTTTTTGAATGTAAACGACAGACCCAATCATAATCACTATTCATAATATCATCTTTACAACTAATAAATAGTGAAGACATATCTCGTCCTCTATTTTGCTCAGTTACAATCACCTTAATATTATTCGTATTTATTGTTTCCAATATAGGAGAAGATAAGATCTCTTCTCTTTGCTCTTTACTTGATGTCGTAATAAGCAAATCATATTTGCAAGGTATATTTTCGGTATAAAATAATATCTCTTCAAGCATATCTGCATAGAATATATGTGCAACCACAAGAATTTTCAAATTCTCTCTAAGTTTTACAGTATTTAAAGAATCAAATACTTTTAATAAAGTCATATTAGTTGCAATATCTTTAGGTTTTGATGTTCTTAAGATATTTTTGATTATCAGCTCTATCGGATATTCTGATTCTTCTTGAATGTATTCTATGGCTCTTCTTAAAAATAAGCATTCTCTATCATGATGTAATGGGTCATGAAAAAAAGGTCTTCTCTTTAAGATAGGAGAACGAGATTTACTAAATGTATCATCAATTTCATAGAATGTTGGATATTTACTACCAAAAACATCAGAATCTACATAAACAGCATAACTATACCCTTTAGAGTAGAAATGATGTGTAAATCTAGACTCATGCATTAACACTGAGTCTGTATATGAATGGATCATTGGCATATTTTTCCAATAATGCTCAAATTCATGTGAATTTAACATATTCTTTCTGACTGCAATAAAATGCGATTGAATATGCTTATGTAAAACACCTGTACCGGTAAACGGATTAGGTTGGACCTTTCCATGATCCGATATTCCCCAGAAATCAACATTTTGCTTTTCTGACCACTCAAATAATTCTGAGAATGGGAAAATAGGTGCAAAGAAAGTATAATTTAATAGAATAAGTTCATCATATTCAGCTAGTTTATCAAAGCCAATTTTCTCAATTGCCTCTTTATATCCCCAAACATCAAATCCAATATTTTCTCGGCACATAATGTAATCTGTGCAATGTTGAATTTTTTTACGTGACTCAGCTGTTAAATCTGAATTTGAAACAAACCAGATGTCTTGGACAAACTCTTTTAGTTTTTCTAGTTTATACGGGATATAATCATCTACGATTCCATCGTGATCATAGAATAAATAAATTGCTAATCTTTTCATTTTTTTCCTTAGATTTAGTTATTAACCATAGAAGATATATATTCTTGAGAAACAGAACAAGTATCCCCTATAGCCCTTACTTCACCATTATCAATCCAGATAGCGCTAGAGCATAACTCTTTAACTTGCTCAATTGAATGAGATACAAACAATAATGTTGTGCCATTGCTCAACAAATGTTCCATTCTCTCTTTACACTTTTGTTGAAAGGCAAAATCGCCTACGGCTAATACTTCATCAACAATCAAAATATCGGGTTTCTGCACTGTTGCAATAGCAAATCCTAATCTAGCAGACATACCTGAAGAAAAATTCTTAATAGGAACATCAATAAAATCATTTAATTCTGCAAAGTCAACAATCTCTTGGAAATGAGATTCAATAAATCTTTTACTATAGCCTAATAATGCCCCATTAAGAAAAATATTCTCTCTTGCTGTCAATTCCGGATCAAAGCCAGCTCCTAATTCAATTAATGGTGAAATAGAACCATTGACTGTTACATTTCCTTGGTAAGGTCTGATAATTCCTGAAATTAATTTAAGTAAAGTAGATTTTCCTGAACCATTCTTCCCAATTAATCCCCAAGACTCCCCTCGTTTTACAGTAAAATTAATATTTTTAAGTGCCAAGAACTCTTGAAACATTAGCTCTCTTTTTAACATCTTAATAATATATTCTTTTAAACCACTAATACTTTCAGCTGATTTATTAAATCTTACTGTAGCATTTTTTACTTCGATCACTATATCATTCATAATTATTTAGATATAAAGTATAAATTCATTTTCTTTACGATTAAAAAACCAAATACCGACTAATAATAGAATTATCGATATAATAAAACCTTGAGATAAAGACTCCATTGACAAACTCTGACCATTTAGAATTACATTTCTAAATTGCTCAACATAATTCACCATAGGATTAAGGTTATCATACCACCAACGATATTCTTGAGAAATAATAGACACAGGATAAATTATAGGGGTTAAATACATCCAAATAGAAGTAAAAACACCCCATAAATATTGAATATCTCTAAAAAATACAGTTGAAGCTGATAAAATGAATCCTAATCCTAAACTAAAAATATAAAGCTCTAAGAAAATTATGGGAACCCATAAAACATTCAATGTAATTTCTACTTGGGTAAAAATCATCACAAGAATTAGGGCTATCATTGCAAACAGCATATTAACTAATGAGCTTGTTATTTTAGATAAAACAAAAATATACTTTGGTACATATGTCTTTTTAATTAAAGAAGCATTATGAACAATAGCCGTGACTGAACTAGAAGTCGCTTCTGAGACAAAACCAAAAATTAATTGTCCTGTAAGCAGATAGGCTGAAAAATTAGGAATATCGAATTTAAATAAGTTTGAAAAAACCACTGTTAATACAATCATCATTAACAAAGGATTTAAAATACTCCAAATATAGCCTAAATAACTTCTTCTATATTTTAGTTTTATATCCTTAAGGACCAACTGCTTCAATAATTCGATATATTTAATTTGATTTACAAATGATTTCATAAGCAATATCTTATTTAAATTTCACAGCATCCTTTAAAATTTTTCCAGCTAAATCTTTTGCTGACAAACTCGGTTCGCCCTCTAAAGGCCATTCAATACCGACGGCCTCATCATTCCAAATTAAAGAATGCTCTGCTTTAGGATTATAGTAATCAGTACATTTATAAGTAAATTCAGCTTCATCAGTTAAAACATAAAAGCCATGTGCAAACCCTTCAGGTACCCAAAGCTGACGTTTATTTTCAGCAGATAAAATTTCACCTACCCATTGTCCAAATGTAGGAGAGAATTCCCGCATATCAACGGCAACATCAAATACAGCTCCAGATACTACACGCACTAATTTACCTTGTGTATTTTCAGTTTGATAATGTAATCCACGTAATACTCCTTTTACCGATTTTGAATGATTTTCTTGTACAAAAGTACGATCTGCTACATTTTGTTTAAACCATTCATCACGGAAGGTTTCCATAAAGAAACCACGTTCATCACCGAATACTTGAGGTTCTAATAATTTTACATCGGGAATTTTAGTATCAATAACTTTCATTATGAATCCTTATATTTTCTTATTCTGCATAAGCCTTAATATTTTTTAATGCTTTTTGCCAATCACTTGGTTTAACTCCAAACGCTTGCTGAATTTTAGTTAAATCTAAGCAAGTATTGGCTGGACGTTTAGCCTGGGTTGGATAATCCGCAGTCGTAATCTCATTTACAAAAGGAACTTTCTCTAACACATTTTGCGAAACAGCCTCAGCCAAAATAGCTTTAGCAAAATCACACCAACTAACATATGGCACTCCACTAAAATGATAAATGCCATATTCGATACTTTCGCCTCTAATAATTTTTTCGGCAATCTGAACTAATGTACTAGCAATATCTCCAGCATAAGTTGGCCCACCAATTTGATCCGCAACAACGTTTAATGTATCGTGTTTTTTGGCTAAGCGAAGCATAGTTTTCACAAAATTATTGCCATGTTCGCCAAAAACCCAAGAAGTACGTAAAATGATCACTCTTGAAACAAGGGAAAGAAGCACCTTATCTCCCTCTGCCTTACTTTTGCCATAAGCACTTAAGGGACAAGTAATATCGGTTTCTGTATATTTACCTTTTTTATATCCATCAAATACATAATCAGTAGATATATGCAAGATAGTTGCATTAACTCTATTTGCAGCCTCAGCTAAATATTTTAACCCTTTGACATTAACATCATGAACTAGTGACTCTTCAGTTTCAGCTCTATCCACATGAGTGTAAGCTGCCCCATTAATAATAATATTCGGCTTAAACGAATCAACCAAAGACAGTACAGCATTTTTATTCGTGATATCAAGCTCGTTATGTTTTAAAGCTAATATATCATGACCGTTTTCAAGCCTTAACCTTTGTGTCAAAGCAAAACCTATTTGTCCATTTGCCCCTGTGATTAGGAATTTTGCCACACTATTTTTTTTCCTTAATTATTCTAAGCAAGTATTGACCATACTCATTTTTTGCCATTGGTTTTGCTAATTTTTCCACCTGTTCAGAAGTGAGCCAACCATTACGCCATGCTATTTCTTCTAAACATGCTACTTGCAAACCTTGCACCTTTTCAATGGTACGAACAAATGAAGCCGCCTCATGTAAACTTTCGTGTGTACCAGTATCTAACCATGCAAAACCACGTCCGAGCAATTGCACGTTGAGTGAGCCATCGTTTAAATACATTTCGTTAAGAGTAGTAATCTCTAATTCTCCACGAGCAGAGGGCTTGACTTGTTTTGCAAATTCTACCACACGGTTATCATAAAAATATAAACCTGTTACAGCATAGTTTGATTTTGGTTGAACTGGTTTTTCTTCAATCGAAACCGCTTTGAAGTTTTCATCAAATTCCACTACACCAAAGCGCTCAGGATCTTTCACTAAATATCCAAACACTGTTGCACCGTGGGGCTGTTTAACTGCATCTTGCAACATTTGACTAAAGTGTTGACCGTAGAAAATGTTGTCGCCCAATACTAAGCAACAGCTATCACCATTGATAAACTCTTCACCAATAAGAAATGCTTGAGCTAAACCATCTGGGCTTGGTTGAATTGCGTACTGTAAATTTACACCAAAGTCTGAACCATCACCTAATAAGCGCTTGAAACTTTCATTATCTTCAGTGGTAGTAATAATAAGAACATCGCGAATACCCGCTAACATTAATACTGAAAGTGGATAGTAAATCATCGGTTTATCATAAACAGGCAAAAGCTGCTTAGAGACACCTCGAGTAATGGGATAGAGGCGAGTACCAGAACCGCCTGCAAGAATAATACCTTTCATAAGGAGACCTTTAAAAGAGCGGATAGATTTTCTTAAATTTTTGCAAATTATTAGAAAAACTCCACCGCTTGTTAATAATTAGTTACCTAAACGCTCACGGTTATAAGAGCCATCTAATACACGGCTCCACCATTTTTTGTTATTTAAATACCATTCTACCGTTTTGCGGATACCTGATTCAAAAGTTTCTTGTGGCTTCCAACCTAATTCTCGACCAATTTTGGCTGCATCAATCGCATAGCGTACATCGTGACCTGGGCGATCTTTCACATAGGTAATAAGATCTTCATATTTTGCTACGCCTTCTGGTTTGTTTGGCACTAACTCTTCTAATAAACGACAAATAGTACGTACTACATCAATATTTGCTTTCTCGTTATGCCCACCAATGTTGTATGTTTCTCCTACTTCTCCTTCGGTTACTACTTTATATAATGCACGAGCATGATCTTCTACAAATAACCAGTCACGAATTTGTTGACCATTTCCATAAACTGGTAATGGCTTTCCATCTAGTGCATTTAAAATCATTAGTGGAATAAGTTTTTCGGGAAAGTGGAATGGACCATAGTTATTTGAGCAGTTAGTCACAATCGTTGGTAAACCATAAGTACGCAGCCATGCACGCACTAAGTGATCGCTTGATGCTTTAGACGCTGAATAAGGGCTACTTGGTGCATAAGGCGTGGTTTCGGTGAATAAATCATCCGTGCCTTCTAAATCACCGTAGACTTCATCGGTTGAAATATGGTGGAAACGGAATGCCACTTTTTTCTCGTTGCTTAATGTACTCCAATAAGCACGAGCCGCTTCTAATAGTGTGTAAGTTCCCACAATGTTAGTTTCAATAAAGGCAGCAGGACCATCAATAGAACGGTCAACGTGGCTTTCTGCCGCTAAGTGCATCACCGCATCTGGTTGGTGTTGCTCAAACACACGAGAGAGTGCTTTCGCATCACAAATATCTACTTGCTCAAACACATAGCGTGGATGATTTTCTACCACTTCAAGGGATTCTAAATTACCTGCATAGGTCAATTTATCAACGTTTACTACGCTATCTTGCGTTTTTTCAATAATATGGCGAACCACTGCAGAGCCGATAAAGCCTGCACCGCCAGTGACGAGAATTTTCTTACTCATAAGTCCTCTTTAATTGTCAGGATAAAAATTCTTAGACATACTACATCTTTCAACAAAAAACTTTGGTCTATTCTTACTTTCAATATAGATCTTACCAACGTACTCACCAATTACACCAAGTGATAGCATTTGAACCCCACCTAAGAAGAAAATTGCAATCATAAGTGATGTCCAACCTTCTACTGTGTGTCCTAATAGTTTATCCACTAAAACATAAACTCCTGCTAAAGCGGAAAATAAGCAAGTTAGAAAACCAATCACCGAGATTAAACGCAATGGGGTAATACTTAACGAAGTAATACCTTCTAATGCAAGAGCTAACATTTTCTTTAATGGATATTTAGACTCACCCGCAATACGTTCACTTCTTGTGTAATAGACTTTGTCGTTTTTAAAGCCTATTAATGGGATCATTCCACGTAGATACACATTTTGCTCTTTATATTGTTTTAATGCTTCTAATGCTTTAGAGCTCAGTAAACGATAATCTGCGTGATTTTCAGTTTGCTCAACACCTAATTTAGTCATTAAGGTATAAAATAGTCCAGCTGTGCCGCGTTTAAATACCGTATCTGTTGTACGATCGTTGCGAACGCCATAAACAATTTCATTACCTTGCATATATTTATCAAGCATTTCATAAATGCAATTGGTATCATCTTGCAAATCAGCATCAATACTTATACTCACATCAGTATCTACAGAATACAAACCTGCTAAGAGTGCAATTTGGTGTCCTTTATTACGAGAGAGTTTTACTCCACGAATGAGATTGGATACGTTACTTGCTTGCTCGATTTGTTGCCAAGTGTCATCTTTGCTGCCATCATCAACAAAAAGCACATAACTATTTGCTTTAATCTTATTCTTATTAATAAGATCTTTTAATATATCTGTTAGTACATTCAAGCAATAGCTAAAAACTTCACTTTCGTTATAACAAGGAACAACGATCGCCAAAGATGGCTGTTCTGTTCTGTTCTGTTCTGTTGGCATTATTTCATCACCCATAATTTATTTAAAATAAAACCTGAAACGGTATAAGCTCCCATACCGCATAATTGTGCAAAATAGATCCATTCATTATTAATGAATAAAACTAGATAAATTACAACTAAATTAACCACATAACAAATCCCACAGTTTATTATAAATTTTATAAATCTTTTCCATGTGAGTTTAGTTGAGAAAGTAAATAATGTATTGAAGATAAAGCTAACGATAATGCCAGCAACATAACCGAACGCATTAGAAGTATATACTCCTAATCCCAAATACATCAATAAAAGAATAAGTAGTGCTGTAATGGCGGTATTGATGATACCGACTAGAATATATTTAGAAAACATATAAAAATCACACATCGTACAATGGGATTATATCTTCTGTTTTACCAGAAGCTTTTGCGATACCTTTATCAATCCAAATCACATTCTGGCAAAGCTCTTTTACTTGCTCAATTGAGTGGGAAACAAACAATAATGTTGTGCCACCAGCAAGCACTTCATCTACAATGAGAATTTCAGGCTTAACAATCGTCGCTACTGCAAAACCAAGGCGTGCAGCCATACCAGATGAAAAGTTTTTAAGCGGCATATCCACAAAATCTTGAAGTTCCGCAAACTCAATAATTTCATCAAAATACTGCTCCATAAAGGCTTTTTTATGACCCAATATTGCACCATTTAGATAAATATTTTCTCTTGCGGTTAGCTCTCCATCAAAACCTACACCTAGCTCAATTAACAGTGCAATATTACTATGTACTTCTACCGTACCTTTATAGGGTTTTAGGATACCGCAAATCAATTTTAAAAGCGTTGACTTCCCCGAGGCATTGGTACCAATTAAGCCTCAAGACTCCCCTTTTCTGACTTCAAGATTCACATCTCTTAACGCTAAGAACTCCTGGAACATGAGTTCACCTTTTAGCATTTTAATCACATATTCTTTTAAGCCATTATATTGTTCAGTTGCTTTAAAAGTTCATCGAATGCAAAAAATCGACGAAACTTTCCTACAAATTTACTTAGCATAATCTAGCCCTATCTATAATCGGATTTCGATTATACACGAATTAAATACAATATACACATACAAAAAATGCGGTCCAAAACGACCGCACTTTTCTTGTTCAACAACTTGAATTCCGTTGTTTATCATTATGCATAATACATCTCAAACTCAACTGGATGTGGTGTCATATTTAAACGTTCCACGTCTTTACGTTTAACGCTAATAAATGCTTCGATAAAGTCTTTAGCAAATACGCCACCTTGAGTTAAGAACTCATAGTCTTTTTCTAATGAATTCAACGCTTCTTCTAGTGAGCTTGCAACTGCGGGAATATCTTTTAATTCTTCTGGTGGAAGATCATAAAGATTTTTATCCATTGCATCGCCTGGGTGGATTTTGTTTACTACACCGTCAAGGCCAGCCATCAATAATGCAGCGAATGCAAGATATGGGTTTGTCAATGGATCTGGGAAACGCGCTTCAATACGAATTGCTTTCGGGTTGGTTACTGCCGGGATACGAATTGATGCAGAACGGTTGCTTGCAGAGTAAGCCAACAATACTGGCGCTTCAAAACCTGGCACTAAACGTTTGTATGAGTTAGTACTTGGGTTAGTGAATGCATTTAATGCTTTAGCGTGCTTAATGATACCACCAATGTAATAAAGTGCGGTTTCAGAAAGACCTGCATATTTATCACCTTGGAAAATATTTTTACCGTCTTTGCTTAATGACATATTACAGTGCATACCCGAACCATTATCACCTGTGATTGGTTTTGGCATAAAGCAAGCGGTTTTACCATGTTCTAATGCAACGTTTTGCACCACATATTTATAGATTTGAGTTTCATCCGCTTTCAAGGTTAAGCTATTGAATTTCGTTGCAATTTCATTTTGACCTGCAGTTGCCACCTCATGGTGGTGAGCTTCTACTACTAAGCCCATTTCTTCTAAAATCAAACACATTTCAGAACGAATATCGTGTGCCGTATCAATTGGAGCAACCGCACAGTAACCGCCTTTTTTCAATGGACGATAAGCGTTGTTACCACCTTCGTATTTTTTGTTGGTGTTCCAAGCAGCCTCAATATCATCAACGGCAAAAGAAGCACGGTTCATTGATACATCAAAACGTACATCATCAAATAAGAAGAACTCTGGTTCAGGACCAAAGAATGCTTGATCAGCAATACCGATTGAACGCATATAGTTTTCAGCACGAATAGCAATTGAACGCGGGTCACGATCATAGCTTTGCATAGTCGTTGGTTCATAAATGCTACAACGAATAGAGAGGGTTGGGATCTGCGCAAATGGATCGACTACCGCCGTCTCAGCGATTGGCATTAAAAGCATATCGGCTTTGTTAATGGTTTTCCAACCTTCAACAGAAGAGCCATCGAACATTTTGCCATCTTCAAACATATCTTCATCAACAAGGCTAACTGGAATAGAAACACCGTGTTCTTTCCCTTTAATGTCGGTAAAGCGAAGTAGTGCGAACTTAATATCGTTCTCTTCGATCAGTTTGAATACGTTGGCAATTGCATTTGCATTTGGCATAAGGAGTCCTCTATTTTGCTATGTATATAATCTTTATAAAAATTAAAAGAGCATTATAACGCAACCGCTTACTTTTTTCATGGGATTTATTTTAAACACCAGCATAGCAGAATAACGAAATATCGTGTATAATCTTTGCCCTTTCGAGATTCTCGTAGGGTGAGTTTAACTCACCAATTTAAACTACTTGGACTATTTGGTGGCCTAAAAATTCCACCCTACAAAACTTAAACATTAAGAACGTAATAAATGAAAAACGACATTGATATTAATAAATTGCGCAATATTGCAATTATCGCTCACGTTGACCATGGTAAAACCACCCTCGTTGACAAACTCCTTCAACAATCTGGTACATTTGAATCAACTCGTGGTGATGTTGATGAACGCGTAATGGACTCAAACGATCTTGAAAAAGAACGTGGTATTACCATTCTTGCAAAAAATACCGCAATTAACTGGAATGGTTATCGCATTAACATCGTAGATACCCCAGGACACGCCGACTTCGGTGGTGAAGTAGAACGTGTACTTTCTATGGTGGATTCTGTACTTTTAGTGGTAGATGCCTTTGACGGTCCAATGCCACAAACGCGTTTCGTAACCCAAAAAGCCTTTGCTCATGGTTTAAAACCAATTGTAGTTATCAACAAGGTTGACCGTCCAGGCGCACGTCCTGATTGGGTGGTGGATCAAGTATTCGATTTATTCGTTAACCTTGGTGCAACCGATGAGCAATTAGACTTCCCTATTATCTATGCTTCAGCATTAAATGGTGTTGCAGGTCTTGAACACGAAGATTTAGCGGAAGACATGACCCCATTATTTGAAGCGATTGTTCAACACGTTGAACCGCCAAAAGTGGAACTTGATGCCCCATTTCAAATGCAAATCTCACAATTAGACTATAACAGCTATGTGGGGGTTATTGGTATCGGTCGTATCAAACGTGGCTCAATCAAACCAAATCAACCTGTAACGATCATTGATGGTGAAGGTAAAACTCGCCAAGGTCGTGTGGGTCAAGTATTAGGTCACCTTGGTTTACAACGTTATGAAGAAGATGTTGCTTACGCAGGCGATATCATCGCGATTACCGGTTTAGGTGAATTAAATATCTCGGATACTATTTGTGATATCAACGCCGTTGAAGCCTTACCATCATTAACTGTTGATGAACCGACTGTAACCATGTTCTTCTGTGTAAATACTTCACCGTTTGCGGGTCAAGAAGGTAAATATGTGACTTCTCGTCAAATTCTTGAACGTTTAAACAAAGAGTTAGTTCACAACGTCGCATTACGCGTAGAAGAAACACCAAACCCAGATGAATTCCGTGTTTCTGGCCGTGGAGAATTACACCTTTCTGTATTAATTGAAAATATGCGTCGTGAAGGTTATGAGCTTGCGGTTTCTCGTCCTAAAGTAATCTACCGTGAAATCAACGGCAAAAAACAAGAGCCTTATGAGCAAGTCACCATCGACGTAGAAGAACAACACCAAGGCTCTGTCATGGAAGCATTAGGTATCCGTAAAGGTGAAGTTCGCGACATGATGCCGGATGGCAAAGGTCGTGTACGTTTAGAATATATCATCCCGAGCCGTGGCTTGATCGGTTTCCGTGGTGAATTCATGACGATGACGTCTGGTACAGGTTTACTTTACTCTAGTTTCGATCACTACGATGACATCAAACCAGGTGAAATCGGCCAACGTAAAAACGGTGTATTAATTTCTAACGCAACCGGTAAAGCACTTGCTTATGCGCTATTTGGTTTACAAGAGCGTGGTAAATTAATGATCGAAGCTAACGTAGAAGTTTACGAAGGTCAAATCATTGGTATTCACAGCCGTACAAACGACTTAACGGTTAACTGTTTACAAGGTAAAAAACTCACCAATATGCGTGCATCAGGTAAAGATGATGCCATCGTCTTAACCACACCGGTGAAATTCACCCTTGAACAAGCCATTGAGTTTATCGATGACGACGAGTTAGTGGAAGTCACACCTGAATCGATCCGTATCCGTAAAAAACTCTTAACGGAAAACGATCGTAAACGTGCAAACCGTACCACAACCAGTACAAGCACACACTAATTAAAAACGTGCGGAAATTTGACCGCACTTTTAAACAAACAAAAGGCGAACATCTCATGTTCGCCTTCTTTTATTTCATGATTAAAACTAGCCTAACCTTACTTTCTCGCCACCGAATTCATCGAGTAAATTTTCGGTCAGTTTAGATAAAATACCTGTCATTAATACAAAATCGGCATCAAAGCGTTGCGCATAGTCTTCTTTTAAAATATCGGCATTTTTCTCACGCACCGCATCAGCAAATTTTAAACGTTTGAGCGTGCAATCTTCATTAAATACAAAAGTCAGCGTATCTTCCCATTCCAATGCGAGCTTGCTCACCACTTTTTTGCCATCTTGTAAAAGCGCTAAGATCTCCTCATTTTCCAAAGGCTGTTTCTTACAACGGATCACACTGTCTTCTTGGCTTCCACGCAGTTCAGCCTCTTCTAACGCCACCAACCAATGCGGAATTTTTTCCTGCACAATCCAATCCGTTAAAATGGTCGAAGGTTCATTCGCAAAAGCCAACGGCACAACCGGTAACGAACCAAGTGATTTACGTAATAATGCTAAGGCATCTTCTGCACGTTTACTGGATGCCGCATCAACATGAACAAGGTTATTTTCGGTATCAATCCACACGGCAGTTTGCTGATTTTTACTGAACGCACGCGGCAATAAATTCATCACCACATCATCTTTTAACGTTTGTTTTTCCGTTTTCTTCAATTTACGGTTTTCTTTTTGCTCAAGGCTTTCAATGCGTTCATCTAATTCACGTTTCACCACATTCGCCGGCAACATTTTCTCTTCTTTTTTCGCAACCAATAAAATGTGTTTACCGACAGAAAAATGCAATAATTCGCTGCCTTTCAAGGGATTCGTCCAACCGAATTTGCTTTGATCTTGTGAGCCACAAGGATGAAATTCACAATCTGACAACTGGCGTTGCAATTCATTAAGATCCCAATCTAGAGGCTTAGTCAGCCTATATGTCATTAAATTTTTAAACCACATCGTAACACTTCCTTCATAATAGGGTAAAATACACAGCATTGTAGCCCATAAACTCACGGGAAAAAATGATGCAACAGAAATTAATTGCCTTCATCGGCGGTGGCAATATGGCACAAGCCATTGTGTTAGGCCTATTAAAACAAGGTTATCCAGCCGATAAAATTATCGTTAATGATCCTAATGAAGAAAAACGTGCTTTTTTTGCTCAATATGGCATTTCCGTTTCGACTGACAACGAGCAATCCATCACACAATCTCAAGTAGTCTTATTTGCGGTTAAGCCACAAGTCCTCGCTGATGTTTGCAAGCCATTAAGTGCGGTTGATTTTTCTAACAAATTAATCATTTCTATTGCTGCGGGGATTTCGACCATCCGATTAGCCGAATTCATCCCAACAGCAAAATCCATTGTTCGTGTCATGCCAAACACGCCTGCATTAGTAGGTGAAGGAATGGCTGGCTTATTTGCCGATAAAAACACGCCTGAAACTGACCGCACTTTTGCGGAAGATTTGCTTTCTGCGGTCGGACAAACCACTTGGGTGGAGAATGAAGATCAAATGCATGCAGTCACTGCCGCATCTGGTAGTAGCCCTGCTTACTTCTTCCAATTTTTAGAGGCTATGCAACAAGGCTTAATAGAAATGGGCTTAGATGAAAAGCAAGCTCGTGAGTTGGTACAACAAGCCATGTTAGGCTCGGCGAAGTTGGTGATTGAAAATCCTCAAACTGCCCTTTCCACTTTACGAGAAAATGTCACCTCAAAAGGCGGTACCACCGCAGCCGCATTAAATGTGTTCAATCAACATCAATTTAACGACATCATTAAACAAGCGATGCAAGCCTGCGTGGCACGCTCACAAGAAATGGAAAAATTATTCTAATGCAAGTTCGTCCTTTTACTTGGCTCACCCTGAGCTTTTTTGGTTACTATTGTGCCTACGGTGTGTTTCTTCCCCTTTTCCCTGCGTGGTTGAAAACACAATCTTATAGTGAAGAAAGCATCGGTTTATTGCTGGCCTGTGGTTATATTTTCCGTTTTAGTGGCAGTATTTTATTTTCTGGCTTGATAAAACGCGTTTCTCTTTTAGTGAATGGCTTACGTTACTTAGCTGTTGCCAGCGCTGTCACCATGGCGTTAATCGGGCTCATGTCGCATAATTTTTGGTTATTATTTATTGGACTTGCCTTGTATTCCATGGTGAATGCGGCTGGCATGCCGATTGGTGATAGCCTCGCTAGCACGTGGCAACAACAAATTCATTTAGATTACGGCAAAGTACGCTTAATTGGCTCCTTTGCATTTGTTGTTGGTGTGATGGTGTTTGGGTATTTAGCGGGGATGATTGGTGAGCAATACATCACATGGATGATTACGGGAATCCTTATTTTCTATAGCATTGTGCAATTACTTCATCCCAATCCAATGCCACAAGATGAGCCACAAAGTGCGGTCGAAAATTCTGTTGGATTTTTAGGCTTACTCAAAAATAAAACGACACTTCGTTTATTTATCGCTATTGCACTGATTCAAGGATCACATGCCGCTTATTACTCATACAGCACTATCTTCTGGACAAGCCACGGTCATTCTGTTTCCGATGCGGGCTTATTTTGGGGAATTAGCGTATTAGTAGAAATTGTCGTCTTTTTCTTCTCCACCCGATTATTCAAAAATTGGAGCATTACGGCCCTTTTCTATCTCACTGGCATCGCTGCTATCGTACGTTGGCTTGCTTTCGGTTATGCCGACACCTTTGTTGAAATCGTTCTATTGCAATGTTTTCACAGCCTCACTTATGTGGCGGGGCATTACGCAACAGTGCGTTATATCACGACTCAACCACAAAACCATATTGCAAAATTACAAGGTTTATACAATGCTTTAGCGGGATGTGCAGCCATTGCTATTTTCACTGCACTTTCTGGCGTACTTTATCCAATTTCTCCAGTTTATGCTTTCAGCTTAATGGCTGCTTTTGCATTCATTGGTTTATTTATCACTCCGCGTGGCGTGAAAGCCTTTTTGGTACATAGAGTGTAAACATGAATAATCTCACGCTAGTCGATTTATTCTTAAATGAATATTGGATCGAAAAAGGGTTGTCCGAAAACACTGTGCAGTCTTATCGTCTCGATTTGACCGCACTTTGTGATTGGTTAGATAAACAAAATTTATCCCTCGAAACCCTTGAACCATTAGATCTGCAACAATTTCTAGGCAGCCGTTTAGAGCAAGGTTACAAAGCTACCAGTACTGCACGAATGTTGAGTGCGATGCGAAAATTGTTTCAATATTTATATCGTGAGAAATATCGTACGGATGATCCAAGTGCCGTACTGAGTTCGCCTAAACTACCAAGCCGTTTGCCTAAGTATTTAACCGAGCAACAAGTCACAGATTTATTAAATACGCCAGATGTAGAAATTCCGCTCGAGTTACGCGATAAAGCCATGTTGGAATTGCTGTACGCCACAGGATTACGTGTCACGGAATTGGTCACGCTCACTATTGAGAATATGAACCTGCAACAAGGTGTCGTGCGAGTGATTGGTAAAGGTAACAAAGAACGCATTGTGCCAATGGGAGAAGAAGCCGCATTTTGGGTGCGACAATTCGTGCTTTACGGTCGTCCTATTTTGCTTAATGGACAAAGCTCTGATGTGGTCTTTCCAAGTCAACGAGCTCAGCAAATGACTCGCCAAACCTTTTGGCATCGTATAAAACATTATGCGGTGTTAGCGGGAATCGATACGGATGCCCTTTCACCACATGTTCTTCGTCATGCCTTCGCGACGCATTTAGTGAATCACGGTGCGGATCTCCGTGTTGTGCAAATGCTCCTCGGACACAGCGATCTCTCCACTACGCAAATCTATACTCATGTGGCTAAAGAACGCTTGAAACACCTTCATGAAAGATTTCATCCGAGAGGATAAGATCAAAAAGTGCGGTCAAATTTATTGTTATTTTTGATCGCACTTTAGTATGAAAAGCTTATTTCAATGACAACAATCTCGCCACATTTTGAGCTGTTGAGATTAAATTCTGCTCGCCCTGTTTGAGAATTGTCGGTAAATCATCCAGATTACGGATAATTGGGAACACCGCATCAATGCCATGTTCATACACCACTTCATAATCCTCACGTAAACAACCTACGATCGCGATGACTGGCTTATTAAATTGTTTTGCTGTGCGTGCCACACCAATTGGGGTCTTACCTAAAATACTTTGTGCATCCATACGGCCTTCACCGGTAATGACTAAATCAGCCTCTTTAACTTGCTCAGCAAGTTTCAAATTATCCAAGACAATCTGCACACCGGCTTTGAGCTGCACATTGGGTAAAAGCAATAAACCACCGCCCATACCACCTGCCGCCCCCGCGCCTGGTTGTTCTTGAATTTGTTTACCACAATCCCGCTCGGCAATTTTAGCAAAATGGGCTAATGCAGCATCGAGTTCTTTCACCATATCAGGCGTCGCACCTTTTTGTGGACCAAAAATCGCAGAGGCACCTCGTTCACCACAAAGTGGATTATTCACGTCACAAGCTACTTCAATTTCCACATGTTGCAATCGAGGATCTAAATCAGTCATTTGGATTTCAGCAAGATTGGATAACGCTGCACCACCAAAGCCAATGGATTGACCATTTTTATCCAATAAACGTAAGCCTAACGCTTGCAACATACCCGCGCCACCATCATTTGTAGCACTCCCGCCAATTCCTAAAATGATATGCTGTACGCCAAGATCAAGGGCTTGCTTAATTAGCTCACCCGTACCAAAACTGGTGGTTTGACAAGGATTTCGTTTATCTATCGGGACAAGATGCAATCCCGATGCGGCCGCCATTTCGATAATCGCTGTTTTACCATCACCCGATAAACCGAAAAAGCTTTTTACTTGATTGCCTAACGGTGCAGTGACTTCTGTTTCAATCAGGCGACCTTGAGTGGCATCCACTAAGGATTGCACGGTTCCCTCACCTCCATCTGCCATCGGTAATTTCACATATTCGGCATTCGGGAAAATTCGTTTAAAGCCCGTTTCAATTGCATTTGCCACTTCGAGCGCGGTTAAACTTTCTTTAAATGAATCAGGCGCAATCACAATTTTCATACACTCTCCTGACATCAATAAAACACTCCGAAAATGAGCGTAGAAACGACCGTCATAATCAAACCAATCGCGCTTTCATAAGGAATCAGTTTTAAGCGTTCTTTCATATTCATATTCACACTGCCGCCAGTCGCATGGAAGAAAGAACCGTGTGGCATATTGTCGAATACAATCGCTCCCGCATGGATCATGGCGGCGGCCGCAAGGCTGCTTACACCCAGTTCTAATAATGTTGAGCTGAATACATTGGATGCGACTGCCGTGCCTGCCGTCGTTGACGAAGTCGCAAGAGACATCAATACACCAGAAATCGGGGCGAGAATATAAGGAGGCAAACCAGAGTGTTTTAAGCCCTCGATTAGCACATCTTTCATACCCGAGTTACCAATAATGCCCGATAAAGCACCGGTACCGAGCAACATAATCGCCACAGGTGCCATTTTTCCTAAGCCACTAATCGCATAGCTATTTGCGTGGCGAAGTTTTCCCATACATAACGCACCAATTAAACCACCTAGTGGTAATGCAATGAGAGGATCGACTTTAATGTCCGCCAATGGACGTAGCGCCAGTAATAAGATGGCCACTAATGGCGCTACAAGTGCGGTCAAAAATGAGGGTAAATTTTGAGTATCAACGGCAACGCTCTCTTGTTCGGATACAAAAGAGCCTTTATTTTTTAAACGTTTCGCTAAGAAATAGGTTAAGGCTAACCCAAAGATCCCGGGGATAATCCCCGCTACCATTACCGACGTTAAAGGCAGATGAAAGGTATCTGCAGCAGCAATGGCATTGGGATTCGGTGACATCAAGTTTCCAGCTTTCCCCCCACCAATCATCGCTAATAAAACAGCTGATTTTGATAAATTGGTGCGACGAGCTAACGCGAGCGCAATCGGGGAAACGGTAATAACAGCCACATCAATAAACACACCTACAGCGGTTAAAATCAGTGTTGCTAAAGCTAAGGCCAATAACGCTCTTGCTTCACCAAGTTTATGTGTAATAGTTTCGGCAATCGTGCTGGCCGCCCCCGATTCAATGAGTACACCTGCTAGTACGCCCGCCGCTAAAATTCGCATAACGGCTGTCGTAATGCCCTTTGCCCCACCGATCATTAAGTTCACCGTTTCGGATAAATCTGCGCCTCCAATTAGTCCGCCTATCAAGGCCCCCGTCAACATGCCATAGACTGGTGAGACTTTTTTCAAAATAAGAAAAATGGCCACAATAAGCGCAACTAATGCACCGAAAGATGAAACTGTTGTCATAAATACCTACTTATATCCAATACCGCTGAGATATATAAATGTTTGTGTACATTATACAAAAACGGCTTATGTAAAACACATAAGCCGAAATTGTTACTGAAAATTGACCGCACTTTAGAAAAATAAAATACTTCCCCAAATAACGGCAACGATGCAAAGCGCAATGAATACCGCTGCTGAGCCTTGGTCTTTCGCTCTTCCTGAAAGCTCGTGGCGTTCTGTACCGATACGATCCACCACCGCTTCAACTGCACTATTTAACAGCTCCACTGCCATCACGAGTAAAACCGATGAAATCATCAGCGCGATTTCAATTTTAGTGTCACCTAACAAAAATGCGAGCGGAATCAGAATGCACGCAAGAAAACATTCGTGGCGAAATGCAGTTTCATTTTTGAATGCACTCTTTAAACCTTGTAAGGAATATTTTGTAGAGTTAATTAAATGGGTTAATCCCGTGGTTTTATACATAAAAGTTCCTATGTTGCAATCTATAAACGTTTTGCTTCGATAACGTCGTCTAACTTCGCTAATCTGGCCAGTATTTTACTTAAACTTTCGACATTTTTCAGTTCAATTTCCATATCCATCGTTGCTATTTGTTTTTTGGTGTCCGCACGACTTGAAACACCTAGCACACTGACTTTTTCATTCGCCAGTACAGTCGTAATATCGCGTAATAAACCATTACGATCACTCGCCACGATGCGAATATTAATATGGAAACCTGCCGCGTAATTATCCCCCCAAAGGGCTTCCACCACGCGTTCAGGATGAACGACTTGTAATTCAATGAACTGTTCACAATCGCTACGGTGAATAGAGATCCCTCGCCCCACAGTAATATAGCCTGTAATTGCATCACCTGGAATAGGTTGACAACAACGCGCCATGTGATGCATCAAATTGCCTACACCTTCAACAATTACATAACTTTTATTCTGTTGTTGTTCTGCTTTCTGTTGTGCCTTTTGTTGTGCGGTATTCGCGCTTTTGCTCGCAACATGACGAAGAATCTCTTGATCAGCCTCTTCTGCCGTCACTTTAATCAGCCGACTTTGTAAGAAGTTCATCAACTGATTTAAACGAATATCTCCACTACCTATACCCGCATATAAATCTTCTAGATTTTTTAAGTTATAACGTGGTAAAGCAAGCTGTTCTACTTGTTTTAAGCTGATATTCAAACGAGCAAGTTCATTATCTAACAGCTCTTTACCCGCTGGAACATTTTTATCGCGATCTTGTTTTTTGAACCAGGCTTGAATTTTCGCACGTGCTTTTGACGTATGGGTAAAACCTAAGTTTGGATTCACCCAATCTCGGCTTGGATTTGGATTTTTCTGTGTGATGATATCCACTTGCTCACCCATCTGTAGGTGATAAGTGAATGGCACGATACGCCCCCCAACTTTCGCCCCAATACAACGATGACCAATTTCACTGTGGATCGCATAAGCAAAATCGAGAGGGGTTGATCCAGCGGGTAAATCAACCACTTCACCTTTTGGCGTAAACACATAGACTCGATCATCAAACACTTGGCTACGCAATTCGGCCATCACTTCGCCAGAATCTGTAATATCATCTTGCCATGCAAGTAATTTACGCAACCAAGTGATTTTTTCTTCATAAGCAGAAAGACTACCTGTCGTTCCCTCTTTGTATTTCCAGTGTGCTGCAACCCCAAGTTCCGCATCATCATGCATTTGTTGAGTACGAATTTGCACTTCAATCGGCTTGCCGCCTTTACCTAATACGACGGTATGAATAGATTGATAGCCATTCGGTTTTGGATTGGCGACATAGTCATCAAATTCTTTTGGTAAATGTTTGAAATGAGTGTGCACGATACCAAGCGCGGTATAACAATCCTGCAATTTTTGCACGATAATTCTGACCGCTCTTACATCATATAAACCACTGAATTCCAAATGTTTCTTTTGCATTTTTCGCCAAATACTATAAATATGTTTTGGACGACCGTAAACCTCAACCTGCTCGATATTTTCTTTTAAATAACCGGTTAATTCTGTTACAAAATCAGCAATATATTGCTCACGGTCTAAACGACGCTCGTGCAATAATTGAGCAATATTTCGATATTGTTCTGGATGTAAATAACGGAAGCAGTAATCTTCAAGCTCCCATTTTAATTGACCGATACCTAAACGATTTGCCAACGGGGCATAAATATTGGAACATTCTTTCGCTGCTAACACTTTTTCTTCTTCGTAAACATGATTTTCTGCATTACGAAGAAAGGTAATACGTTCAGCAAGTTTGATTATCACGCAACGAAAATCATCTACCATCGCAAGGAGCATTCGGCGCATATTATCTACTTGAGAGGCATTAGCAGAATGACTGGCGTTGAGCTGACGAATATTATCCATCTCTTCTACGCCTTTGAGTAGTTTAGTGATTTTTGGACCGAAATCTTCTTGAATTTGTTCCCAATCGACGAGTTGGTTGGCCACTAATGGAAATAGCATCGCAGTGAGCAAACTTTCACTGTCCATATTCATTTCATGCAGGATTTCCACCATCTCCACGCCGGATTGCAACGTAAGAATTGCATTTTTCATTTGAGCTGCGTGTTCAGCCATCTTAGCTTGAGCATAATACCAGGCATTAATTAGGGATTTTTCAGTTGAAGTTAGAAGTTTAAGGCTCGAACACCATTGTTCGATCACAAAATCTTGCGGATTTGATAAGTGAGAACCACGAACTGCAACCATAATACCCCCTTGTTGATGAATATGGCTCGGCGACATCCTGTCAACCGAGTTGTCTTTTTTAAGACAACAAAAAAGCCTGATTATTCTATCAGAATTTATAGCTTATTTAAGAAATAATGTCACCGACTCCAAATGGCTGGTATGGGGAAACATATCAATCATGGACGTTTTGATGATACGATACCCAAAAGATCGGAGAATTTCAGCATCTCGTACTAAAGTGGCGGGATTGCAAGATACGTAAAGAATGCTTTCTGCACCCAGTTCACATAACGCATTCAGTGCAAAAGCCGCACCACTGCGAGGCGGGTCGAGAAGAATTTTATTGAAATGTTGTTTTGCCCAAGGTTGTTCTGAAAAAGCTTGGTCTAAATCGGCTTGATAAAATTCAATATTATCGATGTGATTAAACTGTGCATTCGCTTGGGCTTTTTGCACCATATCAAAAACACCTTCAATTCCAACCGCACTTTTCACGCGTTTAGCTAAAGGCAACGTGAAATTGCCCATGCCGCAGAATAAATCTAAGACATGATCATCCTGATTCAAATCAAGCCAATCTAAAGCCGTCTCAACCATTTGTTGATTTAAGTGGGTATTCACTTGAATAAAATCGCGAACATCAAAAGATAAACGAATACCATTTAATGCATAATAAGGCATTTCACCATGCACAAGTTGAATACCTTGATCATCTTGCAGGAACAAATTGACGGCATTTATACGAGCAAACTCAAGCAACAAAGTGCGGTCAGTTTCAGCTAAATTTCCTTTGTAACGTAACAACATAGCTATGCCATTCTCAGCAGAAACCAATTCAATATGCCCTAATTGTTTCGGGGCTGAATATTGCGCCCAAAGTGCGGTCAATTTGGGGATAAGATCATTGATTGCTTGCTCTGCGACTAAGCATTGCTGAATGCTGACTAACTGATTGGAGTTTTTCTGACGAAATCCCATTTCAATGATTTTATTTTTCGCATTCCACAGTAAACTTAATCGTACTCGACGACGATAAGCCCATTGTTCGCCACAAATCATGGGCATTAATTGAATAGGCGCTGCTTGCAGTTTACTTAAACGAGAAAAAAGGGCTTTCTCTTTCGCTTTACGTTGCATTTCCACAGGAATATGCTGGCCTTGGCATCCACCACAACACCCATAATAACGACATTGTGGCTCAACACGCTGATTACTTTCTTGTAGCCATTTTTGTGCAGTCGCTAATCCATATTGACGTTTTTCATCGGTCACTACCGCTTCCACTTTTTCCGTTGGCAAGGCATTTTCAATGAACCAGGTTTTACCTTGAATTTTGGCGACACCTAGCCCTTGATAATCCAAATCCTGAATTTCTGCGACGATTCTTTGCGTGGTTTTCTGTTTTTTTTGTGGAGCGTAAAGTAAAGCCATGATGGTGTTTTAATCTATTTATATCAAAGAAAGAGATTATTTTAAATAAAGTACATTTTGCGTAAATAATTCTCGGCTTTTCAGCGGCTTATCACCTAAATAAGGTTTAAGCGCGATGCGGGTAAAACGCTTTGCCGCTTGCAAGACTGCCTCATCAGTAAATTCCAAACGCTCAAAGGCGAGTAAATCTCGACCATAAAAGGTCAAGTTATCTTTCACCAACGAAGCGATAAAACCCTTTTCCGCACGATATTGGTAAGTCATCGATTCATCCACAGGCAAACCCGAGCCAGCACAATGCAAAAAATCAATACCATAACCTAAGATTTTAAGTAGATGAAATTCAAATAGACGTAATGTAGGCTCAACCTGTGGTTGAGTGGCTAAGCCGGTTAAGCATTGCAGATAATGCTGAAAAAGCTGTAGATTGGCAGTTTCTGGCTCGATCACTCGCGTAATCAACTCATTTACATAAAACCCGCTGTATAGAGCCGTCTGTTGTAAAGGTAATGTAATCGCTGCCGGCTCAGCTTTGGTGAGTGTTTTTAATGCGCCTTTCCCCGCCCAACGTAAAAGCAATGGCGTAAAAGGCTGTAAAACAGATTTCCATGCAGAACGTTTCGCTCGAGCACCTTTTGCAATAACTGTCAAACGTCCTGTTTCCTCCGTAAATAAATCTACCAAAAGACTGGTTTCACTATAAGGACGACGATGTAGCACAAAGCCGCGTTGGAGATCCATAAAGAATGACTTACCTGATTTTAATTGATTTGTTATTTAACACAGCGTTCCGCAAGTACTTCGCCTACGCTAGTTTGTAATTGGCTGAAGTCATCACGTTCCTGCCAGTACCAACGAATATTCGCATAATTTCTACCTCGTTCCGAAATCACGCGCATTAGCTTTTCAGTTACACCATTAAAGGTTACTGTTACTTGACTTAATATTTTTTTACTCTTTTTTTTCTGTCTAATATGCATCACGCTCACTTCTTTATTTCCTTCACACAGATAAACTGTTACTAATCCCTTTTGAGATTTCTTATCAAGCGTTTGCACTTTCATTTTTTGTAAAGTTGGTTGATTTAAGACCATGTTTTGGGTACAAGCTGACAACCCAACTATGGTCAAAATTAAAATTAATTTTCTTAACATAAATATTATTTCCATAAAAATTTTTATCATTGTTCACTTCATAAAATGAACAGAGATAAACAATCTTATCTAGAAAAAAGGGCGATTGCTCGCCCATTAAAAATTATTTTTTATATTGATATGAACCATCAGATTGACGAATAAACTTACCGCCATTCGATAAACGAAGTTGATTCACTCGTCCTTGACTGTTCAATAAAACCTGTACTCTATCACCAGGTTTGAAACTGCTTAAGACATTACCTGCACCAGGTGCTTTAGTCATCGCATTTACATCAGCAATATTCAATTTATTATCACGGAATACTTGCATCAATGAAACCCCTTGCGGCACAGTTAATGTTTTAGTTGCGCCAGACAGCGGTGTTTTTTCTTCTGCTGGTCCAATTTTCACTCTATCACTTGTTGGTTTAGCCTCAACAATCTGAACATTCTTATTTTTCGTCACAACAGGTTTAGCCTCTTGAATTTTAGCTTGCTCTTTTCTTACCGTTTGAGTAGATGGAGCGCTCGCTTTGTCAGCTGATTTAAACTGTTTTTTCTCTTGAATAACTTGTGTCTGTTCACGACGTAGTTCTGCTTTATGTTCAACCGTTGCATTATTTTTTTCTACGGCTGGTTGTGCAGTTTTCACTGGCTCTTTAACTGGAGCTGGAGCAACAGTTGGTTGTGTAGGAGCTTCTGTTGCAGGTTGTTGAGCAACAGTTTGTTTTGCTGGTTCTGCAGTTTGAGGTTTAGTTGCATCTGCTTTGTCACCTACATATTGCATCGCTGGAGGCGTATCTGATTTAGCCTCATTTGCTGCTTGTTCTGTTGTTGCCGGAGCGGTTGTATTGTTGTTATCTAATACGGTTGTTTCAACCGGTTGAGATTGATCCAATGATTGAAACTGGACAGGGATTTCATTACCATTTTGTTGTTCAAAGCTCTCCACCGTATCGGAGTTTGGTTTCAACGCAAAGAAAATGATCAGTAATACCACTAAACCCAAAATCGCAATAAATAAACGACGATGTTTTTCTGGTAACATTTGTAGAACCTTCCATTTTTCAGGTGATTTCAAGCTTGCAGCAGCGGCTGCTGGTGCAACTGTTTCTGCTTGAGTTGTCACTTCTTCCACAATCTCTTCTGCAGGAGCATTTTCAAAAATCACTTTTTCTTCCGCTACGTTTTCTACCTGAACATTCTCAACGGACTCTTGAGTTCCGAAAGCACTTGATGGCGCTGACTGTTCAGCATTTTCACTTTGAAATGCTTGAGCTGGTGAAAAATGTTCACTTGTTGTCGTGCCAAAAGTCGGCTCTCGACGAACATGAAATTGCGTATCTGGTTGTTCTTTTTTACCAAAAAGGCCTTTGGCTTTATCAAAAATTGAGTCACTTGATTGAACCCGTTTTCTTGGTGTAATAGCGTCAGAATGATTGAGTCCTAAATCTAATTCATTTTGAGATGAATTGTCATTAGATTGATTTTGCTTATCCACGATGTTACCTCGATTTGCTAAACTAAAGATCACACAAAAGTGCGGTGAAAAACTAAGCCCATTTTATCGGATATTAAGATGTGTATAAAGTTTTATTTGGTTCCCCTCCGATTTCTCTCGCTAATTTGGGCACTAAATAACCTGAGGTGAGTGTCTGTAATTCTTTGTAGATTTGTAACGCTTTCTCATCTGAAATATAGAAATGGCTTGCACCCTGCACTTTATCCAACAAATGCAAGTAATAAGGCAGAATTCCCGCTTGAAACAACTTATCGCTCAATACTTTTAATGTATGTGGGTTATCATTCACATCTTTTAAAAGGACTGATTGATTGAGTAATGTGACCTTGGCGTCTACCAGTTTTTGCATAGCCAAAGCGAGTTCTTCATCAATTTCATTTGGGTGATTGATATGCGTTACAAATACTGTTTGTAATGGACTTTTTAGCAATAAATCACAAAACTCATCCGTAATACGCTCTGGAATCACGACCGGCAAACGAGAGTGAATACGCAAACGTTGTAAGTGCGGTATCTTTTCAAGGTGTTCTAATAGCCATGCCCATTCACCATCCTTTGCCATCATCGGATCACCGCCTGAGAAAATGACTTCTTCAATTTCAGGATGTGCAGCAATATAGTCTATTGCTTGCTGCCAACTCGTTTTATTGCCTGGATTTTGGTCATAAGGAAAATGACGACGGAAGCAATAACGGCAATTGACTGCACAGCCTCCTTTTGTCATGAACAGCAAGCGATTTTGATATTTATGCAGAATATTAGGTACCGCATTTTTTTGCTGCTCATCTAAAGGATCTTGGCTAAAACCTTCGGCCTCAATAAATTCTTGTTGAGCCGTCATTACCTGTAAAAAAAGTGGGTCTTTAGGATTCCCTTTTTCCATTTTTTCAACAAAAGGTAAAGGTACTCGCATAGCAAAAAGTTTACGAGCGACGATGTCCTCGGCAAAATCTTCAACAGACAAATTTAAGGTTTTTAGCAAGATTTTCGGATCAGAAATCGCATTTTTTAGGGTTTCTAACCAATTTTGTTCTTCTCTAATCGCAATATTTCGGGTTAAAATACGCACTTTCAAACAATCTCTATTTTTTAGGATATTTTTAATATGGCTACATATACTACCAGTGATTTCAAACCAGGTCTAAAATTTATGCAAGACGGTGAGCCTTGTGTGATCGTTGAAAACGAATTCGTTAAACCAGGTAAAGGCCAAGCTTTTACTCGTACTCGTATTCGTAAATTAATTTCAGGCAAAGTATTAGACGTAAACTTCAAATCTGGTACTTCGGTTGAAGCTGCTGATGTTATGGATCTTAACCTCACTTATTCATACAAAGATGATGCATTCTGGTATTTCATGCACCCAGAAACATTCGAACAATACTCTGCTGATGCAAAAGCAGTAGGTGATTCAGAAAAATGGTTGTTAGATCAAGCAGATTGTATCGTGACTTTATGGAATGGTGCACCAATCAGCATCACACCACCAAACTTCGTAGAATTAGAAATCATCGATACTGATCCGGGCCTTAAAGGTGATACAGCCGGTACAGGCGGTAAACCAGCAACATTAAGCACTGGCGCTGTAGTGAAAGTACCTCTTTTCGTTCAAATCGGCGAAGTGATTAAAGTCGATACTCGTTCAGGCGAATACGTTTCTCGTGTGAAATAATCTTTTATAATGAGATAAAAAGAGCGGTCAATATTTGATGAATATTGGCCGTTTTTTATTGCTTGCTCATTAGTTTTATAGATATAAAAAATGCGGTTATTTCTAACCGCACTTTGATTGATTATTTTGCTTTTGAGCCTTCTAACTCTAAAGAAGGTTTTCTATCTGAGTTCACACAAATGATTTGTGCGGCAGCATAGAGCGTTGTATTCGGCTTTAAACTAATGGTGTATTTCTCTTGTTTTTTCGGTGCTGCACGTAAACCTTCGCCCCAGAAATCATCATAAAAATCGGTACGAACTTGGGTTAAATGGTAGTTCTTACAGTTTAAGATTTTATATTGGCGAACAGAACGTGCATAACGTCTAGTTTCGTTTGGATACACATATAAACCTTTATCCAAATTTACGACTGCATCAAAATGCACTTGGTTTAAATCTTGGTTATCGACCCAAATAGAATCAGCATCAATATAGTAATTTTTATCTTTTACCAATCGAACATAACCCACTCTATCTTTAGAAGGTGGGCTTAGTTTCACCTCTTCTTGATAAAGTGTCGGTTGGACAGCTGAACAGCCTGCTAAAAGGGCTATACCTAAAAACGTTAATGCTAATTTTTTCATTTTTCTCTCCTTAAAGCTTACTGAAGCTTGCTGTTTACCATTTCATACTATCGCTTAATATTTTACGGTGTGTCCGTATCCCTCTAAGATATTTTTAATATGCTCAAGCGACTCTTTTGTCGGTGGCAATACATCTTCGAGTTCATAGTCAAACCCAAGGGTTTTCCATTTGTGGGCACCTAATCGATGATAAGGTAGAAGTTCGACTTTTTCAATATTGGTCATACCTTCAATAAACTGTCCGAGCAGATGAACATCATGATCGTTATCGGTATAGCCTGGAACTACTACATAACGAATCCAGGTACGCTGATTACGTTTTTGCAAATATTTCGCAAATTCCAGCGTCCGTTTATTCGGTACGCCGATCAAATTCTGGTGTACTTTGTCGTTCAGTTCTTTTAAATCAAGCAAAACGAGATCAGTTACATCGAGTAGTTCATCAATAATATGGTCATAATGACGTACAAACCCATTAGTATCTAAACAAGTATTAATCCCTTCTGCTTTACAAGCTCGGAACCAGTCACGCACAAATTCTGCTTGAAGAATTGCCTCACCACCTGATGCTGTCACACCACCACCAGTTGCATTCATAAAATGGCGATAGCTCACGACTTCTTTCATGAGTTCTTCCACACTGATTTCGCGCCCACCATCAAGATCCCAAGTATCACGGTTATGGCAATATTTGCAACGCATTAAACAGCCTTGCATAAATAAAATAAAACGAATACCGGGGCCATCCACGGTTCCACAGGATTCAAAGGAGTGAATTCTTCCTAGCACAGACATACATAAATTTCCAAAAAATTAATCTAGCTAAATTTTACCAAAAATATCATCTATAAAAAATGAGCCTGACTTAAAATCAGGCTCATAATTAAAATATATTTATCAAAGTGCGGTCATTATTCGCTAACTTTTTGAAAGGTTTGCACCACTGGCGCTTGTTCACAATACTCGACCAATACAGGTACAATTGAGGTAAAGTGTGACGTTGCAAAATGTTGTTCTAAATCGGCTTTGCTTTTCCATTGCTCAATAAAAACATAATGATTAGCCTGCTCACTATTTTGTTGTAATTCATAAGATACGCATCCTGTTTCTTGACGAGTATGCTTAATTAATTCTTTGCATTGAGTTAGAAAATCATTAATTTTGTCTGCTTTTACTGAAAATTGGGCAATAACTGTTAGCATAATTTGCTCTCCTATATATAAAAATAAACCACTCACAAAACTAGTCTGTGAGTGGTTTATATTAAAACATAATATTATTTACTTAGAAAGACTCAGTAAATGTACGAGTTACGACGTCTTGTTGTTGCTCTTTAGTTAAAGAGTTGAAACGTACTGCGTAACCAGATACACGGATAGTCAATTGTGGATATTTATCCGGATTTTCCATTGCATCTAACAACATTTCACGGTTTAACACGTTCACATTTAAGTGTTGGCCACCTTCAACTGTTGCTTCGTGGTGGAAGTAACCATCCATTAAGCCAGCAAGATTACGACGTTGTGCTTCTGCATCTTTACCTAACGCATTTGGTACGATTGAGAAGGTATAAGAAATACCATCTTTCGCGTAAGCAAATGGAAGTTTAGCTACAGAAGTTAATGATGCTACCGCACCTTTTTGGTCACGACCGTGCATTGGGTTTGCTCCTGGTCCGAATGGTGCACCAGCACGACGACCATCTGGAGTATTACCCGTTTTCTTACCATAAACCACGTTAGAAGTAATGGTTAATACAGATTGTGTAGGCACTGCATTGCGGTAAGTTTTAAGTTTTTGAATTTTCTTCATGAAACGTTCAACTAAGTCACAAGCGATGTCATCAACACGGTTATCGTTGTTACCATATTGTGGATATTCACCTTCGATTTCAAAGTCGATTGCTACGTTACTTGCTACAACATTGCCATCTTTATCTTTGATGTCACCACGAACCGGTTTAACTTTCGCATATTTAATTGCTGAAAGTGAGTCTGCCGCAACAGAAAGACCTGCAATACCACAAGCCATGGTACGGTATACATCACGATCATGTAATGCCATTAATGCTGCTTCGTATGAATATTTATCGTGCATATAGTGGATTACGTTTAATGCAGTCACATATTGTTTTGCCAACCAATCCATAAAGCTATCCATACGAGTCATTACTGTATCAAAATCTAACACTTCATCAGTAATTGGTGCTGTTTTCGGACCTACTTGCATACCTAATTTTTCATCGATACCGCCGTTGATTGCGTATAACAATGTTTTCGCTAAGTTTGCACGTGCACCGAAGAATTGCATTTGTTTACCCACAACCATTGGTGATACACAACATGCGATTGCGTAGTCATCATTGTTGAAGTCTGGACGCATTAAATCATCATTTTCGTATTGAACTGATGAGGTATCAATCGATACTTTCGCACAGAAACGTTTGAAGTTTTCAGGTAATTGTTCAGACCAAAGGATAGTTAAGTTTGGTTCTGGAGAAGTACCCATGTTGTAAAGGGTGTGTAAAATACGGAATGTATTTTTGGTTACTAATGTACGACCGTCTAACCCCATACCTGCGATGGTTTCAGTTGCCCACATTGGGTCGCCTGAGAATAATTGATCGTATTCAGGTGTACGTAAGAAACGAACCATACGGAGTTTCATAACTAAGTGGTCAACTAATTCTTGCGCTTCAGTTTCAGTAATTTTACCTGCTTGTAAATCACGTTCGATATAGATATCGATAAAGGTTGCAGTACGACCGAATGACATCGCTGCACCGTTTTGTGATTTGATTGCAGCAAGATAAGCAAAGTACATCCATTGAATGGCTTCTTTAGCATTAGTTGCAGGGTTAGAAATATCATAACCGTAGCTTGCCGCCATTTGTTTCATTTGACCTAATGCACGGTGTTGTTCTGCGATTTCTTCACGTAAACGAATAGTTGCTTCAAGATTTACGCCATCTTCTAAGTCTTTTTGTAAAGAAGAGAACTGTGCGTATTTATCTTTCATTAAGAAGTCAACACCATAAAGTGCGACACGACGGTAGTCACCAATGATACGACCACGGCCGTAAGCATCTGGAAGACCAGTTAATACACCCGATTTACGACAACGTAAAATGTCTGGCGTATAAACATCAAATACACCTTGGTTGTGGGTTTTACGATATTCAGTAAAGATTTTTTTCACTTCAGGATCTAATTCACGACCGTAAATTTTGCATGATCCTTCCACCATTTTAATGCCACCAAATGGCATAATGGCACGTTTTAATGGCGCATCTGTTTGAAGACCAACTATTTTTTCTAAATCTTTATTGATATAGCCTGGCGCGTGAGAAATAATCGTTGAAGGCGTATGTTCGTCAAAGTCTAATGGCGCGTGAGTGCGGTTTTCAACTTTGATCCCTTCCATTACGGTTTCCCAAAGTTTTGTTGTCGCTTCGGTTGGACCAGCTAAGAAAGAATCATCACCTTCATACGGGGTGTAGTTTTTCTGAATAAAATCACGCACGTTGACGTTTTCTTGCCAATCACCGGCAACGAACCCTGTCCACGCCACTTTTTGTGCTTCATTAAGTTCTGACATAGTCATTTCCTTTTTTAATTGATAAAAAATAAGTCTGTTAGTTCGTTAGTACATTAGTGAGCTTTAGTTAAATAACGTTGGAATAAGCCGATACAAACTGCGCCGCCCACAATGTTGCCCAACGTTACGGGAATTAAATTCTTCACAATGAAATGATAAAGATCTAAGTCTGCATATTTCATTGGATCCACACCAATTTGTTGCCAAAATTCTGGTGTACTAAAATGAGCTGTGATAATGCCTAGTGGAATCATAAACATATTTGCCACACAGTGTTCAAAACCTGATGCGACAAATAAACCAATCGGCATGATCATAATAAATGCTTTGTCTGTAACAGTTTTACCGGAATAAGACATCCATACCGCTACACACACCATAATGTTACATAAAATACCAAGGTTAAATGCTTCAAACCAAGTATGATGAATCTTATGTTGAGCGGTTGCCAAAATGGTTAAACCCCATTGACCATTTGCTGCCATGGTTTGTCCTCCAAACCAAATCACCGCAGCAATAAATAAACCGCCTATGAAGTTGCCCAAATATACTACAATCCAATTTCGAATCATTTGGGTTGTGGTTATTTTTCCGCCTACACGGGCAACTAAGGTTAAAGTAGAAGAGGTGAATAATTCTGAACCTAAAATCACCACCATAATTACGCCCAAGGAGAAGACTAATCCACCAACTAATTTGGTTAATCCCCAAGGCGCACCAGCGCTCGCTGTTTGAGTTGTCGTATAAAATACAAAGGCTAATGCAATACAAGCCCCAGCACTAATACCAGACATGAATGATAAAAATGGACGTTTTTGCGCTTTATACGCAGCGATGTTTTCAGCATAATCCGTTGCTTCAACTGATGTGAGAGCAACAGAAGATTGATTTAAATTTTCTGATGCCATATCTGACTCCAAATAATTAATTTATTCTTTTTATACTTCAACATAGGTATTTTTATACCTATTGGTATTCTACTCTCTTAAAAAACCTTTGCAAGAAATCCCCCATTTATTTCAAAAAAATTTGATATTTTGCAAGTTTTGGTAAATTTTCTACTCAAATACAAAAAAAAGCGAGATATCTCTATCCCGCTTTTTATATATAAATAACAGAGATTAAAACACGATGCGATCGCGATTTTTCTCTAAGGTTGCTTTACCTATGCCTTGTACTTCAAGCAATTGTTCTGCCATAGTGAAATTACCGTGCTTTTCACGATACTGTACAATGGCTTCCGCCTTTTTCGCACCAATACCAATTAGCGCTTTTTGAATTTCTGATGCGCTGGCGGTATTGATATTTAATTTATCACTCACTGCTTGTTGTGTCGTTTGTGATGCAGTTTGTTGCTGAACTTGCGCTTGAGGTAGAGCCTGTTCAGCCACTTGTTCTTCTGCAAACACTTGCGAGCTCAACATTGTGGTTGCAACAAATAATGAACTAAATAAATGTTTCATCAATTTCATAAAAATGCCCTTTATTAATAAAAAGTACCGTTGATTTATATCAACAGCGACATTTTTAAGAAAGACCAAAAACACGCAAGAAATTGACCGCACTTTTGCGATCATGATCGCAAAAATTACATTTAAGTAAATGAAAAACGACCTTAGCGCACCACCACTGCCGTGCCACTTGCAATCACCATAAACATGCTTTTCGTGCCTACCGTTGTGTAATTAACCTCTACGCCAACAATGGCATTAGCACCCAAGGCATTTGCTTTTTCTTCAAGTTCTTTCAACGCATCTTGACGCGCGCGACTAATACGACGCTCATAAACACTAGAACGCCCACCAATCACATCTGTGATGCCAGCAAAAAAATCACGCATGAAGTTTGCCCCCGCAATCACCTCACCAAAGACGACTTGTTTGTATTCTACGATTTGTTTCCCTTCAACACTAGGGGTTGTTGTCACAATCATTTTGTATCCTTAAATTCTCGTTAAAAATTAACCGCACTTTAGACGCTTAATTTTGATTTTAAAATGGCTAATGCCTTAGCACGATGAGAAATTTTCTTTTTCTCTACGGTTTCTAATTCTGCAAAAGTACAACCTTTTTCAGGGCTAAAAAAGAGCGAATCGTAACCAAAGCCGTTTTCACCTCGTTCTTCATAAATGATATTCCCTTCACATTCACCTTGAGCAATGATCGGAGAAGGATCACTTGGGTATTGTAATAACACAATCGTACTCACAAATTTTGCTTGGCGACGTTCAGTTGGTACATCAGCTAATTCTGCCAGTAATTTTTCACGATTTTTCGCATCGGCTTCCTCACCATCTACACCCGCATAGCGTGCAGAATACAATCCTGGCGCACCATTTAACACATCCACCACAAGACCGGAATCATCTGCAATAGCCGGTAAACCTGATTTTTCAGATGCATAACGCGCTTTCAGGATCGCATTTTCGACAAACGTTAAGCCCGTTTCCTCTGGGCTTTCGATGCCTAAATCCGTTTGAGCAATCACTTCAAAACCGAAATCGGCTAATACGTCTGCCATTTCTTTTACTTTGCCTTTATTGCCCGTGGCAAGCACAATTTTTTGCTTCATGATTCTGTTCCTCATATCAAATATTGTCTTATTCTAGCACCTCACCAAAAATTTTCGGAATAAATATTGACTTTAACCTTAGGTCAAAGTTTATGATTGGTGCTCATTCAGTTATCACATAGGAGAAAAACATGAAAAAACTTATGACTTTTATCACACTTAGCGCTGCTGCAGTTTCAATTTATGCCCAAGCTAATGAACAACCGCATCAAGCACACATGAATATGCCAATGTCGACAGATTCTGCAATGCAACAAGAATTAATGCAAGGTATGAGTCAAATGCATCAAGACATGATGGCAGCTGCGCAATATAAAGATCCTGATGTTGCTTTTGCAGCAGGTATGTTGCCACACCATATTGGCGCAGTAAAAATGGCAGAAGTTGAATTAAAATACGGAAAAGATCCTGAGATGCGTAAGCTTGCTGAGAATATTATTAACGCTCAACAGGCAGAAATTGAACAAATGCAAAAATGGCTTAAAGTGCACAATAAAAAATAAAATAACACCAAAAAAGTGCGGTAAATTAACCGCACTTTTTTAATAGAATTAGTTTACTTCTTTTATTCGTAGCTCTTTTGGCACTTCAAAGAACATATTTTCTTCTAAGCCTTGAAGCTCTTCAATGCTATCCGCACCAAATTCTTTTAATCGAGCAATCACAGATTGCACCAACTCTTCGGGTGCTGAGGCCCCTGCTGTTACGCCAATTGTTTCAACGCCTTCAAACCAATCTGCTGTCACATCATTTGGATCATCAATCAATTTTGATTTCACACCCATACGCGATGCCAACTCAGCTAAGCGATTAGAATTCGATGAGTTTTTAGAGCCTACAACGACCACTAAATCACATTGTTTCGCTAATTCACGCACTGCTTCTTGGCGATTGGTTGTCGCATAGCAAATATCGTTTTTATGTGGGCCTTGAATAGCTGGATATTTGTCTTTCAATGCACTGATAGTTTCCGCCGTATCATCAAGAGAAAGCGTAGTTTGTGTCATAAAGGTTAAATCATCATTTTCTTGAACCGGCAAACGAGCAATATCTTCCACGCTTTCAATTAAGAAAATACCACCTTCCTCGTTGTTGTACTGTCCCATTGTGCCTTCCACTTCGGGATGGCCTTTGTGTCCGATCAAAATCGCTTTCGTCCCTTTACGGCTCGCACGAGCCACTTGCATATGTACTTTGGTTACCAACGGACAAGTTGCATCAAATACTTTTAACTGACGATCTTTCGCTTCCTGACGAACAGCTTGTGACACGCCATGAGCAGAGAAAATCACAATGGCGCCATCTGGCACTTCGCTCAGTTCTTCTACAAAAATCGCCCCACGCTCACGCAAACCATTCACCACAAAACGGTTATGCACCACTTCATGACGTACATAAATTGGTGCACCATGAATTTCAAGTGCTAATTCAACAATGCTAATGGCTCGATCGACACCCGCGCAAAATCCGCGAGGGTTAGCTAAAATTATCTTCATTTTTGACCGCTCTTTTTATCACCTTTAAAGGCATCTAATGCTAATAAACCCGCACCAATACAAATCGCAATATCTGCCACATTGAATACCGGATAATGATAAATATCCCAATAAAAATCTAAGAAATCCACCACAAAACCGTTATACGCACGGTCCACCATATTGGCTAATGCGCCACCGATAATCAGTGCATAAGCTGAATTTTGTAATTTTTGCTCTGCCGAATTCTTTTTCATAAAGTAAGCCAGCATTAAAGAAATCCCAATCGCAAGCACAATAAAGAAATATTTCTGCCAACCATCATGCTCAGCTAAAAAACTAAACGCTGCGCCATAGTTACGCACATAGGTTAAATTAAAAATGGGTAATAGGTTCACACTTTCATATAAATCAAAGCGCTGTACCACAATATATTTGGTCAGTAAATCAAGGATAAAAGCGACCGCACTTAGCCAAAGGAATGAAAGTCCTGTTTTATTTTTTGTCATAGGAAATTATCTGTCTTTATAAATGGACGATGATTTTAGCAACTCGAACAACCTTTATAAAGTAAAAGGCATCAAATCATAAAAGGCGAACACATTGGTTCGCCTTGCAATGTTAATTACTTTTTCTTCACCGGTCTTTGCCAACCTTGAATATGACGTTGTGGCACACGAGTGATCACCAGCTCATCTCTCTCAATATTTTGAGTGATCGTTGAACCAGCTCCAATGGTTGCACCATCTGCCACAGTAACTGGCGCGACTAATTGTGTATCCGATCCAACAAATACATTGTTACCAATGATTGTTTTAAATTTATTTGCACCGTCATAGTTACAAGTAATGACACCTGCACCAATGTTACAGTTCTCTCCGATTTCGGTATCACCTACATAAGTGAGATGATTTACTTTAGAACCTTTACCTACTGTAGATTTTTTAATTTCCACGAAGTTGCCCACATGGGTTTCAGCCGCTAATTCAGCACCTGGACGTAAACGAGAGAATGGGCCAATCGCCGCTTTCTCACCAATTGTTGCATCTTCTAAAACAGAATAAGGCTTGATCTCAACATCATCACCAATAGTCACGTTTTTCAATACACAACCAGCGCCAATTTTCACACGATCGCCCAAGCGCACATTACCTTCCACAATCACGTTCACATCAATTTCAACATCTTTACCGTGCTCTAATGTGCCGCGTAAATCAAAACGTTCAAGGTCAATCAACATCACACCTGCAAGTAAAAGTTTTTCTGCTTGTTTACGTTGATAATAGCGTTCCATTTTGGCTAATTGTAGGCGATTATTTACCCCTTCAACTTCCATAAAATCAGTTGCTTGCACAGCTACAATCGGACAACCATCTTGATGAGCTAAGCCAATTACATCAGTAATATAAAACTCGCCTTGTGCATTATTATTATCTAAACGCGCTAACCATTTTTTGAAACTTGCACCATCTGAAACTAACACACCTGTATTAATCTCTTGAATTTTAAGCTGCTCAGGCGTTGCATCTTTTTGTTCAACAATCCCTACAACTTTGCCATTTTCACGTACGATTCGACCATAACCTGTTGGGTTATCTAATACGACGGTTAACACTGCGATACCATTTTCAGGTTTCGCATCGATTAATTTTTGCAATGTTTCCGGTGTGATCATTGGGCCATCGCCATACACCATTAAAACATTTTCATCATCACGGAAAAAAGGCATTGCTTGTTGCATAGCATGTCCTGTACCCAATTGTTCCGCTTGGAATACCCAGTTCACACTTTCATTTGCCAAACGCTCACGCATTAATTCGCCACCGTGACCATAAATCAAATGCACATTTTCTGCACCTAATTGATTCGCTGTATCGATCACATGTTTTACCATTGGTTTTCCTGCCACTTTATGTAAGACTTTTGGTAAATCAGAATACATACGAGTGCCTTTACCGGCTGCTAAAATCACAACACTTAATGCTTTATTTGTCATAAATTCTTCTCTTCTTGATAAAAAATTTTTGGGCGTATTCTATCGTAGAAAGGGTTGAATGATAAGTTGTTTATCTTTTTAAGAAAATCCTATAATAGAAAAAACTTTTCAACCCATAGAGGTACGCATGCGTAATCGAGACGAAATCATCTTACAACTACTAAATCACCAAGGGAAAGTTAGTGTGCAAGAACTTGCCCAGCAATGCGAAATGTCAGTAGAGACCATTCGTAGAGATCTTAATCGATTAGAAAAAAAAGGTTTACTCTATCGCATTCATGGTGGCGCTGTTAGCGGAAAAACGAATGATATAGGATCTTTTTTTCAAATACGACAACATATCAATGCTGCAGCCAAAAGACATATTGCCCAAAATGCCCTTGAATTACTTTATGAAAATGCTGTGATTGGCCTCGATGCAAGCTCCACCAGTTGGTACTTTGCATATCTCATGCCTGATATCCCCTGCACGGTTGTGACAAACTCAATTTTTAACATCAATGCTCTCGTAAATAAGCCCAATATCAAAACAATAGTGACTGGTGGAGTTTACTCTCCAAAATATGAAGCTTTCTATGGGCCTTTATCCGAATATTTATTACAGCGCTTACATATCAATTTTTCTATTCTTTCCTGCTCAGGCATTGATAACGAAGGTAATATTTGGGAATCAAACGAACTCAATGCCTCACTAAAACGAAAAATGATGGAAGCATCAGAAAAATGCTATTTACTTGCAGATCAGTCAAAATTTGAGAAAAAAAGCCTCATACAATTAAGCGAGCTAAATAAAATGGATACCATTTTTACGGATTCCCCCCTTTCGCCACTCTTACAACAATATTGTGATAAAACAGATACAATGACTGTTTTATAGATAAATATGCCCGAATTGACTGTTTTTAGGATAAAAATAAGAAAATCGGGCATCTACTTTATAAAAAAAATAATTCTTTTGTGTGATCTCTTTCACAAATCTGAAATCTACTTTGCATTTCGTCTATCTTATTACATTCTTTTTATCAAAAATAATACCAAGTTAAGTTGATATCAGCTTATTCACCTTTCATCATAAATGTTAACCGGAAAACATTGTGTATGTAGACGGCAAAGGTAAACACGAAGAAAACAAACTGCCGTCTAGTGAATGGCAATTCCATTTAGCTGTCTATCAAGCACGCCCTGAAGCCAATGCGGTGGTGCATAACCATTCTATAAACTGCGCAGGGCTTTCTATTTTGGAAAAACCGATTCCGGCCATTCATTACATGGTCGCGGTTGGTGGCACCGATCATATCCCTTGTGTGCCTTATGCAACGTTCGGTACTCACGAATTAGCGTCCTATGTGGGCGAAGGCATTAAAGAAAGCAAAGCGATTTTACTTTCTCATCACGGTTTGATCGCTTGTGGTGAAAACCTAGACAAAGCCTTATGGTTAGCACAAGAAGTCGAAGTATTAGCATCTTGGTATTTGAAATTGTTATCAACGGGCTTAGAAATTCCATTATTAAGCAAAGAACAAATGAACGTGGTTTTAGGAAAATTCCACACTTATGGGCTGCGCATTGAAGAATAGTCCGCAAATAGATTCATCACTTATTTAAACAAGGAAAAGATTATGAGCGCTAAAGTTTTAGAAAAAAAATATCTTGTGCCCTTCATTCTTATTACAAGCTTATTTGCATTGTGGGGCTTTGCGAATGATATTACCAATCCTATGGTTGCCGTATTCCAAACAGTCATGGAAATTCCGGCATCTGAAGCAGCTTTAGTACAATTTGCTTTTTATGGTGGTTATGGAACCATGGCAATTCCGGCTGCATTATTTGCCAGTCGCTATAGTTATAAAGCAGGTATCCTTCTAGGTTTAGCGCTCTATGCGGTCGGTGCATTCTTATTCTGGCCAGCTGCTAAATATGAAGTGTTCAATTTCTTCTTAATTTCTCTTTATATTTTGACTTTTGGCTTGGCATTTCTTGAAACAACAGCAAATCCTTACATTTTAGCCATGGGTGATCCGCAAACGGCTACCCGTCGCTTAAACTTTGCCCAATCCTTTAATCCACTTGGTTCTATTACCGGGATGTTCGTCGCATCTCAATTAGTCTTAACCAATTTGGAATCCGATAAACGGGATGCTGCTGGAAACTTGATTTACCATACTTTATCCGAAACAGAAAAAATGGGCATTCGCACCCACGACTTAGCCGAAATCCGTGACCCTTACGTTGCACTTGGTTTTGTCGTTGTTGCAGTGTTAGTCATCATCGCCTTATATAAAATGCCTTCAGTGAAGGTAGAGGAGAGTGATACCCGCCTTTCTTTTAAAGAGGCCGTAGCTCGCTTAATTAAGAAGCCGAAATATCGCGAAGGTGTGATTGCTCAAGTATTCTACGTTGGCGTACAAATTATGTGCTGGACTTTCATCGTACAATATGCCGAACGTTTAGGCTTCACCAAAGCGGAAGGGCAAAACTTCAACATCATCGCTATGGGGATTTTTATTACCAGCCGTTTCATCAGCACAAGCTTAATGAAATATCTTAAAGCCGAATTCATGCTCATGTTGTTCGCTATCGGCGGTTTCTTCAGCATCCTCGGTGTGATTTTCATTGACGGTGTGTGGGGCTTGTACTGCTTAATTTTAACTTCTGGCTTTATGTCACTCATGTTCCCAACCATTTACGGCATTGCACTCTACGGCTTAAAAGAAGAATCTACCTTAGGTGCCGCCGGTTTAGTGATGGCAATTGTAGGCGGTGCGTTAATGCCTCCGTTGCAAGGTATGATCATCGACCAAGGCGAAGTGATGGGATTACCGGCTGTCAACTTCTCATTTATCCTACCGTTAATCTGCTTCGTCGTTATCGCGATTTACGGCTTCAGAAGTTGGAAAGTTCTAAAATAATGTAAAACATGACCGTACTTCGCTTAAAAGTGCGGTCGTTTTTTTACGCATTTTTATCATCTTAAGTAAAGGAGTATATTTTATGGCTAATCGAATGATTCTTAACGAAACCAGCTATCACGGTGCCGGCGCTATTCAACATATTGTGGATGAAGTCAAAATCCGTAGCTTTAAAAAAGCCTTAGTGGTGACGGACAAGGATTTGATTAAATTCAAAGTGGTGGAAAAAGTCACCGCACTTTTGGACAACGCAGGGCTTGCTTACGAGATTTTTGACGAAGTGAAAGCTAACCCAAGCGTCGATGTCATCAAAAAAGGTGTGGCAAAATTCAAACAAAGTGGTGCAGATTATCTAATTGCTATCGGAGGAGGTTCTCCTACAGATACTTCAAAAGCTATCGGCATTATTATCAATAACCCTGAATTTGAAGACGTTCTGTCTCTTGAAGGTGTTGCGCCTACCAAGAACAAATGTGTACCCATTATTGCTGTTCCGACTACAGCAGGCACTGCCGCTGAAGTCACCATCAACTATGTGATTACCGATGAAGCGAATAAACGCAAATTTGTTTGCGTAGATGTACACGACATACCAGTAGTCGCTGTAGTCGATCTTGACATGATGTCCAGCATGCCTAAAGGTTTGACCGCTGCCACCGGCATGGATGCACTAACCCATGCTATTGAAGGTTACACCACCAAAGCCGCTTGGGCACTTACCGATGCTTTGCATTTGGAAGCGATTCGTTTAATTGCTAAACATTTACGTGGTGCGGTAGAAAACACCAAAGAAGGACGCGAAGGCATGGCGCTTGGTCAATATGTTGCTGGGATGGGCTTTTCAAACGTAGGCTTAGATATCGTACACAGCATGGCACACCCGCTTTCTGCCTATTATGACACTCCGCATGGTATCGCCAATGCTGTCTTATTGCCTTATGTTATGGAATTCAATGCGCCTGAAACGGGTGAAAAATTCCGTGAAATTGCCCGAGCAATGGGTGTAAAAGGCGTAGATGACATGAGCCAAGATGAATATCGCAAAGCGGCAATTAATGCTGTAAGACAACTTTCTAAAGATGTCGGAATTCCAGAAAAATTACACACGATAGGCGTTCAAGAAAAAGATCTTCTCTCTCTTTCTCAAGATGCACTTAATGATGTGTGTACTGGAGGCAATCCGCGTGATTGCACAGCAGAGGATATTTTAGAAATCTATAGATTAGCGTTTAAATAATTCATTGATAAAAATTAATCTAGAGCGATTATTCTTCCGTTGAGTTAACTCAATAAATAAGGTAGACTATCCTCCCGTCTTGATAGCTAGTCATCTTTTTCTTTTATTTTTGACCGCACTTTTCAGCATCCTGCAGAAATTTGCATAAAAGATGATTGGCTATAATCATTTTTATCCCAACATTTTTAGGTCTCTCACTATGGCTACAAATTATATTTTCGTCACAGGCGGTGTGGTTTCATCGTTAGGTAAAGGTATTGCTGCAGCATCATTGGCAGCCATTTTAGAAGCACGTGGCTTAAACGTGACTATTATGAAATTAGACCCTTACATCAACGTGGATCCGGGTACAATGAGCCCAACCCAACACGGCGAAGTGTTCGTGACACAAGACGGGGCGGAAACCGATTTAGACTTAGGTCACTACGAGCGTTTTATTCGTACCAAAATGACCAAACGCAACAACTTCACCACAGGTAAAATTTATTCTGAAGTATTACGCAAAGAGCGTCGTGGTGATTATTTAGGTGCGACAATTCAAGTTATTCCACACATCACCAATGAAATCAAAGATCGTGTGATTGCCGGTGCACAAGGCCATGATGTGGTAATCGTGGAAGTGGGCGGAACAGTGGGTGATATTGAATCACTTCCATTCTTAGAAGCCCTTCGTCAACTTGCCGTACAAGTGGGCCGTGAGCATACTCTCTTTATGCACTTAACATTAGTGCCATATATCCCAACTGCAGGCGAAGTAAAAACCAAACCGACACAACATTCTGTAAAAGAATTACTTTCAATTGGTATTCAACCGGATGTGCTTATCTGCCGTTCAGATCGCATGATTCCACCAAACGAGCGTGCAAAAATCGCCTTATTCTGTAACGTACCAGAACGTGCGGTCATCTCATTAAAAGATGTGAATTCAATCTACCAAATTCCGGCGTTATTGAAATCACAAGGTTTAGATGAATTCATTTGTCAACGTTTCCACTTAGACTGTCCTGAAGCCGATCTTTCTGAATGGGAACAAGTGCTTTATCAAGAAGCCAACCCTGTGGGCGATGTGACCATCGGTATGGTTGGTAAATACATTGAATTACCTGATGCTTATAAATCAGTGAATGAAGCCTTAAAACATGCAGGCTTGAAAAACCGTTTAAGTGTTCATATCAAATACATTGATTCTCAAGATGTTGAAACCAAAGGCACTGACGTATTAAAAGGCGTAGATGGTATTTTAGTACCTGGCGGCTTTGGCTATCGCGGTGTAGAAGGTAAAATTTTGACAGCAAAATATGCGCGTGAAAACAATATTCCTTACCTCGGTATTTGTTTAGGGATGCAAATTGCGTTAATCGAATACGCGCGCAACGTTGCTGGTCTTGAAAAAGCCAACTCATCTGAATTTGATCGTAACTGCGAACAACCAGTAGTTGGTTTGATTACAGAATGGCAAGATGCGGAAGGCCACATTGAAACTCGTGACGACAATTCAGATCTCGGTGGCACGATGCGTTTAGGGGCACAGCAATGCCATTTAATTGAAGGCTCAAAAGCGCGTGCATTATATGGCAAAGAAACGATTGAAGAACGTCACCGTCACCGTTATGAAGTGAACAATAACCTGCTTCCACAAATTGAAAAAGCGGGTCTTAAAGTGACAGGTTTATCGGCTGATCGTAAATTAGTGGAAATCATCGAAGTACCAAACCACCCATGGTTTGTGGCATGTCAATTCCACCCAGAATTTACCTCAACGCCACGTGATGGTCACCCATTATTTGAAGGCTTTGTCAAAGCAGCCAGAGAAAATCAGTTAAAAACTGAAAAGTAATTTACTGATAATTCCATAAACAAGTGATCTGCACCCCAAAATCGGGACACCTACTTTGGGTCCAGATCACTTTTTATATATGGTCTATTTATCGAAAATAGCTTCGACGGTTAATTCCTTGTAGTAATAGCCTTTTTCTTGACTAAATTGCATATCAAGCTCACTCAAATAAATCGTAAAGCTTGGTCTATCAATTTTTAATAAATCTTGGCTAAGCGATTTAAATTCAGCTTGAGAGATTTTTTTCATCGGGTCTAGCTGATGTTCTTTGAATACTTTGTGAATATGTTCATCCATATTCGTACAATATCTGTCATGATCTTCAACAAAGCAAACCTCTGGCTTCTCTTTGTGCTTATCCGCTTTTTCATCAGATTTCATATAAGTCTGAATCTCTGTACGAGCAAATCCAGGCATCGGTACATGAATCCATTTTTTATACGGCGTGACATCAATTGATTTCCATTCAAATCCCACTGTTGTTTTTCGGTCGCTAATTATTCGCTCATTGATGCGGATCTCATCACGATAAATATTGAATGCCAAAAGTTCTTTCGATTTTTCACCATATTGCTTCTTAAATACCTCTCGTCTTTCTTGATAAGCATCTTCCACAGAAGAGTCTAGCTCTATACTGTAAAGCAAATAGTCTGATACACTATCTAATTCTTCCCAATCTTTAAGCTCGCTCTTCGGCATATTCTCTAAACGCTCTACAAAATCTACATCATCACGAATTTTTCCTTGTCCATCAGATAAATTTAGTTTTGTTAATAACTGTTCAAAACGTTCCGTTTGGCTTTGATAAGCAATTTCTTTCGGACTCACCACCCAAGTCATGGCAAAAATTGCCACCATTACAACTCCAGAAATCAGCCGGTATTGACGTGCTTTTGGCACAATCAGGATCGCATAAGCAATCGTAATCGCCGTAGCCAAAGCCACTAAATAAATACGCTGTTCCGTCCAAGCATAGGCACTAATACGGCGATCAATCGCCAGCCATAGCAACACGATTGACACAATAGCAAGATATGGATAGAACTTAAAGAAAGTTTCCCAGCTGGCTTTAGCACAAATAGAACGTAATGCATATACGCCTAAACCACCAAGCAGGTAAGGCAAGGAAATATTCGCCAGCATGCCTTTTGGTAATACGCCTTCAAAAATAATTTGAACAACATAAGCATAAAGCAACACAGTGAAAATAATCAATGCTGGTGCTAATACGAAATTAACTAAAATGTCAAAAATGCGATTTAACGTCATTTCCGATTTAACTTGGCGCTGTTGGAATACTAAGAAAAACAGTGGCTGAGTAAAAATGCCTAAAGACATATAAACGTGACTATAGAAACTATCAGAAAACGCTATATTAAAGAGTGTTGTAATCGTAAATAAAATAGCCGCTATTAATCCAAATACCAATAACCATACTGCCGTTGCTAAGCCAAGATGGAATAGATTGATAAAATTACGGTAGGTAAACCCTTGATTATTTTTTTCAAATGGAAACCCTAATAACATCAGTAACGCAATAAAATTTGCGCCCCAAAACTTAGGGCTATAGCAATAAAAATCAGCATTATCATTCACTTGCCAAATGGTGAAAACAGTAATGAGAGGCACAATCCATGAAAAACGATACCAAGAATATGGGCGAGATAAATAAATAAAGGCAAGCAGCATCGGCTCAAATAGCCAATAAGCTAAATGATCTTTTTCTGAATTCATATCTACAAACCAAATTCCAAGAGCAAACGCAGCAATCATGAATATTTCGATCGGATGGGTAGATATCACTGATTTTATTTGTGTTTTGGTTTGCTGAAAAAAAGTCGAAAGAGACATAATGATTCCTTTTTCAATGCAACAAAGTCTCAATTAAGAATAAATAATTGTTCGTAAAATAATACGAAATTTCGTGCAACTGTAACCAACTTTTGAAGGCAATTCCACTGAAATAAAAGAAATAATTGGCGAAAAAGAGATAAAAACTTACCGCACTTAATTAAAAAATAAGATACAGATCAAAGTGCGATCATTTTTCCAAGACAAATTTCTAAATTTGCTTTATTATATTGCCACTTTAGGTTCGCCTAACTAATTTTAATTAACTTTAAACAGAGGAAAACAAAATGGCAAAAATCGTTAAAGTCATTGGTCGTGAAATCATCGACTCTCGTGGTAACCCAACTGTAGAAGCTGAAGTTCATCTTGAAGGTGGTTTCGTTGGTTTAGCAGCTGCTCCATCAGGTGCATCTACCGGTTCTCGTGAAGCATTAGAATTACGTGACGGCGACAAATCTCGTTTCTTAGGTAAAGGTGTATTAAAAGCGGTTGCTGCAGTAAACGGTCCTATCGCAGATGCATTAGTGGGTAAAGAAGCGTCTAACCAAGCTGAAATCGACCAAATCATGATCGATTTAGACGGTACTGAAAACAAATCTAACTTCGGTGCAAACGCAATCTTAGCGGTATCTTTAGCAAACGCAAAAGCCGCTGCAGCGTCTAAAGGTTTACCTCTTTACGCTTACATCGCAGAACTTAACGGCACGCCAGGCGTTTACTCTATGCCATTACCAATGATGAACATCATCAACGGTGGTGAGCACGCAGATAACAACGTTGATATCCAAGAATTCATGATTCAACCAGTTGGCGCGAAAACGTTACGTGAAGCACTTCGTATCGGTGCAGAAGTATTCCACAACCTTGCGAAAGTATTAAAATCTAAGGGCATGAGCACTGCTGTAGGTGATGAAGGTGGTTTTGCACCTAACTTAGCATCTAACGCAGACGCTTTAGCATGTATCAAAGAAGCTGTAGAAAAAGCAGGTTATGTATTAGGTAAAGACGTCACTTTAGCAATGGACTGTGCATCTTCTGAGTTCTACAACAAAGAAACTGGCAAATACGAAATGAAAGGCGAAGGCCGTTCATTCACTTCTCAGGAGTTCACACACTATCTTGAAGAATTAACCAAACAATACCCAATCGTGTCTATCGAAGATGGTCAAGATGAATCTGACTGGGAAGGTTTTGCATACCAAACTAAAGTGTTAGGCGATCGCGTTCAATTAGTGGGCGACGACTTATTCGTCACTAACACCAAAATCTTAAAAGAAGGTATCGAAAAAGGTATCGCAAACTCTATCTTAATCAAATTCAACCAAATCGGTTCTTTAACTGAAACTTTAGCGGCAATTAAAATGGCTAAAGATGCAGGTTACACTGCGGTTATCTCTCACCGTTCAGGTGAAACCGAAGATGCGACTATCGCTGATTTAGCGGTTGGTACAGCAGCAGGTCAAATCAAAACTGGTTCTATGAGCCGTTCTGACCGTATTGCGAAATACAACCAATTAATCCGTATTGAAGAAGCATTAGAACGCGCAGGTACTCCAGCAGCATTCCCAGGCTTAAAAGCGGTTAAAGGTCAAGCGTAATTCACGCTGAATTTACTGTAAAATCTCACCGCACTTTGTATAAAAGTGCGGTGTTTTTTTAGGGAGTTTTTATGAATACTCAATCTAATTCATTGCTTACTGAACCTTGGTTATCTTGGGCTATCGAAATTCAAAGCATTGCACAAAACGGGCTAACTTATTGCAAAAATATCTATGATATTGAACGCTATGAACGCTTGCGGGATTTGTCTGCTGAAATGCTCGCTTATAAAACAGCCATACCCAAAGAAACTGTCAAATCGTTTTTCTGCAATGGGTCTGGTTATCAAACCCCTAAAATCGATTCGCGCGCAGCTATTTTCAAAGATGATAAAATTTTATTAGTACAAGAAAATGATGGACTTTGGTCACTGCCTGGCGGCTGGATAGATGTGCTAGAAACCATTCATAGTAATACGATTAAAGAAGTACGCGAAGAAGCGGGGCTTAATGTTAAACCGACTTTCATTATTGCTATTCACGAACAACATAAACGCAATTTTCCGCCTTTTGCGCATCCTGTACTCAAAACCTTTGTCATGTGCGAACCATTAAGTGGCGAATTTCAACCAAATAGTGAAACCGTTCAATCTGCCTATTTTACGTTGAATGAACTGCCACCAATGAATGAAGAAAAAAATACGCCCGCACAGGTTGAACTTTGCTTTCAAGCACACCATAGTAGTCACTGGACTACACAATTTGATTAGGAAATACCATGTTACATTTAACCCTCGAAGATCAACTCTTTCTCGGTCAAGCAAAGCAAGTAGGCACACATTCAACTGTACATGACCATTTGGCGGTAATGTTTGAAGATGACGGTGAAACGGGCTATTTTTATGCATTAGATATGCGTCAAAATGCGCAGCCTGTTGTCGATTGCTTACATGTTTATAACGTCGATAACACAAGCAATCACCACGAAGCACGTAAATTAGAAATCTGCTGGGATGAAAGTGGTTATTTAGCCTTATTGCTCATTAACGGCTATCCGCATGCCGTATTTGATTTTGCTCATTTGATCGGCTATAACACTAACAAACATCCTCAGCCTGACTTAATGAGCATGTGGACACACGAAGAAATCACCAATGAACGTGCGACAGCATGGCTTGGTGTCAATACCATTAAATAGGATTAACTATGCGATTTTACCGAGGTCTTCAGCCTTTCAAGGTCATGAGTTTTGATCTTGATGACACCCTTTACGATAATAGTGATGTCATTCGTTTGGCCGAAGAACGCTTTCTTCAATGTGTACAAGAACACGCACAACTGAGCGAGCTTACCTCAGAATATTGGCGAGAATGGAAATGGCAACTGGCGGAGAAAGATCCCTTGATTGCTGAAGATGTGATCGCCTGGCGGGTCGAAACGTTACGACACTTACTGGCGCATCATAGTAAAAGTGCGGTTGAAATTGACCGCACTTTGGCCATCGCTATGGAAGAATTTATTGAATGGCGGCATAAAATTGATGTACCCGCAGAAAGCATTGAAGTGCTGAATCAACTGAAAGATCGCTACCTGCTAAGCGTAATTACTAACGGCAATGTGATTGCAACACGTATTGGATTTGAACACTTTCAACTGAGTTTACGTGGAGGAGAGCAAGGCAGAGCGAAACCTCATCAAGATTTGTTCCACCAAACCGCCGATCATTTTGGCATAAAACCGAGTGAAATTTTACATATTGGTGATAACTTAACCACGGATGTTCAAGGCGCCATTCAAGCTGGCTGCCAAGCTGTATGGATTAATTTATCAGGCAAAGCTCTCAATTCATTTACTGAAGCAAGTGTTTTGCCTACATTAGAAATCAATCATTTAACTGAATTATTAACACTTTAACCCTATGATAAAAAAGAAAAATCAAGTTCTCGTCAGCCTTTCTATTGTGGCTTTATTGGGCGGCTGCTCAGAAGAGCAAGTTCAACGTGATGTTTATAACAGCCTTGAGGATTGTTTAGCTGATTGGCAAAAAATTGAATTATGCGAAGCTGACCAATCTAATGAAAATAACAGCAGCACAACTACACATGCTGGATCTGGCTCCTCTCTCTCGGGCAATTTAAATACACGTCCAAGCAATAATAGTGAATGGTCAGAAGACAATCAGACCGTCAAACAAACCTTAAATCCAGATGGCGCAACTCACTCTGGCAACTCAAGCGGTTCTGAGGGAACAAGCCACACGAGTTCTGCAACAGGAGAAGGACACGGTAGTATGGGCAGTGCGATTGCAGGTGCCGCAATGGGTTATATGATCGCGCGTACGATGGGCTCATTTTTAGGTCCAAGCTACAATCCAAGTAACCGTGCCGTTTCAACGCCAACGGGCCAAGTTATTCAACCGCAAACTAATCGTTCTGTCGGTAAACCTGTATTAGTGAAAGGTAATGCAGGCAGCACTTACAGCAAACCAGTTTCACGCGGTGGCTTTAAAAGCTCAAATTCAAGCAGCAGCCGTAGCTCAGGCGGTTAAATATGAAACGAATCACCGGTTTTCCCACTCGCCCCGATATGGTGCAACAATTATTAGATGTGGGCTTTGATTACTATAATCTGCCTTCCTCTGATGGCTCGCATTATTGGTCGGATAATGTAGCGTATGAATTTACCTTAGCTGAAATCGATCACATTGAAGATGCTACCAACGAATTGCATGCAATGTGTATGGATTTTGTTGCCGATGAAATTAAACAAGGTGATTATGCCCATTATCGCTTCACCGATTTACAGAAAAATCTGATTGAACAAACATGGGCTAAAAACGTACCGCACTTATATGGCCGTTTTGATTTTGGTTATGACGGCGAAAACCTCAAAATGTTTGAATACAATGCCGACACCCCTACTTCCCTGCTTGAAGCTGCTGTGGTGCAATGGCAATGGTTAGAGCAAATTGAAGGCTTAGCACATCGTGACCAATTCAATTGGATTCACGAAGAATTACTCAATCGCTTTCAGTTTATTCAACAGCAAACAGGGCTAAACGATTTCCATTTTAGTGCCATGCAAGAAGCGGGCCGTGAAGATTGGGGCAATATCGATTACTTGGCGGATGTGGCTTACAACGCAGGTTGGCATATTCATCAACTTGCCATTGAAGATGTTGGCTACGATAAAGACAGTCAGCAATTCCTCGATCTGAATAATCAACCTATTGATTGTTTATTTAAGCTCTATCCGCTTGAATGGATGACTACGACAGAATATGCACCACACATGCTTAATTCATCCACCACTTTTATTGAACCCGCGTGGAAATTACTATTAAGTAATAAAGTGCTATTAGAGAAATTGTGGCAAAAACATCCAAACCACCCTTTATTACTACCCGCTTACTTTAGTAAACATGATATTACCGATCGCCAATCAATATGGGTGAAAAAACCGACGTTAGGTCGTGAAGGCGCCAATGTTTCTTACTATGAAAAACGTAATGGTCTGGAATTTGCCGCCAAAGGTAGCGAACATTCAGCCTTTTACGATCAAGCTGGTTACATCTATCAACAAAAATTTGAACTGCCAAATTTTGATGGCATGTACCCTATGATTGGTTCTTGGGTAGTGGGTGATGTGGCTTGTGGCATTGGATTGAGAGAAGATTTTACCCCAGTTACTGGCAATGATAGTCACTTCATTCCGCATTACTTTGTGGAATAAAAACAACGCAAAAACTGACCGCACTTAACAGATAATAAGGAGATAAATATGTATCCATTTAGTTTTCAAAACCCTACTCGCATTGAATTTGGTCTCGATAAAGAAAAAGAGATGGGTAAATATATGCATGAATACGGTGCAAAAAAGGCCTTAATTATCTATGGTAGTGAACGTGTCAAACAATCCGGTTTATTTGAAGATGTGGCGAAAAGCTTACGTGAACATGGCATTGAATACATTGAATGTGGTGGCGTAAAAAGCAACCCGACAATCAGTAAAGTTCGTGAAGCCGTTGCAATGGCGAAAGACTTTGGAGCTGACAGCGTGTTGAGTATCGGTGGTGGCTCTTGCCTTGATAGTGCGAAAGCGATCGCAGCGGGTGCGTGCTATGAGGGTGATACTTGGGACTTTTTTAAAGGCACACCGGTGCAAAAAGCATTAATGATTTTCGATGTAATCACCCTTGCGGCAACAGGCAGTGAAATGAACTGGGGAGCCGTCATTACCAATGAAGAAACACAGCAAAAATATTCAATTCACAGCAATCATTTATTCCCAAAAGTATCTGTCATTAACCCGAAATTGCAAGCGACCGTCAGTCGTGATTATTTAGTGTATTCTGCCGCAGATATTATTGCTCATTCTATTGAAGCCTATTTCACAGCTGAATATCGTCCTGAAATTATTGATTTCTTAGTAGAAAGCAATATTAAAACTGTTATTCGTACGACTGAAATCTTGCTCAATGATCCACAAGATCTCAATGCGCGTGGCGAATTTGCCTGGGCGGCTACACTGGCGTTGAACGGTTTAACGCATTTAGGTATCTCACCTTACGGTTTCCCAAATCATATGATTGAGCATTCCATGAGTGCGATTTCAGATGTACCCCATGGCGCAGGGCTCTCTGTAATTATGACTGCGTGGATGCAATGGTATCAATCTCAAAGACCTGCTCAATTCAAACGCTTTGCTAAAGAAATATTTGGCTTAGATAAGGCTGAAGAGGGTATTCAAGCCTTAAAAGCTTGGTTTGATAAAATCGGTACACCAACCCGCCTTGAACAACTTAACATTGATGATAAAACCTTAGCTGAAATTGTTGATAATGCGGTTCAAACTGCGATTAAGGCGAAAATGGATAAGATTTATACCAAAGAAGCTATTGAAGCAATTTTCGCTTTAGCGAAGTAATCTCTCATAAGAAAGAGCGGTCAAATTCAAAATATAATGAAATTTGAGCGCTCTTTTTATATTCTCAACATTTCACTTATTGAAAAGCATGTAAAAAATAACCGCACTTTAGTTACCCAAAGTGCGGTTAATTTGAATTAAGTTTTAACGCTTAATTATAGTGAAGCTTGATCAACAGCCACACCAGCACCCATAGTTGTAGAGATGCTTACTTTCTTGATAAAGATACCTTTTGCAGTAGTTGGTTTTGCTTTGTTTAAAGCAGCCAATAATGCTTGAAGGTTTTCTTTTAATTGAACTTCAGAGAAGTTTGCTTTACCAATTGTTGTGTGGATGATACCGTTTTTATCGTTACGATAACGGATCTGACCAGATTTAGCATTTTTAACTGCTTCAGCAACGTTTGGTGTTACGGTACCAACTTTAGGGTTTGGCATTAAACCACGTGGGCCTAATACTTGACCTAATTGACCAACAACACGCATTGCATCAGGAGAAGCGATAACAACGTCAAAGTTCATTTCGCCTTTTTTGATTTGCTCTGCTAAATCTTCCATACCGACTAAATCAGCGCCAGCTTCTTTAGCTGCATCTGCGTTAGCACCTTGGGTGAACACAGCTACGCGTACTTCACGACCTGTACCGTGTGGTAATACAGTTGCACCACGAACGTTTTGGTCTGATTTACGAGGATCGATACCTAAGTTTACTGCAACGTCAACACTTTCAACGAATTTAGCCGTTGCGAATTGTTTTAATAACGCAATTGCTTCGTTGATTTCGTATGCTTTAGTAGAATCTACGCCAGCTTTGATTGCTTTCATTTTTTTAGTCAATTTAGCCATCGTATTATTCCTCCACCACTAAGCCCATTGAGCGAGCAGTACCAGCAATTGATTTCATTTTAGTTTCGATAGTCGCACCAGTCATATCTGCTGCTTTAGTCTCAGCGATTTGACGAACTTGATCTAAAGTTACTTTACCCACTTTATCTTTGTTCGGTTTACCAGAACCAGATTTGATACCTGCAGCTTTTTTCAATAATACTGCTGCTGGTGGAGTTTTAGTAATGAAAGTGAATGAACGGTCTGCATATACAGTGATAACAACCGGAATCGGTAAACCTTTTTCTAAGCTCTCAGTACGAGCGTTGAATGCTTTACAGAATTCCATGATGTTCACACCTTGTTGACCTAATGCAGGACCAACTGGTGGTGATGGGTTTGCCATACCCGCTGCAACTTGCAACTTAACGTATGCTTGGACTTTTTTTGCCATTTTTTAGTTTCCTCTAAATGGGTGATAACGCCGAAATCGGCTCCCCTGTTAATGAAAGGCTGTATTTTAATTAATCAGCCTCGAAATTTCAAGCAGAAAAACTACTCGAAAAACAACCGCACTTTATTTTTAAGTGCGGCCATTAAATTTCTTATTTTGGTAAAGGGAAATTAACGTGTTTTTTCTACTTGACCAAATTCAAGCTCAACGGGTGTTGCACGACCGAAGATAGATACAGACACTTTTAAGCGACCTTTTTCGTAATCCACTTCTTCAACCGTACCATTAAAGTCAGCAAATGGACCTTCTGTCACACGCACTTCTTCACCTGGTTGATATTCTTTACGATGACGTGGTTTTTCAGCACTTTGCTCTAAACGATTTAAAATTAAATCTGCTTCACGTTTAGAAATTGGCGCAGGCTTATCTGGTGTACCACCGATAAAGCCCATTACACGTGGTACGCTTTTCACTAAGTGCCATGTGTCATCATTCATTGCCATTTCAACTAATACATAGCCGGGGAAGAATTTACGTTCGCTTTTACGGCGCTTACCCGCAACATTTTCAACAACTTCTTCAGTCGGCACTAACACTTCACCAAACTGATCTTCCATTTGTTGTTGTTTGATATATTCACGCAATGTGATTGCAACACGACTCTCAAAGCCTGAGAATGCTTGCAATACATACCAACGTTTTTTGGATACGTTTTCAGTTTCGCTCATTTTAGAATCTCAAATCGGTTAAGAAGTTAATCAATGCAATGATAATTGAATCTATTGCCCAGAAGAATAAAGAGGTAAGCACGGTTACCCCAATAACGATTAAAGTTGTTTGACGTGTTTCTGCACGAGTGGGCCATACCACTTTACGACCTTCAACTTTTGCTTCGCTAAAGAATGTACGAGCTTTTGTACCTTGATTAGTAATTGCAGCTAAACCAAAGGCAATTAATAAAGCGACAACTACGCCAACTACACGTACAGGTAAAGAGAAGGCGTCTTTAAAATAAACGTTACCAATCGCTGCAGCAGTAAAAAATGCCACAGAAAGAATCCAAAGAAACGTATTTAAGCCTTTTGATTTTCCTTCTACGACTTGTTCTTGGTCGTGTTTCTTTTTCTCAACAATTTCAGTTGCCATAAGTGAATCCGTATAAAATAAGGGATAAATAATTTTTAGATTAATTTTAGAACGTGCGATTGTAGCATTTTCTTTCGGGATTGCCTATGAAAAATGTTAGAAAAAACAACCGCACTTTCTATTAGTTTTTATATTCGAGCTTCGGTGGTTTGTTATCAACGATAGTTTCTTCATCCACAATCACTTTTTGCAAGTTTTCGATTGAAGGTAAATCATACATCGTATCTAACAACACAGCCTCAACGATTGAGCGTAAACCACGTGCACCGGTTTTACGTTCAAGGGCTTTTTTCGCCATCGCTTTTAATGCTTCTGGGGTGAATTCAAGCTCCACATCTTCTAAGCCAAATAATGCTTGATATTGTTTGGTCAGTGCATTTTTTGGTTGAGTCAGGATCTGAATTAACGCCTCTTCATCTAATTCGCTTAATGGCGCAATCATTGGAAGACGACCAATAAATTCTGGAATCAAACCGAATTTCATTAAATCATCCGGCTCAACTTGGCGGAATAATTCAGAAAGATTTTCTTTCTCTTCTTCTTTCTCTACTTTCGCATCAAAACCAATCCCGGTGTCAGTTTGTGTACGCTTACCGATAATTTTATCTAAGCCGGCAAATGCCCCACCACAAATAAAGAGGATTTTTGAGGTATCCACTTTCAACATTTCTTGTTGAGGGTGTTTACGTCCACCTTGTGGCGGTACAGATGCGATAGTGCCTTCAATTAATTTTAACAAGGCTTGTTGCACACCTTCGCCAGATACATCACGAGTAATAGACGCACCTTCTGATTTACGGCTGATTTTATCAATTTCATCAATATAGATAATGCCCTGCTCTGCTTTTTCCGTATCGTAATCGCAGTTTTGCAATAATTTTTGCAGCACGTTTTCCACGTCTTCGCCCACATAACCAGCTTCAGTTAACGTCGTCGCATCAGCCATAGCAAAAGGTACATTTAAACGGCGCGCCAAAGTTTGAGCTAATAAGGTTTTACCACTACCTGTTGGACCGATTAACAAGATGTTACTTTTACCTAATTCCACATCATTGCTTTGGTGGTTCGTACGTAAGCGTTTATAGTGATTGTAAACCGCCACTGACAAGACTTTTTTCGCATAATCTTGTCCAATCACATAATCGTCTAAGTGAGCACGAATTTCGTGCGGTGTCGGTAATTTTTCTTCAACTGCTAGTTCGCTAGGTGTTTTGATTTCTCCACTGTCTTCCAACATACTGTGGCAAAGCTCGATACACTCGTTACAAATATAACCCTCTGTACCTGCAATTAATTTACCTACTTCACTTTTTTCTCTTCCGCAGAAAGAACAGTGAAGATCGTTATCATTTGTTGTCATGTTAAATCCTTAACGTTTCATCAACACATCGTCCACTAAGCCGTAAGCTTTTGCTTCTTCCGCCGACATAAAGTTGTCACGATCAGTGTCTTTTTCGATACGCTCGATGTTTTGACCAGTATGGAAAGCAAGGCGCTCGTTTAAAGTATGCTTAATTTTAAGAATCTCTTGTGCGTGAATCTGAATATCTGATGCTTGTCCACGGAAACCACCTAACGGTTGGTGAATCATCACTCGTGCATTCGGTAATGCAGCTCGTTTTCCTGCTACGCCTCCTGCAAGTAAAAATGCGCCCATTGAGCAAGCTTGGCCAATGCAAAGAGTACGCACATCTGGTTTAATAAATTGCATGGTATCGTAAATTGCCATACCCGCAGTCACTGAACCGCCTGGTGAGTTAATATAAATATTGATATCTTTTTTCGGATCTTCTGATTCTAAGAAAAGTAGCTGTGCCACGATCAAATTTGCCATACGATCTTCTACTTCACCACTCAAAAAGATCACGCGCTCTTTTAATAGGCGGGAATAAATGTCATACGAACGTTCACCACGAGAGGTTTGTTCGACAACCATAGGAATTACACTCATTTTTGCCCCTAAATATGTGCTAAAAAATCGGGCAATATTCTACCCGAAAATCAGTAAAAACAAAAATGCGGTCGCTTTTCATTGAAAAAAACGACCGCACTTTTCGATGATATACCTGTGAATTTAATTCACGTGCTATCAATTATTATGCTTGTGGATTCATGATCTCATCAAATGAAGACGCTTTTTCAGTCACTTGAGCTTTAGCAAGAACGGCATCAACTGCTTGTTCTTCTAATACTACATTGCGAATGTTGTTCATTAACTCTTCATTTTTGCTGTAATATTCAACTACTTCAGCGGGTTGTTCGTAAGCAGAAGCGATATCCGCGATCATTGCTTTCGCACGTTCTTCATCCGCTTTCAATTCGTTTGATTTGATCACTTCAGAGAATAATAAACCGACTTGAACACGACGTTTTGCATCAGCTTCAAATAATTCGCGTGGTAATTGTGCAGCTTGTTGTGCATTGCCACCGAAGCGTTGTGCGGCTTGGTTACGTAATACGTTGATTTCTTCTTCTACTGCAGAAGCTGGAACATCAATTGGGTTTTGTTCGATTAAACCGTTGATGACTTGTTGTTTAACACGAGAAACTAACGCGTTTTTCAATTCACGTTCCATGTTTTTACGGATTTCTGCACGTAAATCTGCCACAGTTTTGGTGTTTGGACCAAATTTGGCAACGAACTCATCTGTTAATTCAGGTAATTCCATTTCTTCTACTTTTTTCAAGGTGATCGCAAATTTTGCATCTTTACCTTTTAAGTTTTCAGAATGATATTCTGCTGGGAAAGTCACATTGATATCGAATTGTTCCCCTGCTTTGTGGTCTACGATGCCCTCTTCAAAACCAGGGATCATACGACCTTGGCCCATGAATAGAACGAAATCAGTTGCTTTACCGCCTTCGAATTCTTCGCCATCTACTGAACCAACGAAGTCGATTGTTACGCGTGAATCTGCTTTCGCTGCAGCTTTGCTTTCAGCCCAAGTCGCTTGTTGTTTACGTAATACATCGATCATTTTATCGATATCAGCTTCAGTGATTTCAACAGTTGGTTTCTCAACTTTGATGTTTTCTAAGCCTTTTAATTCAACTTCTGGGTACACTTCGAAAGTTGCAGTGAATGATAAATCTTTACCAGGTTCGAACGTTTCGATAGCGAAAGTTGGACGACCTGCAATGTTGATTTTCTCAGCGATTACTGCATCAAAAAAATGACGTGGTAATAAATCGTTTAATACATCTTGGCGGATTGATGCGCCAAAACGTTGTTCAATGATGTGAGCTGGCACATGACCTTTACGGAAACCATCAACACGTACATTTTTTGCTGCACGTTTAAATTCTTCACGAGTTGCTTTTTCTACAGCTTCAGCTGGAACGGTGATCGTCACACGACGCTCTAAACCTTGAGTTATTTCAATATTTAATGACATTTGTAACCTCAATTAATGTTGCACTCGGTAAAAACCACACCGAACACGTTATTGTTTGTAAAAATAAAAAACCGCCAAATTATAGCGAAAGAAAATCAAACAGTCGATAGAAACCGGAAAAATCAATAGAAAACCGGCTAAAATTGCACAATTTATCAACAATTTTGAATAAAGAAAAAAGTGCGGTCAAAAATAACCGCACTTTTTATCGAATTATAAACCTTTCGGTAAACGAATTTTTTGACCTGGGAAAATCTTATCCGCATCTTTAATCACTTCTTTGTTCGCTTCAACGATAGCGGTATATTTCGCGCCATTTCCGTAAGCTTTCTCAGCGATTTTCCACAAAGTGTCACCTTTTTGGATTACATAGAATGTTTCATCACTGCTTAAGGTTTCACCGTTATTGATGCTTGCATCGCTTGTTACTGAGTGGATACCTTGAATGTTACCCGCCATTAATACTGCTTTTTCTAATGCTGCTGCAGTTGATGCCACACCTTGGATATTGGCTACACCATTTTCAACGGTAACAGATAAGTTTTCTACGCCTGGATTGTCTTCTGCAATGTGTTGAGTCACAGCTTTAGACGCCTCTTCTTCTTTAGAAAAAATTTTCTTACCGATGTCACTGACAAAATCAAATAAACCCATTTTAACGTTCCTTTTGTATGTTTGTTTAAGGGATTATTACGATACTGAAATTCCCTTAAGAAGTCTATAAACCAGAGTGTAAAGCTATGTAAATATTCCAAGAAAACTGATCTAAAATTGACCGCACTTTGATAGAATACGCCGATTTTCAATTTACTCACTCAGCAAGGACAAATTATGCGTTGGCAAGGTCGTAAAGAAAGCTCAAATATTGAAGATAGACGTGGCTCTGGCGGCGGTAACTTCGGTGGAGGAAGAGGCACTGGTGTTTTCGGTATTATTATCTTATTAGTTGGTGCTTATTATGGCGTGGATCTTTCAGGCTTAGTGGGCACACCGGATTTTTCAGGACAAAGCTCTCAACGATTAGAAACCCAAGAAGAACAGCAGCTTGCGAGTCTTTCTAAAGTTGTATTAGCGGATACTGAAACCGTTTGGGGACAATATTTTAGACAAATGGGTAAAACCTATAGCGAGCCAACCATGGTGCTTTACAATGGCGTAACCCCAACCGCTTGTGGTACGGGTCAATCTGCAATGGGCCCATTCTACTGTCCAAGCGATCGCAAAGTTTACCTTGATTTATCATTCTATAATGAAATGAAAAATAAACTGGGTGCAGCAGGTGATTCAGCCTTTGCTTATGTAATTGCGCACGAAGTCGGTCACCATGTGCAAAATATGCTTGGTATCCTGCCGCAAGTGAATCGAGCACAACAAAGCAGCGATCGCAAAACTGCAAATCGACTTTCTGTTCAATTAGAACTTCAAGCTGACTGTTTCGCCGGTGTTTGGGCGAGCCAAGCGGTGAAAAGTGGTTTATTTGAACGCGGCGATGAAGAGAAAGCATTTAATGCAGCAGAAGCTGTGGGCGATGACCGTTTACAAAAACGCAACCAAGGTTATGTGGTACCGGATAGTTTCACTCATGGTACATCGGCACAACGTCTAGAATGGTTCAGAAAAGGCTTGCAAAGCGCTAACCCTTCTATGTGTAATACCTTTAACCAATAAGATCTTTAAGGCTGATTCATATCAACCTTTTTATTTCAGCATAAAAAAAGTGCAGATCATTTTGAGCCACACTTTTATTATTGTCTTGATTATGCAAATGCCTGTAATTCAGGGTTGATTGGTGTTTCAGCGATGTTGTTCACATAGTTGCATAATGTGGCGAGGCTGACACCTAAAATCACATCAATAGCATTTTCTTGAGTATAACCTGCATCAAAGAATGCTTTAAGCTGCGCTTCAGTTAATTTTGCTTTTTGCAAAATAACGGCAAGGGTGAAACGTGCTAAAGTATCCAGTTTTTTATCACTTTCAATACGAGCTGTCGCACGAATTTGGTTTACAAGCTCTTCTTCAAGTTTTAATACTTTTAAAGCGATCTTCGTGTGGCCTGCTACACAGAAGCCACAACCATTGACTACCGCAGCAGTAATTTGCACCACTTCGCGTTCTGTTGCGGTTAAGCTGTTACGACCATTAATACCACCGACAGTGCGATAAGTTTCAAGTGCAGTAGGGGCATTCGCGAGAACACCAATTAAATTTGGAATAAAACCATTAGCATTTTGTACGGCTTTTAAAGTTTCTTGTGCTGCTTCAGGGGCTGATTCAATGGTGTGAATTTTAAATTGAGACATAAACTACTCCTACGGGATAAATCATAAATTTCCGTTTGATAATACCTTTCTAACTTAAATAATAAAAAGAAGAAAAGCTTATTTCATATAGCCAAAAGTTATGATTATTTTGGCGTCGCTATGCTGCCGTATCTGTACCTGCTACTAACGCAACGAAGAAGGTTGGAATCGCCACACGTAACGCTTGTAATGCAAGACCGCTGAAGTGACAGAATTCAATGCCACGGAAGTTCGCTTTTGCGGCAAAATCATCGGCTTTGTGTTGAAGGAAGATGATTAAAGTACGCACGAAGATAGTTAATACTTGACCTGCCGCGGCCACTGGAGACGATGAGTTTGACGTTCGTCCAATACACTCCCCATACCGCAAATGGCGGCAATGAGTGTGACTAAAATAATTTCCATTGTTGTCATAATGAATTTTTGAGGTATTTATAAATTAAGCGCAAAGTGCGGTTGATTTTGAAATAATTTTTGCTGAATAGAAAGCATTTCGCTCCAAATAAGAAACAGTTAAAATAAGCTAAATTTTATCTTTGGAGTTTTAATGTTTTTTGTTTATCTCATTATCGCTTTAGCAGCAGGTGTCGCACTCGCGACGCAATCAGCCATTAATACGCAATTAGCGAAAGCCATGAGTGGTGAAGCGGTGATTGCTACCTTTATTTCTTTTGCGGTAGGCACGATTTTTCTCTTTTTTATCGCCTTGGCTAAAACTGATTTATGGGGCAATTTATCCACGATTCCATCACAACCTTGGTGGAAATTAATTGGTGGGGTGCTTGGCGCTGTTGTCGTGTTCACAACCGTTTTGCTTGCACCTAAATTAGGGATTACTGCGATGTTATTTTTTATCATCATCGGGCAATTAATTACGGCTGCCACTATCGATCATTTTGGTCTTATCGGTATGCCGATTCGAGAAGTAAATATCACAAAATTTATTGGATTAATTATTGTTGGCTTTGGATTAGTATTTTATTTCTTTGGAGATAAGTTGGTTGAGCTATTTGGGGCGAGATAGGATAGAATACGTCTCTATTTATTGATTAATCGCGTAATTGGGGAATCTATGCGAAAGCGTTGCCTGTGGGCGTTGATTATTTTGTTGCTGTTGATTGTAGTAAGCGTTGGCTTAGTACGCGTTTTTGCGACCCCAAAACGTGTAGCGCAACTCACCAATCATTTTTTAGCACCGCATTATCACATTGAATTAGCCGATGACTGGCAATGGGAAACAACAGGTTTAACGCTGTCAGAGCTAAAAGTGAAAACCGACCACTGTACGCTTGTGAACCTGAATAATACTCAGGTGACTTGGTGGAATACGCATAGTCTTGATGTTGAAAAGGCGAGCTTGAATTATGATTGTTTAACTCATTTACCCAATGATAATGCTGAAAAAACACCGCCAAATTTGACCGCACTTTGGGCAGCATTGCCGATTTCTCATGTTAATGTTAAACACTTTCAATTAACGAATGCCGAAGCCTTAACACAAGAGGCTTTAAAACCTTTCTTATCGGCTGATTGGGCGTTAGACGCAAACTATAACGGCAACCAATTAGCACTTGAAGCGCAAGCCAATAATGACGGACTTGAGCTTCATCATCAATCGACTGTCACGCCAAAAGATGGTATTTTCCAATGGGCGGGCAGTACGAACATCAAACAAACAGATGATAAAACCTACGATCTTCATTTCTCTGCGAATTTTGATCCTGATCTTTCTCAACTCCCTCAACAAGGAAATGTTTTATTCAATTGGAATAACCCTGAACTGGCTGTAACCAAAGGCGAGGCAAAAGTGTCGTGGCAAGGGGCAGATGGCCAATTAAATGCCCAAGATTTAACAACTAATTCACTATTGTTGGATGTGCCTTTTGTGTTCACCAAAGACGGCTTGGATATTTCATGGGGGAAATTTTATTGGACCTTCGATAGCTATCAACCGGTCAAAGGCTTCCTTGGGTTATCTATTCACCGTGCTGCAGAAGGCTTATTGCCATTGAGCATTGATATGAACGTGATCCTACAAACCTTTGGTGAAATGGGCAAAGGGGAGATCGTGATTTCAGGCAAAAATGGTGAAATCGGTGGTGGCGATGACAATAATGAATTGGATTTTGAGCTGAAAACACGCGGGGATTTACGTTATAACGCAACCGTGGCGCAAACCAATTTAACCTATCATCTTGGCGGGCTCTTCACCCATCCAGTGGTGTATTTTTATCCGGGTTCCGTCTTTAAAATGGATACTGTTCAGCCAGATACCAAATTGCATGTTCGTTTACCGTTAGATGACATTATTATCGGTCGTTATGGCTTGGAAGGGCGTTTGCTCGCAACATTAAAGGGCACGACACCACAGTTTGAAAATCTCGATTTAAAATTAGATGGAAATGCCCATGAGTTTATTGCGGGTATTAAAACGGTGTTTGACTTGAGGGATGAAGAACATAAGTTGCAGTCGGTAGAGAAACAAGCGACAAACCGTTGGGATTGGACAATCAATGGCAGTGCAAACTGGAAATCTTTAAATACACCAGTCAAAATGGAAGGTAAAGGCTTTTGGGAATCCGATCATATTGAATTAAATCAACTTTCTGCCCATTCTAAAGAAGTGAAAATGAAAGAGGTAAAAATGGCACCACTTTCATTGGAACTTAAAGATCGACTCCGTTGGGATTATGAAGAAGGGCATATTCGAGGTTTGTTGCAAGCGAAAACAGATTGGATTGAACTGGCTTATGGCGGCCGTTTTGTTTCGCCTGTTTTCGGCTTAGGTATTGATGGTAAGAGTATCAGTAACTTCAATTTTGCAGGTGATTTAAAGGCTGGTTCGCTTGGGCCTTTAGATGTCTTGGGTGTATATCAGAATAGTGCACTTTCAGGCGAAATTAGCTGGAAAGAACAATCCGCAAAAGTGTTCCAATCACTTTTCCCTCAACAATGGAATTGGATAATTCATGAGGGCAGCATTAAAGGACAAAGTGAATTCGCAATCAATGACAATGGCATGAAGATGAAGGGGGAGCTGAATCTTAAAAATGGCAAAATTACTATGCCAGATGGTGAGATTTATGGCTTGAATATTCGCTTCCCGATGAATTATGAAAACTCGGCATTGCAAGTGGCTTCGGGTAAACCGATCCATATTTCGACTCAAAATATTCGCTATGGCGCGCTTTCTGTCGCAAATGGGGAATTGGATTTGTTTGGGCGTTATCCGAACACCATGAAAAATCCGCTTACTTTGAGAAATGTGAAAGTTTCCTTATTTGATGGCGTATTGACGGTGCCTCAGCTCACTTTCCCACAAAGTAAAATGGCGACACTTTCATTTACTAATATTGATTTAGCCCAAGTGTTAGCCTTGGCACAATATAACCAAGTAACCTTAACCGGCCGCGCCAATGCGACCCTGCCATTTTGGCTGGGACATAAGGAATGTTTGATTTGTAATGGCACATTGGAACAAGTGGGAAATGTATCCATCAAATTAACCGATGAAATGGTGAAAGGGCTGAAAAAAGGCGGTTGGACAGAAAATATTTTGGTGGATTTATTAAAAGAAATGGAACTGCAAAATTCCCATGCGGCGGTGACGCTCGATCCGAAAGGGCAAATGACATTGCGTGCTAGTATTAGCGGATTTAATCCAACCAAGCGAACCAATAATCCGATAACGTTAAATTATACGCACCAAGAAAATATGTTTGAATTGTGGAATATGATTGACTATGGCTCGCAATTTGAACAAAATCTGCAATATAAACTTTATAAGCAATTAGACAAAGACAAATGATAAAACACTTTAAATTTCAACCGCACTTTTTTATTTTGGCGGCAATGTTTACACTTATAGCTTGCACTCCGACCATTCAATTGGACACCCCAAAGGAAGGTATCACCATTAATATGAATGTGGTGGTGGACCACAATATTAAAGTGGAAATGGATGAGAAATCTCAAAAAGCTGTGAGCGAAGTTGATTCTTCGAAGAAATAATTGAATCAATTAAAAAGGCCATCTGTATGTTAGATTTCAGATGGCCTTTTTCTTTTAAAGTGCGGTTAGATTTCCAAATGTTTTTTGTAAATATTCTAGCCCAAATTTTATCAATCATTTTTCATTGATTTTGATTTACAAGCTTTTTGTTAATCAGAAGTGAATCACAAAATCTCTTATGAATCATTTTTCCATAAATTTGATTCACAAACTTGTTTGTTAATCATAAATAAGTGATAATGCAATTTATCAATCAAAAATTAGTTTTTTTGATTCGCAAAGGGATAATAGTATGTATAAGCTGCTTAACTTTGATGATGCTGTTCAGTATCACTATAATCAATTTCCTCCTAAATCATTAGATTACACCTTTTAACGATGAATACGTGCACCCCTTAGTGGGTGCATAATTTAACGATGCCGTGTTCATTTGCACACGATGATAACGATTGGGTGCATTAGTCACTGTTGCACTCATGAACACGGTCTCCTCTCGGTATTATCTCAGTAACAAACTGGGATTTGATTATTTCTCCATCACATAATTCGTTAAGGAAATTCCGTTTCTCATAACTTGTTGCTCCTTAACCAACCTATATCCTCTATGCAAGAAAAACGGCTTTGCTGTAATGGATGCGTGCGTTGTGATTTTAACAAAACCATTTTCTAACCTATTGCATAACTCACTTGCGATTCCTTGTCTTTGATAATCCTTGTGTACGAACAATCTATCAAGGTAGCCTGTGTTATCTATATCTCCAAAGCCTACAACAGTATTATCTTCTATGGCTACAAACGTATTATGTTCTAAAAAAGATTTGTTCCAAACACATAAATCAACATTTCCTGTTGCCCAAACATCTAACTGTTCCTGTGAATAGTCTTTGGCATTTACGGTATGAACAGTTTGATAAAATAACTCTGCCAGTTGCTCACAATCTGATGATATATATTTTCGAATAAACATTTCGATTTCCTCCACAAATTCAAATTTATTTATTCAATTACAAACTAACAGTTATTATTACTTTCCTTCTAATCCTTTAATGCCACTATCACCAAGTTTTTGCAGTGACATTAATTGTGTTCTAGCAAGTTTTCTAAGTTCCCTCATTCTTTCTTTTTGCTCCATACCTTTTCCAATAAGAATCGCATTATAGTTTTCCATATTGGCAAGTACAAGTAACTCATTCAGACTTGCATAATCTCTCATATTACCTCTTAGATCTGGATTCTCTTCACGCCACTGTTTCGCTCTTTTGTTAAATAAAGCAACATTAAGCATATCTACTTCACTTGCATACTTATAAGATATCCCACTAAAACCGACGTCATGCTGAGCGATCCGGCAATCAGATTATCGTTGAAAAACGTAATCTCGTCTTGTGATTCGCGTAACGCCATAATGTACAGCAACGGCAAGTAATGATCTGGCGTTGGCACAGAAAGCTCGGCTTTTTCGCCTAACTGTTCATAATGCACCAAGGTTTTATCATCTTGTGTCGCAATCGCCTGATTGACTGTTTCACGGAAAGCAAACGCCCAGTCATAACCCGCACCGATTTGATCGATATGTTCCCAACTTATCGCTCTCAGATTATGCACAATATTGCCGCTGCCGATAATCAGCACACCTTGTTCTCGTAAAGCAGATAATTTTTTCGCCAAATTGAAATGCCATTCTGCCGATTGCAAACGGTTAAGGCTCAGTTGCACCACAGGAATATCGGCATCGGGATAGAGATATTTCAACACTGCCCATGCACCATGATCAAAACCACGCGTTGGGTTCAGCTCGACATTTTCCGGCTGTAATAATGACCGCACTTGCTCCGCCAACTCAGGCGAACCAGGCGCGGGATATTGCACTTGGCTGAGTTCATCGGGGAAGCCGTAGAAATCGTAAATCATTTCAGGGTGTTCACCTGAGGTCACCTGCAAACGGCTGCTGTACCAATGTGCGGAAATCATCAAAATGGCTTTTGGTTTGGCAAACTGTTGCGTAATTAGGCTGAAATTCTGATTGAACGGGTTTTCCTTATCTAACGCATTCATCGGGCTACCATGCCCAACGAACAATACAGGCATTTTTTCATTATTTTCTCCTCAATATTTGATGGAGCAGATTGTACGGTTAAATCTTTGTGTGAAAAATACCACTTTATGAACAACATCTTTTACTAATCAGAAATAATGAATGATAAGGTTTAGAGAGATTGATGTGTTAAATAAGGTAAATATGACAAAGTGCGGTTAAATTTCACGAAAATTTTACTTAAAATTTACTTCATTTACAGTTTATTATCTTTATATTTAGGCTGTTAAAAACCACCAAAACAAAGAAAACAAAAGAAATAGGAATTTGGCGAAATTTTACGGACGTAAGTTGGCGGGAATTATTGAAAACAGGGGCTTTGCGGTGCATTGCCCCTTTTTTTATTCTTAGGGAAAGAAAACTAAGAAAAAATCAGATCTTTGGTTGATTTAGTCAAAATGAACCAGAAAAACTAAGAATTTAAACAAAAAAGAAAAAGTCCGTTTAAATGGCGTTTAAATCTTTAAATCAGGCTATGCCCGATATGCACTACTTGCCCGATGATTTGTAGGTTTTGAGCATTTTCGCCTGTAATGCTGATTGGCGGGTATTCCTCTTTGTTATCGCTGATAAGCGAAATACCGTTCCATTCCATCTTCACACGCTTAACCCACACACTTTCGCCGTTTTGAACAAGGTAAATGCGGTCGCCTTGAATTTCTTTGCGGCTTAAATCTACTAACATCTGATCGTAGTTATTGATAGTTGGTAGCATTGAATTGCCGTTTGCCCAGAATACGGCGCAGTTATCTGCTTTTACGCCTAGGCTTGTTAGCAATTCGTCTGAATACGGCTCTTGTCCATCAGGCTGGGTGATACCCTCGTTAAAACTCCCAAATCCTGCAGAAACGTTGATGGAGCTATAACTATCAATCATACTCACCCCTTCCTCTAACATTGCTTGCATTCTTTCAAATGCACGGCTAACAAGGCTTCCTGCAGGCTTTTCTGCTGTTGTCTTTTCTTCTTTTATTTTACCGGTCGCAAGCCATTCAATGCTTACTCCTGTAACTTCTGCAATTTTTACAAGGTTGGAACGAGATGGATCGGCTTCACCTTTTCGCCATCTTGTAATTGTAGAAAGTGTTACGCCTGTTTTTCGAGCAAATTCGCTTGGGCCATTCAGTTTATCTACTAGATATTCAATCCTTTCTGGGAAATTGTCTTGATTTTGGTACTGCATACTAACCTCTTTAGTCGTAATAGTTAAATAATTACAACTATTACGGAATTAAAAACCAAATTATTACCCGTAATAGAACTAATTAAGTCATTGTTTTTATTCTAAATAGTAAAATAATAGATTAAAATATAACCAAATGAAACTATTACGGTGTATTTTATAGTTGCAATATGCAACTATTACGGATAATATACACCACATAAGGTACAGCAAAAAAGGTGTATTAAATGAGTGTATTAGAAAAAACCAAAAAAACCGCAGAACAGGATTGGCACCGAGCCGATATTCTTGCGGAATTAAAAAAGAATGGTTGGTCGCTTCGCTCTTTAGCAAAAGAGGGGCAAGTCAGCTACAACACATTAAAAACAGTTTTGGATAAATCTTATCCAAAGATGGAGCGTTTAGTTGCAAATGCAATTGGTGTTCCACCTGAAGTTATCTGGGCTGGTCGTTTTGCTGAACGAAATAAAAAACCAACATTACAACATAAGTACTGATTTTAACCGTAAAAGTTATAAAAAGGAACATTTATGGATAATCAAAGCTTAAAAACGCACTATTCAGTGTATGAGTTAGCAAACTTAAAGCTAAAAACACTACCTTCAGCCCCCAAAAACATTTGGGAACAAGCCAAGCGAGAAAACTGGAAATCTCAAAAACGCCAAGGGCGTGGTGGCGGGCTGGAATATGAATTAGCCAGTTTACCAATCGAAGTGCAAAACGAACTGCTGCTCAAAACTACCCCAGAGCAAACGGCGGTAGCTTTGCAAAAAATCGAAGAAACTCGACCGCTTGCAAGCAATGAAGTCTGGCAATTATGGGACGAAGCAAGTGCAAAAGCCCAAGAGCAAGCCAAAATCAAACTTGGCACGATGTTTGCAGTAGCAAATTTAGTGGAAAGTGGTGTGAACGTGTTAGATGCCTTCCAGCTCGTCTGTGGTAAAGAAAATGCCGAACGGCTGAAAAATAACGAGAAATTACTCTCAGTTGGTTCTTTAAAAAATTGGTGGTATCGGGTCAAAGACGCCCCACGGCAAGATTGGCTGCCCTTAATGCTAAACAACAGCGGCAAGAGTAGCAAAAATGTGGCGGAAATAGATGAAGAGGCTTGGCAGTTCTTCAAAAATTTCTACTACAGTCGTGAAAAACCCTCACTGGCTCACAGCTATGAGGTATTAAAACAAGCCGCACAATACAACGGTTGGCGTATTCCCTCTCGCTCTTCGCTGAAACGCAAAATGGAACGAGACGTACCAAAAACCGAAGAAGTGTTCCGTCGTGAAGGTCAATACGCATTAAGCCGGCTTTATCCCTCACAGGTTCGCACCGTGGCAATGTTACAAGCGATGGAGTGGATCAACGGCGACGGTTATCAACACAACGTTTGGGTGCAATTCCCCGATGGTGAGATCAAACGCCCGAAAACATGGCTTTGGCAAGATGTTCGCACCCGTAAAGTGCTGGCTGCTAGAACTGATAAATCGGAAAACACCGACACCATACGCCTCAGTCTGCTTGATGTGATTAGTCGCTACGGTTTGCCGAAACACTTAACCATCGACAACACCCGAGCGGCAGCCAACAAGAAAATGACAGGTGGGGTAAAAAACCGCTACCGCTATCAAGTAAACGAAAACGAAGTGCAAGGCATTATTCCGGCACTCGGCATTGAACTGCACTGGACGTCGATTCAATTCGGCAAAGGACGCGGTCAAGCCAAACCGATTGAGCGTGCGTTCTCTCACGGTGGTTTGGGAGATTATGTTGATAAGCATCTTTTGTTGAGAGGGGCTTACGCTGGGGCAAATGCTTATGAAAAGCCTGATTATGACGGCAAAAACGGTGCAGAACAGCCTGTCGATTACGCCACATTCTTAATGGCATTAGAGCAAGGCATTCAGCAATGGAACAACGTGGGCAACCGCCTCACCGAAATTTGTGCAGGCAAAAGCAGTTATGCCGAAGCCTTTGAGCGAGATTGGGCGGTTGCTGAAAAACGCCCCATCAACCAAAGTCAAATGCGGTTATTGCTCACACTTCACGAGGAAGTTCGCCTTAACCAAGACGGCACGTTCTACCTCAACGCAGGCAAAATCGGCACTAATAAAAACCGTTACGAGTCGCTGGAGCTTATCGGTACGTCACACAAAAGAGTTGTGGTGCGCTATGACCCAGCAAATCTTCACGACAAAGTGTGGGTATATGCCTTAACAGGCGAATACTTGACGGAAGCAGAAATTACCGAGAAAGCAGGCTTTGGCGACCAAATGGCAGGACGCGAACATAACAAAGCAATGCGCAACTGGGTAAAACATACCGAAAAAGCGGCGAAAGAACGCGCCAAAGCGGAAGAAATGGAACTCAGCAATTACGCACCAACGGTGGAATTTGAAGAGCGGTTCTTGGAAATGTTGCCAGAGCCAGTAAAAGCCCCTCAACCGCAAGCAGAAGAGGTGGAATATGAAGAAGTGCTAGATTTCAACGCAGTGCGAAAAGTACCTAAAAAGGTTGAAGTAGAAACCGAAGAAATCAGCGAATTTGAACAAGCTTTTATGAACGCCGTGGCGATGAAACGCAAGATTTAAACGCCATTTAAACGAATTTAAACATTTAAACGAGGTTTAAAAATGAACTTAGTCAATCAAATCCAACAACACTTAACCAACAGCCAAATCACTCAAGCTCAGCTTGCTCGCGAAGCAGGCGTAAATGCAGGTGCATTGTCAGCATACCTTAACGACAACTACAAAGGCAACATTGCAGATGTGGAAGCAAAACTAACTGCTTACCTTGAGAAAAAAGCGGTGCAAGCCCGTGAGTTTGTAGAGGCACCAGCCTTTATTGAAACAGCGACATCTCGTCAAATTTTCAAAACGCTGGAATTTGCTCAAATCGCTAACTGTTTGGCGACCGTGTACGGCATGAGCGGGGTCGGCAAAACCAAAGCAATCCAAGAATTTGCCAAAAACCACGCTAACGTCTGGCTGGTCACCGCAAGCCCAAGCCGTTCAAGTTTAAGCGAAATTCTTTACGAAATCGCCCTTGAGTTAGGCATCAGCGACGCACCACGCAGAAAAGGCACGCTCTCACGCCTGATTGCCCGCAAAATCAAAGGCACAGAAGGCTTGCTGATTGTCGATGAAGCCGACCACCTTCCTTATGAGGCACTCGAAGAACTCCGCATTATGCAAGAAGAAGCTGGCATTGGCTTAGTGTTGGTGGGGAACGACAAGGTTTACACCCGCATGAAAGGTGGTATTAGCCCAAGTCACGAATACGCCCGCTTGTGGTCACGCGTGGCAAAAAATACCAGCATTCAAAAAACCAAAAAGGCAGACACGCAGGCAGTCGCTGCAGCGTGGGGCTTAGAAACCGACGAAGATGCCTTAAAAGTGATGCAAAGCATTACCGAAACAGGCGGTGGTTTGCGAATTTTAACCCAAACGCTACGCCTTGCAGGAATGGTAGCAAAAGGATCTGGCAAGTTGATTGATGCCGACTTAATCATTAAAGCTCGCCAAGAGTTATTAGGCAAAGGCGAATAGGAGGATTTATGCAAAAAGTTTACAACAAAATGGCAGGCGAAATGATGAGCCCTCGCAATGCCGTTATCCATAACCAATTAGCTATGCTTGAAATCGCCACACTTGAATGCGAAGCCTTGGGGCTTGAGGTGGAAACCGTCGAATGGTTCGACAACAGTCGCCCCCGCTTAGTGGTAAAAGATTGCTCAGCTTTGCGCCATTTAATTAAGACTGGTAAAGCCTTTAATTATGGCTCGGAAGTGAAAAACGGCATCCGTATTTACCTAAATCAAATGATAGTAAAAGGCGTAAAAATTATTTGGAAATCAGATGTAACTAAACATTAACCACAGGAGAAACTATGGCAACGAAAGTAAAAAGCCAAGCGAAATTACGCTTTGTAAGCGTAGAACAGGTGCAAAGTGCGATTAAAGAAATCGGCGATTTAAGCCGTGAGCACACTCGCCTTGCGACCGAGATGAACGACAAGATTGGGGCAACAAGTGAACACTATGCCCCGAAATTGAAAGCCTTAAAAGAAGAGATTGAACCATTGCAAAAGGCGGTGCAGGAATACTGTGAGGCAAACCGTGATGAGCTTACCGAGTTCGGCAAAACTAAAACAGCGAACTTTGTCACCGGCGAAGTGCAATGGCGACAACGTCCACCATCAGTCGCCATTCGTGGAGCGGAAGCGGTGATGGAATTCTTGCAACGTATGGGCTTCGACCGCTTTATTCGCACCAAGCAAGAAATCAACAAAGAAGCGTTGCTCAATGAGCCTGATGTCGCAAAAGGGATTGCCGGCGTGACAATTAAACAAGGGCTAGAAGATTTTGTGATTAAACCGTTTGAGCAGGAGGCGAGATAGTGAGAAAGCCAAAACAGAAACTTTTAACGTTTCCAAACGTATGTTTATTGCTTCTTGGGATTTGTAGCATGCTAGGTTTAGCAGTGGTTTGGTTTATTCCATTTGTTGGCCAGGCCTTAATTTGGAACTCCCTCGTTTTTCTATGCTGGGTTGTGTATTTCGAAGTGCGCGGCTTAAAAGATTGGGGCGAACACAATCTTGAGCAATTAGTAAAGATGGCTGAAGTTTCCGCAGCAGCAGCTTACAAAATTAAGCAGCATGGTGGCAAAGTGATAATGAATGGTAAGGAGATGTAATGAGTGCCTCCGTAATTTGCTTAATCGTTGCCAGCGTACTATCGCTTATCGTGCTGTATTTGGAACAAGATTAAAGCCTATTTAAAAGCCCTTTAAATCTCCCCTAACCCCTCTTTGCAAAAGAGGGGGACGGACTGAGGGGCTTTCGTAATAAGTTTTAACCCACAGGAGAAACCGATGAAAACCAAACGACCACATGCCAAAAGCGTGGAAAACTTCAACCGCTACCGCTTTTATGCGGAAAAAGCAGCAAAAGAAGAACAAGCCGGCAATTACGAAGAAGCCGAAACCAATTGGGATTTAGCAATGCTTTCTGCCAGCCCCGAAAACAAAGAATGGGCAATCCACCGACGCGATCTTTGCCAACGTATGCATCAAAGACCATTTGAGGGGGAATAATGACAACCCAAACCTTAAATTTAGATGATGTTACCCGTGAAGTAGCCGATGTCATCAGCAATTTTGAACTGGTGCAATCTTGCGTATTAGGCGGTGATATTGAAACCGCAAAAACAATGTATGCCAGAACATTAGAACAGGCAAAAAAATTCGGTCGCCGTTTAGCTTATAGTGAAATCAAAATGGAATTCGGTGCGGTGTTTGATCCGAATTGTTAAAGCAAATTTACAGCCTATTTTAACCGCACTTTGAGTAGGCTGAATAATGTATTTTAAAAGGAATAACGGAGTATTTATGAAAGGCTATGAAATTACTCTTGAGGATAAAGGGCAAGACTTCACAAAACTTATAACCAATAAAGACGGCATTGTAGTTAAAGCAGAGCCGTACCAGACGGAAATATGGAAAGGAGCCTTAATCCCTATTAGTCAGCAGAAAATTGGTGATCTGTGTATGATTCATCATTTACCACATATTGAATATGGTTACCTACAATACAAGGTGTTAGATATTAAAAAATTTAATTGTTGAGTAAAAAGCATTTAATTAGCTAGGAGGTAACGATGATTACAGTTGAACAATGGAAACAAATTAAAACTGCCTTAGATGGTATTTGTGGTGGTGTTAAATTTCTCTATAAAGAGAAAACTTTATCCGTATATGTAACACAAAGGGGTCGAAAATTAGAGCTTAATGTTTATATAAATGGAGAAATTCGAGGATATTGGCAAAACCCTGTCAGCGAAATGCATCCGTTGGCGAAAGAAGTTTGGTATATCTCAACACGTCAAGTCTATTCTGCCAAACAGAAAAAAGAGTTGAAACAATTTTTGAATAAAAAAGAGCTAAATCAGAAAGTGGAAATCTTGTTGCCGTGGTTTCCTTCTCCAACCGCATTTATTCGGCAATATAAGAAGCTCGAAGGCTTAGAATTGTTAGAGGTGCTTTAATGACTGACAAAGCTAAACTAATCCAGCTGATCCATATTGGCAAGCAGCAATTAAATATGGACGATTTCAGCTATCGTGAAATGGTCAAGCGGCTGACCAATAAAACCAGCTCCACCAAATGCACTATCGTAGAACTGCACAAAATCTTACATGAGCTGCAACAAAAAGGGGCTAAAGTAAAATGGTTTGCAAAATGCGGCACAAAACCGACCGCTTATAGTCCTGCCACAGGTGAAACCAAGGTAAAAAGTGAAATTGCTCATAAAATCCGAGCTGTCTGGATTCAGATGGGTAAGCACGGATTTTTAGCTGACCCAAGCGAAAAAGCCTTAAACAGCTATATGCGAAAAGTGATGAACAGAGATAAAAGCGTACTTGCCCTCAATGTTGGGGCGTTAAACGGCAACGAAGCAAGCCGATTTTTGGAAATTTTGAAAAGATGGCATAGACGGATAATGTTCAAAGCTATCAGCGAAAAAGGCTATGAATTAGGCGACCCAGAAGCCAGTTACGATACCGTGACGGAGTATTTTAATGAAGTTATGTAGATGTCCCATTTGCCACAGCGATATACATCTCGAAGGCTTAATCGAAGACGATGCTGGGCGTGAACTGCTTGGCAAAATTAGCCAACTTACCCACGGTTGCGCCCAGCCGATGGTCGGTTACTTAGGCTTATTTAAGCCAACTAAAAGCAATCTCAACAACGCCCGTGCGTTAAAAATTGTCAGCGATGTATTAGAACTTTACCCTTGCTCATTGTTACTGGCACAGGCATTATCGGAAACAGTAGCAAGCCTACGCAAAAAACGCCAACAAGCCTTGCAAGCGGGGCAGAAAATTGAACCACTGACGAACCATAATTATTTAAAATCGGTGTATGAGACTCAAAAACCACACTTTGCTGTGATTCGCTCTGGCAAAAATCAGTCAGAAACCGTCAAAGCCCAACAAGCGGAAGACAAAAAAGTGCAAGATGCGATTTTATACGTCGAACGTTTCGCGCAGCTCGGGCAGGAAGAATTTGTGAAAAACACCTCCGAATACCAAATTTGGCTGAAACACAAACAGCAAAAACAAGCCCTTTAAACTCTCCCCAAGGCGGTCATTACCGCCTTTTTTCTTGTCTGTTATTTACGATTTTTAACTTTTTGCTATTCGCTAAAGCCTTGCTATATAAGGCTTAAAGCCACTTTTCGCCTTGCATTAAGAAAAATTGTGCTAGTGGGAAATTTTAGGTTTTGTACAATAGGCACATTGATAAATTGAATTGGGTAAGCTATGTCGCAAACATTACAACAAACAGGATTATTTGATGATGAACATGCCGATATTGGGGCGTTATTCGACCATTTAGACCAAATCCCCAGCGTAGAGTTAGAAAACCGCTGGCCGTCGTTATTGGTGGAAGTGATTGATGTAATGCAGGCGGAACTATTACGCCAGAATTTTGGAGAAGATAAAGCAAAAAAGACCGCTTCCAAGCTCGTGGGCGTAATGGCTCACTATTTCGGCGGCAAGTCATTTTATCTGCCCGCAGGTGATAAAATCAAAGAAGCCTTACGAGATGCACAAATTTACCAAGAGTTCACTGGTAAAAACGTGCCAGAGCTAATTAAAAAATATAGATTGTCAGAAAGTACAATTTATGCGATCTTACGCAATCAACGAACGCTTCAAAGAAAGCGACATCAGATGGATTTTAATTTTAGTTAGTAGGTCTTTATTATGGCGTTCAAATTTAGAAAAAGAATTAAGATTGCTCCAGGTATTACACTCAATTTAGGTAAAAAAGGGGTTAGCGCAACAGTTGGAGGAAAAGGAGCGTCTGTCAATGTTGGGAAAAATGGGACGTATTTAAACACCAGTATTCCAGGGACAGGGTTATCAAATAGACAACGCCTAAACCAACCGAATAAACAAAACGTACAACAAGAAGATGACAAATTCGATTGGCGACCACCAAAACTTGACGAGGGTGTTACCTTTGCTGATTTAGGTGGTGCAGAAAAATGTGCTTGGATTTGCACTTTGGCATTTTGGGCTATTCTCTGTCTTATCCAGCTTGTTATCGTATTGATAAGTTTTTCGTGGGATCTCGCTAAACTAGCTTTTTTGGGGTTCCTTCTGTATCTACTATTCAAAATTTTTTAGTGTGATAACTCACAAACTCACTCCATAACCCAATCCCCTAAACTCCAGTTATTAAATAATCCTTAATAACTGGAGTTTTTTTATGTGTTTACCTATCACCAAAATTGTCGTGCATTGCTCAGCCACTCAAAACGGCAAGCGACTTCGTACCGCTACCCAAACCGCTACTCAACGCATTGATGATTGGCACAAACAGCGTGGCTTTCAGCGTTTAGCGGGCAACTACAAGCAATTCAACCCACATCTGCAACATATCGGCTACCACTTCGTCATAGACACCGACGGCACGGTTGAAACAGGTCGTCGTGAGGGCGAAACAGGCGCCCACGTTAAAGGGCATAACCTTAACAGTCTTGGCATCTGCTTAGTCGGTGGGATTACCAAAGACAAACGCAATCACGGCGAATATACGGAAGCCCAATGGAGAGCCTTGCACCGTTTACTGCGTGAGCTTGAAGCTAAATATCCCAGCGCTCGCATTTGTGGACATCGTGATTTAAGCCCAGACCTAAATGGCGATGGCACAATCACGCCTAATGAATGGATTAAAGACTGCCCTTGCTTTGATGTGTGGAGCTGGTTGGATAGCGAGCAAGTGGTCAATCTTGACCATCTTCACGAGGAGTAACAAGCGGTGGGATTTTCTGAACTTTTTACTAATGCAGATGGACGACTTTCCACTACTGCCAGCATTCAATTTTGGGGCTTCGTTGCTGCCACCGGTGTGCTGTTGTACTCGGTTTATTTAGATAAGCCCTATGTACCAGAAATGTTCAGCACCTTTTTATTTGCCTGTGTTGGCACTGCTGCCACCAAAGGTGTGGCAAATGCCCTTTCACAACGGAGAGAACAAGAAAAAGAGCAAGGGAGAGAGCAAGAATGATGAATTTAATTTTAGTCTTTTCTGGTGTGATTGCTTCATATGGTGGGTATCTCTACCTACGTTTACGTCAAAGCCAAAAGCAAGCAGCCACTTTACAAAAAGAAAAAGAACAGTTGAAAACTCAAAAAGCTGTTGCCGAAACTAAAGTTAAAAATTACCAAGTGAAACAGAAAAATGAAGAAAACCTTATTAGCCGTAACCGTACTAGCCTACTTGAGCGGATGCACCACGACGGCGACCTCCGTGATTAACCCTAGCTGTGCCGGTTTTAGCTTAATCAAAGCCAGCCGACAAGATACCACTGAAACCCTGCGACAGGTTGCCGTGCATAACGCCACCTATCGCCAAATTTGTGAAGAACAACCCTAATGGCAGATGTATTAGACCAATTAAATGAGCGAGAAGAAACCCTCTTACAAAACATACTCGCCCCACATTTAGATACCGAATTGAGCGATGATGAAGTGGACGCAATTGCCGAAGCTGGTCGCCAATGTAGCGAATGTGGCTTGCCCATTCCCACTGCACGCTTGCGTGCGAATCCATTCGCTCACCGCTGTGTAAGTTGTCAGCAAGACTGGGAGGAAGGACGATGATTAGCGAATTTTGGGAATTCGTGCGATCCAATTTTGGTGTTATTTCCACCCTGATTGCGATTTTTATCGGGGCATTTTGGCTCAAACTCGACAGCAAATACGCTAAAAAGCACGATTTAAGCCAACTTGCCAACATTGCCCGCAGCCACGATAACCGCCTAGCAACGCTGGAAAGCAAAGTGGAAAACTTACCGACTGCGGTCGATGTGGAACGCTTAAAAACCTTGGTGACCGATGTCAAAGGCGATACCAAAGCTACCTCACGCCAAGTCGATGCGATGAGCCACCAAATGGGCTTGTTATTAGAAGCAAAATTAAAGGAATGATGAAATGTCGTTTAAAGAATTGATTAAACAAGATCAACGTTTAGTGATTTTACGCTCCCTTGTGGACGCAGGCTATGATGCCAACGAATCTATTTTAGATGATTGTTTGGCACTTTATGGGCATAAAATTAGCCGTGATTTAGTCCGCAACCACCTCAACTGGTTAGAAGAGCAAGATTTGGTGAAAATTGAACGCCTAGGTAATAGTTTTATGATTGCCAAAATCACCCAGCGTGGGCTTGATGTAGCAAATGGCGAAGCCGTGGTGGATGGTGTCAAGAAGCCCGCTCCTAAAATTTAAGCCGCATTTAAAGCTGATTTAAAGGAGGTTTAAATGAGTGAAAAAAATACCCGAGGGCGTGCAAGTAAAGTCGATTTATTGCCACCGAACATTAAAACCCAACTGGCAATGATGCTGCGGGATAAGCAGTATTCACAGGCGGAAATTTTAGAAGAAATTAACGACTTAATCCGTGACTGTGGTTTGCCTGAAAATATGCAACTTAGCAAAACAGGCTTAAACCGTTATGCCAGCCGAATGGAGAAAGTGGGTGCGAAAATTCGACAAGCCCGAGAAGTGGCAGAGATTTGGACAAAGCAATTTGGTGAAGAAAACACAAAAACTGATATTGGCAAACAAGCCATCGAATTAGTGAAATACTTAGCGTGGGATTTGTCTAGCAAATTAAGTGAATCTGATAACGTTGCGCCAAAAGAATTGGCTATGCTTGCAAATACCGTGCAACGACTGGAACAAGCCGCAAGTTTAAGTTATGAGCGTGAACGCAAAATCCGTAAAGAAGTAGCGCAATTAGCGGCAGAAACCGCTGAAAAAGTGGTGATGCAGGCGGGGCTTTCAGCCGATACGGTCGCCCAAATCAAGCAACAAATTTTAGGAATTGCCTAATGCAAGCCTTACCCGACTTAATCCCCTTTGATCCAAATGCCTTACTGCTTGGCTATCAAAAACGCTGGGTGGCAGATGGCAGTCAGCTCAAAATTGCCGAAAAATCCCGTCGAACAGGTTTAACCTGGGCGGAAGCAGCCGATGATGTAATGATTGCTAGCCTCGCCAAATCTGAAGGTGGTTCAGATGTTTTCTATATTGGCTCCAACAAAGAGATGGCACGAGAATTTATTGATGCTTGTGCAATGTGGGCAGCACAATTTAACCGTGCGGCAGGCAAAATCCAAGAAGAGCTATTACAAGACGAAGACAAAGATATTCTCACTTATGTGATTTACTTTGCTTCAGGCTTCAAAATTAAGGCGTTATCCAGTAACCCGAAAAACCTGCGGGGTATGCAAGGGGTCGTCTGTATTGATGAAGCTGCCTTCCATGAAAAATTGGCCGAAGTGTTAAAAGCCGCACTTGCTCTCACGATGTGGGGGGCAAAAGTGCGGTTAATTTCCACCCATAATGGCGTGGATAACTTATTCAACCAGCTGATACAAGACAGCCGTGCTGGGCGAAAAAGCTACTCGGTGCATACCATCACCCTTGATGATGCTTGTGCGGAGGGCTTATATCAACGTATTTGCCAAGTCAGCAAACAGCCGTGGACGCCTGAAAAAGAAGCTGCATGGAAAGCTGGTCTGTTGCGTGAAACCGCCACCGAAGACGATGCACTGGAAGAATACTACTGCGTGCCCAAAGCCAGTTCTGGGGCGTATATCCCACGCCCAATGATTGAGCATGCAGCGACAGAAGGCAAGGTCAAACTGCGTTTTGAGTGCGACACCAAATTTATGGAATGGACGGAAGACGAACGCACGGTCATCACCAGTGAATTTTGCCTTACTCAATTACTACCGCACTTGCAAGCCCTTAATCCTGACCGCCGACACGCCTTTGGGGTGGATTTTGCCCGCAGTGCTGACTTAAGCGTTTATGCCGTCTGTGCCGTACAACCTGACACCGCACGCCATTTTGACTTAACGCTGGAAATCAAAAACTGCCCATACAACCAACAAAAACAAATAATGCTGTTTATGTTGGCAAATCTGCCACGCTTTATTGGTGCTGCCTTTGACGCCACCGGCAACGGCGGCTATTTGGCAGAAGCAGCTTTAATTCGCTACGGCAGTAGTATGGTCGAAGCGGTGCAACTGAATGAAAAATGGTATCGGGAGTGGATGCCGAAATATAAAGCCTTGTATGAGTCGGGTTATATCCAAATCCCGAAAGATGAAGAAATCATCTTAGACCACGGGCATATTCAGGTGATTAACGGCGTACCAAAAATTGACAAAGCCCGATCTAAAGACAAATCAGGCAAACGCCACGGCGATAGTGCGGTGGCGTATTGCATGGCAGTGCGTGCCAGTTATATGACAGGCGGTGAAATTGATTTTATCCCACTACCCGACAAACATTCAGACCGCAACAATGACGAATTTGATGACTTTATGCCCAACGATTGGGACTGGTAAGGACAAGCCAAATGCAAAGTAAAATTTTAGATATTCACGGCAACCCATTCCGCTTTGAAGAGGATATGCAAACGGAAAGCGAAAGTCGCTTAATGCCGCTGCAATACCATTACAGCGATCACCCAGCCAGTGGACTAACCCCTGCTAAAGCAGCTCGTATTTTACGAGCGGCTGAACAAGGTGATTTAGTCGCACAGGCAGAACTCGCTGAAGATATGGAAGAGAAAGACACTCATATTCTCTCAGAACTCAGTAAACGACGTGGCGCAATCACAGCGGTCGATTGGCAAATCAAGCCCCCACGCAATGCCATGCCGGAAGAACAGCGTGATACTGAAATGTTGCAAGAAATCCTAGAAGATGCCGTATGGTTAGACGATTGCATTTTTGATGCAACAGACGCTATTTTAAAAGGCTTTTCCTGCCAAGAAATTGAGTGGGAACAAGGCTTAGTGGGCGGAATGAAGCTGATTAAAAACGTGCATTGGCGTGATCCAGCGTGGTTTATGACACCGGCTTACCAACGCAACAGCCTACGTTTACGCGATGGCACACTCGAAGGGGCTGAAATGCAACAATTCGGCTGGGTAAAACACGTTTCCCGTGCCAAAACGGGTTATTTAAGCCGCATTGGGCTGGTCCGCACTTTGGTCTGGCCGTTTATCTTTAAAAATTATTCGGTGCGTGATTTTGCCGAATTTTTGGAAATTTACGGCTTACCGCTGCGCTTGGGTAAATACCCAGAGGGCGCAACCGATAAAGAGAAACAAACCTTACTGCGTGCGGTGATGAGTATCGGACACAACGCAGGCGGCATTATTCCGCGTGGTATGGAACTGGAATTTGAAAAAGCAGCAGACGGTTCCGACAGCACCTTTATGGCAATGATTGAATGGGCGGAAAAATCAGCCAGTAAAGCTATTTTAGGCGGCACACTCACCAGCCAAGCAGACGGTGCAACCAGTACCAACGCCTTAGGCAACGTGCATAATGATGTACGGTTAGAAATTCGCAATGCCGATTTAAAACGCCTTGCAGCCACCTTAACCCGTGATTTGGTCTATCCGCTTTATACGCTCAACTGCAAATCGTTCAACGACGCCCGTCGCATTCCACGCTTTGAATTTGACGTGGCAGAAAGCGAAGATTTGAACGCCTTTGCCGATGGCTTAAACAAACTGGTGGATATTGGTTTTAGAATCCCGAAACAATGGGCGCACGATAAATTGCAAGTGCCAATCGCTACTGAAAATGAAGAGGTGTTGGCAAAATCTTTCCAAAATCCGACCGCTTACCTCAATACCAAGTCAGAGGGCAAGATGGCGGTGCTATCGGTGCAACGTGATCTCGAAGAATTGTTAGAGAACCTTGAGCCAAGTGCGGAAGATTACCAAGCCGTTATCGACCCGCTATTGAAACCCGTGGTCGAAGCCTTGCAAAAAGGTGGTTATGAGTATGCCCAAGGAAAAGTAGCTACCCTTTATGCTGAAATGAACGATGAAGAGCTAGAAACCTTGCTTACTCGTGCCATTTTTGTCAGCGACCTATTAGGACGAGCCAATGCCAAACGATAACAACACACCACCCAAGGGCAACGCCATTGATATGGGCTATGTGCTACGCCTAGAACCTGAGCTTGCGGTGGATTATCTGCGAGCCAAAGGTGTGAACATTACTTGGAACTGGCACGAACAGTTAGAAAGTGCGCACGCCCGAGCCTTCACCGTGGCAAAAGCCACCAAAGCGGAAGTGCTAGACACTATTCGTTGGGCAACTGAACAAGCGATCGCCAACGGCACCAGTGAGCGGGAATACATTAAAAACCTTGAGCCGATGTTGAAAGAGTTAGGTTGGTGGGGCAAAGCAATGGACGAAAATGGCAACACGGTGCAACTGGGCAGCCCTCGCCGTTTACGCACGATTTTACGCACCAATAAATCCACCGCCTACCACGCGGCACGCTACGCTCAACAAATGGAAAACGTGGACGAACAGCCCTATTGGCGTTATGTTGCCGTTAATGACAGCCGCACCCGAGCCAGCCATTTAGCCCTGCACGGTAAAATTTATCGTGCTGATGACCCCATTTGGCAGACAATGTACCCGCCGAATGATTGGGGGTGCCGTTGCCGTGTGGAAGCCTTGAGTGAATATGCCGTGCAAAGTCGTGGGCTTAAAATTTCAAGTAGCGATGGCGAAATGGAAACGGAAGAAGCGGTGGTAGGTATTGATAAAGACACAGGCGAAAAAATTCGCACCACGGTCAGCAAAATCAAAACCGACCAAGGAGAAATGAAAGTCGGTGCAGGTTGGAATTACAATGTGGGGTCAGCCGCATTTGGCACGGATATTGCCGTGTTGCGTAAATTGCAACAGGTGAAAAATCGAGAGTTAAGACAGCAGACTATTCAGGCGATTAACAACAGCGAAGCACGCCATAAAGCCTTTTCCGATTGGGTGTTGGCAAATTTGGGCAAGCGAGGGGCAAGTGCAAGATATATGTCGGCAGGGTTAGTCTCTACGGAAATTGCGGAAGCTGTAACAGAAATAACCCAAGGCGGAAAAAATGCAGAATTGGTTTTAGTAATGTCAGAAAAACGTTTGGCTCACGCAAATAGTGATAAACATCACGAAGGCGGTGTCGGACTAACAACTGAAGAGTATGCATCTATTTCTCGCATTGTTGCAAATCCAAGCCTTGTTTTATGGGATACCCTAGAGGGGCATAATAATTTGATTTACATCAATCAAGAACGAACTATTCAGGTAATTGTTGATGTGCCAAATAAACACTCAATTAAACCTAAGGAAAAAGTAGATGCAATCATCAATGCTTATAAAGTTGATATGAACAACGTGAAAAGACAGCTTTCAGGTGGGAATTATGTATTGCTTAAAGGAAAACTGTAAGTGTTATGGTGGGGGTTGAACCCACGATATACATATGCCATTAAAGAATGGGAATGCCGCGTTACCATTTCGCCACATAACACTCACAGTTTTAGTTCCGTTCAATTTACGCCCAAATATCAGGAAAGTCAAATTATATGCATATTGAATATAAATTCGATACCAACGCTATTCAGCAGAAATTTAAAAAGCTAGCGCAGGTGATGGACGGACGAGATATTACCCGCAAAGTAGCAGGCGTATTACGCCAAGAAGCCGAAAAAGCCTTTGACCAAGAAAAAACGCCCGAAGGAGAAAGCTGGGAAAAATTAAACGAAGATTACAAAAAACGCCGAGACGCGGCAGGCTACACCGGCAAAATGTTGCAGGTTACGGGCGATTTGGTGACAAGCCTGAATATCGACTATGGTGACAACTTTGCTGTAATCGGAGCCAGCGAACCCTATGGGCAATATCACCAACAAGGCACAGAGAAAATGCCGGCACGCCCATTCCTTGGCTTAAGCGATGAGGGCGTGAAAGAAATTAAAGCCATTTTAGACCGTGAATTGTCGAAATTAGCCCAAGAATAGGCTAAAATGCTAAATATCGCCACAGAGAGATTTTAAGAGCTGATTAAACTGAATTTATATCATTTTACGTCTCAAAAAATTTAAACGTGCTTAAACGCATTTAAACGGCATTTAAACGCTATTCTAATTTAAACCTTTCTCTAATTTTCCACCGCTGACTTTCAGCGGTTTTATTTTAGGCTGATATATCACAAATCCGCCCATTCCTCCCTTTACCGCAAAATAGCGGTTATGAAAGCAGAAAAAACCTCTTTAGCGGTACTCACCGCCCAACTCACTAGCCCCGATGGTTGGCAGCAACTTCTCCCCAAGGGCGAATTTCGCTCACGGGACGGCTCGCCCGCCGACGTGGCGCATTGGTTTATTGATGAAACCATTGCCAATCAGCTTATCGAAAAAGCCCGTGGGCTTAAGCAAGATTTGCTGGTTGATTACGATCACGAAACCATTCTCAAAGCCAAAAACGGTATTGATGCAGGCAACGTGGTGGCGGCAGGTTGGTTTAATGCCGATGAAATTCAATGGTTCGATGATGACGAACGCCAAGGGCTTTACATTAAGCCACGTTGGACACCGAAAGCCTATCAACAAATCAAAGACGGTGAATTTGCTTTTTTAAGTGCGGTTTTCCCCTATGACGAAAACGGCACGCCTCTTGAACTCCGAATGGCAGCCCTAACCAATGACCCAGGCATTACTGGTATGCAACGGTTAGCCGTGCTTTCGGCAACCCTTAACCCACAGGAGAACGTCAAAATGCCTGAATCCTTACGCAAATTACTGGCAAAACTGGGTGTAGAAATCGCAGAAGGTGTAGAGCTAACCGAAGAGCAAGCCAACACCGCTTTAAATGCCCTTGAAACCTTGCAAACCGACAAAACCAAAGCCGATGGGCAAGTGGCAACTTTAAGTGCAAAAAATACTGAAGTGGATCTTTCCCAATATGTACCAAAAGCGACTTATGACGCGGTAATGAGCCAAGTGGCGGTGTTATCAGCAAAAAACGATGAAGTAGATATCGACAACCACATTTCCAAAGCCCGTAACGAAGGGCGTGCAGTGGAAGCCGAAGTGGACTATTTAAAACAATTCGGCAAACAACAAGGCGTGGCAGCGTTATCAGCAATGTTGGAAAAACGCCCACAAATTGCCGTGCTATCGGCGCAACAAACCCAAACCACCAAGGTGGAAAAGCCCGTTGAAAAAGGCACTGCTGTGTTAAGTGCTGCCGATAAAGAAGCAGCGAAATTATTGGGTATCTCTGAACAAGATTACGCAAAAGAACTGGAGGCGAAATAATGGCAAACGTAACCCCTGATTTAGTCAAAGCCCTGTTTGTCGGTTTTGGCAAAAACTTTAAAGACGGCTTGGCGAAAGCTCCAAGCCAATATACCGAAATCGCCACCGTGGTGAAATCAACCACTGCAAGCAACACTTATGCGTGGCTCGGTCAAATGCCGGGGCTAACAGAATGGATTGGTGATCGTACTCTCACCGCTATTCAAAGCCACGGCTATTCTATCGTCAATAAAAAATGGGCAAACGGTGTAGAAATCCAACGCACCGATATTGAAGACGACAACGTTGGCGTATATAGCCCATTGATTGAAGAATTGGGTCGCTCCGCAGGCGAAAAACCTGATGAGTTGGTCTTTGGTGCTTTAACCTCTGGCTTTAAAACCGCTTGCTACGACGGGCAATACTTCTTCGATACCGACCACCCTGTGGGGGCAAACGTGGACGGCACTAGCCCGAAATCGGTTAGCAATATCACTGATGACAGCACTGGTGTCACCGAAGCGGATGCGTGGTACTTGTTAGACTGCTCACGCAGTTTAAAACCGATTATCTACCAGGAACGCAAAGCCCCAACACCGGCACAGATTACCGATGCTAACGATGAAAAAGTCTTTATGAAAGACGTGTTCACTTACGGCGTGGATTCTCGCTCAAACGTGGGCTATGGCTTCTGGCAAATGGCGCACGCCGTGAAAGGCAAGCTGACTGCAGAAAATCTTTGGAAAGCGATCGAAGCGATGCGTGCGGTGCGTGGTGATGGCGACAAACGCTTGGCAATTCGCCCGACACACATTGTGGTGCCACCTTCGCTTGAGCAAGCTGCGACCAAGTTGCTTGAACGTGAATTACGTGCGGAAGATGGCGTAGCAGTCGATAACGAGTTTAAACGTATGAACCTCAAATTGATTGTGGGCGATTACCTCTAAACTCACCTGTAAGCGGTCGATTTCGACAAAACTTTTGCAAAGTTGACCGCACTTTAACCCTGATTTAAAGAGGATTTAAATGAGATGGATAAAACATTTTGTGTTGTGGTGCAAAACCGCATTAAAGAAGGCTATCGCCGTGCTGGTTTCAGTTTCCACCTTGGGGAGAATTCGCTTGCAACTGTGTCAGCAAGCCAGCTCGCCCAGCTTAAAGCCGACCCACGCTTGGTGGTACAAATCACCGATACAGGCAGTCAAGATGGTGGCGAAGGGTTATCAAACAAGCCTGCGGGTGGTGATGAACAGAAACAACTTCGTACTGATCCACCACCAGCCGATTTAAACAGCTTCACGGTGGAACAACTCAAAGCGCAACTGACAGAACAAGGCATTGCGTTTAAGCAAAGTGCCACTAAAGCGGAATTGATTGCGTTATTTGCTCCTGCCGATGGTGAAAAAAGTGAGGCATAACGATGGTGCTATATGCCAACCGTGAAAGCCTGATTAAGCGTTACACCCTCAAGGTGCTTGAGCAAATCGCTTGGCTACCCGAAGTGCAATCGCTGGACGAAACCAAAGTGCAAGAAGCCTTAGAAGACGCCAGTCAAACCATCGACAGTTATTTGGGCGGTCGTTATATGTTACCACTCAAAACCGTGCCAGCCGTGTTAGAACGCCATTGTTGCTATATCGCTCGATACTTTTTAGAGAAAAATCGCGCTACCGACCAAGCCCGTCAGGACTATGAAGACACACTCCGCTTTTTGGAGAAAGTCGCCAGTGGTGCGATTTCGCTCGGTTTATCCGACGATGATGAAACGGTAGAAAGCGAAAATGGCGCCATGATGGAAAGTGCCGGCAGCGTATGGGGGCGCAATACCTCAAAAGGGTTTATCTAATGAGTATCATTGCCGAAACCAACGAGGCACTACTTGCCAAAATCAAAGCCCTGTGTGGGGATTATCTGCGTGAAGTTGATACTCACCCAGGACAATGGGATGACAGCTCGGTGCGTCGTTTAGTGCGTAATCCGCCTGCCGTTTATGTGGCGTGGTTGGGGCAACAGCCCAACAATAACCCCCACACAGTGACCGCCCGTTGGGGCGTGTTTGTGGTAGCTGAGGTACTCAACGGGCAACGCCGCAATGCCGTCGGTATTTACCAAATCGTCGAAACCCTCACTGCAGGGCTACACAAGCAACGCATTGCGCCCAGCGGTATGTTTGAATTGCAAACGGTGCAAAACCTGTGGTCAGACACCCAAAGCGGAATGGGTGTAGCCGTTTATGGTATGTACTTTAACGCCGTGCAACCTTTGCCGGATATGACAAGCGATGACAATTTGTGTGATTTTAAAATTTATGATCACACCTTCAACCAAGACAAAGATGAACACACGATTGACGGCAAAACCCGCCTCATAGTGGAATTGCCAACGCAATCAGATTAAACAGGGGGCAATATGCCAACATTTAAAATTAAGCCCAAAACAGGGTTGATGATTCGAGACCCAGAGACCTTTGAGTTGTTAAGCGAAAGCGGTGAGGAAAAGCCCAAAATCAGCTACTGGCTCAATCATTTAAAAAATGGTGATGTGGAAATCGTCACTGAAACGGCGAAAGCCAAAACCAATGCAACCAAAACGGAGCAAGCCTAATGTCTATTTCTTTCAATGATATTCCGTCCGATTTGCGTGTACCTTTAACTTACATTGAGTTTGACAACACCACAGCCGTGAGTGGTACCCCCACCGCCTTGCACAAAGTGTTGATGTTAGGCACAAAACTTGCCACAGGCTCAGCTAAAGCTGGTGAAGCGGTGCGCGTGTCAAGTTATGGGCAAGCCAAAACTCTGTTTGGGCGTGGTTCACAACTGGCAGAAATGGTGAAAACCTTTAAAGCCCACAACAGCACGCTAGATTTATGGGTGCTACCGCTTGATGAAGCCTCAAGCGGTGCGAAAGCTACAGGTTCTGTGCAAATTACCGGCACCGCAACTCAAGCTGGCACTTTTAGCCTGATGATTGCAGGTAACAACTACAAAACAGCCGTGACCAGTGGCGATACAGCAGATGTGGTTGCTGGAAAACTGCAAAAATTGATTGCTGCCGACCAAGATGTGCCGGTATTGGCAACCGTTGCCGGCAATACCATTACGCTCACTTGCCGTTTTAAAGGCGAAACCGGCAATGAGATTGATCTGCGCTGCAATTACTACTCAGGCGAAGCCTTCCCTGAAGGATTAAAAGCCACTATCACTGATATGAAAAACGGTGCAGTCAATCCGGATATGTCAGTGGCAATTACTGGTTTAGGCGCAGAATGGTGGAACTACATCATTAACCCGTTCACCGATACCGAAAGCCTGAATTTACTGCGTGCCGACTTGGTAAAGCGCTGGGGACCATTAAAACAAATTGACGGCATCTGCTTTATGGCAAAACGTGGTACACACGCAGAAGTCACCACCTTTGCTGAGCAACGCAATGACTATTTGTTCAGCTTGCTTGCTACCCATAAAGCCCCACAGCCTGCCTATCTTTGGGCAAGTGCTTATGCTGCTGTGGTCGCAGGCTCGCTTGCTGTCGACCCTGCGCGCCCTGTGCAAACCTTGGTGATGGATTTACTGCCACCGAGTATGTCAGACCGCTGGGACTTACCGGAACGTAACACGCTTTTGTATAGCGGTGTTAGCACCTATACGGTCAATGCAGGCAGCCAGCCACAAGTGGAAGCAGCAATCACGATGTATCGTAAAAATGCCTTTGGCGATAACGATGAAAGTTATCTCTATGTGGAAACCATTGCCACCTTGAGTTATTTACGCTACGCCATTCGCAGCCGTATTACCCAGAAATTTCCACGCCATAAATTAGCGAATGACGGCACACGCATTGGACCGGGGCAAGCAATTGTTACGCCAAAAATTATTCGTAATGAACTCTTGGCATTGTTCACTGAGCTAGAATTTGCCGGCTTAGTCGAAGACTTTGAGCAGTTTAACCAAACCCTCTTGGTAGAACGTGATAGCAATAATCCGTGCCGCGTGAATGTGTTATCCAACGAAAACCTGGTTAACCAGTTCCGCATTTATGCACACGCCATTCAATTTATTTTGTAAGGAGTGAGAGATGGCAACACAATTTCAAGGCTCAGCAATTATTCGCCTTAATGGGAAAGAATGGCCGTCCGACAACGACGGTACGCTCACCCCTGGTGGCAAAGAGCGCGAAACCGTCAAAGGTTCGCGTGTCTATGGCTTTTCTGAAAAACCTACTGAAGCAATGGTGGAATGTACGGTGTTTAACTGTGCCGAAACCGATGTGATGGAATTACAACATATCACTAACGCCACAGTGGAGTTTGAAACTGACATTGGTCAAGTTTATTTGCTCCCTGGTGCATGGACGGTAGATGCCGGCACGTTAAGTGCGGACGGCAAAATCAAGCTAAAAATGGCTGCGATTGAATGTAAACGTGTGAAATAAGGAAACCGTAAATGAAAGTAATGTTAGAAACTGGCTTAATGTTTGGTGAAGAACGCCAACTTGAAGTGATTTTGCGCGAACTCACCACCGGTGATTTACTCGATGCTGAAACTGCCGCAGAACGCCTCGTAATGACTGCTGAAGGTGAACCAGTCTTGGTGAAATCGCCAGCCTTGTTTGGTTATGAGATTTTACGCCGTCAAATTGCTTCTATTGGCAAAATCAACGGGCCAATATCATTGCGTGAATTGCGCTCACTCACCCCTGAAGATTTAAACCGCATTAGCCTATTTGTGCAAAACTGGGAAAGTGCAAAAGCCGAACAGGTGGTTTCACGGGGGCGATTGGATGCAGCAGATAGTCAAGCTCGAAAAGACCTGTCTGCTGTTAGCTAAGCATTATCAGTGTAACCCTGCGTGGTTGCTTTCTCAACCTATCTTTAACTTGCCACGCTATATTGGCTACATAGGAGGCAATGATGGCAAATAACTCTACCTCGTTTTTTGTCAATCTAGCGGGCAACGTCTCACAACAAGCGGCACGATTTAGCAATTCGATTGCCAATATGGCAAACAAAAACGTGAGCAGCCTGAACAAGGTAAGTCGTGCTATTTCTGCAGTTTCCAAGGGCTTTAATGGGCTGGGGAACATCACTATCCCTATCATTGGTGTCGGCGCTGCCGCTGGCACGGCAATGGTGGGGAAATCAATGTTGCGCACCGCCGCTGATTTCGAGATGGCAAAAATCCGAATGAAGCAAACCTTTGGTGAGCAAGGCGAAATGGCTGATGCATGGCTTAAAAAGTTTGCCACCGACACCCCTATGGCATTTGCCGACACCCAAGATGCAATGATGCGTCTGAAAACCGCTGGCATTGACCCGATGAACGGTTCATTGCAAGCCCTTGTGGATTATAACGCCAAAGTGGGCGGCGATAAGGCAAACCTAGACGGCTATATCTCGGCCATCAGTAAAGGTTTTATCAAAGGCAAGCTTTCCATGGAAGAAATCAACCCTTTGCTTGAACGTAATGTCAAAGTATTTGAAATCCTTGCCAAGGAAACAGGTGGTAAATACACCGCCGACCAAATGCAAAAAATGTTACAGGAAGGCAAACTAGGGCGTAAAGCTATCCATGCCTTATTGCGAGGTATGGGACGCGATGCTCAAGGGGCAGCCAAGGAACAGATGAAAACCTGGGACGGTTTAGTATCTAACCTTGAAGATACTTGGACGTCGATGCAGGCACGCTTTATGGAACACGGTGCTTTTGATGCCTTGAAAAAGGAACTAGGCGATTTTGTTGAGTGGCTTAACGAAAAAATTGATGATGGCACGCTTGATGATTTTGCGAAAACCGTCAGCGACACGCTGATTGAAGCCCTAAAAAACCTCAAAGAGATGGCAAAAGACGTGAAGCCTGTGTTAGAGAGTATCGGCTCGGTCATGAGCTGGGTCTCTGAAAAGGCTGGCGGTTACGGCAATTTAGCCAAATTTATGGGGGCATTATATGTCGGCAACAAATTCTTGCGCAGCGAAAAAGTGCAAACTGTGGCAGGTTGGGGCTGGTCGGCAGGTAAATGGGGTTATAACAAAATCTTCAACCGTAAAAAAGGCGGCGCAGGTGGTTTGGCTGATGGTGTGGCAGGTGCATTAGGAGCTACCGTAGGCGTTACCCCTGTTTATGTAACCAACTTCCCGATGGGCTTTGGTGGCGGTGGTGGTTATGGTTATGATGTCATCGAAGATGGGCGTGATAAAGATAAGAAAACTAAAAAGAAAAACAAAGCACCAAAACCTAAACGAGGACTTGGTGGCGGGCGTTCCCCTGTTGCGGCAGTGGCGGCTTCTGCAGCTGTTGTGCCTAAGGTTGCAGCACCTGTTACCTCTGCTTCAAGCGGTGTGGTGCGTTCCGTGGGCAATGGCGTGAAATCTTTAGGGCGTGGTGCATCAAAAGCCGTGCCTTACCTAGGAACAGGCTTGGCAGTGGCAGAAGGTGTCACCGTGTTGATGGACGATACCACCAACACCAAAGAGAAATCTGAGGCGATTGGTTCTATCGCAGGTGCCACTGCAGGGGCAATAGTCGGACAAGCCCTGATCCCAATTCCTGTAGTTGGGGCGGCTATAGGCTCTTATGTGGGCGGTTGGCTCGGCGAATGGTTAGGTTCAGAGGTGGGCGAATATCTCTCTGACCCAGAGCCGATTAAAAACGAGCTCAATGGGACAATTAACATTGCTGTGAAAGCCTCTGACCAACTCATTGCTACGGCAACACAAGCCAAAATACAAACCAATCAACAACGGGGTAGCTTAGAAACAGCAGTGCAAATGGGAACATTAGGCATGGGAGGTATGTGGTAATGGCAACCAAAATCAGCGGTAAAGGCAGCTTTCGCGGCGTGCCTTTTCTCATCGAAGAAGAGCAAGGCTTAGACGGCGGTCGCCGTATTGTCTCACACGAATATCCGTTGCGTGATGAGGGGTTAACCGAAGATATGGGCAAACGCCTGCGCCGTTATCAAGTCTCTTGCTTAGTTATCGGTGACGATCATTTAGCACAGGCAGAAAAACTGATTGACGCTCTTGAAGCCAGTGGTGCAGGCACGCTCAAGCACCCTTACTTTGGCACTATTGAGGTGCGGGTGGACGACTACCGTGCGAAAAACTCAACCAACCATCAAAGGGTTACGCGTTTTGACATCAATTTTCTGCCGGCAATCGAAAAAAATGCGCCAGAAATTGCCGAAGATACCGCTTATTCGGTGTTGTCGGAATATCAAGCAACCCTCAACAGCCTATCGGACGAATTTGCCGAAATGGTGCAAGATGTGTCGGGCTTTATCGAATCGATGGTGGATAACCCCTTATTCCGCCTTGCTGATACTACCGCCGCATTTATCGAAAACATCTTTGAGGGCGTGGCAAATACGGTGAGCGGATTAACAGAAGTGAAAGACAAAGCCCTATCCATTAAAAACCGCTTGGGTAGTCTGCTTTTAACGCCAAAAGTGCTGGCATACGAACTGCAACAGCTAACAAGACTGAACGTGCGAAGTGCGGTCAATTCGCAACGACAATTTGTACAACACATTGTGATCACCGATTCCATTAGTTCAGCATTAGGCGATTTAACTGCGACTAAAAACGAAATCAGCAAAAGCACACTGGACGAAATGGTGACAGCCAAAACCAACAATGTGGCTGAAACAGAAATTTTAGCCCGTCAGTTTAAAAACTTACACGAGCAAGAAATTTTTGACGCTTTGATGAATAAAACCACGTTTTTATTAAAACGCTTGGTACTCTCCACCCTTGCAGTGGAATATGGCAAAGCGATTTCTGATGCGGTGACTGAGTCTGTGGCACAGAAAACGGTCACGGAAGAGACAATTGCTACCCTGATTGAATCCAAAGCCGATGTACAGCGTTATATTGCTGAGGTGGACGAACAACTGGAAGCGGTCATTTTAGACAACGCTGATGCAGAACAGTGGACAAGCTACGCCGCCCTCGAGCAGTATCGCTTAACCTTAATGCGAGATTTACAACAGCGCGGTGAACGGCTGGCAAACGCCCGTGAAATCACGCTCAACGACACTTACCCTGCGATTTTGCTCGAATATCAGCATACGGGGAATAGTAAAACGTGGAAACGCTTGGCGCTGCGTAACGGTATTTCGCACCCGCTCTTTTGTTTAGGTGGTACTACCTTGGAGGTTTTACAGTAATGCCAGATAAAAATAACACAGAAACCAATAATAAGATCGAACTCTATCTAAATGGCAAAATTTTATCCGGTTGGAAAAGCCTTAACCTGCAACGCTCGCTGGAATCAATGAGTGGTCGTTTTGATTTAGGCATTGCTGTGCGACCTGAAGATGATATATCAGTGCTTGCCGCAGGTTCGCCACTGGTGCTGAAAATGGGCGGGCAAACCGTGATTACCGGTTACTTGGACGAAATCAAACAACGCGTAAGCGGTAACGACAAAACCATCACCATTAGCGGACGGGATAAAACCTGCGACTTGGTGGATTGTGCCATTATTCACAACAGCTACCAATTCAAAAACCAAACTGCCAAACAGATTGCTGAAGCAATTTGCAAACCTTTTGGCATTAACGTGGTGTGGCAAGTGCAAGCCCCTGAAGCCAATGAACGCATACCTGTGTGGCAAGTGGAACCAGGCGAAACCGCCTTTGATAATTTAAGCAAAATCGCCCGACACAAAGGTGTGTTAGTCACCAGCGACGTGGACGGCAACTTGCTGTTTACTGAACCCAGCACCAAACAAGTCGGCAACTTAACATTAGGTGAAAACCTGCTCGAACTCGAACAAACCGACAGCTGGTTGCAACGCTTTTCACTTTATCGCGTGATTGGCGATGCTGAGCAAGGCGGAGCCAAAGGCGACACTCAAACCAAAAACAAAGCAGCAAAAGGCAAAAAAGGAAAAGAAGAACCTAAAGAATTTGACGGTTTTACGGAGTAAATATGAGTGCAAGCGGTTTAAAAGTAGAAGTCAATGACCAAGCCATCAATCGTTATCGTCCGATGATTATTATTGCCGATGACAACATGACAGGCACAAGCGGTTATCAACGAGCCGACTGGGAGCGCAAACGCCGCCAAGCCGAAGGGCAAAAAGCCACTGCACGAGTGCAAGGCTGGTTCAAGCCTGACGGCACACTGTGGCTACCGAATGAACTAGTGGTACTCGATGCCCCACAATTTGGCATACATAAGGCTGAACGCCTGATTGTCGATTGCACTTACACCTTAGATGAGAAAGGTACCATTACCGAAATGACCTTAATGCACCGTGATGCCTTTGATGAACCGGCTGATGACACCCTCGATGATGTCAAAGACGGCAAAGGCAAGAAAGGGCAAAAAGGCAAATCAAAGAAAGCAAAAAAATCCGATAAAGATAATGTGAAAGAATTTACTGGCTTTGTCGAATAATTTAAACAAGGTTTAAACAGGGTTTAAAAAGACTTTATGCAAGCAATAAATCGCATAATTGCCCCACTTAAACGAGGGCTACAACTACTGGTCAGTCGTGCGGTGGTGTCAGTGGTGAATGATGCCTACGCACGCCAAAATCTCCAGCTACGGCTGCAATCAGACGAAGTGGCCGATGATGTGGAACGCTTTCAAAACTACGGGCATTATTCTGTGCCTAAAGCCGGTGAAGCCATTGTGGTGTCTGTCGGTAGCAAACGTTCCCACTTGGTTGCCGTGGTGGTTGATGATAAAAGCGTGCGTCCTGCCGGCTTGATTGCTGGCGACAGCGTGTTGTATCATTTAGAAGGTCATCAACTGCGTTTAACCGAAAATGGTGAAGCGATCCTCTCGTGTAAAAAATTCACTATCGAAACTGACACTCTCGACTGTTCCGCACAACAAATCACGTTTGATAGTCCGCAAACGACCTTTACCGGCAACGTTGATATTATGGGAATATCAACAGCAACCGACCACCAGTCAAGCGGAATCAGCGGAAAAAACCACGACCACGAAAAACGTGTGGGCAAACCTGTTCCGTAAGGAGCAGTATGTCAGATTTAGCCTTAACGTGGCACAATGGCGAAGGCGACTTGGTGCTAGACACTGAGTCGCTTTTGCTTGATGATACCCTTACCAACGCCATTATCATTAGCCTGTTCACCGATTTGCGTGTTGAGGGCGAACGTGGCTGGTGGGGCGATTCCTTTAATGACGGCTATCAAACAGGTTCAAAACTTTGGACATTAAGTCGCTCCAAACAACTTTATGAAATCCTTGACGACGCACAACTTTACGCCAGCCAAGCCTTGCAATGGTTGGTTGATGATGGTGTGGCAAAAAGCGTGCAAGTGATTGCCACCAATCCGCAAATGTCGGTCTTGCTGTTAGAAATCCTTGTGGTGTTGCCCGACGGGCGCACAGAACAACGCACCTTCCGTGCAAATTGGAGTCTCTAATGGCATTTAATACCCCGACACTTTCAAGCCTGATTAAACAAGGCGAGCAACAGTTTCAGTATCGTTTCCCAACGCTTAAGCGACACAATGTGATTGGCGTGATTAACCGCATTTGTGCAGCATTAAGCGCGGGCGAACATATGCACTTGGACTGGCTCGCACGCCAAATTATTCCAACTACAGCCGAAGAAGACTATTTAATTGAATACTGCCTCTATAAAGGCATTGTACGCAAACAAGCCTCTACTGCCACAGGTGTGGTAACGGTGACAGCAGCCAACGATACTACAATCCCCGAAGGCACAGTGCTTGAAGACTCCAACACAGGGCTGACCTTTATCACCACCCAAGAAACCGTGGTAAAAGCCGGCACCGCTGATATTGCGGTGAAATGTGAAACCACAGGCGTGGATGGCAATTTGAAAGCCGGTACAAGCCTTTCGCTGACTTCTGCGATTTTAGGCTTATTACCCACCGCAACCGTCAAGGCAATGAGTGGTGGCGCAGATATTGAGTCGCTCTCGCGTTTATTAGCTCGCTTAATTTACCGTGTGCAAAACCCACCGGCAAACGGTGCGCCCCACGATTATGTACGCTGGGCGACCGAAGTGTCAGGCGTAACCCGTGCTTGGTGTTTTGAACGCTACTTAGGGGGTGGCTCGGTGGGTGTGGCTTTCGCTTGTGATGATCGTGAAGACATTTTACCCACCGCTGAAGACATTGCCCGTGTGCGTGCTTACATCACTGGGCATAAAAACGAAGCCACCGGACAATTTGAGGGTATGCCGGCAAATGTGGAACTCTATGTGTTCGCACCACAGTTTCAAGCGGTCAATTTTAAAATCCGTCTTGCACCTGATACTCCAACGCTACGCCAAGCAGTACGCAAGAGCCTTTCTGCTTATCTTGCTAATGCTGGTGTGGGCGCATTGCTTTATCTCTCCCAAATTCGAGCCACCGTCTCCAACACCGCAGGCGAAGTCGATAACAGCGTGATTTTTCCGACCGCAGATGTGCAATTGTTAAGCGATAACATCGCCACCCTAGGAGACATCGAATGGCTATGACCCACGTTCAGTATTTAGATGCGGCGATTAAGTTGCTCCCCGTGGGTTTAGCGTGGAAACGGGCACTAGACAGCAACCTTGCCAAGGTGCTTGCCGTGCGTTGCGACCAACTAGTGGAAGTCAATGGCAAAGCCCACGACCTCATCAAAGAGCGTATGCCAGGGCAAGCCACGTTACTGCTGGAAGAATGGGAAAGTTTCTTTGGATTGCCTGAAGCAGGACGACAAATTGTTGGTAAAAGCATTGCTGAACGCCAAGCACAGGTAAAAGAGAAAGAGGAAGAGTTAGGCTCTAGTAGCAAAATCTACCTCGAAGAAGCGGCAAAGCGTGCCGGTTATCAAATTGAGATCGTCAATTACTATCCGCACCACTGCTTGCGTGATTGCCTTTACCCACTCTATGAATATGAAAATGCGTGGCGAATTTTCATCTACACCGAAAAATTGCCGACCAACCCCACCGATGAGGTGGATAGAAACCAAGAATTGCAACAAATCTTAAAGCGTTACTGCAACGCTGATATTGAGATGGTATTTATTTATAAGGACACCGCTTAATGTACGCACTAGATAACAAATCCGGCATTAAACAAATGCCCGAAATCCCGGAAGTCTTCAGCAAAGAACCACTTTGGTTTACCGAAGGGCGTGATGGCAACGACCCAAGTTACCCAGGTGCGCACTGGTTTAACATTATCCAAGCTGAATTGCTGAATGTGTTGAAAGAAGCCGGTATCGAACCTAATAAAACCGACCTTACTCAATTAGCCAAAGCCTTGCAAGTGCTATCGGGTCAAGTGGAAAGCATTGATGCACTGCGTGAGTTTGAGCCCACCCGAGAAGGACAACGCGTTGTAGTTAAAATGCCCCAAAGCCAATTTGGTTTTGGTTATGCTGTTTACTATTATGATGCCATTGATAATAAGAGTGCTGACAACAATGGCACCACTATTGTTACAAACAGCGGTAAACGCTGGAAACATCTTGAGCGAACTGGTGGTGGTAACGTTATTTTAGGTGCTGAAAGTGGTGGTCGTACAATTACCCAAGTAAGTGATCACAATAACCTAGTTGTTATTGGGCGTAAAGCAGCCGCGAATTTAACAAATGCTTATGAAAGTATTGCAATAGGCAGTAGAGCGCTAGGTACTGCACAGGTTACACGAGATAACATTGCTATTGGAGCAGATAGTTTATACAACGTAAATGCAGACACCCCTTGGTATAGTCAATCACAAGTTAATGGTACGCGTAATATCGGTATCGGTGGTAATGCTGGTCGAGGAATTACAAGTGGCTATTCTAATATCGCTATTGGACGTAATGCTGGGCAAAACCTCGAATCTGGCTCATTAAATGTGGCATTAGGAGCTGGTGCAATTGGAGGTATTGTTCCCATTGGCTTTAGTGGAGACATCGAACATGCTCATCCATCCAAAATCAAAGAAAGTGTAGCGGTCGGCGTTAATGCCCTAAATCAATATATTGCCTCATCAAGTAGCGTAGCTGTTGGTGCGTATGCTGCGGAAAAGCTGAAAAAAGGATTATACAACACCGCCATCGGATTCGGCTCACTCAAAGAACTTGAGGCCGATATCGCCCCTAACGGTGGGAGTATATTGTGGCAAGGTAATCAACAAGGAACATACAGTCAAAATGGCAATGTAATCACTTTAACTTTTGACAATCTGCAAGGTGCTGATGTTAACTGCATTGTTGGCGTTAGATTGTTGGATGGTGCGGCTAAAACGCTTTTGAATGATGTAGTCCCCGCAAAGGTATTAAGCAAAACTGGTAATACTATCACAATACAATCATCAAAAAGCCTTAATACATCAGGTCAGGCAGAACTACGTTATGTTTACAGTAATACCGATGTTGGTGTGCTTGATACTAACCATAATACAGCAGTTGGTTTTGCTGCAATGAATAAAGCCACACGCGCTGGATTTTCGGTCGCCATTGGCGCGCATGCCCTAAAATTAGGGCATAGCTTATCCAGAGCCATTGCAATAGGGGCTAGCGCTTTTGAGCGAGGTAATCACACTAAAAGCATTGGTATCGGTTCGCACGCTGCTAATACTGCGAATACTAACAACGCCATTGTGATTGGTGTGAGCGCTATGGCAAACGCAAGCGAAGTCAATAACTCAATTATTATTGGCAATGATATCGGCGCGACTGGATCAGTTAACAATAAACTTGCAATTGGCAGTGGTTTTACGGGGGATTTACACAATAACCGTTACGGCATCAACATCCCTTTAAATCAAAATCCATTAGCAAACTTACATGTGCGACCGAAAGGTAGCCGAGGAAGCGGAAGATCACAACCTGTTGATGGATTGTTAGTTGAGCATTCAGGTGTGGCTGTAGCGAAAATCGATGGTGGAAGCGGTGCTGATTTAGACCTTGTTAAAGGCGATGATCTGAAATTTAGTATTCGATATCGAGCTGATAGCGATCTCACAACTATTATGGTAGGCAATGAGCATAGTTGGAAATTTTCAGGTTCGCACGAGTTATTCCCGGATAAAGATAATGTTAATGCCATTGGCAGACCATCCAGACGCTTAAAAAGTGTTTATGTAACCTCTCCTGATAAGCAGGAAAACGGAGATAAAGCAATTACAGCAAAATGGTTTAGAGACCAATTTTCTCAAAATCTTGTTGCGAATAACGGCTGGCGCATTTTACCAAATGGTGAAATTGAGCAGTGGGGATTTTTAGATTTTCCAGAGCGAACATCACAAGCAACAATTCATTTTCCGATTGCATTCAATGAATGTTTTTTTGTAATCCCCATTGATATTAGTAATTCTGCAAGTGTTGTTGGTCTCAGTGTAGGAAATGTAAACAATACAAGTGCAACCATTAACAGTACAAAATATGCCGGCGGCATTAAATGGTATGCAAAGGGGAGATAACAATGAATTATTTTTATGACGTAGAAAATCAATGCTTTCTTGTTGAGGGTATTCACAGTATTCCCCAAGATGCGATTTCGGTGCGAGAAAGCGAATATCAGTTTTTAGTTGATGGTCGAGCCAAAGGTCGAGAAATTATCCTTTTTAATAATAATCTGACATTAAGCAATGTGAGACCTTCAGACTGCTATGACTTAATAAATAATCAATGGGTGTTGAATAAAGAAAAACTTAGTCAGAAACTTATTTTAGAGCGCGACAAAATCCGCCAAGCAATCAACACTAAACGCGACCAAACCGATGCAAGCGGTGTATTTGTGCCCCAACTTGGCAAGTGGGTTGATTCGAACGATAAGGCTTACCAAAACATTTTAGGTGTTAAAGCAAGCCTTGATTTGCTCGGCGATATGGAGATTGAGTGGACATGGGCGGACAACACTAGCAGCACCATCAACCGCCAAACATTAGCCGTAATCGTGGGCGCATTACTGCAAGCCAAACAAGCTAACCACGCCAATGCAATTAAACACAAAGAGGCAGTAATGTTGGTAGACAATCCGCTTGAGTATGATTATTCAACGGGCTGGACTAAAACCTATACTGATTTTATCAAGGAGCAAGGTAATGAGTAAGATTTCTCTCGCTATGTACAAAGCCCGTGGTAATTGGGTCGATAAAATTATCCGCTTGTTTACGGGTAAACCTTATAGCCATTGCGAGGTGGCAATCAAAACAGGTTTAAGCGTTTACCAATGCTATTCCTCAAGCCCTCGTGATGGTGGTGTACGTGTAAAAACAATGCGACTACCAGCGGATAAGTGGGATTTAATCCCAGTACACACAGATTCAGACATTGTGGACTTTTTTCAGCGTACTGGTGGCAAAAAATACGATTTTATCGGGGCAATTGGTTGCGTGTTACCGTTTAAGCAAAAGCCAAGTCGATATTATTGTAGTGAGTGGTGTTATGAGGCAATTTTGGGCGAAGCCCCGAAAAAGGCGTTAAGCCCGAATAAACTAGCTGAGTTGATAAAAGGAGGGTTTACCCTGCACAAAGTTTAGTTCAAAAAAAGAAAAGACGGCGATAATAACGGCACGGCAATGCGCGTTATTACCAGCTACGCAGAACATGCCTGCATATAGCCATACGCCGCCTACCTTGCGCAAGGCGGGCGGATTGTAACAAATCTTTTAATTATGGAGAATATATGCAGTCAATTAAAACAATCCGTTGCACATTTTGTAACAAATTATTGGCGAAAGTGGGTACAGTTGGTTATTTAGAAATCAAATGCCCACGCTGCAAAGTAATTAACTTTACTAAATAACTTAATTTGAGTGTCGGAATACCTTGAGTATCAGAACGCCATAGAAGGAAAAACTATGGCAAACAAAAAAACTTTTAAACAAGCCCCGCTACCGTTTATCGGGCAAAAAAGAATGTTTTTAAAACACGTGGAAATTGTGTTAAACAAACACATTGATGGAGAAGGTGATGGTTGGACGATTGTGGACGTATTTGGAGGTAGTGGCTTGTTAAGCCATACCGCCAAGCGACTGAAGCCAAAAGCAACCGTAATTTATAACGATTTTGATGGCTACGCCGAACGATTAAAGCACATTGACGACATCAACAGATTACGCCAAATTATCTTTAATTACTTACACGGTATTATACCAAAAAACGGACGATTAAGCAAAGAAATTAAAGCAGAAATTATCAATAAAATCAATGATTTCAAGGGTTATAAAGACCTGAACTGTTTAGCTTCTTGGTTATTATTTTCTGGACAGCAAGTTGGCAGTATTGAGGCGTTATTTGCCAAAGATTTTTGGCATTGTGTGCGCCAAAGCGATTACCCAACGGCTGAGGGCTATTTAGATGGCATTGAGGTTATAAGTGAGTCGTTCCATAAGCTAATCCCCCGCTATCAAAATCAAGAAAAGGTGCTACTATTACTTGATCCACCTTATTTATGCACTCGCCAAGAGAGCTACAAACAAGGCACTTACTTTGATTTAATTGATTTTTTACGGCTAATCAATTTGACGAAGCCACCTTATATCTTCTTCAGTAGCACGAAAAGTGAGTTTATCCGTTATTTGGACTATATGCAGGAGAGTAAAACGGATAATTGGGAGTCGTTTGAAGGATATGAACGAATTGTAGTTAAAGCATCTGCTTCCAAAGATGGGATTTATGAAGATAATATGATTTATAAGTTCTAAATTTAAACCTCCTTTAAAGACCGTTTAAATATACAAATGAGCCATTAAAACAACGAAAAAATCTCAAGGTTTTATTTTCGCAGTTTTAATGGCTTTTTTTCGCAGTTTTTTTGGCTCGCAACATAGGCGTATGATGACTATCAGTTTTACATAAACCCTAAATTTATTTAGGTAAATATATTATTTCTATTTAATAGGAGATTGAATGATGAAAAAATTATTCACAGCAGTACTTTCTGCGGCAGCGATTGCTGTACCTTTTTTTGCTTCTGCGAATACTGCGCCACAAACAGAACAAAGTGCAGTACAACTAGAAAAAGCAAAAGGCGTTTGGATTGATGTGCGTTCAGCGGAGGAATTTAACTCTGGACATTTACAAGATGCGGTAAATATTCCACATGATAAAATTGTTGAAGGCGTTAAAGCGCTTGGATCAGATAAAGATGCACCAATCAATCTTTATTGTCGTAGTGGTCGCCGTGCGGAAGCCGCACTCACTGAGTTGAAAAATGCAGGCTATACCAATGTAACCAACCATGGTGGTTATGAAGATTTGGTTAAAAAAGGTTTGAAATAAACAACATATTATTTAAAGCAAAAATCCCCTAGAGCAGTAGGGGATTTTTATTATAAAGTGATCTGCCCTCCAAAAGTTGGACAGGTTAGTTAACTTAAATATTGAGCTCGGTATTGCACTGGGCTCAATCCTTTGAAAGCAAGTTTAATGTGTTTTTGGTTGTAATACACTAAATATTCTTCAATTTCAGCCTGTAATTCAGCGATTGAATGATAAGTTCGTGAGTAAAAACACGCTGATTTTAGTATCGCAAAAAAACTTTCAATCGGCTGGTCTCTTTTGCGCCACGAATAAATTCCTTCGCCAGCATATTGGAAGAGCCGTGTTTGTTTCCGCTGCTCTTTAAAACCAGAGTCTTCATAAGCTCAGATACTCCTCATCGATGACCGGTTCACACCATTCGTTCGAGGCGTTCTCTCCCTCGATCTCAAAGGCAAGATGTGAAAACCAGCTGTCCTTCTGGGCTCCATGCCAATGCTTTACATTCGCCGGAATATGAATCACTGTACCGGGAAGGATCTCCTGCGCAGGCTTACCTTCTTCCTGATACCAGCCTTTTCCGCCGACACCGATCAACATCTGGCCGCCGCCTTTTGATGCATGATGGATATGCCAGTTGTTTCGGCAGCCCGGTTCGAAGGTCACGTTGAAGATCATCACCTGCTCTGTTGATACGGGAGCCAGATAGCTCTGTCCGACGAAATACTGAGCAAAGCCGTCGTTGGGGTCGCCAATAGGGAAGAAGATCTCCTTCTGGAATCTTTCCTTCTCCGTCAGCGGTTCCATTCCCTCATCATAAATACCGTTCGCTTTCGCAAGATTAAAAACCGCCCAGGCCTTCGGCCAGCCAGCGTAAAAAGCAACATGCGTCACGATGGCCGCAAACTACTGCTTCGTCACACCGTGTGCTTTCGCGTTCTGAATGTGGTAGACGAGAGAGGAATCCGTTATGCCCTGCGACATCAGTGCCACCATCGTGATTACGCAGCGGGTCTTCAGATCAATATCCTGATTGTTCCAGTTTTCACCGAATAGCACATCATCATTAAAATGGGCAAACTCCGGAGCGAACTCTCCCAGTGCCTTTCTTCCGGCTGTTTGTACGATTTTTTCTGACATGAATTTGTCCTCCATATTTCTGTTATGTCTGTTATGGTCAACTTTTTTGAGCGATTAAGCCCTTTTCTAGTTGTTAGAAAAGGGGCTTTCAACGAAATAAAAACAAGAAAGTAGTTTGAGCCGTTTAGATTTTATCCACTACTATTCTCGCTACTCTTATACGCCCGTTTTCCACGCGTAGATGCGTTTCAAATTATCCACCGTGTCGTGATTTATGATGGCGGCGAACGTACCGTCCAGTTTGGCAATTTCTGCTTTGTCTTCATCGCTGAGGGCAAAGTCAAAGACATTCAAGTTTTCCGCCATGCGTTCAGGTTTGGTGGATTTTGCCAACACGATGATGTCGCGATCAATCAGCCAGCGGGTAATCACCTGCGCCACGGATTTGCCGTATTTCACGCCAATTTTGCTTAACACAGGATTGTGGAAAATATCGTTTTGGCCTTCGGCAAACGGCCCCCACGCTTCCACGGCGATGCCTTCGGCCTGCAAAGCGGCAACGGCTTCGGTTTTTTGTTGGAACGGATTGATTTCAATCTGATTGGCTTGCGGCATCACTTTATTGAACAGCCCCAAATCCACCGCGCGTACGGGCGAAAAATTGCTCACGCCGATGGCGCGGATTTTGCCGGCTGCCTGATATTCTTCCAGCGCGCGCCATGTGCCGTGGCTGTCGCCGTAAGGCTGATGAATCAGCACCATATCGATATAATCCAAATTCAGACGGCTTAATGAACGATCCAGCGAGGCTTTAGCGGCTTCATAGCCGAAATTTTCCACCCAAATTTTGGTGGTAACGAACAATTCTTCGCGCGCCACACCGCTGTTTTTAATCCCCAAACCGACTTCGGTTTCATTTATATAAGCCTGCGCGGTGTCGATGTGACGGTAACCCGCCTTGATGGCGGCAATCACAGCTTGTTCCGTTTCTTCGGGCGGAATTTGAAATACGCCGAAACCGAGCACAGGAATTTTTACGCCATTGTTTAATGTGATATTTTGCATGATATTGTCTCCTGTTTGTTCTCATGAAAGTGTAGCCATTTTACCCCGCGTTTTTATTGAGATAAATTAGGCTTTGTTTTATGATGTCGTGAATTAAATTCACTAATCAGCTAAAACGGGGCGGGAAAATGCAGAACTTTAACGAACTGAATTATTTTTTGACACTCGCACAAACGCAGAGTTTTGTAAAAGCGGGACAGCTTTTGGGGATTTCTTCTTCGGCGTTGAGCCATAGCATGAAAAATTTAGAAACGCGGCTGAACCTGCGCTTGTTCAACCGCACGACACGCAATGTGTCACTAACCGAAGCTGGGCAGCAGCTTTTCGACCAACTTTCCCCGCTTTATCAAGCCATAAACCAAGAAGTCGATGCATTAAACGATTTTTTGAATACGCCATCGGGATTGATTCGTATCAATGCCTCTGCAGTGGCGGCGGAAGCGGTGTTGTACCCGAAATTAAAGCCGATTTTGAACCAATACCCGAAAATCCGTTTGGAGATCGTGGTGGACGACCGCTTGGCGGACATTGTGAAAGAAGGGTTTGATATGGGCGTGCGGCTGGGCAACGATGTGGCAAAAGAGATGATTGCCGTGCCGATTTCCGCACCGTTCAAAATGGCGTTGGTCGCCTCACCCGATTATTTGGTGCAATACGGTTCGCCGAAAAATATTGACGATTTGCAGAAGCACCGCCTTATCGGCACAAAGCTCTCCGCCGAACACGGCTCGGAGATGCAGTGGGAATTCAAATACAAAAAAGAGCTGATTACCTTCACGCCCAAATCGCAGTTTTCCACCAATAATCATCTGCGTCTGCAAGCCGTTTCAGACGGACTCGGCATCACTTGGCTGCCGCATATCATCGCCGCAGACGCGCTCCATTCCGGGCAACTGGTCGAGCTGTTGCCCGAGTACGCCATCACTTACGATCCGTTTTACCTCTATTACCCCAGCCGTCGCAGGCATTCGAATGCGTTTAAGTTGATTGTGGATGCGCTAAAAGTAAAAGCCGTCTGAAATTTCAGACGGCTTTTTTCATAACAAAGTACGGTCAGATTTTCGTTTACTAAATACAATAATCTTCCTTTAATAAATGACGATAGGCATAAAGATAAGATGCACCGACAAATGCTGCACCACCCGTGACATTGCCTAAAAAGACAGGAATCATATTGAAGAAGAATTGGCTCCAAGTCACATTAGCACCAGCAAAAATCCCGGCAGGAATAATAAACATATTAGCGACAAAGTGTTGTAATCCGATAAGCACAAAAATCATCACTGGGAACCACATGGCGAGAATACGACCAGAGGTTTGTTTGGCACCAAAATAGAACCAAATACCCATGCAGACCATCCAGTTACAGGCAATAGCAGAAATAAAGGCACGACCAAAATCCATTTGCACTTTAGCTTCGGCAATAGCAATGGTTTTAGCAGAGGCAGCACCTTCTGATAAACCGACATAATGCCCTAAGAAATAGGCCATAAACAGCGCACCGAGCAGGTTACCCAAACTCACGACAATCCAGTTACGAAATAATTTTTTAAGGCTTACTCTTTTGGTTAAACGGCCTAATGCCATCATCATCATATTTCCCGTGGCTAATTCACCACCACCGATTAGAATACAAATTAAACAAATCGGAAACACGGCCGCACCAAGTAATGTCGCCAGCCCTCCCCACTCAGGAGGAATACCACTCACGACTTTTAAATAGGCCATATAACCAAAACTCACATAGCCGCCACCTAAAAAACTTAAAATAGAGAGTGTTTTTAGGTGTCCTTGCGACTTAGCATAACTTTTATCAATAACATCTTGTAAGATTTCGTGGGGATAAAGATCGCGATGCTGCATAGTTGTACCTCTAGTGAAAATAAGACGGTAAAAATGTAGCAAAGCACATAGCAAAACCGAAAGAATTGTTAAATATATGTACTGATTTTTAGTTATAACGAAATTGAATAATAATCCGAACCTAAAATTAGGTGTCTAGGTTCTTTTTTTGAGGGCAAAGTGCGGTCGGTGGGAACAATATCGCCCAAGTTAGAAACGATATAAGGGAAACATCGTCTATTACATTTTTCTATAAATCAAAATCCGCGTAAATTCAGTCGGGTAGTCCAATCTGAATGTCATACCGGGTGAATGGTAGAGACGAAACTCAACGGTAACGTTAGGGTATTTATCGATAGAAAATTCATAGGAAGTGAAAAAATATGTGGTCTCATCAAAAGCCGTTTTCAGTGTTTCTGATTTTTCCTCACTTTTTTTAAGATTCAGATGAAAGTATTTTGTCAATTCATCTTTGTCAAATAGGATATTTATTGAACCTTCACTTTCATCCCAATAGAGATTAAGTTTTGTATTCTGTTTTAACTCTTTAGGTACAACCAAATGAACTTTTGATTTTTCCAAAGTGTAGATTGTATAACCGTTTTTCATGTTTGTATGAGTAAGAACCTTGATATTCCTACGTTTATATTGCAATGAATCAGGATCAATAGATTGTTTTTTCTCCATAATTTCAGATGCTATATCAATCATTTCTGCTAAATAAGCTTTTTCCAATTGGATTTCTGTTTGTGTCATGGAAAATATATTTTGCGAATAGAACAATAAAAAAATAACAGATAATTTCGAAAGGATTTGTTTAAAATTTTCCATATATTCTTACTCCTGAAGATGTTCAAAGGAAATAAAGCAAAGATACATCGTTTTCTTTTTCCTGATTCGAGTGATGTTGCCCATCTAAGAAATGTTCTCCTTGAGATCTATACTATTTTCCAGTATTCAAATAAAGATATATTAAATTCGGATGCGGTGCAATAAATTGAATATTTATTGCGTTTTAGCGCTTGAACGAGATAAGGCGCACGAATAATTGATGTCAAAATGAGAGATAAAAAAGAGACCTTTCAATGAAAGGTCTCTCTTCATAAAACAATGTTATATGAATAATTTGTAAAAAATCTCCAAAATTATGCAGGATTTGGGTGTTTGCAAATTAAAATAACTTATTTTGCCTTCAATTTTTAACCAGTCAAATTTACCATTTTTGCGCCGTAAAGCCCCGTTCTTCAGGTTGGGGATATAGCTTTTTTGACTTTTTCTCTTGCCCACTCTTCGTATTGGGAAGTTTGATTTTTAACTGGTTTTAAATTCATTTTGCTATGATATTCTGTTTAAGGTTTTTATTATTATACCTAATGAATGTTTAAATTGGGGTGTTCACGCAAAAACACATTGACTGCTTTAAATCCGTATGTGGTACTGTGGTGATGGTTATTTTATTTTCTGATATTTCAAAAGCTTGCGGCTCTCTTGTCCAGACAAGTGATTTGGGATGGAATGTGTGCATTATTACTCCTGAGTAATGAGACTGTATTATAGTAAAGATTTCATACATATTGAAAAACAAGCGGTAGGATTTTGAGAAAAATTTGCAAATTATTTTTTCAAATCCCTTGAGCTTAACCCTAGGTTAAGCTTTAACATGATGTCCATTCAATCTCAATAAAAAATAAGGACATCTTATGAAATTACATAAATTCACCCGCTCATTGTTGCTTTTAAGTTTAGGCATAACCGCTTTTGCTCAAGCACAAACACTTTCTATGGAAGTGTGGAAAAGCCCGACTTGTGGCTGTTGTAATGAATGGATCAGCTATATGCAGAAAAACGGTTTTGAGGTTAAAGTCAACGAAACAGGCAATTATGATGCTCATAAGCGCTTTAACATTAAATATGAACATGCTTCTTGCCACACAGCCGTGATTGATGGCTATGTGATTGAAGGACATGTACCTGCTGAGGATATCAAACGTTTACTCGCAGAAAAACCCGATGCAATAGGCTTGTCTGCACCGGGAATGCCAATTGGTTCACCAGGTATGGACGGTGAAGCATACGGCGGACGCAAAGATCCTTATGATGTTGTTTTGATTAAGAAAAACGGTGAAAGTGAAGTGTTTAAATCCTATAACCAATAGGGGGGGAAAGAATGAAACGTCGAGATTTTTTACGTTATGGAATTGGAATTAGCTTAGCCAGTAGCTCGCTTTATAGCCTTGCGAATATGATGAACCACGCACAACATGGCAATATGGCGATGATGCATTCAGTACCTACTGGCCTAATGCCAACTGAGGCAATGCCTTCAGGTTTATCGCTTAATGGGATATTACCAAAACTTGCTAATCAATCGACTCAAGCTGGACTGTTCAAAGCCACTTTAAAAGCAGAGCCAATTAAAATTCGCCTCGCAGACAATAAAGAAACGGAATTTTGGGCTTATAACGGACAACTACCAGGGCCACAAATTGAAGTATTTGAAGGCGATGCCGTAGAAATTGAATTTATCAATCACCTACCACAACCCTCAACAGTACATTGGCACGGCTTAGATGTACCAAATGAAGCGGATGGTAACCCGATGGATATGGTTGAACCGCAAGGGAAAAAAGTCTATCGCTTTACGCTACCTCAAGGCAGTGCTGGGACATATTGGTACCACCCTCATCCACATGACCATGTTTCCGAACAAGTCTATAAAGGCTTAGCAGGCACTTTCGTTGTTAAAGCGAAAAATGATCCGCTTGCACACCTTCCTGAACAACATTGGGTGATTTCCGATCTGCGTTTAAATGCCGATGGCACCATTCCAGCAAACACGATGTTAGATTGGATGAACGGTCGTGAGGGTGAATTTGTGTTAATCAACGGTCAATATCAGCCCCAGATTCAAGTGAAAACGAATGAAAGAATCCGTCTTTGGAATGCCACTAGCGCTCGTTATTTTCGTTTAAACATTCCAGGGGTGAAATGGATTGTGGTGGGTACCGAAGGTGGTTTACTTGAAAAACCTCGCTCGCCTGTTGATGAACTGCTACTTACACCAGCCGAACGCGTTGAAGTGATTATGGTGGGTGAAACGCAAGGAACAGTCAATTTACAAAGCGGTTATTATGATCGCCGTAAGATGATGGTGCAAGAACAGCCTAAAGATCTCACTTTAGCCACAATTCAGGTGAAATCAGAACCTGTTCAGTTACCTGAAAGCTTAAGGTCCTTCCCTAACTGGGATGAGCCAAAGCAGGTTCGCCAAATTCGCTTTAGTGAAAAAATGATGAACCATACGAATATGCCAATGATGAATCACGGTACACATCACGCTACTACAACACCAACGGACAACCCTATTCCACCAATGATGAATGGTATGTTCTTAATCAACGGTCAAACCTTTGATATGAACCGTATTGATTTTGTTGCCAAATTGAATGAAGTGGAACAGTGGGAAATTTTCAATGAAAGCCATATGGATCATCCGTTCCATTTGCACGGCACTCAATTTGAAGTGATTCAACATACATTAAACGGCAAAACCTTCAAGCCAGAAGGCAGGGCGTTAAAAGATGTAGTCAATTTGCGCCCTTATGAAAAAGTGATTATTCGCTTTAAGCAAGGACACACTGGGTTGAAAATGTACCATTGCCATATTTTGGAACATGAAAATCTCGGTATGATGGGGATGTTTAAAGTGGAATAGTGGTATCTAACCATAAAAAACAGAGGGATTTTCGTGAAAATTTGTAAATCGCGAAAATCCCACTGCGTATTGATAATCTTGTACCAATACAATTCAGAATGGAATGTTATCATCAAATGCGTCCATTGGTGGCTCAGCTTGTGGCGCTGGCGCAGATTGTGCTGGACGAGATTGATAGCTTGGTTGTGGTGCTGATTGTGCAGGTGTATAACCGCCCATCTCTTGATTACGACCACCTAACATTTGTAAGTTATCACCCTGGATTTCAGTGGTGTAACGATCTTGGCCGTTGTTATCTTGCCATTTACGGGTTTTTAAACGACCTTCAACATAAACTTGTGAACCTTTGCGTAAGTATTGACCCGCAATTTCCGCTAAACGACGATATAACACGATGCGGTGCCATTCGGTCACTTCACGACGTTCACCTGTGTTTTTATCTGTCCAGCTTTCACTTGTTGCCACGCTGATATTTGCTACCGCTTCGCCATTTGGCATCGTGCGGATTTCAGGATCATTACCTAAATTACCCACGATGATTACTTTATTAATACCTGCCATAGAATCCTCTATATTTTAGAAATAAGATGAAAAATTTTGGCTATTTTGCCTTAAAAGAAACAAAAGATCCATAAAAATTAACTGGATATTTGCACAGATATTGAAATATGCGATAATGGTCACAATTTTTGAATTTATTTTCTTAAGGCAATCGCTTTTTCTATGGATACTATCGACATTCGTGGGGCTAGAACCCACAACCTCAAAAACATCAATTTAACCATTCCGCGCGATAAATTAATTGTGATTACAGGCTTGTCTGGTTCGGGCAAATCTTCTTTAGCATTTGATACGCTTTATGCAGAAGGGCAGCGCCGTTATGTGGAATCGCTTTCTGCTTATGCGCGTCAATTCCTTTCTTTGATGGAAAAGCCGGATGTGGATTCGATTGAGGGCTTGTCGCCAGCGATTTCTATTGAGCAAAAATCCACTTCTCATAACCCGCGTTCAACCGTGGGCACGATCACCGAAATTTACGATTATCTGCGTTTGCTGTTTGCTCGCGTAGGGGAGCCGCGTTGTCCTGATCATGATGTGCCATTAACGGCACAAACCATCAGTCAAATGGTGGATAAAGTTTTAAGTCTGCCTGAAGAAAGCAAAATGATGTTGCTTGCGCCTGTGGTGAAAAACCGTAAAGGTGAGCACGTTAAGCTGTTAGATAGCTTGGCGGCACAAGGTTATATTCGTGCAAGAATTGATGGTGAGATTTGTGATTTATCCGATCCTCCAGAACTTGCTTTACAGAAAAAGCATACCATTGAAGTGGTGGTAGATCGCTTTAAAGTGCGGTCAGATTTAGCCACACGTTTAGCAGAATCCTTTGAAACGGCTTTGGAGCTTTCTGGTGGTACAGCAGTTGTGGCAGATATGGATAATCCTAACGCTGAAGAATTGGTTTTCTCGGCGAATTTTGCTTGTCCACATTGTGGCTATTCCGTACCGGAATTAGAGCCTCGCTTGTTCTCATTTAATAACCCAGCAGGGGCGTGTCCGACTTGTGATGGCTTAGGTGTTCAGCAGTTCTTCGATGAAAGCCGTGTGGTGCAAAATGAAAGCATTTCCCTCGCAGGTGGTGCGGTGAAAGGTTGGGATCGTCGCAATTTCTATTACTATCAAATGCTTACCTCGTTAGCGAAACATTATAAATTTGATATTGAAACGCCATACGAAGATTTGCCTCAAAAAATTAAAGATATTGTGATGCAGGGTTCAGGCAAGGAAGAAATTGAATTCCAATATATGAACGACCGTGGCGATGTGGTGATCCGTAAGCATCCTTTTGAAGGGATTCTGAATAACATGGCACGCCGTTATAAAGAAACGGAATCCATGTCTGTGCGCGAAGAATTGGCGAAAAATATCAGTAACCGCCCTTGTGCAGATTGTGGAGGTTCACGTCTTCGCCCTGAAGCTCGAAACGTGTATATCGGCAGCATTAACTTGCCGCAAATTTCAGAGAAAAGCATTGGTGAAAGCCTTGAGTTTTTCCAAGGGCTTACCTTAACCGGTCAAAAAGCACAAATTGCGGAAAAAATCCTGAAAGAGATCAGAGAGCGGTTAGAATTCTTAGTGAATGTGGGTTTGAATTATCTTTCCCTCTCTCGCTCAGCTGAGACCCTTTCGGGCGGTGAAGCACAACGTATTCGTCTTGCGAGTCAGATTGGTGCGGGCTTAGTAGGCGTCATGTATGTGTTGGATGAACCTTCTATCGGTTTGCACCAACGCGATAATGAGCGTCTGTTAAATACGTTGATTCATTTGCGTAATTTGGGCAATACCGTGATCGTGGTGGAACACGATGAGGATGCCATTCGAGAAGCCGATCATATTATTGATATTGGCCCAGGAGCAGGTGTACACGGTGGCCAAGTGATTGCTCAGGGGACAGCCAAAGAGATTATGGCGAACCCAAATTCGATTACGGGTAAGTTCTTATCGGGTGAAGAAAAAATCGAAATTCCAAAAAAACGAACCGCACTTGATAAAAGCAAACTTTTAAAATTAAAAGGTGCGACAGGGAACAACCTGAAAGGCGTGAATTTAGAAATTCCAGTGGGATTATTTACTTGTATCACAGGGGTGTCAGGTTCAGGCAAATCAACGCTAATTAATGATACGTTATTCCCATTGGCACAAAATGCTTTAAATCGTGCGGAAAAAACGGATTTTGCGCCTTATAAATCCATTGAAGGCTTGGAATATTTCGACAAAGTGATCGATATTAATCAAAGTCCAATAGGTCGTACACCGCGTTCTAACCCAGCGACTTACACGGGGTTATTTACCCCAATTCGTGAATTATTTGCGGGCGTGCCAGAAGCGCGTGCGCGTGGTTATAACCCTGGTCGTTTTAGTTTTAATGTGCGTGGTGGACGTTGTGAGGCTTGCCAAGGTGATGGCGTGCTTAAAGTGGAAATGCACTTCTTACCGGATGTGTATGTGCCTTGTGATCAATGTAAAGGTAAACGTTATAACCGTGAAACCTTGGAAATCCGCTATAAAGGCAAAACTATTCACCAAGTATTAGATATGACGGTAGAAGAAGCCCGCGAGTTTTTTGATGCGATCCCAATGATTGCACGTAAATTGCAAACCCTAATGGATGTAGGCTTGTCTTATATTCGTTTAGGTCAGTCTTCTACCACGCTTTCAGGTGGTGAGGCACAACGTGTTAAGTTAGCGACAGAGCTTTCAAAACGCGATACCGGTAAAACCCTTTATATTTTGGATGAACCGACAACCGGCTTGCATTTTGCCGATATTAAACAACTCCTCGACGTGTTACATCGCTTGCGCGATCAAGGTAATACTATCGTGGTGATTGAACACAACTTAGATGTGATTAAAACCGCAGACTGGATTGTGGATCTTGGTCCAGAAGGGGGCAGTGGCGGTGGGCAAATCATTGCGACAGGCACACCGGAAGACGTGGCCAAAGTCAAAGGTTCACATACTGCGAGATTCTTAAAAGACATCTTAACAAAAGGCTAGAAAAATTAACCGCACTTTTGAACATCATCAAAGTGCGGTTATTTTTTGGATGTTTTTAACGCTTGCTACTGAACGGTGGTTTGGCAAACCAAATTACGACAACCAAGGACATAAATGTTATCGCAGAAATTAAGAAGATTTCATTGGCACCCATAATAAAGCCTTGAGCGGTGATTTGTCTAGCAAGATATGATGCCGTTTGTTCTTCGCTTAAACCAAAACTTCCCATCGTTTGGAAGAATTGTTGGGAAATTGGGTTGTATGGATTAATGACTTCCGTAAGTTGCGTGTGATGCACGGCTTCGCGGTTATACCACATAAATGTCGTGAGAGATGTACCTATTGAGCCGGCAAGGGTTCGGAGGAAATTAAATAAGCTCGACGCTGAAGCCATTTTTTCGGGTGGTAAACCTGAAAGGGTAATGGTTGTCAGCGGCATAAAGAAACAAGCAACTGCTAAGCCTTGCACAAATTGCGGTAATGCCACATCCATAAAGGTCATTTCAGGTTCAAAGGTCACAGCTCGCCAATAAAAGGTCAGCGCATAAACCATAAAGCTGATGGTGATTAAAATCCGCATATCAATTTTATTGCCAAATTTCCCGATAATCGGTGCAAGTAGAATCGGCAATAATCCCACTGGTGCAGCCGCAAGCCCCGCCCAGGTGGCGGTATAGTTATAAACCTGTTGGAGCAGAAGCGGGATGAGCACGACCGTTCCTGAATACACCAAGAAAGCAAGACTAGTCGAAACACAACCGACGGTGAAATTTCGGGATTTGAATAAGGAGACATCCACAACTGGATTGTCGTCAGTCAGTTCCCAAATGATTAAGGCGATTAAACCTACTGCAGCGATAATGGTGAGTACCACAATTTCAGTGGAGTTGAACCAATCTAGCTCACGACCTTGATCCAGCATCAATTGCAACGCACCTACACCGAGTGCTAACAAAATAAGCCCAATAGTATTAACTGGTTGATGAGAAATTCTACTTTCTCGGCCTTCTAAAAGTTTCCAACTGATTAAGACAACGGCAAGCCCAATCGGGACGTTGATAAAGAAAATCCAACCCCAATGAATATTATCGCTGATCCAACCGCCTAAAATAGGCCCACAAATCGGGGCGACGACGATCGTCATTGACCAAAATGCCAATGCCATTCCGCGTTTTTCAGGCGGGTAGTTATTTAATAATAAACTTTGAGAAAGGGGGATGATGGGGCCGGCTACCGCACCTTGAAGGACCCGAAAAACGATCAGCATTTCCAAGCTATTCGCAATACCACAAAGCCAAGAGGCTAGCACGAATAATAGCGTTGCGATTAAAAATAACCGCACTTCACCAAAACGTTTTGCCAGCCAGCCTGTAATCGGAATTGAAATCGCATTGGCCACACCAAACGAGGTAATCACCCATGTACCTTGGCTAGACGAGGCACCCAAATCACCTGCGATGGTAGGAATGGCGACATTGGCGATGGTTGAATCCAGCACAAGCATAAAAGTAGCAAGGGAGAGTGCCAATGTCAGGATTGCCAACGCTCCGCCTTGTAGTGGCTTAAAATGAGATTGTGGCATACCAGAACCTAATAGCTATTATTGCGAATAATAGATTCGATCAAATTATTGACCGCACTTTCATCATATTGCAGCACATTCGTAGAATAAAGCGTTGTCGCTGGCGCTTGGTCACGCAAGGTTTCACCTTGGCTATCACTCACATTTACTTTCACTGTGGCAGAAAGACCGATGCGTAATGGGTTTTCAGCCAGTTGTTGCGGATCTAATTGAATACGCACAGGCACACGTTGCACCACTTTGATCCAGTTACCCGTCGCATTTTGAGTGGGTAATAATGAGAATGCATTGCCTGTACCCATTTCGATTCCCACCACTTTTCCATCAAAAGTTTTATCTTTTCCGTAGAGATCGAAGTGAATTTTAACCGGTTGACCAATTCGCATATGAGTTAATTGTGTTTCTTTGAAGTTAGCATCTAACCACATTTGATCGGTAGTCACCACTGCCATTAATGCCCCGCCAACAGAAACCGCTTGCCCGACTTGTGCATTGCGACGAGCCACATAGCCTTTAATTGGACTGCGGATTTTTGTGCGTTCTAAATTCAACCAAGCTTGCTTCAAATTACTGACTGCACTTTGAATTTGCGGTTGTTCACTTAAAGATCCATCTAACAATAAGGCTTGATTTGCGCCAAGCTGATTTTGTGAAATAGTTAAGTTCGCTTTTGCCAGTTCAACAGCTTCTTTCGCATGTTGGAACGATTCTTTATCGATCGCCCCATCTTTGACTAATTGCACACGACGGTTTAAGTTTCCTTGTGCTTGAGCAAGGGTAATTTCATTCGCACGAACGGCCGATTTTAATTGTTTTACGGTGTAATTTAGTTGCGAAACTTGGCGAACCGCATTGGCTAAATTGCTTTTGGCTTGCTCAAAACTCAATTTGGCATTGGTATCATCCAGTTCTAATAACACGTCACCAGCTTGTACGGGATCCATATTATCGACATTAATTTTCGAAATATTCCCCGCTACTTGTGCTGATACCATCACCTGATTACCGCTGACATAGGCATCTTCCGTTTCTTCAAAGCCTTTAATAAAGAAAAACCAATAAGCGGCAGAACCGATCGAAATCAAAAGAAGCAAAAGAATAAAAATAGAAAGCCCTTTTTTACGTTGTTGAGATTTATTATTTGAAGAGTTTTGTGTATCTGTTTGTTGATCGGACATAATGCAAGCCTTATCGGAAAAATGCTGAAGTAAAAAGGCTTCAGTCTATAAAATATGAATGTTTGTTCATTATGAACGTGAATTAGAATTATTTCAAGAATGACCTTACTTTAGCACACAAAGTGCGGTCAAATTTAATGATGTTTTTTCATTAAGCCATTTATTCCAAGCAAAATCAAACTTATCCAAATAGGTACATAAGTGACGTAATCAGATGGGAAAACTGGCGTATTAAGCCAGAATATTGCAATTAAAAAGAGCAAGGTCGGTTCCAGATAACTGAGTACAGAAAATATACTGATGGGAATTTGTTGGCTCGATTTTAAATTGGCAGATAAACCAATTGCACTGACTAAACCTAATGCTGGTAATAAATACCAATATCGACTTTCATTCATCACAAAAGAAAATTGCTGTTCTTGTATGATCAAATAAATAAGGCAGGGAACGGCAATAATACATGTATCTAGCGTGATGCCTTGTAAGGGAGGTATTCTCATTGCTTTACGACTTAAATAATAATAGGGATAGATTAAACATACCCAAAGACTACTCCATGAAAAGGTTTGATTGTGCCACAACTCATGTATTACACCCAACGCCGCAATACATAATGCAATAATTTGAATAACCGAAAGTGTTTCTTTTAGCCAGAATCGACCAAGTAATGCCATGACTAATGGGTATAGAAAATATCCTATTGCGATATTCACTCCCTCACCATTAACGGGTGCCCACATAAATAACCAAAATTGGCTACCCGCATCGAGTGTACCAAGCAAAAACAGCATCCAGCGTTTTTTGTCTTTGCCTAAGATTTCATTGACTAACTTTGATAATGAACGACAACCCAATGTAGGAAAAATAATTAAAAATAGCCCAAATACCATCATCACCATTCGCCAAGCAAATACATCGGTACCATTAAGGGGCTGTAGCCATAAACTGAACAAATACAGTAAGCCAAATAAAAATTGTGAGATGATTCCTAGAAAGATACCTTGAGCCATTTTTATCATTTCCTTACATTGAATAACATCATTATAAAAGTCTGGCGTGGTAAATTTTCTCAATATAGAATAATTTACGATTATTTTTCTCAAGTTTTAGTGTTATTTGGTATTTATTTTCAAGGATAAAAAATGGAACTAGATAAATTAGATCGAGATATTTTGAATATTCTCCAACAAGACGTAACCTTACCATTAAAAGAACTCGCTGAAGAGGTTCATAGCTCGGTAGCAACTTGCCAGCGTCGAATTCAATTACTGACAGAGAAAGGTGTAATTACTAAACAAGTTGCGATCGTATCGCCAAAGGCAGTAGGTAGAGATATTAGTGTTTTTGTGATGGTGGAAATGGATAACCAGCATTCCTGCTTCCAAGAATTATTTGAACGAAAAATGCGCCAAGAAACCGATGTGGTGAGCTGTTATGAGATTTCTGGTGATTATGATTTTATGTTGCTTATTCATGCTGAAAACATGGAAAGTTATCATTCATTTACCCGCCGTGTCCTAACTGGTGAATATCATGTTCGAACTTATAAAAGCTTATTTGTGATGAACTTTACCAAAGCAGAGAGTGGGATCTTATTGTAAGTGTACGAATTCAAGAAAATCCTTTGCTAAACTTAGCAAAGGATTTTTGAGAAGCGCGATTATCTTGGTAATGCTGTTGTTTTTTTCAATGTGATATATCCCAAAATCGCAGAAACAGTAGAACCTAATAAGATGCCTAAGCGAGAAAGGGAATTGATGCTTTCTCCCGCATCCGCATTAAATGCAAGACTTGCTAAGAACATAGACATAGTAAAACCAATACCGCATAAAATGGCTACAGCAAAAATTTGTTTGAAGTTGATGCCTTGTGGAAGTTTTGCAATGCCCAGTTTAACGGAAAGGTAACTGAAACCAAATACGCCGAGAGGCTTTCCTAGAAGTAATCCAAGAGAAATTGCAAGCAATAATGGTGATGTCAGCATGCTGAAATCAATGCCATCAAAGCTTACGCCCGCATTGGCAAAAGCAAATAATGGTAAGATAACAAAGGATGACCAAGGGGCAAGAAGGTGCTCAAAGTCATGTAACGGTGTTTCGCCATTTTTACCTTTTAATGGAATACAAAATCCGATAATAACACCCGCAAGAGTCGCGTGTACGCCTGATTTTAATACCGAAGCCCACAAGATTGTTCCCACTACCATATAGGCACAAAGTGCGGTCACTTTAAAGCGATTTAATGCGATAAGTACAACAATAGCAATTGCAGCAAAGATCAGTGCCTGTACACTCAATCCGTGTGAGAAAAATAGTGCAATGACGACAATCGCACCTAAGTCATCAATAATGGCTAAAGCAAGTAAAAAGATTTTTAATGGGAGCGGTACTTGTTTACTTAATAGTGCCATGATACCAAGTGCAAAGGCAATGTCTGTTGCCATTGGAATTGCCCAACCATCGGCTAAAGTGGGATCTTGTTGAGTAATCAAAACATAAACTAATGCTGGAATAACCATGCCTCCCACCGCTGCAATAGCTGGGAAAATGGCTTGTTGATAGCTTGAAAGAGACCCCTCAAATAACTCTTTTTTGACTTCCATTCCGACTAAAACAAAGAATACAGCCATAAAACCATCATTAATCCAGTGGATTAAAGTTTTATCAATTGAAAAAGATCCGACTTTAATGCTAACAGGTAAATTTAAAAAGTCATTATAGGTTTGATTGAGTGGTGAGTTGGCCAAAAGCATTGCGACCACCGCTGATAAAAGTAATAAAATTCCGCCAGCTGATTCCAATTTGAAAAAACGCTGAATTTGTTGAGTCAAACTCAGTTTATGCATTCATTCTCTCCTAAAAAATAATAAAAAACTAATAAAGTCTAGATACTATCAAAAGTCTAGATACTATCATAAATTGACTGATTTTTGGGAATGCTATCTGTAAATATTCGTTTAATATAGCACTTTATTTGGCTAAAACGATGATTTTTTGCATATTTTTGCTTCCACATTTGGAGTTAATCGTCATTTAGAGTAAAATTCGGCAATTTATTTTGTTTGTCGAGACTACTTATGTTTTCAAAAAAAGACATCATCGTGTTAGGTATGATGATTTTTGCTTTATTTTTAGGTGCAGGAAATATCATTTTTCCTCCGATGGAAGGTTACACCGCTGGTAACCAATGGGCAACAGCCTCCATGGGATTTGTAATAACTGGTGTGTTAATGCCATTTATCACCTTAGTTGTGGTATCGGTATTAGGACGTGGTGAAGAGCTAACAAAGGATTTACCCAAGTGGGCAGGTGTAGCTTTTTTAACCATTCTTTATTTAGTCATCGGTTCAACTTTTGCCATGCCTCGAATTACCAATGTGGCTTATGAAATGGCATGGTTACCATTGGGGCTCGTTGAAGATAGTGCGACGACACGTCTTATTTTCTCTGTGATCTTTAATATTATCGCGATGGGATTCATGATTCGCCCGAGCACAATTATTTCAACGGTGGGTGAGGTAATGACCCCAGCATTGTTGGTATTATTACTTGTTGTTGGGGGCACTGTTTTTGTTTCACCGCTTTCTGATATTGTTGCACCTTCCCAGGCTTATGCTGAGAATTCAGCATTAACCACAGGGTTAATTAGTGGTTATCAAACGATGGATGTACTTGCAGCGATTGCCTTTGGTGGCATTGTTGCACGGGCGTTATCTGCAAAAAATGTGACTAATCCCCAAAAGATTGTTAAATATACGATTTCAGCGGGTTTCGTATCTGTCATTTTATTAGGTTGCTTATATTTTTCTTTATTCTACTTAGGCGCGACTTCTGATGCGGTGGCACAAGGCGCCACAAATGGCGGACAAATCTTCTCTCGTTATGTGAACAGTTTATTTGGTTCTGCGGGAACCTGGATTATGGCAGGGATTATTACTTTAGCAAGTTTAACCACATTAGTGGGTGTAACCAGTGCTTGTGGTGATTATTTCTCTAAGTTTTCGACACGTTTTTCTTATCCATTCTGGATTGTTTTCTTCACAGCAATGACAACAATCATTTCACAGTATGGGCTAACAAAATTACTTCGTGTCACGATTCCAGCATTATTCTTGATTTATCCGATGGCGATTATGTTGGTGGTTTTACAGCTTGTGCGTAATAAACTGCCTTCTATTCGATTGAGCTATTACACCACTATTTTTGTGACAGTTTGTTTTAGTTTAGTTGATAGTTTAAAAAACTTGGATGTTTTGCCGGAAGGCTTACATCAAATCATGACTCATTTCCCCTTCTATTCGCAGGGATTAGCTTGGCTTGTGCCAGCATTATGTACCTTAGTATTATCCATGATATTAGGGAAAACCATTTCAAAATAACAAAAATGCCGACAATAATTTGTCGGCATTTTTTATATCAAGTGCGGTCATTTTTTCACGTGTTTTTAGGCGGCAAGACGCTGTCTCACAATTTCAAATAAACACACGCCTGTTGCAACGGAAACATTCAGGGATGAAACAGAGCCCGCCATTGGAATACTAATGAGTTGATCACAATGCTCACGAGTAAGACGGCGCATGCCTTCACCTTCGGCTCCCATCACTAAGGCAAGAGAACCTGTGAGTTTACTTTGGTAAATGGTTTCTGTTGCTTCGCCAGCTGTACCCACCACCCAAATATTATGATTTTGTTGTAGATCTCGCAAAGTACGAGCTAAATTGGTTACGCGAATTAATGGCACTGTCTCCGCAGCACCACAAGCCACTTTACGTGCGATAGAAGTGAGTTGAGCGGATTTATCTTTTGGCACAATAACAGCGCTCACACCAGCAGCATCTGCAGTACGTAAACAGGCACCCAAGTTATGGGGATCTGTCACACCATCAAGTACTAATAAAAGTGGATTTTGTTTACGAGTAAGAAGTTCATCCAAATCATGTTCATTCAGCTCTTTCGCTTCTTGCACTCGAGCAATCACACCTTGATGGACTTCACCATTGGATTTTTTATCTAATGTTTGACGATTAACAAATTGCACCGCAATGCCTAAAGCATAGAGCTCATTGAGTAAGGGTTGTAGGCGTTTATCTTCACGACCTTTCAGCACAAATACTTCAATTAAACGCTCAGGGCTATTTGCTAAAATGCTGTTTACAGCATGGATACCATAGATATTTTCTGACATAGTGTTCTCTTATTTATTATTTCTTCCGTTTTCTAGTCGGTTTCTTAGAAACATCTTTATTTTTGACCGCACTTTTACGTTTTTTTGATACTTTAAGTGGCAGTTCCTTAAAGACTTTTTTTGCTTTTTGCTTCGCTGTTTTTCCCACGCGACGCGGTTTTCGTGCGCTTTCGATTAAACTGAAATCCACCATTTTTTGTTCTAAATGAACGGCGACCACGCGAATTTTGACTTTATCGCCAAGGCGATAAATCATACCACTATTTTCGCCGATTAAACGTTGTTTTGCCGCATCAAATTGATAGTAGTCGTTATCTAAAGTAGAAATATGGACTAAGCCGTCAATGAATAAATCATCTAAACGTACGAATAAGCCAAAGCCCGTTACAGATGAGATCACCCCGCTAAATTCAGCACCCACGCGATCTTGCATATATTCACATTTCAGCCAATCTGCTACTTCGCGAGTGGCATCATCGGCACGGCGTTCGGTCATCGAGCAGTGATCACCTAATACATCCATTTCATCAAAGGAATAATGATAGCCTCCAGTATCTGTGGTTTTACGTTTAGCACCTTTTTCTTTTGCTAATAAATATTTAATCCCACGATGAAGGGTTAAATCCGGATAACGACGAATCGGGGAAGTGAAGTGTGCATATTCTTCTAACGCTAAACCAAAGTGGCCGATATTATCCGCATGATAAACCGCTTGGCTTAATGAGCGAAGTAGCATGGTTTGGATAAGCTCGTGATCTGGGCGATCTTTCACTTGCTCTAATAATTTCGCATAATCTTTTGTGGTTGGTTTCATGCCACCTTCAAGGCTTAAACCACATTCACTTAAGAATGCACGGAAAGACGTTAGTTTTTCTTCGCTTGGTGTGGCATGAATACGATAGAGTGCAGGCTCTTTATGTTTTTCCATAAAGTTTGCTGCTGCAATATTCGCAAGAATCATGCATTCTTCAATGATTTTGTGAGCATCATTTCGCACAACAGGTTCAATGCGATCAATTCGTCCCATGGCATTGAAAATAAATTTGGTTTCAATGGTTTCAAAATCGATGGCACCACGTTGTTTGCGTGCATTGAGTAATGCTTGATAGAGATGATGCAGTTCTTCTAAATGTGGTACTAGCCCTTGATAACGGGTGCGGAGTTCATCATCACCGTCTAAAATCGCCGCGACTTTCGTATAGGTTAAACGTGCATGAGAGTTCATTACCGCTTCATAAAAACGATAGTCCGTGAGTTTACCTTTAGCAGAAATGTGCATTTCACACACCATACACAAGCGATCAACTTGTGGATTCAGTGAACACAATCCGTTTGATAAAATCTCTGGCAGCATTGGCACAACACGATTTGGGAAGTAAACAGAGTTACCTCGGTTATAAGCTTCAGTATCTAATGCAGAACGTAAACGCACATAATAGCTGACATCGGCAATTGCTACCCAAAGCTTCCAACCTTTACCGCTTTTTTCGCAATATACGGCATCATCAAAATCACGTGCATCTTCGCCATCAATGGTCACCAGTGGCAGATTGCGTAAATCCACACGACCTTTTTTGGCTTCTTCAGGCACTTCTTCCGTGAATTTTTTAACGTATTTTTCGACCGCACTTGGGAATTGGTGAGGAATGTCATGATTACGAAGGGCGATCTCCACTTCCATTCCTTTTGCCATATTGTCACCCAGAATTTCGGTGATGATGCCAACAGGTTGAGTAAAGGAGGCAGAACGTTCCTGCAATTCAACCACAACAACTTGCCCCATTCGTGCACCATTGCGGTGTTCATTAGGGACTAAGATATCTCGTCCGATACGACTGTCATCAGGCACCACATAGCTAAAGCCATTTTCTAAGAAGAAACGGCCGACAATTTGTTTTTTACGACTTTCAAGTACGCGAACAATACGGACTTCGCGACGACCACGGCGATCTAAGCCTGCAGGTTGCGCTAACACAAAATCACCGTGCATTACACGTTGCATTTGGTGATTAGGAATAAAGAGATCCTCTTTTTTGCCTTCGACTTGTAAAAAACCATAGCCTTCACGATGGCCGATGACCATGCCTTTGAATAAATCTAATTTTTCAGGCAAGGCATAGCGTTTACGTTTAGTAAAAACTAACTGTCCATCATTCTCCATGGCACGCAAGCGACGACGCATGGCTTCTTGTTGTTCGTCACTTTTAATTGAAAGTGCGGTCAAAATTTCTTCCCGACTCATCGGGGTATTATTTTCACGAATAATTTGCAGAATGTAGTCTCTGCTTGGGATCGGATTACCATATTTGGCTAATTCTTTTTGATAATTCGGATCCGCTTTTTTAAAAGATTTTTTGGTCATTTATTATAGTTTATTTTATGATTAATTTTTTAAGTTGTGGGGGTAGTTTACAGGTTAAAGGGGGGAATGCAAGCTCGTTATAGGGCGTTTGTGGCAGGACGGTTTACGGCAAACAAAAACCGCACTAAAGTGCGGTTTATTTTTAAGCTGTTTTAATGCTTTAATTACGCTAATTTTTTGATTTGAGCAGCTAATTTAGCTTTGTGGTTTGCTGCTTTGTTAGCGTGGATTAAGCCTTTAGAAGCCATACGGTCAACAACTTTTTGCATTTCAACGAATGCTGCTTCAGCTGCTGCTTTTTCACCTGCTGCTACTTGAGCATATACTTTTTTGATGTAAGTACGCATCATAGAGCGTTGGCTTGCGTTGTGTTGGCGGCGTTTTTCAGATTGAACCGCGCGTTTTTTTGCTGACTTGATATTAGCCAAGGTCAAACTCCTAAAATTTCTGTTGATTGATAGACAAAATAAAAGGCGTTAATTTGCCGATTTTGTATGTTTTTGTCAATGAAAAATTTGTGTTGATTTCGGTGAGACACAACCGAAAGTAAGCATCGTCATTTTTACAAGCTCTTTCAATATGGGCTCACACAAACGATGTGTGGCGGATTTTATCAGTTTTTTTGTTGAGAATATAGCGTAAAAATAAAATTTCTATACAATTAAGCAAAAATTTTAGGCTTGAGAAGAATATTTTGAGTAAACGACTTTTAAAATCTAGCATTGTTGTTAGTTCTATGACTTTATTATCAAGAGTGTTAGGTCTTGTTCGCGATGTAGTTATCGCGCATCTTATTGGTGCAGGTGCAACAGCAGACGTTTTTTTATTTGCTAATCGTATCCCAAATTTTCTTCGTCGTTTATTTGCTGAGGGGGCTTTTTCACAGGCTTTTGTCCCTGTTCTCGCAGAATATCAAAAATCTGGCGATATGAATAAAACCCGTGAATTTATTGGAAAAGTTTCTGGTACGCTTGGGGGATTGGTGAGTATTGTTACGATCCTTGCGATGGTTGGATCGCCTGTCGTTGCCGCTTTATTTGGGATGGGCTGGTTTACCGATTGGATGAATGATGGCCCTGATGCACATAAATTTGAACAAGCCTCTCTTCTTCTTAAAATAACTTTTCCTTATTTATGGTTTGTTACTTTTGTGGCATTTTCTGGTGCTGTGCTTAACACGATTGGAAAATTCGGCGTGATGTCCTTTTCACCCGTGTTATTAAATATAGCGATGATTGCCACCGCACTTTTCCTTGCACCACAAATGGATAACCCAGATCTTGCACTGGCTATCGGGATTTTTCTTGGCGGATTATTACAGTTCTTATTCCAAATTCCATTTATGAAACAAGCTGGTTTACTGGTGAAACCCAAATGGGCTTGGCGGGATGAAGGCGTAACCAAAATTCGTAAATTAATGATCCCTGCGTTATTTGGTGTATCGGTAAGTCAAATTAATCTTTTGCTGGATACAGTGATTGCGAGCTTCTTAATGACGGGCTCTATTAGCTGGTTGTATTATTCCGACCGCTTACTGGAATTTCCTCTCGGTTTATTTGGCATTGCGATTTCTACCGTAATTTTACCAACGCTTGCTCGCCACCACGTTAATCGTGAAGGCGATTCAGCAAAAAGTGCGGTTGATTTTCATAATACAATGGATTGGGGCGTGCGAATGATTTTATTACTTGGCGTTCCAGCCGCCATTGGCATTGCTGTATTGGCTCAGCCAATGTTACTTACGCTCTTTATGCGTGGAAATTTCATGCTAAATGATGTTTATGCCGCCTCTTATTCTTTATGGGCGTTTAATGCGGGTTTGCTTAGCTTTATGTTGATTAAAATCCTCGCCAATGGCTATTACGCTCGCCAAGATACCAAAACGCCAGTAAAAATTGGCATTATTGCCATGGTGAGTAATATGGGCTTTAACCTATTGGCAATTCCTTTCAGTTATGTGGGTTTAGCCATTGCTTCAGCGATGTCCGCAACTCTTAACGCCTATTTGCTCTATCGCGGCTTAGCCAAAGCGGATGTGTACCATTTTTCACGTAAAAGTGCGGTCTTTTTTGTCAAAGTTTTATTAGCTGCAATCGCAATGGGTGCGGCAGTTTGGTATTACGTGCCTGAAATCAACCAATGGGCGAAAATGGATTTCTTTATGCGTGTTTATTGGCTTGTTTGGTTGATTGTCTTAGCCGCGATAGTTTATGGTGCAACGTTGATTTTATTAGGCGTTCGCAAGCACCATTTGCTGACAAAAAACTAACTTCTCGCTATAATGCCGAAATTCTCTTATTTTCATGGATAAGGACATGCAATTAATTCGTGGGCTTCATAATGCAAATCGTGTTTTACAAGGTTGTGCGCTAACGATCGGCAACTTTGATGGCGTGCATTTAGGGCATCAAACCGTCCTTCGCCATTTGCGTCAAAAAGCTGACGAATTAAATTTACCCATGGCGGTATTGTTATTTGAATCACAGCCGCGTGAATATTTTATGGGGAAAAATGCACCAGCCCGTTTAATGCGTTTGCGTGACAAAATTTATTATCTCGAAAAGGCTAAGGTTGATGTCGTAATTGTGGCGAAATTTGACCGCACTTTTGCCGAACAGCCAGCCGATGTTTTTATTGAACAAACGCTTGTTAATCATCTACATGTGAAATTTTTAAGCATTGGCGATGATTTCAAATTCGGCTCAAAACGCCAAGGTAATTTTGCCATGTTGCAAGCAGCTAGTAAGCGTTTTGGTTTTATTGTTGAAGATAACCGTAGCTTTTGTCTAGATGAACAGAGAATTAGTAGCACGGCAATTCGCGAAGCGTTAGCGAATGATGACTTACAACTTGCAGAAAATTTACTCGGTAAACCTTATCGTATTTTCGGGCGTGTGATTCATGGAAATAAATTAGGCAGAACAATAGGATTTCCAACGGCCAATATTCGTTTGCATAGACAAGTAAATCCAATCAAAGGCGTTTATGCCGTAAAAGTGCGGTTAAAATCGGGGGAGATTTTTAACGGCGTGGCAAACATGGGAAAACGCCCAACTATAAATGGATTAATGCAATTATTAGAAGTCCATTTATTTGATTTTTCTCAGAATATTTATGGCCAAATGGTGGAAGTGGAATTCTGCCACAAGATTAGAAACGAGATTAAATTCCCCTCTTTTGATGATTTGAAAGTGCAAATTGAGAAAGACGTAGAAACTGCGAAAGGCTTTTTTAAAGGGTAGATATGCCAGTTATTTTACGTTTTAGAGGCTATGTTTTTTTCTTTTACTCTGCAGAAATAGACTGCACTTATTTACATGCTTATCGTTTACAATTTGACTATCAAGGACAGGTGTTTGATATTCAATCATTGCCAAGGTGCGGTCAATTTTTTGAGAGAATCCCGTTAGCAGAGTTATTAGTGGCGTCGGCTAAAGAGTAAGGTGTTATTGATACACGAGGAGATTTTTATGCGTCATTATACGAGTAAAACGGCTTTAAAAAATGCGATACAACAAACGTATGAGAAATATTTGTCAGAATTTGAAACCATTCCGGAAGATTTAAAAGAGACAGTATGTACAGAGGTTGAGCGAACACCTGTGCAAAACTTAGCTTATCAAGTTGGTTGGACAAGTTTATTGATCAGCTGGGAACAAGATGAACGAAAGGGATTGCTTGTTAAAACCCCTTCTGAACACTTCAAGTGGAATCAATTAAGTGAACTTTATCAATGGTTTAATCAAACTTATGCACATTTGTCCTTAGCCGAATTAAAAAGTCGATTAGCACATAATATAGAAACAATTTATTATCTAATTGATACCATGAGTGATGAAGTGCTTTTTTCCCAACATCAACGAAAGTGGGCGGATAATGCCACTAAAAATGCCAAATGGACAGTATCTCAATTTATTCATGTGAATACGGTTGCCCCCTTTACGAGCTTTAGAACAAAAATAAGAAAATGGAAGAAACACTGTTTATAATGACACGATGGTATTAATGCCAATTTCCTTTCTTTCTTATCACTTCACTAAAGGTTAAAGCCTAATGGACTTGACCATCATTAAAACACAAAAAACACCAATAAAAACGTGATTTTTAAGGCACTTAGTATTATCATTAACAGTATTTTTCACAGCATAATTGAATTTAGAGGAAGGCATGCAAAACCTAGAACAAATTACCGAACAAGCATTGGATGCAATTGCCCGTAATGAAGGAAATCCTCTTGAACCTGCGCATATTCATGTGTGCAATGCGGAGTCTGAAGCAAAATTTTGGTTGGAACCCAATATTTCTTTAGCAAGAAACGATGGATTTAATTCAAAAGAATTAAAAGAAATTTTTGTTATTGTTGAAACACATAGAATGCAATTCACGGAGGCGTGATATGACTATTTCAGCTAAAAGCATTCGCTTTGATGAAAACACTATGTGGGTGGAGTTAAATGATGCACGTATTTTAGGTGTACCCTTGGTGTGGTTTCCGAAATTATTACATGCAACCCAAAGTGAATTGGAAAACTATGAACTGAGCCGTAGAGGCATTCATTGGGATTGTCTTGATGAAGATATCTCTATCGGTGGTTTACTTGCGGGACGTGGAGATGTCACACATAAACCACAAAAAGTTGCTTAAATTTAATTTAAAAATTGGAAAATAAAATGACAGTCGATTACAAAAACACTCTTAACCTACCGGAAACCAGCTTTCCAATGCGCGGTGATTTAGCTAAGCGCGAACCTGATATGTTGAAAAATTGGTACGAGAAAAATCTTTACCAAAAAATTCGTAAAGCGAGTAAGGGCAAAAAATCTTTTATTCTGCACGATGGCCCTCCGTATGCGAACGGCAATATTCATATCGGTCACGCCGTTAATAAAATTCTGAAAGATATTATTGTTAAATCTAAAACTGCATTAGGTTTTGACTCGCCTTATATCCCAGGTTGGGACTGTCATGGCTTACCAATTGAATTAAAAGTAGAAGGTTTAGTGGGCAAACCAAACGAGAAAATTACAGCAGCTGAATTCCGTCAAAAATGTCGTGAATATGCAGCGGAACAAGTAGAAGGGCAGAAAAAAGATTTTATCCGTTTAGGCGTATTAGGCGATTGGGATAATCCTTATTTAACGATGAACTTCAACACCGAAGCAAACATCATCCGTACACTCGGTAAAGTGATTGCGAATGGCCACCTATATAAAGGTTCAAAACCAGTACACTGGTGTTTAGATTGCGGTTCTTCTTTAGCAGAAGCAGAAGTGGAATACGAGGACAAAGTTTCTCCGTCTATCTATGTTCGTTTCCCAGCAGTAAGTGCGGTTGAAATTGAAGAGAAATTTAACGCAGTAGGCAAAGGCCATGGCAAATTATCTGCGGTGATTTGGACAACCACGCCTTGGACAATGCCATCTAACCGTGCGATTGCGGTAAATGCAGACTTAGAATACCACTTAGTACAACTTGGCGATGAGCGTGTGATTTTAGCTGCTGAATTAGTTGAATCCGTAGCGAAAGCCGTGGGCGTAGAACAAGTTGAAGTTTTAGGTTCAGTAAAAGGTCAGGCGCTTGAGTTAGTACGCTTTAACCATCCGTTCTATGATTTCACTGTACCAGTAATTTTAGGTGATCACGTGACCACTGATGGCGGTACGGGTTTAGTACATACCGCACCTGATCACGGTTTAGACGACTTTGTCGTGGGTAAACAATATGATTTACCGATGGCGGGTCTTGTATCGAATGACGGTAAATTTATTTCAACGACTGAATTCTTTGCAGGCAAAGGTGTGTTTGAAGCGAATCCATTGGTTGTTGAAAAATTGCAAGAAGTAGGTAACTTATTAAAAGTTGAGAAAATCAAACACAGTTACCCACACTGCTGGCGTCACAAAACCCCGATTATTTTCCGCGCGACGCCGCAATGGTTTATCGGCATGGAAACACAGGGTCTACGCCAACAAGCATTAGGCGAAATCAAACAAGTTCGTTGGATTCCAGATTGGGGTCAAGCACGTATCGAGAAAATGGTTGAGAACCGCCCTGACTGGTGTATTTCCCGTCAACGTACTTGGGGTGTGCCGATGACCCTATTCGTGCACAAAGAAACCGAAGAACTTCATCCACGTACTTTAGCGTTACTTGAAGAAGTGGCGAAACGTGTAGAAAGAGCGGGTATTCAAGCGTGGTGGGATTTAGACGAAAAAGAATTATTAGGTACAGACGCAGAAACTTACCGCAAAGTGCCGGATACTTTGGACGTGTGGTTTGATTCTGGGTCAACCTATTCTTCCGTAGTGGCGAATCGTCCGGAATTTAACGGCCAAGATATCGACATGTATTTAGAAGGTTCTGACCAACATCGTGGTTGGTTTATGTCTTCTTTAATGCTTTCTACGGCAACAGACAGCAAAGCACCATACAAACAAGTATTAACTCATGGTTTCACCGTGGATGGTCAAGGTCGTAAGATGTCAAAATCTATCGGTAACATCGTGACACCACAAGAAGTCATGGATAAATTCGGTGGCGACATTTTACGTTTATGGGTTGCATCTACCGACTATACCGGTGAAATGACTGTTTCTGATGAGATCTTAAAACGTGCTGCGGACAGCTATCGTCGTATTCGTAACACCGCGCGTTTCTTACTAGCGAACTTGAATGGTTTTGATCCACAACGTGATGCGGTTAAACCGGAAGAAATGATTAGCTTGGATCGTTGGGCGGTAGCTTGTGCCTTAGATGCACAAAAAGAAATTAAAGACGCGTACGATAACTATCAATTCCACACAGTAGTACAACGTTTAATGCGTTTCTGTTCTGTGGAAATGGGCTCGTTCTACCTTGATATTATTAAAGACCGTCAATATACCACCAAAGCAGACAGCCTTGCGCGTCGTAGCTGCCAAACAGCGTTATGGCACATTGCAGAAGCATTGGTTCGTTGGATGGCACCAATCTTGTCATTCACGGCAGATGAAATTTGGGGTTACTTACCACAAACCGCAACTGCACGTGCAGAATTCGTCTTCACTGAAGAATTCTACGAAGGCCTATTTGGCTTAGGCGAGAATGAAAAATTAGATGATGCTTACTGGCAACAACTCATTAAAGTTCGTTCTGAAGTGAACCGTGTATTAGAAATCGCCCGTAACGACAAAGTGATCGGTGGTGGTTTAGAAGCAGAAGTAACGGTTTATGCTAACGATGCATATCGTGCATTGTTAGAACAATTAGGCAATGAATTACGTTTCGTATTAATTACCTCCAAAGCGGAAGTAAAAGCATTAGCAGACAAACCTGCGGATGTGGCTGCGGGTGAGTTAGAGGGAATTGCGGTAAGTGTAGCTCGTTCTAACGGTGAAAAATGTCCACGTTGTTGGCATTATTCTGACAAGATCGGCGTGAATCCTGAACATCCTACACTTTGTCCACGTTGTGTGGAAAACGTAGCGGGTAACGGCGAAGTACGTCAGTTCGCATAAGCTTAATATCATAAAGAAAAAGTGCGGTGAAATTGATCTGCACCTCAAAAGTTGAACTAAACAACCAACAATTGAAGTGCAGATTTTTTATGGGTAAACACGACACGATAGTATTTAAATTACAGGTTCTTCAACCCATTCTAAAAGGGGAGATGAGTATTCAAGAAGCCGCTCCTTTTACAATATCAGTACAATATCAGGGTTAAAGCAAAGACCCCAATTATGGTTATCGACGGATTCAACTAAAATTAAAAGGACTGAGTCCGATACAATATTGTCGTCAGCCCTTATGTGAATTGTCCATATTTTGGTGTTCAGATCAAAAATGACCGCACGTTGATTTTTTTAAAGACATTATAAACGCCCTTTTATTTCTTAAAGTTTTTCGACTAACTCAATAGCTGCACCGATGTAGGTGGCAGGGGTAAGTTGTTGTAAACGGGCTTTTTCATCGGCAGGAATATCCAGTTTCTCGATGAATTCACGCATTGCTTTTTCATCAACGCGTTTACCACGAGTGAGTTCTTTTAATTTTTCGTATGGTTTTTCAATACCATAGCGACGCATCACCGTTTGAATTGGCTCTGCTAAAACTTCCCAGTTTTGATTGAGTTCATCACGTAGATGTTGTTCGTTCACTTCTAATTTGCTGATACCTTTACGGGTTGCAGCATACGCAATTAAACAATAACCTAAACCCACACCTAAGTTACGTAATACAGTAGAGTCCGTTAAGTCACGTTGCCAACGAGAAATTGGTAATTTTTGGGCAAGGTGAGTCATCACGGCATTGGCTAAGCCTAAGTTACCTTCCGAGTTTTCGAAGTCGATAGGATTCACTTTATGCGGCATGGTAGATGAGCCAATTTCACCTGCAATAGTGCGCTGTTTAAAGTGATTTAACGCAATGTAACCCCATAAGTCGCGATCGAAGTCGATGATGACGGTATTAAAACGTACCACGACATCAAAGTATTCCGCAATGTAATCGTGAGGTTCAATTTGAGTGGTGTATGGGTTCCAATCTAAGCCTAATGAGGTGACAAATTCTTCACTGAATTTATGCCAGTTGATAGTTGGATAAGCTGATAAATGCGCATTGTAGTTACCTACTGCACCGTTGATTTTACCCAAGATTTCATTTTGTTGGAGTTGTTTGAATTGGCGTTTTAAACGGTAAACCACGTTCGCCATTTCTTTACCCACAGTACTTGGTGAGGCAGGTTGGCCGTGTGTACGAGAAAGTAATGGGATAGTTTTGTATTCGTTCGCTAAACGGGTGATTTCATCAATCAGTTTTTGCCATTCAGGTAAGATTACTTCTTCACGCGCCGTTTTTAACATCAAGGCGTGAGAAAGGTTGTTAATATCTTCCGAGGTACAAGCAAAGTGAATAAATTCAGAAACTTTGGCTAATTCTGGTAAGGCTTCACTTTTTTCTTTTAAGAAATACTCAACCGCTTTTACGTCATGATTCGTGGTACGTTCAATTTCTTTAATACGTTCAGCATCTTGAAGACTGAATTCTTCCACAATTTTATTGAGGTAATCGTTTGCTTCTTTAGACAAAGAAGAAACCTCTTGGATTTCAGCGGTCGCCGCCAATTTTTGTAACCAACGTACTTCCACGGTGACACGGAATTTGAGCAAGCCAAATTCACTGAAAATACCACGCAATGCGGTGGCTTTATCTTGATAACGACCGTCAATCGGGGAAAGAGCGGTTAATGCGGAAAGTTGCATAAGAGTTCTCCAAGGATTAATTTAAAGTTGAGTAGAGTTGTCGTGCCGCTTGCACTAATTTTTTACGATGAAACAACAGTTGCCATTTGCTGCCACCGACTTGACGCCACAAAACGGCTGAACGAATGCCAGCTAGCAAACACGCACGAATTTTGTCTTGCACGTTTTGTTGCTGTAAATGATATGCAGAACCAATAATATGAATGCGTTTGCCTAAAGGACTAATTGTATCGACATAAATATTTGCCATGATTGAAAACATCTCATCATCAAATTGATTGTTGTGATAAGAAAGTTGTTCTGGTAAACGCGCAATACGGCGACCAAGTTCTTGTTTGATTTCAGGTTGCTTGTTTAATTTGCTCTCTAACGCTAACAGGCTGCCCCAATAATTCAATAAATTTTTGTCATTTAATTGGGTCAATTGCTCGATAAGTGTGTTTAATCCCACTTTAAGATATTGAACATCACCGCCAAATACGGCTAATGTATCTTCAGGTTGAGTGATGAGAAGAGAATGAATGGTAGTTTGGAATGCATCTTGATCATCAACTTCGCCTTTTTGTGCTAATTGACTGATTAATAAGACTGATTGACAAACACCGGCAAGAGCCAGAGCCATATCATTATAATTTTTCATTGGGATTATAGATCGTAAACGGCAGAAATTTTGGGCGTAATATAGCATATTTACACATTGTTTTGAACTGAATCATTAAAAAACGCCTCATCTTTTGTTATCATAGCGCCAATTCAATTTACAGAATGAAAGGATAACCAATGACAAAACCAATTGTATTCAGTGGCGTGCAGCCTTCCGGCGAATTAACTATCGGGAATTATTTAGGTGCACTTCGCAACTGGGTGAAAATGCAAGAAGATTATGAGTGTATTTTCTGTGTGGTGGATTTACACGCCATCACGGTACGTCAAGATCCTGCGGCGCTTCGTAAGGCGACTCTTGATGTACTCGCACTTTACTTGGCTTGTGGCATTGATCCGAATAAAAGCACAATCTTCGTGCAATCTCATGTACCAGAGCATACTCAACTAAGCTGGGTATTAAACTGCTACACTTATTTTGGTGAAATGAGCCGTATGACTCAATTTAAAGATAAATCAGCACGTTATGCCGAAAATATTAACGTGGGTTTATTTGATTACCCGGTTTTAATGGCAGCAGATATCTTACTTTACCAAGCGAAAAGCGTACCGGTAGGGGATGACCAAAAACAACATTTAGAAATCACCCGTGATATTGCGGCTCGTTTTAATGCACTTTACGGTGATATTTTCACGATCCCTGAAATCTTCTTAGGCAAAGCAGGCGCGCGTATTATGTCTTTGCAAGATCCTGATAAAAAAATGTCAAAATCAGATGATAACCGTAATAACGTGGTGACCTTGCTTGAAGATCCAAAATCGGTAGCAAAAAAAATCAAACGTGCGGTAACAGATTCTGATGAGCCACCTGTTGTACGTTATGATGTGCAAAATAAAGCGGGTGTGTCTAACTTATTAGATATTCTTTCTGCAGTAACCGATAAATCCGTGGCAGAGCTTGAAAAAGAATTTGAAGGCAAAATGTACGGCCACTTAAAAACAGCGGTAGCTGACGAAGTGTCAAACTTACTTGCCGGTTTACAAGAACGTTTCTATCAATATCGTAACGATGAAGCACTTTTAGACGAAATTTTACGTCAAGGTGCGGAAAAAGCCCGTGCAAGAGCAAAAGCAACCCTTGACAAAGTGTACGAAGCCGTCGGCTTTGTTGCAGCAAAATAATTTTAAACTTAATAAGCCGTGTTCTGTCACGGTTTTTTAGATAAGGAGAAAAATATGGCCATTCAAACTGAAAAACCAATTGAATGTGTAGGTTGTAATACTTTCGATATGAAATCATTGTTTGATAACAGCGATTGTAGTTTACCTATCGAACAGTTTTACGCCACTCGTCAAGATGCAGAAGGTGCATTGGAATATTTCACGTTAAAAGCACGTGATATCGAAAGTGAACCTTGTCAAATTCAGTCTGAAATTCAACAGGTTGAAGATGGATACTTGCTTAAAGCGGTTTTCACATTCTGCTGCCAAGCGGAATTAGTGATTTTCCAAATGAAGCTTGTGTAAGTGATAACTTACTCTAGAAAACAGCGTTTTTTGTGACCGCACTTTCTGATATTTATGTTCCCCTGCATCGTATTATTCCTTTCTCTAATGTGGAAGGGCAGGGGAATCGTACCAGTATTTTCTTACAAGGTTGTAAGCTAAACTGTCTTTATTGCCATAATCCAGAAACGATTCCTCGTTATTCGGAAGGAGCTAATCAAGTCAGTTTGCAATATTTGTATGAACAAGTTATGGAGGCTGTGCCTTTTATTCGTGGTGTGACGGTTTCTGGTGGCGAGCCTACCATTCATCATAAAAAGCTCATTCCATTGTTTCAAAAACTCCGTAAGGAAGGGCTAACTTGCTATTTAGATAGCAGTGGTTTCTTTGAATTTGAGGCAATTCGTCCTTTAATTGATGTGACTGATAAATTTCTTTTTGATCTGAAGGGAGAAGGGCTTGGTTTACAAAGTTTATGCTTTGATAGACAAAATCGTCAAGGCATTGTCCCTCAAACTATCATCCCCATTCATCAACATATCAAGCAAGAAAATTTAGATCGCAATTTAAAGAACTTAGCACAACTTTTGCCATTAAATAAAGTGGAAGAAGTGCGGTTAGTTTATGTGGCGAATTTTTTTGATTCAGAACAGTTGGTGGAAAAAGTCGCTTCCTTATTGAAAAATTATCAGGATGTTTTGTTCAAAATTATTCGAATGCACACAAAAGGTGCACGAGACGCTGAAGGGCTCGCTCCTTATGTCCCAACTGTTGAGCAGACCCAAGAACTTGAAAACTATGCGAAATCTTGTGGTCTGACCAAAATTGTGACCGTTTTATAAGCAAACATATCGAAAAGTAGCAAAAATATTCCGACTTTTTACTGAAAAACAAGTAGAATAGGACAATTTTATTCACTTACTTATAGAACCAATCTAGAGGGAAAAATGGGCATTTTAAGTAGCATTTTAGGCATTGTCGTATTACTGATCATTGCCGTCTTATTTTCAAATAATCGTAAGGCGATTAATTTACGTACTGTATTAGGGGCTTTGGCGATCCAAATCGGATTTGCGGCCCTTATTTTGTATGTGCCGTTTGGTCGAGATGCATTACAAGCGACGGCAAATGGTGTATCAAATGTTATCTCCTATGGTAATGAAGGGATTAACTTCGTCTTTGGTGGCTTAGCGGATCCTTCAAATGCCGGCTTTATCTTTGCAGTGAAAGTGTTACCAATCATCGTCTTTTTCTCTGGTTTAATTTCTGTGCTTTATTACTTAGGCATTATGCAAGTTGTCATCAAAGTGATTGGTGGTGCATTACAAGCCGCATTAGGTACATCAAAAGCAGAATCTATGTCTGCTGCAGCGAACATCTTCGTAGGTCAAACAGAGGCACCGTTAGTGGTTCGTCCCTACATTAAAAACATGACCCAATCTGAATTATTCGCCATTATGGCCGGTGGTACAGCTTCTATCGCGGGTTCAGTGATGGCTGGTTATGCAGAAATGGGCGTGCCGTTGACTTACTTAATCGCAGCATCTTTCATGGCTGCACCAGCAGGTTTATTATTTGCGAAAATTTTATTCCCACAAACTGAACAATTTACCGATAAACAACCTGAAACGGATGATAGCGAAAAACCGACTAACGTGCTTGAAGCAATGGCAGGCGGTGCGAGTGCCGGTATGCAATTAGCGTTAAACGTAGGTGCGATGTTAATCGCATTCGTTGGTTTAATTGCTTTAATTAACGGCATTCTAGGTGGTGTTGGTGGCTGGTTTGGTTATGGCGACTTAACCTTACAATCAATCTTAGGTTGGATATTCAAACCATTAGCATACCTAATTGGGGTATCTTGGGATGAATCCGCAATCGCAGGCCAAATGATTGGGATGAAATTAGCGGTAAATGAATTTGTAGGTTACCTAGAATTTGCCAAATACTTACAACCCGATACAACCGTTGTGCTAAGTGAAAAAACCAAAGCAATCATTACATTTGCTCTATGTGGTTTTGCTAACTTCAGCTCTATCGCAATCTTAATCGGCGGTATCGGTGGTATGGCGCCAAACCGTCGTGGTGATGTTGCACGCTTAGGTTTAAAAGCAGTTATTGCAGGTACATTAGCTAACTTAATGAGTGCTACTATCGCTGGTTTATTCATCGAATTAAGCGGCGTAGCATTATAATTAAAATGTGGTGAATTTAACCACGCTTTATCTCTCAACACCACGAATGATTCGTGGTGTTGTACTTTAAAACAAGCGAAAACGTTTGCTTGAATGACTTTTTATTTATCTACAAGAGGAAAAAACAATGACTCCACATATTAACGCTCCTGAAGGCGAATTTGCTGATGTTGTATTAATGCCTGGCGATCCGCTTCGTGCAAAATACATTGCAGAGACATTCTTAGAAGATGCCAAAGAAGTGACCAACGTTCGCAATATGTTGGGTTATACCGGTACTTATAAAGGTCGTCGTATCTCTGTTATGGGTCACGGTATGGGTATCCCATCTTGCTCAATCTATGCAAAAGAATTAATCACAGAATATGGCGTGAAAAAAATCATCCGTGTTGGTTCTTGTGGTGCCGTACGTATGGACGTTAAATTACGTGATGTCGTGATCGGTCTTGGTGCATGTACAGATTCAAAAGTAAACCGCATTCGTTTCAAAGATCATGATTTTGCGGCAATCGCTGATTTTGATATGGCACAAGCAGCGGTTCAAGCAGCGAAAGAAAAAAGTAAGCAAGTTCGCGTAGGGAATCTCTTCTCTGCAGACTTATTCTACACCCCAGATTTCGAAATGTTTGATGTGATGGAAAAATACGGTATCTTAGGCGTAGAAATGGAAGCAGCGGGTATCTATGGCGTAGCAGCAGAATATGGTGCAAAAGCACTTTGTATCTGTACCGTTTCAGACCATATTCGTACACACGAACAAACTACAGCAGAAGAACGTCAATTAACCTTCAATGATATGATTGAAATTGCGTTAGAGTCTGTATTAATTGGTGATAACGCATAATCTTTCCGATTAATAGAATAAAAAAGTGCGGTCAAGTTGATCTGCACCCCAAAAGTTGGACTCAACAAACCAACAATTGAGGTGCAGATTTTTTATGGGTAAACACTACACAATCGAATTTAAATTACAAATTCTTCAACCTATTTTGAATGGAAAAATGAGTATTAGAGAAGCAGCTCGTTTTTACAATATTCCTTCCAACGCCCTAGTCGGGACATGGTTGAAACGGTTTGAAAAAAGTGGCATAAAGGGACTTATTCCCCGTAAACCATCAGGACGACCGCCTATGAAACCTAAATATGCCAGAATGCCACCGCCACCCAAAACTGAAGAAGACCGTTTACGCCTGAGAATTTTACAGCTTGAAGCGGAGGTAGCCTACCTAAAGGAGTTGAGAAGGCTCAGACTTCAGGACGAAGCCGAGCAACGGAAATTATCCAAAGGTTAAGAACACGCTATCCGTTAAAATGGCTTTTAGGCTTTGCACAGTTAGCGCGTAGTACGTTTTTTGCGAAACTTCAGATTAAACCGGATAAGGATGAGGAGCTGAAAAAGGCCATTAAACGCATCAAAGCCAATCATCCTGATTATGGCTACCGACGTGTTCATGCCAGCTTGCCAGGCGTGAATCATAAAAAAGTTCAACGTTTAATGCAGACACTTGGACTTCAAGTGCGGTCAAGAAAAAGCAAGAAATTTACCACCTATCGAGGCACGATAGGGGTGATAGCACCGAATCATCTTGAACGCGATTTTAGTGCAACGGCCCCGAAACAAAAATGGGTGACCGATATCACCGAGTTTAAGGCAAAAGATGGGAGTAAAGTCTATTTATCCCCGATTTTAGACTTATTTAACAATGAGATAGTCTCCTATAACCTCAGCTATTCCCCAAACTGGGCGCAAGTAGAAGACATGTTAATGCAAGCCGTCAAAGGATTAAATAAAGCTTGTGGTGTCATTTTACATTCAGACCAGGGATGGCAATATCAAATGGTAGCTTATCGTCGAATTTTAGCTGAACATGGCATCATTCAAAGTATGTCGAGAAAAGGGAATTGCTTAGATAACGCCGCAATGGAAAGTTTCTTTGGACGATTAAAAACAGAATGTTTTTATGGTCGGGAATTTAAAACAAAAGAAGAGATAGTTGATGCCGTCAGGGATTATTTGGATTACTATAATCATCGACGGATTCAACTAAAATTAAAAGGACTGAGTCCGGTACAATATCGAAAACAATCCTTTAAATAACAGTCTAACTTTTTGGGGTCAGATCAAGTTTGATCTGACCGCTCTTTTGTTTTCTATACTTGCTATTTTTCATACCAAATTTGGTTTACATAGAGCACGACTTTGCCAGAGGGTGTCTCAACATGGATTTCATCATCAACGCCTTTCCCGATTAAAGCGCGTGCGACGGGAGAATCAATAGAGATCCAGTTTTTAGCGGGATCGAATTCATCGCAGCCGACAAGTCGGTATTGCTTCACTTCTCCCTCTTCATCTTCTAATTCAACCCATGCACCGAAAAAAACTTTGCCTTCTTGCTTCGGATGGTAATCTACGATTTGTAGCACTTCTAAGCGTTTGGAAAGAAAACGTACACGGCGATCAATTTCACGTAAACGACGTTTTCCGTAAATATATTCCGCGTTTTCACTGCGGTCACCAAGTGCGGCGGCATCTGAAACAGCTTGGGTGACTTTCGGGCGTTCTTCTTTCCACAAAAACTTAAGTTCTTGGTCAAGCGCAAGCCAGCCTTGACGGGTAATGTAATTTGATTTTGCCATAATGAAAATAAAAGAAATTTTTTGAATTATATTTGAGCCTGTTGTCTAAAACCAGTATTCTATTCTCGTTTTTATCAAATCCTTTCATAACAAAGAAGTATGACAATGTTAAATCAACAAATTAGCCAAATTATTGCGGCAGAATTAACCGTTCAACCCCAACAAATCCTCGCCGCCATTCAATTATTAGATGATGGCAACACCATTCCATTTATCGCCCGTTATCGTAAAGAAGCCACGGGTGGCTTGGATGACACCCAACTTCGTCATTTTGAAACCCGTTTAATTTATTTACGTGAATTAGAAGATCGTCGTCAAACCATTTTGAAATCTATTGAAGAGCAAGGGAAATTGACTGATGAATTGCGTGACAAAATCCATGCGACACAAAGCAAAACCGAATTAGAAGATTTATATTTGCCGTACAAACCAAAACGTCGTACGAAAGGGCAAATTGCGATTGAAGCGGGTCTTGAACCATTGGCTGATTTACTTTGGAACGAGCCAAAAAATGATCCTGAAACGGCTGCAGCTGAATTTGTGAATGCAGATAAAGGTGTAACAGACACCAAAGTCGCCCTTGATGGCGCACGCTATATTTTAATGGAGCGTTTTGCTGAGGATGCGGGTTTATTAGCGAAAGTCCGTGATTATTTAGCAAAAAATGCGGTTATTGTATCTAAAGTGATTGAAGGCAAAGAAACGGAAGGCGCAAAATTCCAAGATTATTTCGATCACCAAGAATTATTGAAAAATGTGCCTTCTCACCGTGCATTAGCGATGTTCCGTGGACGTAATGAGGGCATTTTACAATTAAGCTTAAATGCTGATCCAGATGCAGAAGAGGGTAGTCGTCAAAGTTATTGTGAAGAAATTATTCGTGATTATTTAGATGTGCGTTTCGCTGCTCAGCCAGCGGATAAATGGCGTGAACAAGTGATTGCGTGGACATGGAAAATCAAAGTGTCGTTGCATTTAGAAACGGAATTAATGGCAAGTTTACGTGAAAAAGCGGAAGAAGAAGCTATTGATGTTTTCGCTCGAAATCTGACCGCACTTTTAATGGCGGCACCCGCTGGCGCGAAGAGCACAATGGGTTTGGACCCAGGCTTACGTACGGGGGTTAAAGTCGCAGTGGTGGATAACACGGGTAAATTATTAGATACCACCACCATTTATCCACATACGGGGCGTGAAGCTGAAGCGCAAGTGGCGATTTTCAGCTTAATCCGCAAACATAACGTGGAATTAATTGCCATTGGTAACGGTACGGCTTCTCGTGAAACAGAACGTTTTGCGAAAGAAGTGATTAAAGAAATCAAAGAAAATAAACCACAAACCGTTGTAGTAAGCGAAGCGGGCGCATCGGTTTATTCTGCTTCTGAATTTGCCGCAAATGAATTCCCGAATTTAGATGTATCTTTACGTGGTGCGGTCTCTATTGCACGTCGTTTACAAGATCCATTGGCAGAATTAGTGAAAATCGAACCGAAAGCCATTGGTGTAGGCCAATATCAGCACGATGTAAACCAAACCCAACTTGCGCGTAAACTTGATGCGGTGGTGGAAGACTGTGTAAACGCGGTAGGCGTAGATTTGAATACAGCATCCGCACCATTGCTTGCTCGCGTGGCAGGGATGACAAAAACCTTAGCACAAAACATTGTGGAATATCGTGATGAAAATGGCCGTTTTGAAAGCCGTAGCGAATTGAAAAAAGTGCCACGTTTAGGGCCAAAAGCCTTTGAGCAATGTGCGGGCTTTATGCGTATTGCTGAAGGGAAAAATCCACTTGATGCTTCAGGTGTTCACCCGGAAGCTTATCCTGTGGTCGAAAAAATCTTGCAAGCGACAGCACAATCTATTCAAGATTTAATGGGTAATGCGGGTGTGGTACGCCAACTTGATGCGAAACAATTTATTGATGAGCAATTTGGTTTACCGACTGTCCAAGATATTTTCAAAGAGTTGGAAAAACCAGGACGCGATCCGCGTGGTGAATTCAAGACCGCTGTATTTACAGAGGGTGTAGAAGAAATTACCGATTTAAAACCGGGTATGATTTTAGAAGGTACCGTCACCAATGTGACTAACTTCGGCGCATTTGTGGATATTGGTGTTCACCAAGATGGTTTAGTACATATTTCATCATTAAGCGATAAATTCATAGAAGATCCACATCAAGTGGTGAAAACTGGCGATATCGTGAAAGTGAAAGTATTGGAAGTGGATGTGCCGCGTAAACGTATTGCGTTGACGATGCGACTAGATGAAAGTGTGGTCAAAAATGACGGCAAATCTGACCGCACTTTAAGTGCCAAACCAAAAAGTAATTCGCCTCGCCAAGATCGCAATCCAAGAGGAAATGGTACGATGGGTAATGCCTTTGCCGATGCGTTGAAAAATTGGAAAAAATAATTTCGTCATTTAGATGAACATTGTGGCCAAATAAGCGTACAATAAAGGGGATCTGGTCAATCATCCAATCCCCTTTTTTATTTCAACGAAAGGAATATGCTTATGGAAAAAGGTATTCTTGGGCCGCATGAAGGCAAGGAACTGGAATTAATGTTAAGGGGCGAAAAGCAAGTGGCATTATTCAATGAGCTTGGTATTCCTGACGCCTTTCTCCCTTATCTTGAGCAAGGAATGCTTCATTCAAAAACAGTGCAGCGTCATATTAATGATGTTTGCTTAACTGATTTTATTGTCTATTTACCTCAATCTCTTGCACTCGCTGAACAAATGGAAGTGTTACTTCCTGCAAGCACTGTGAATGGTTTTGATCCAAAAGTGGAACGTGAAATCGGCCGAATTCTTGGCTACCGAGAAAAAGACATCGAATATTATATTCAGCATTTTCAAGATAATTTAGAGAAGTATCGACAGCAATATAGTTAATTGATCAAAATGAAACTAAAACATGTTCAATACTTAGAATATTAAAATAATATTTTGTGATAATTGCCGTTAACGCCAACAAAAGTTCGGTTCTAAATAGAAAATAGTTTGACCGCATTTTTGTTCTTTCAGAGAGATTAATCTTGTAATAGTCCGCTATTAAACATCGACAATCCCATTGTTTTTAAGCTATCGCGATAAATACCCAGCAAATCTTTCTCCGTGATTTTTTGTAACTCATCTAACGGTTTATCTAACGCGGCGACTGTTTCAATCACAAGACCTTGCGGACCGGATTCTTGCGTCGCAATTTCAAATAACGCTTGTCCGCGACGAACATGACTACCTGAGCTAATCAACACGGCATGTTTGATTTTGTGTTTCGCTAAAGAGTAACGAGAGAAAAGTGCATTTTCGACAGTTGAACGCGCATAGTTATCCGAATAAATACGACTTGCATCAACGCCTTTCTCAATTAACCATTGTTTCATCAAATCCCCTTCGGTTTTATTGTTTTGTGGCACCCCGCCTGTCACAATAATTAACGCATCTGGATTTTGATTCGCAATTTCTAAGGTTTTCTCTAAACGTTGCACTAAAATGTCATGCATGCTGCCGTCTGGGTTTAAAGCATACCCCAACGTAATAATTGCAGATTGTGCCGGTAATTTAGTTTCAAGTTTGTCAGTAATTGGCTGATTAGCCGCTTTATCAATCACGGCAAAAACTTTCTCTAATTTGCTCGCACTTTCTGGGGAAAGTTGTTTTAAGCGTTCTAAATGTTTAGTAGTTTCTGCTTGATTGCCTTTAAAACGATTCCACGCCGCCAAGTAAGTGTGGGCTTTCACATCATCTGGCGCCACATCAAGCACTTTTTGGTAAAGCTCAATGGCTTTATCGGTATTGCCGTTATAAATATTGGCATTCGCTGCACCAAACAAAAAATCCACACGATAAGGCTCAAGCTTATACGCTTCTAATAAAAGATCCGCAATACGCTCCATATTGGAAGGAAGTTTCGCGGTAAAACCTGCATTTGAAACACGAGCCGGTGAGTTTTGGATTTTCACTGCTTGTTCAAGCAATTCATCCACAACCTGTCTTTGAGTAAGAAGTTGTTGATAGTTTAATTGAGGCTCAAGCACTTTCACTTCTGCCGTGCTAGCGAAGCTGTTTACTGCAAGAGATGAAAGTACAGCAAGTAAGGAAACCTTGAAGATTTTTTGCATAATTAATTCTCCATATTGGATTGAATAACAAAAAGAGCGGTCACTTTTTTATCAGTTTCCGCTCTTTTCACTAAGCTTGATTCATCGACATACACAATAACGTCAATGGATGGATACAAGTCACGTTAGATGACATATCGATCTGCCATTTACAAGTTTGGCATTCAGAGATTACATAATCAAATCCACCTGCATTGATGTTATCGAATAAGTTTTTACCGATAGATTGGGAAACCTCGTAGTTTTCTTCTTTGAAACCGTATGTCCCTGCAATACCGCAACATTGTGATGGCAACATCACCACTTCTAAGCCTGGAATTTGTTTTAACACTTCCAAGGTGTATGGTGCCCACCCCGCTTTATCCACGTGGCATGCGGTGTGATAAGCCACACGCAATTTCAATGGTTTAAGCGGTAAGGTTTTACCTTCTTTAAAGAGTTGATATAAGAAGGGTGTCACCATGTGAATATGCGGACGAACTTTCGCATTATCGATACCTAAAATATGATGATATTCATCACGTAAATTTAAGGTACAACTTGATGCTTCACTGATCACATCCAAGCCATTTTCATCCACCATTTTGCTGATGTAATCGGTGTTAAATTGCGCTATTTTCTTCGCACGTTCTGGGAATTGGTTCACGCTTAATGGCAAGCCACAGCATTTTTCTTTTTCCAATAACACCACGCCAATATTCATAGCATTGAACACTTGAATAAATTCTTTACCCAATTGTGGATTATTGTAGTTCACATAACAACCGTGATAATAGGCCACTTTGCGTTCAAATTTTTGTTGGCTTTCCACCATTTTTTTCATATACCAGCTGCGGAACGTACCAAAGGAATATTTTGGTAACGTACGATGGCGGCTAATTTTCAATGCTTTTTCCAACACAAATTTTGTCGCTTTCAAACCAGTGATGGTATTCACAATCGGCGCAAGTGGTGTATTAAGCGAACCCATAATATCGGTGTTACTTAAAATCGCATCACGTAATTTTTGCACGGTTGGCTTGTGTTGTTGAGCAAGGTATTTGTTTCTTGCACGAACGATAATGTCACCAATTTTTACATCAGATGGACACGCAATTTCACAACGTTTACAGTTAGTACAGTATTTCAATGCTTCATCATAAAGCTCAGCTGATTTTAGGCGTAAACGCTCACCATCCGGCCCCGATTGTTTTGGACCTGGGTAGTTTGGATTTTGACGCGAAACCGGACATACCGCTGTACAAGCTGTACATTTAATGCAGCTCTCAAAACTTTCATCAAAAGCATCATGATGTTGTGGTGCATTAAGGGATTGTTTTGCATTTTCAATTAATTGTTGAATGTTCATAACGCCTCCTTAATGTATGTTGTGAAGAATTTCATCCGCAACAGCAAGCGCTGTTACCACTGCCACGCCTGAACCACAACCGAGTTCTAGCGCATTAAAACCACCAATCACATTACCCACCGCATATAAATTCGTTAAAAATTGACCGCTCTTTTGTACTTGGCATTGCGCATTAATCGCCACGCCTGCAGATTGGTATGGTTGTGGATTTGAGAAACGGTGATCTGTCCAAGTAAAGCGATCGGTATCGTTAAAGCCTTCAACACCGATGATGTCAGAATGGAATACGGGCTCGTAGATTTTATCGAATTCAGAAACTAAACCTTTACTGAAGAAACTGCCGGAAGCTAAGACAAAATGCTCAGCCGTGATTTCTTCCTCTTCATGCAAACGCGTTTGAATAGCACGAACTTTGTTGCCATGAAAATGTGCTTTTAATGCGCTATCACCATTCATCATGAGTCCGCCTAATTTCTCAAAACGATGGCGTAATTGAATACGTTGACGCATACCTAATAAAGAAGGTGGTAAAGTTGGCAATTCAAATAATGGCAAGCCAGTTGCTTTGCGAAGTGATTCCATAAACTCTTGATTTTCTAAACCGAAACAAGCTGGTAGGAAAATTGCTTCAGTGCCTTTGGCTGCTTCTTTCATTTCAGCCACCAGATCATCAAATTTCAGTTTATATTCTAAAACTTGTGCAATATTTACACTGCGGAATTCGCGCGAATTTGCACGTAACTGATCCAATTCAGGAATATTTAAAAAGCCTGTTTTCACTTCACAATGAGCAAATTGTGGATTGAGTGTAAGGTTATCCGCCAATAATTCTGGTTGGAAATCGTGATAGCCTTCAATGCCTAAAACCGCAATTTTTTTATACGGGAATGGTGTTTCGCCTTGTACAGTTGGCACACTATTTGGTGAAAGCCATGCACCACGTAAGCTACCTAAACCCGTTACGCGAAGATGATTTTCTGCACTTGAGCCAATTAAATCTAAATTTAACGATTCCGCTAATTTTTCGAAATCTTGTGCTTTCGCTAATACACGTTCAGCCCCCATGATGCTATAGGGGTGTTGTGATAATTGAGCGGAAAGTGCGGTCAAATTTTCAGAAATATTTTTAACAAACGCACCATTTGGTAAACGGCTTAATAAATCTAATGAGCCGGATGCAAAATCAATCGCCGCTTGGCCGTTATTAATAATGACACAACGTTTGCCTTGTTCTTGTAGGGCGATGCCGCAAGTTAAACCTGCAAGGCCACCACCAATAATCACTACATCAAAATTCATTGTTATCCGTCCCTTGCTGTTTGTCAGTTTCAAGCGGTTGAACATCATTTAAGCCCAACACACTGCCATACATCCATGAAGTAAATTCGGCTTCACGAATCGCTTCACCCCATGCAATAGGCTCAATACCGCGCCAACGCTCTTCCATGAAAGAGGTTAATTGTGTAGTAGATTGGCGAGGTGTTGCCACGTCAAAACGGTTCATTAAACCCGCCGCACGGCATGCGCAAAGCTCAGCTTGGCAAGTCCCCATCCCCACACGAGTACGGCGACGTAAATCCACTAAGTTATTGACATTTAATTCATCCACGGCATAACGTACTTCACCTGCTGTCACCGCTTCACATTCACACACCATTGAACGATCAAGACGTTCTTTATCTAATAAGCGAGTGGCACGAGAACCATGACGATACACCGCTGAATAACGAATCGTACTTGGAAGAGAAATGACTTTCTGATTGGTTTCTGCACGGCTTTCAGTTGACCCCGGTAATGGACGCTCAGCGGTTGTACAACGTGCTGTCTTATTGAGTTTTTTACAAACAAGATCCGTTGCCCATTCTGCCATTAAGCGATAAGTCATTAATTTACCACCCGTGATGGTGATAAAGCCGTCTAAGCCGTCACGTTCTGCGTGGTCAAGTAACACAATACCACGACTTACGTTACGACCAGATGGGTCATCATCTGTCGCCACCAACGGACGCACGCCTGCATAAGCACGTAATACGCGAGTATGACGCAAGCTCGGCGCAAGTTTTTCCCCTTCACGGAAAAGAATATCCACTTCTTCTGGAGTCACTTCCATATTATCAATTTGATCGTAAGGAATACGGCTAGAGGTTGTACCGATAACACAAATGGTATCACCCGGCACAAGAATGTCCGCATCCGCTGGTTTACGACAACGGTTAATGACCATTTTGTTGATGCGGTGCCCCATGACAAGTAATGCGCCTTTGGCTGGAAACATTTTGATTTTAAGATCCGCATATTCTGCGATGCCTTGTCCCCAAATACCACCTGCATTGACGACTAATGGCGCAAAGAATTTGCGATTTACACGATTTTTGTGATCGTAAACATCTACCCCGATCACTTTGCCCCCCTCGCGAATTAAATTTTTCACTTCGCAATAGGTAAACATTTTTGCACCATTCTCAATGGCATCCATCACGTTAGAAGCTGTTAAACGGAAAGGATCGATTGAACCATCTGGCACAACAACAGCACCCACTAAATCGGGATTCACTGATGGTTCCATAATCTGGGCAAGTTTAGGATCAATGGCGACAGCCTCAATACCAGATTTGGTACAACTTTCGATGAAAGTTTTTTGATAATCGAGAGAATCCTCAGGTAAGGTGATAAATAAACCTTCCGTTTCATCCACACAGTGACGAGCGATATTGCGCAGAATTTTATTTTCTTTAATACATTCTTCTGCTGATTCCTGATCGTTTACCGCATAACGCGCCCCACTATGTAACAAACCGTGGTTACGACCTGTTGCACCTGTCGCAATATCACGACGCTCTAATAAAATACAGTTAATTCCACGCAATGCGCAGTCACGAGCAATACCTGCCCCCGTCGCACCACCACCAATGATAATCACATCCGTCGAGATAGGTGAAAAATCGCCCACATCGCGATACATATTAGGTGATAATCCCATTGTTTCCCTCCAGCCCAAAATGAATAAAAAAGGAAAATAAACAAACAGACATTAAGTCTAAGGTTATTGTATGAAAGTGTAGTAAAATTAACAATGCTTTGAGCGAAAAAGAAAACTATTTTGTGAACAAGATCACATTATTTTCGAATTCGCTCATTTTTTTTGAAAATAAAATTTGTGAAATACATCACATTTTTAAATTATTTTTCTTTTCAATTTTTATTTTTCTTTTATCATTCACCCTTCCCTGATATAAAGATCGGGAACTTATAATTAAGACAAACTGGAGAAAAAATAATGTTTGGACCATTTAAACCCGCACCGCATATTGCGGAACTTCCAGCGGAGAAAATTGATTCCACGTATAAACGCTTACGTTGGCAAGTGTTTGCAGGGATCTTCTTTGGTTATGCCGCTTACTATTTTGTGCGTGCAAACTTTGACTTAGCACAACCTGGTTTAATTCAAGCCGGCTTGTACTCAAAAGCGGAACTCGGTGTTATCGGCTCAGCAGCTGGTCTTGCCTACGGTTTATCTAAGTTCGTCATGGCAGGCATGTCTGACCGTTCGAACCCTCGCGTATTCTTACCATTTGGTTTATTGCTTTCTGGTCTTTGTATGACTATGATGGGTTTATTCCCATGGGCAACCTCAGGCATTGCCATCATGTGGGTAATGATCTTCTTAAATGGTTGGTTCCAAGGTATGGGTTGGCCTCCATGTGGTCGTACCATGGTACACTGGTGGTCTAAATCAGAACGCGGTACTATCGTATCTATCTGGAATACAGCGCATAACATCGGTGGCATGATGCCAGGTGCAATGGTGCTATTAGCGAGTGCTATCTTCTTCAGTGCTCATGGCATCGAGGCTCAGGCAAAAGACATTTGGCAACAATCGCTCTACTATCCGGGTATTGCTGCAATGATCTGTGCTATTCCCGTTTATTTTGTCATGCGTGATACACCACAATCTTGTGGTTTACCATCAATCGAGAAATGGCGTAATGACTATCCTGATGACTATAACGAAAAAACTTACGAAAACGATTTAAGTACAAAAGAAATCTTTGTCACTTATGTATTAAAAAACAAATTGTTATGGTACATCGCACTGGCTAACGTATTTGTATATTTAATTCGCTATGGCGTATTAAAATGGTCTCCGGTTTACTTAAGTGAAATAAAACATTTCAACATCAAAGGTACTGCATGGGCATATACCATTTATGAATTAGCCGCTGTACCAGGTACATTACTTTGTGGTTGGGTATCTGATAAAGTCTTCAAAGGTAAACGTGGTTTAACCGGTTTTATCTTCATGATCTTAACGACTTTAGCAGTAGTAGCATACTGGATGAACCCAGCTACACCAGAAGCAGAACTTGCAAACTACTCAGCTTGGTATGAAAACCCATATCAATTAACTGACTTCATCTTAATGACCTTAATCGGCTTCTTAATCTACGGTCCTGTAATGTTAATCGGCTTACATGCGCTTGAGCTTGCACCGAAAAAAGCAGCAGGCACAGCAGCAGGTTTTACTGGTTTATTCGGTTACTTAGGTGGTACTGTCTCAGCATCAGCTGTTATCGGTTGGGCAGCACAACACTATGGCTGGGACGGCGGTTTCTACGTCATGATCGGTGGTGGTGTCTTAGCGGTATTATTACTCTTCATCGTAATGGTTGAAGAAGGCAAACACAAAGCGAAATTAGGCGATACCTACGGTAAATAATCTATAAATTAAAGGCGACAGGCGAAGGCTTGTCGCCTTTTTTATTACAAAAAAACAACTGAATTTTTAACCGCACTTTCAAGGAGAAATGCTTATGAAACTCAAAACTTTAGCGCTTTCTTTATTAGCTGCAGGCGTACTTGCAGGATGTAGCGCACACTCTTCTGTGGACACTATGAAATCAGACAAAATTATCATTGCGCACCGTGGTGCAAGTGGTTACTTACCAGAGCATACACTTGAGTCTAAAGCGCTTGCATTTGCACAACATGCAGACTACTTAGAACAAGACTTAGCGATGACAAAAGATGGTCGTTTAGTTGTTATTCATGACCACTTCTTAGACGGCTTAACTGACGTGGCGAAAAAATTCCCAAATCGTCATCGTAAAGATGGTCGCTACTATGTAATCGACTTCACCTTAAAAGAAATTCAAAGTTTAAATATGACTGAAAACTTTGAAACCAAAGATGGTAAACAAGTTGCAGTATATCCAGGCCGTTTCCCACTTTGGAAATCCCACTTCAAAATCCATACTTTTGAAGATGAGTTAGAATTCATCCAAGGTTTAGAAAAATCGACTGGTAAAAAAGTGGGTATCTACCCTGAAATCAAAGCACCTTGGTTCCACCACCAAAATGGCAAAGACATTGCAGTTGAAACCCTTAAAGTGTTGAAAAAATACGGTTACGACAAGAAATCTGACATGATTTACTTACAAACCTTCGACTTCAATGAGTTAAAACGTATCAAAAACGAATTGCTACCAAAAATGGACATGGATTTAAAACTTGTTCAATTAGTGGCATACACCGATTGGCATGAAACTGAAGAAAAAGATGCGAAAGGCAAATGGGTGAACTACGATTACGATTGGATGTTCAAACCAGGTGCAATGGCAGAAGTGGTGAAATACGCTGATGGCGTTGGTCCAGGCTGGTACATGTTAGTGGATAAAGAAAAATCAAAACCAGGCAATATCGTATACACCCCATTAGTGAAAGAACTCGCACAATACAAAGTGGAATTACACCCATACACCGTGCGTAAAGATGCATTACCTGAATTCTTCACTGACGTAAATCAAATGTACGATGCGTTATTGAATAAATCTGGTGCAACTGGTGTATTCACCGACTTCCCAGATACAGGCGTTGAGTTTTTGAAGAAACAAAAATAATACATAAGTAAAAGTAATAAAAAGAGCGGCCAAGATTCGTTGTGATTTTTGAACGCTTTTATTAAAACGAATATTAATTAGAATGTAAACAACTTTCTATTAATCATTTTTTACACAATCATGATTATCTCATACATTATCAACTTTTCTGTAAAAAATTAATCAAAATGAATTTTTCAGGATCAACTGTAGTATTGATCAGAATTGCTTTAGTAATTTTCAAACTAATCTTTCTTCTTTTCTAACACCCAAATTTGGAAAAAGCTCTCTATCAAATCAAGGTATAGATAACCTAGTGAAAATCTACTGGTAACTTAGTGGAAATCTACTGGTAACTTAGTGGAAATCTACTGGTAACTTAGTGGAATTCTACTGGTAACTTAGTGGAATTCTACTGGTAACTTAGTGGAAATCTACTGGTAACTTAGTGGAAATCTACTGGTAACTTAGTGGAAATCTACTGGTAACTTAGTGGAATTCTACTGGTAACTTAGTGGAATTCTACTGGTAACTTAGTGGAATTCTACTGGTAACTTAGTGGAATTCTACTGGTAACTTAGTGGAATTCTACTGGTAACTTAGTGGAAATCTACTGGTAACTTAGTGGAAATCTACTGGTAACTTAGTGGAAATCTACTGGTAACTTAGTGGAAATCTACTGGTAACTTAGTGAAAATCTACTGGTAACTTAGTAGAAATCTACTGGTAACTTAGTGGAAATCTACTGGTAACTTAGTGGAAATCTACTGGTAACTTAGTGGAAATCTACTGGTAACTTAGTGGAAATCTACTGGTAACTTAGTAGAAATCTACTGGCAACTTAGTGGAAATCTACTGGTAACTTAGTAGAAATCTGCTAGTTTTAAAATAAGTTATATTTATTTGAAACTAAAATATTGAGTAGGGTCGTTGCTACTATTCCCGTTCCACTCTAGCACACCTTTTTCAACTAAAGACTGAAGTAATCTCCTTGTATAAGGTGCACTTTTATTTAAAATCTCCCTAGCTTTACTCGTATTAATTTTTTTATTAGAAAAGATATATTGTAAAACTTTAATTTCATTTTGGGTTAATGATTTTATAATATCCTCAGATAGCAACAATTTAATCCTATCCAACTCTCTAGATTGTCTTTGCAAGATATTATTTTCCAATGTTAACAGAACACTATTATGATCTGGCTCACTATAAATAGGATCATTTAGGAAATATTTTTCCATTTCATTGAAAATTCGTTTAACACCTTCATTAAGTTCTTTCACCCAGCCAAATTCTGATAATACCCTTGCTATTCTAGGGTTTCTAGAATACCTTGTAGTTTTAATATTTTGTAAATTAACTATATTAGGTAATGGACCAGGACTAAATATTTCTAATCTATCATCAAACATTGTAACCCTAATATAATCACCATTTATTGAATAATTACGATGAGTTACTGCATTTACAATCCCTTCAAACCATGCAAACTCAGGATATTCAGTGATTTTAGAAAATATTCCATTATTATCTAAAATCTGGAATTCCCTAAGCTGACTATTAATAATTTCCCTACTTTTTTGTATTAAATATGGGATAGGCCCCTCAATATTTAACTCTTTAACAATATTTAAATCCTTTCCTGTTTTAGCAAAAACTCCATCATATTTAATAAATTTTATTCTTGAATTTGGAAAAAATTTTGTTGGGTATTTAGAAAATAATAGTAAACCAGCATTTGTAATATTACCATTGCGGTTAATAAAATTACGAGCGTCTAATATATCTTTGATAGATAAATCGGTATTGAGATGTTTTTGATATTGAGCTAATAAATCCTGATCGAGGTCTTCAATAGATGAATTTTCTTGCACCTCATCCTCAAAAGAGGCTTGCCCTTTATCATATTCTAGCTGTTTTCGTTGCTCATAACTCAATGTTAAAGACTCATCTTTTGATCTCAAATAAGCCTGTCCGTCATTTGATTCAATAACCTTATTGGTTGAAGGACGAACATCAAAGAGTAACACCTGATCATCTTCCCCATCACAATTTTTACATTGTAATAAGCTATATTGTACAGGGATTGGTTGCTTCTGAACGTGATATACAGTATGGGTAAAATCTTCTATTTTATGTGCTTTAGGAGAAGAAAACCCAGTAATTTTACCATTATCCTCAATACCTATAACAAGTAAACCACCGGAAGCATTTGCAAAAGCAAGCAAAGGTTTAAGAATTTCTTTTGGACTTTTTCTTGCACTCTTACGATCAAAAAATTGTCCTTCAGGCTTATTTTGCAAATCTTCAATTTTAAAATTTTTATTCATGATTCTTACCTATGACTTGTAAATACTGTTATTACAATAAAAAATTACATATAGAAAATAACTGAACATTAGCTCCACCAATGTTCAGTTAATTATAATTAAAATATATCCTATATTAGATATCTTTCGTTTGCTATAAGTATATACCCCAAATACACAATAAGACTACTTAAACTATACTATCGCATTTATAAAAATTCCAATCCATGCGCTATTTTAGACTAATCTTCTGGATACCATGAGTTGCTCACCGCACGGAATACACCTTCTAGGTGCGGCATTATAGCTGTGATACGACCGTCCACGTTATAAATTACCGTAATGCCTAATGCCGAACTATTCGGACTAGCTGGGCAAGTTCCAGTTACATTTAAATGACTGTCGATATACTGTGCCACAATCAAGTTTTGGGCTTGAAGTGCGGTCAAATTTTCAAGCGTTTTGAATTCTATCTCCTTTCTTTGTTATTGGTTTATATCTCTTAATAACAAAAAGGCTTGCTGTTTATCCAAGCAAGCCTTTTAAAATAACGCAATTAAGCAAACTGCTTTTTATTCTCTAAATAACGTTTCGCACATTCTGCTGCTGCAACTAAACCGCCTGCCATCATAATAATATCTTTAATCACGAGTCGACCAGCACCTGAGAGATATGGGAAGCCATAATTAGGTGTTGGGAAGTCCCCACCTAAATTCGGCACCCAGGTTTCTGGCGTAAATATCAGGAAGGACAGCGTGACTATCGACATACCAAACGTGAGTAAGCCTCCGAATAAACCTAATGTTGGAGACCAAATGCCCGCTAATACTAAAATACCAATTGTCACAATGATTGCGCCAATAATATAAGAAGCGGTATAGGTGCCGTTGGCTTTATGCCATTCGATATTTTTTGCGACCATTTTGCCTTCAGGGTTTTTATATAAGGTATATTCTTTCACTAAAACACCCTTATCATTTGTCACTTCATTTGCACCGTTTTTGTAAAGGAAGCTTAAGAAAGGACTATTTGACACAAAGTGTGCAATACCATCTGCTTCATATTGACAAACTTTTAAACCGCCAATCCAAACCATCACCACACAAATCGCAATGCGGATAAAGTTAATAAATTGACGTTGCAATGGCGCAACAATATTAGCTAGCAATGTAACTAAACTACTCATTAAGAACTCCTCATATAGTTCAATAGATATAACGGGCATAATGCCCAAGAATTTTTATATAAACATTAACAATATTACTCTCTAATATTGTTGGCATTTTTTATTACTAAAATTTATGCAATAAAAAGAGATACCAATTGCTTAGTATCTCTTATTTTTAATTAATTTTCCGTGATCAATTTCACATTATTTGAAATTCACTCTCGCATTTCTAAAAATTCGCATCCAAGCACCATCTTCAGACCAATCTTCTGGGTACCATGAGTTGCTCACCGCACGGAATACACGTTCTGGGTGTGGCATCATCGCGGCAATACGACCATCGACGTTAGAAATGGCAGTAATACCTAATGCTGAGCCATTCGGGTTAGCTGGATAGGTTTCAGTCACGTTTAAATGACTGTCGATATATTGTGCCACAATCAAGTTTTGCGCTTGAAGTGCGATCAAATTCTCAGGTGTTTTAAATTCTACGCGTCCTTCACCATGAGAAACCGCAATCGGCATATGGGAACCTGCCATGCCTTTAAACCACAATGAGTTGGTGTCGTTGATTTTCACCATCGCAGCACGGGCTTCAAAACGTTCTGATTTATTACGCACGAAACGTGGCCAATTTTCCGCACCTGGGATGATTTCTGCCAGGGTGGAGATAAATTGACAGCCGTTACATACGCCTAATGAAAGGGTGTTTTCATTGGCGAAGAATTGGCTGAATTGATCGCGTAATTGTGGGTTGAATAAAATGGATTTCGCCCAGCCGCCACCTGCGCCCAATACGTCACCGTAAGAGAAACCACCACAGGCCACCATCGTATTGAATTCGTTTAAGTTGTAACGACCTGTCATTAAATCGCTCATGTGAACATCAATCGCGGCAAAGCCTGCACGATCAAAAGCTGCTGCCATTTCAACATGACTATTCACGCCTTGTTCACGTAATACTGCCACTTTTGGTTTCACGCCTTTGCTGATGTAAGGCGCAGCAATATCTTCATTCACGTCATAAGTTAAGTAAGCTGATAATCCTTTGTTGTCTGTGGCTTTTTTCGCTTCAAATTCTTGGTCAGCACATTCTGGATTATCGCGTAAGCGTTGCATTTGGTGAGTGAGTTCTGCCCAAATACTGCGTAATTCAGAGCGTTTTTCGCTTAATAGTTTTTTGCTGCCACGTGTGATTTCAAAACGATCTTCTAAGCTAACAGAACCGAGTTCATAAGTTAAGCCAAGCAAGTCATGGGCTTTTAATACCTCACGCACGGCGCTTAATTCGTTTTCAGAGACTTGGATCACCGCACCTAATTCTTCATTGAATAACACGGCTAAATCATTGTCGCCTAAGGCTGAAATATCCACATCCACGCCACAGTTACCCGTAAATGCCATTTCTGCAATCGTGGTAATTAAACCACCGTCTGAACGGTCGTGGTAAGCCAATAATTTACGTTCTGCTACTAATGATTGCATTGCATCGAAGAAGTTTTTCAGTTTGGCTACATTCACCACATCGGCAGGTTTATCACCTAATTGTTTATACACTTGCGCAAGTGCGGTCGCGCCTAAGCGATTTTTTCTTTCGCCTAAATCAATCAACAATAAACGGCTTGCGCCTTTGTCTGTACGTAATTGAGGTGTCACGGTTTTGCGGACATCTTCCACGCGCGCAAAAGATGAAATCACTAAAGAAAGCGGCGCTGTTACTGATTTTTTCTCGCCATTTTCTTCCCAAGTGGTTTTCATCGACATAGAGTCTTTACCCACTGGAATGGTAATGCCTAATGCAGGACAAAGCTCTTCACCGACTGCTTTAACCGCTTCATATAAGCCGGCATCTTCACCGCCATGGCCCGCTGCAGACATCCAGTTTGCAGACAGTTTGATACGTTTAATATCGCCAATATTGGTGCCCGCAATGTTGGTAATGGATTCAGCCACCGCTAAACGTGCAGAAGCGCCAAAGTCTAATAATGCCACGGGTGCACGTTCGCCCATTGCCATGGCTTCACCATGATAGCTGTCTAATGAAGCGGTTGTGACAGCCACATCAGACACGGGGATTTGCCATGGGCCGACCATTTGATCACGTGCCACCATACCAGTTACCGAACGGTCGCCAATGGTAATTAAGAAGGTTTTTTCTGCCACCACCGGTAAGCGTAATACGCGATGGAAGGCTTCTTTTAATTGAATATTTTCCGTTGCAAGCGGTCGATTTTCGACAGTTTTTAACGAAACCTCACGCGTCATTTTCGGCGTTTTGCCTAATAACACATTCATCGGTAAATCAATTGGATTATTGTCGAAATGGCTATCATGCAAGGTTAAATGTTTCTCTTCCGTTGCCTCGCCAATGACCGCAAACGGTGCACGCTCACGTTCACAAAGTGCGGTAAATAATTCGAGTTTTTCTGGTGCAACCGCTAATACATAACGTTCTTGCGATTCGTTACACCAAATTTCCAATGGTGACATGCCTTTTTCATCGCAAAGGATAGAGCGTAAATCAAATTTACCGCCACGTTCGCCATCGTGTACCAATTCAGGCATTGCGTTGGATAAACCACCCGCCCCCACATCGTGAATAAAGAGAATTGGGTTTTCATCACCTAATTGCCAGCAGCGGTCAATCACCTCTTGGCAGCGGCGTTCCATTTCTGGGTTTTCACGTTGAACAGAGGCAAAATCTAGATTCTCTTTTGATTTCCCGCTGTCCATCGAAGACGCTGCGCCACCGCCCAAGCCGATGTTCATGGCTGGGCCGCCTAATACGATCAATTTCGCGCCAACGGGAATTTCACCTTTTTGAACGTGTTCGCCACGAATATTACCGATACCACCGGCTAACATAATCGGTTTGTGATAGCCTCGCACTTCTTCACCATTGAAGCTGTTGACTTTCTCTTCATAGGTACGGAAATAACCCAATAAGGCAGGGCGACCAAATTCATTGTTAAATGCTGCACCACCTAATGGGCCTTCAATCATAATATCTAAGGCTGAAGCAATACGATTTGGTTTTGAAAGTGGATTTTCCCAAGGTTGTTCAAAGTTTGGAATGACGAGGTTTGATACGGAGAAACCGGTTAAACCTGCTTTTGGTTTTGCACCACGACCCGTTGCACCTTCATCACGAATTTCACCGCCCGAACCCGTTGCAGCCCCTGGGAATGGCGAAATTGCGGTTGGGTGGTTGTGGGTTTCCACTTTCATTAAGATATGTGCATCTTCATTGTGATAACGATATTGTCCATCTTGATCCGCAAAGAAACGGCCGACTTTTGAGCCTTCCATTACTGCAGCATTATCTTTATAGGCTGAAAGCACGAAATCAGGGGTTTTCTCAAAGGTATTTTTAATCATTTTAAACAGGGATTTATCCTGTTTTTTGCCGTCGATAATCCAATCCGCATTAAAGATTTTATGGCGGCAGTGCTCAGAGTTGGCTTGCGCAAACATGTAAAGTTCAATATCGTGCGGATTGCGCCCTAATTGGGTGAAGTTTTCCACCAAATAATCAATTTCATCTTCTGCCAGCGCCAAACCTAATTCTACGTTAGCAGTCACCAAAGCTTCACGTCCACCTTTTAAAATATCCACGGTTTTAAACGGTTTCGGATCTTGATGACGGAATAAGATCTCTGCATCTTCAGGATGACGCACCACCGTTTCCATCATTCTGTCGTGTAAAAGTGCGGTCAATTTTTCTGTTGTTTTTTCATCAAGCGGTTGGTTTAACTCAAAATAATATGCCAAACCACGCTCAATACGCTCCACTTCACTTAAACCACAGTTATGCGCAATATCGGTCGCTTTAGAAGACCAAGAAGAAATCGTGCCAACGCGTGGAATCACGATAAAAGTTTCGCCTTTGGCATCGTGTTCTGCCAAGGTTGGGCCATAATGTAACAACGCTTTTAATTTTGCTTCCTGTTCGCTAACAAGCGGTCGATTTAATTCCACAAAATGCAAATATTCCGCATAAACCGATTTCACCGGTAATTGATTTTGTTGGAATTTTTGCATTAAACCTTGAATACGGAATTCAGAAAGGGCGGGTGAGCCACGAAAAGTTTGAAACATACGGGTACCTTTGAGTTGTGTTTGAGGTAAAAATCGCGAGCTATTATAAAGGAAAAACACCAAAACGAAAACGTTTGCGTTAATCATTTTCAAATGATTTTCAATGGGAGAAAGCATATAATCAGCAAGCAATTCAAAACAATCTGAAAACTAACCGCACTTTGGGGCGTCACTATGATCATCAACGACATCAATTTCAACGATCTCTATCAACAACATCTAAAAGCCTGTAATCACTATAATCTTCCACCGACAAAATGGGATAAAAAAGCCCCTAAAATGGCGGAGAATTTAGTGGGCAAACCAAGCCGTTATAATGAAACGTTACTCAAAGCCATGAATGTGCAACCTGATGAAACCGTATTAGATATCGGCTGTGGCCCCGGAACATTTGTGATTCCTTTAGCCCAACAATGCCAAGCTGTGTATGCCCTCGATTACAGCCAAGGCATGTTAGAGATGGTTCAGCAATATAAAGAAAAGCATCAACTGAATAATATTACCCTTCTACATAAATCATGGTCGGATAACTGGGATGATGTACCTCAAGCGGATGTGATACTCGCCTCTCGCTCGACGCTTGTGGATGATTTGGATGACATGATTGAAAAGCTGCAAAGTAAGGCAAAAAAACGCGTCTTTTTAACCTCGGTGACACAACGCCATTTTCTCGATGAAGGTGTATTTGAAGCCATTGGCCGTGATGATGTAGGCTTCCCAACTTATATTTATTTAGTTAATCGCCTTTACCAAAAAGGCATTCACGCGAATGTGAGTTTTATTAAAACCGAATCAGGCCATTTCCAAGGCGAAACCTTTGAAGATTTATTAAATTCTGTGACGTTTTCTCTCGGCAATCTCACCGAAAAAGAAAAACAAGATTTGGCTCAATTCTATCAACAAAAACAAATAAACAATGAACCGATAAAACACGGACAACGCAAATGGGCGTTGATTTGGTGGGAGGTTTAAGAAAAAATGCGGTCATTTTTGATCTGCACCCCAAAAGTTGGACTCAACAAACCAACAATTGAGGTGCAGATTTTTTATGGGTAAACACTACACAATCGAATTTAAATTACAAATTCTTCAACCTATTTTGAATGGAAAAATGAGTATTAGAGAAGCAGCTCGTTTTTACAATATTCCTTCCAACGCCCTAGTCGGGACATGGTTGAAACGGTTTGAAAAAAGTGGCATAAAGGGACTTATTCCCCGTAAACCATCAGGACGACCGCCTATGAAACCTAAATATGCCAGAATGCCACCGCCACCCAAAACTGAAGAAGACCGTTTACGCCTGAGAATTTTACAGCTTGAAGCGGAGGTAGCCTACCTAAAGGAGTTGAGAAGGCTCAGACTTCAGGACGAAGCCGAGCAACGGAAATTATCCAAAGGTTAAGAACACGCTATCCGTTAAAATGGCTTTTAGGCTTTGCACAGTTAGCGCGTAGTACGTTTTTTGCGAAACTTCAGATTAAACCGGATAAGGATGAGGAGCTGAAAAAGGCCATTAAACGCATCAAAGCCAATCATCCTGATTATGGCTACCGACGTGTTCATGCCAGCTTGCCAGGCGTGAATCATAAAAAAGTTCAACGTTTAATGCAGACACTTGGGCTTCAAGTGCGGTCAAGAAAAAGCAAGAAATTTACCACCTATCGAGGCACGATAGGGGTAATTGCACCGAATCATCTTGAACGCGATTTTAGTGCAACGGCCCCGAAACAAAAATGGGTGACAGATATCACCGAGTTTAAGGCGAAAGATGGGAGTAAAGTCTATTTATCTCCAATTTTAGACTTATTTAACAATGAGATAGTCTCCTATAATCTCAGCTATTCCCCAAATTGGGCGCAAGTAGAGGACATGTTAATGCAAGCCGTCAAAGGATTAAATAAAGCTTGTGGTGTCATTTTACATTCAGACCAGGGATGGCAATATCAAATGGTAGCTTATCGTCGAATTTTAGCTGAACATGGCATCATTCAAAGTATGTCGAGAAAAGGGAATTGCTTGGACAATGCCGCAATGGAAAGTTTCTTTGGGCGATTAAAAACGGAATGTTTTTATGGTCGGGAATTTAAAACAAAAGAAGAGATAGTTGATGCTGTCAGAGATTATTTGGATTACTATAATCATCGACGGATTCAACTAAAATTAAAAGGACTGAGTCCGATACAATATCGAAAACAATCCTTTAAATAACAGTCTAACTTTTTGGGGTCAGATCATTTTTGACCGCACTTTACGCTTTAAGATAGATTAAAGAATCTCTAATAACTTCGCAAAGTCGTCAAAGACCCAATCGGGGTTTGATTCCGCAATTGGAATGTTGTAGTTGTATCCGTAAGTTAATCCCACAACCGGGCAACCTGCTGAATGTGCCGCGAGAATGTCATTTCGAGAGTCACCTACAAACAATACTTGGCGAGGTTCTACGCCAAATTTACCGCATAAATAATACAATGGGCCTGGATGTGGTTTAATCGCCGGTAATGATTGTCCACCAAGCATTTCACTGAATAAATGATCGATACCAAATGCGGCTAATACCGGCTGAACGTGACGAGTTGGTTTGTTCGTTACCACGGCTAAGGTATAACCGCGAGCCTTTAAGGTTTCTAATGTTTCTTTTACATTTGGATATAAACTACTCACATTGCAAAGATTTTCAGCATAATGTGCATTAAAGCGCTCTTTCACTTGCTCGATTTCAGCCTCAGAGAATGTTTTACCCGTTTGCTCTTCAGTCCATTTTAAAGCACGTGCAATTAATACAGGTGCGCCATTACCGATCCAAGTTAAAACCTGTGCTTCTGATGCAGGGGCAAAACCAAAATCCGCTAATGCTGAATTCACGGATAATGCTAAATCCGGCAAGCTATTCACAAGCGTACCATCTAAATCAAAACCGATAACTTTAAATTGAGTCTTCATTACTACTACCTTTTATTTTACTGACGCTAATTGCGTACGCATTTGATCAATGATTTGTTTATAATCTGATTTACCAAAAATCGCTGAGCCTGCTACGAACATATCTGCACCCGCTGCGGCGATTTCTGCAATATTATCCACTTTTACCCCTCCATCAACTTCTAAACGGATATCTAAACCGCTTTCATCAATCAGACGACGAGCTTGTTGTAATTTTTTCAATGTTGAAGGTAAAAAGGATTGTCCACCAAATCCTGGGTTCACGGACATTAACAAGATCACATCCACTTTATCTAATACATAATCCAAATAACTTAATGGCGTCGCAGGATTAAACACTAAACCCGCTTTACAGCCGTGATCACGAATGAGCTGTAAAGAGCGGTCAATATGTTCACTGGCTTCAGGATGAAACGTAATGTAATTCGCACCTGCTTTGGCAAAATCAGGAATAATACGATCGACCGGTTTCACCATTAAATGCACGTCAATCGGTGCTTTAATGCCATAATCACGTAAAGCTTTACATACTGCAGGGCCAAAGGTTAAATTCGGCACATAGTGATTATCCATTACATCAAAATGAATCACATCCGCACCGGCATTCAACACGTTTTGCACATCATCACCAAGACGAGCAAGATCTGCAGAAAGGATAGAAGGGGCGATTAAATAAGGTTTCATTTGTCATCTCCTAAAGGATAAAAGTGCTTGTAGTTTACTACGTTGAGCTCAATTTTACCTTGATTATTTACAAGTTTTAGCTGAAAACAAAGAAAAAAATAACCGCACTTGATTCAATTGCCTCAAAGTGCGGTTGGTTTTTATTGTATTTTAAAAGGATAGATTAGTTTAATCCAATGATTTCCCAACGGTTGTGAGATTGACCATCGATTTTACCTTTCTTCACGTTGGTGATGTAATCGATCATCATATTTTGGATCGTGCCTTTTTCACGGCCCATTGCCACTTTAGATTCCCAAAGTACAGGAATTTGTTGTCCTTCCCAAATCCCACCTTTACCGTTTAACTGAGCGAAACGATATGAGTTCATACCCACTTTTAATTTCATGTCATCAGTTACCGGTTTGCCGTCAGCAAGGGTTAAATCAACGATTTTGCTACCTTGTGGATTACGTAAGTCAATTTTGTAATTTACGCCACCGAAAATGTCGTAAGTCACATATTTTGATTTTTTACGTTCCGCATTGTAACGGTATTCAGTGTCACCCGGTTGGATGGTATCGAAGTAGTTAGCTGACCATTCCATATATTCTTTCAATTGTTTACCCGTCATTTCATAAACGGTGACATCACCGCCTGCATAACGATAGTTAAAGATGATGTCTTTTTTCTTGATATCGCCTTTATTCATGCGTGCTTTTTGGTGGTCGAAAGAGAACGTTACCACATCTGCACCACTGTAATGTTGTTCAACATCATTAATGAATGAAGACAAACCTGTATCTCTTGAGAATGCAGCAGATACACCGTGTTTGGTCTCTTGTGGCACCATTTCATTTACAGTTTGACCAATCACCACATTGTTTAATTCACGTAATTTCTCGTGGTAAGGTTTATAGATTTCGGCAATTTTCTTATCCGCTTCAAGTTCTTTAACTGGAACGGTTTTGGATTCTTTCTTCACCAATTTCACTTCTTTTTTATCGTTGATATCAAAAGTAAGATCCACTTCAGATACCACAGTACCGTAACGGTGTGGTTCGGTGATTAGTGTATTTTTAATGGTTTCACTTGGCACATCTTTGTGCATGTGACCTGCAATCACCACATCAATGCCGTCTACCGCATTGATCACATCACGCATACCAGTGTCTGGAATCTTGTTTTCATTGTCGATACCCATGTGAGCGATCACGATGATTGCATCAACACCTTTCGCTTTTAACTTATCAACTTGTGTACGAGTTTCTTCAGTTGGTGAAGTAAATTTCATGTCTTTTAAGTTGCCCGTGTCTTCTTCAAATTTTGCTGACATTGGGGTACTTAAACCGATAATCCCTAGTTTTACGCCATCTTTTTCAATGATAGTTGTCGCATCAATATAACGTTTATCGTTTTTCTTATAATAGAAATTTGCCGTTAATTTTTTCGCTTTGATGTCTTTTAAGATTTCATCTAATGCTTTCATCCCAAAGTTAAACTCGTGGTTACCAAGTACGAAAACATCGTATTTCATTTCGTTTAATACTTTTGGAATTGGGTGATCTTTGTAATATTTTTTATCTTTTGCGAACACATCAACTTGGTTATCTTGGATCGCATCGCCCACATCCACTAATATCACGTTTTTGTTGTTTTTACGCACATCTTTCACATAAGTTGCGATTTGCGCATAAGAACCAGATTTGTCTTCTACGTCTGCGCCATAGCTCCAAGGTACAACGCGACCATGAATATCAGAGGTACCCAATATTTTAATATTTACTTCTTGTGCCATTGCCGTGCTAATTGCTGAAAATGCAAATAATGAGCAAAGTAATTTTTTCATAGAATTTCCTTTAAAGTTACACAAAGTGCGGTTAAAAATGCCGGAGAATTATAGCGATGAATTGATTGCCAACATAATTTTATTTTGAAAAAAATTAAATTTGTGAGCGCGATCACATTTCATTTGGAGGATTAATGTCCTGTTTGAGAAAACAAGTTAATCACTAAAACACCACTGATAATCAATGCCATACCAATCAGCCCAGCGGTATCAATTTTCTGACCAAAAGCGAAGTACGCCACAATCGTCGTCAAAACAATGCCAACTCCCGACCAAATGGCGTAAACCAAGCCCACGGAAAGCGTGCGAAACACAAGAGAGACAAAATAAAACGAAATGGCATATAAGGTTAATGAACCTATTGTAGGTAAAAGTTTGGTAAAGCCATCGCTGACTTTTAATAAATTCGTTGCCACAATTTCAAGGCAAATCGAAATAGCGAGTAATGTCCAAGGATTCATATCAATCAAAACGTAAAGTAGAAAACGCTATTCTACCTTAAGCGGCTGATGAATGTAACCGAATTTGGCGAGCCATCACTTGCATATAAGGTGTCGTTTGTTCAAAGAAATAACGGTAAGAGGCACATACATAATTATGTGAATTGAGTTCATTTTATTACATAAAAAAACACCCCTCATAGAGGGGTGTCTGATTATAACGATCTTAGATAAGTTAGATTACTTGAATACCTTGTTCAATATAAACTAATTCAGTCGTAATCGTACCTGTATTACCGCTAGTGTAAGAATACACATCATAGGTAACACCATCTACAGTCTCTTCGGTTCCTTTCGCCCATGTACCCACATTTGAACCTGTGATACCGTTAGAGGTATCTTTCAAGTTTTGTGCTGTATCGTCATAGTTATTGTTATTACCTAAATCGACAGTATCTAATGATGTACCGCGGATGTAGACCTTCGCAAGCGTATCACCATCTTGTTGTAAGTCTGATAATCTAATGTTAATGTCTTGACGACCATCTGCTGTTAAATCAAAGATTTCAACATTTTTGAAGTTAGACATTTCATAGCTATGACCGACTTCTTTTAATACGGCAATATCATTACCTTCGCCACCTTCAACTGTACCACCAGTTACACGACCACTGAAGTTAACAATATCATCGCCTGCACCAAGATTAATTGTACCGCCTGAAAGGGTAGAGATATTTAATACGTCATCGCCCATACCCATGTCAACTTTACCACCATTAATGCTGGTAAATGTTGCAGTATCATTACCCTCACCCATATCAACAGTGACTGTTTGAGCGTCAAGACCGTTATTAATACCGCCGGCTACGAGTACATCGTCACCTTCACCCATATTAACGGTTGCACCATAACGTAAGTTACCGCCCACTTTAAACAAGTCGTTACCTTCGCCCATGGTTACTGTCGCATAGTCAACGTGTCCTGCAACTACGAATGAGTCTGAGCCATTACCGAAGAGGAATGTTTGTGATTTTGTAACATAACCACCCACTTCTAGACTATTATCACCGTTGCCAAAGTCGTAACGTCCGCTGCCTGAGCCATCAAGGTTGCTCTTCACATACATACTGTCATTACCTTCACCAAAGGAGACATTCATCGTTGCTCCGACATTAACTGCACCATTAATCACTAAGCGGTCGTTACCATTACCAAAGTCAATATCATATTGGCCTCCAGTTGCAATTTCTGCTGTATCGAAGGTCAGTTTATCGTTACCTTCACCCATTTTTAACGAGCCACCTCGCCATGACTGTAAATTACCACGTAATTGAATATGGTCATCACCTGCACCGGTATCCACATTCAATTTTCCGCCGCCAACCATGGACGCCATGTTACCATTTACACCCGCTTTACGAGCATATTCATCTAAACCAACCACGAGGTGATCATTATCATCCGTGAATTTCAAGCCATTTTCATTCGTTGCTTGGCGGCTAGCAATATCTGTGATTAACCCAACGTTAAATTTACGTCCTTGTGATGGATCTGGCCCCATTTCAGTATTCATATTACTAAATAGGTTACGAATATACATAGTTTTCGTTGAAGCAATATTACCTGCAGAATCAATCACTGTTACTTGCATACCCTCAGTTGAATAACGATTAAAGTTGTCAGCAAGATTAACGGTGTAAGTGCCATCATTATTAATCTCTGCTGTTGTGGTTGATGTTGTACCCGCAGTATTTGGGTAACTAATCTTAACAACCGCACCCACTTCTGAACGATCTGTAATGCTGAACGTAATAGACGTTAAGTTACCCTCTTTATTGTTTGTCATCGCAGTTACTTCCATCGACTCAACTTGAGTATCTAAATAAATATCTTGACGAGTCGTGAGTTCTACTGCATTCGTTGCTTTATTTTGTACTTCTGCAGTATAGCGATATTGAGTACCAAAGGTTTCTGGCAATGCATCAGTGAAAGAGTATGTTTTACCATCCGCACTTACCGTAAATTTATTAGTGAGTACTTCTTTATTGAAGACGTCACCATCTTTTGTTACGGTTTCGCGGTAAATCACCATATTTTGCGCAGAAGTAATTTTATTATCCAACGTGAAAGTGACAGTTGGGGTTGCATCATTTGTTAAACCATCTGCAAGTGTTTTGATTGCTTGTAATTTCGTCGCATCACTTGCATCAATGGTTTTACCATTAGCACCGACTACACCTTCATACTTACCTAAGCCACCATTTCCTGATAATAGACCACTTGCTTCAGTTCCTTCAGAACGAGTGTTTGCGCCTTTGTATTCATCAGTGAAATCATCCTTCACTTCCACTACAATTTTCGTTGGTGGAACTTCAGCTTCTTCGGTCTTAGCTGTATCGATTCCTTCTTTCGAGCTATTACCTTGAGGATCTTTAACGATGGCTTTCACTTCATTGCTTTCACCTGCAGCAAGCGGAGTGAAGGTCACTTTTACACCGTTTTTAATGTTATCTTCAGTTAAGACGATATCTTCAGTTTTTCCATCTGGATAAGTGACAGTTAACGTATCACCTACGCTGTAGCCTGCATTTTCAGGGAATGTAATAGTCGCTGTTGCTTTACCATCTTTGTTTAAGTCAGAAGCATTAATGATTTCATCATCCTTATCCTCAATATGAACAATTGGTTTACCTTCATCATCAGCTTCACCATTGCCATCTTTATCACCCGGTACGCGAGCATCAACAGTAAAGGTTTTTTCATTACCTTCTGTTGCATTACCATCACGTGATTGACTTACTGAGACGCTATAAGAACCATCTGTTGTTACATTTTCTTTAGGAATAGTAACTGCTACTTTACCTGCAGTTGCTTCATCTTCAGTTACAGTATGCTCAATGGTTTTCGTTGTGTTATCTGGATTTGTGATGGTTAATGTAACTACATCCCCGGCTTTAGAATTGGTCTGTAATTTCACTTCCGTTTGGATACCATCATTTAATTCAGTCGCCGTCACTTTACCATCGTCCGCTTCAGCAATAGTAAGCTCAGGTTTACCACTTAGATCATCACTATTTGGTTTTGCTTCTGCTGAAGCATCATCACCTGTGTTACCTGCATTATCTTTTGCTTTTGCAGTAACAGTTGAACCATCTTTTACCTTATCTTTGGCAATAGTTGCAACACCTGTGTCTTTATCGACAACAACATCTGGATTATCTGATTTCCATTTACCATCATCACCCTTCGTTAACGTTGCAGGATGTTCGTTACCATCTTCGCCTGTATAAGTAATTTCAACCGTTTTGGTATCTTCATCTGCTGGCGGTGCAATGGTCATTGAACCATCATCATTCGCTGTCACTGTTGGTGCTGCTGGTGCAGTTTTGTCCACAGTAAATCCTGCTGGGGTACTTTCCGCACTGCTGTTACCCGCTGGATCGGTCACTTTCGCTGTTACTGTATAATCACCTTCACTCGGTACCTTATCTTTAGGAATAGTAACTTCCGCTGAGCCATTATCAATATCATCTTTAGTTACTTTATGCGTAACTTCTGACTTATTACCTTTTGGATCGGTTACCGTTAATGTAATTTCATCGCCCACTTCGGTATTTGCAGGGATAGTGACTTTTGTTGTAACACCATCTTCAAGCTCTTTCGCATTGATATACTCGTCACCGTTACCATCTGTGATAGTTACGATTGGTGCGCCATCTTTGGTGTTACTGTCAGTGTCGCCATTACTTGCTTCACCGTTGTTATCAACATCGCCTGGGATGCCCGTATCGACTGTGACTTTTTTCGGTTCGCTGGTTGCACTTGTATTACCTGCAGGATCAGTCACTTTAGCTGTAATGGTGTAATCACCATCTGTTGGCACGTTGTCTTTCGGAATCGTAATATCTACTGAACCATTTTTGATATCATCTTCTGTCACAGTATGTGGAATTTCAACTGTCTTACCGTTTGGATCGGTCACCGATACAGTGATGGTATCACCTGCTTTTGTTCCTGTTGGGATAGTTACTTTCGTTTGAATACCATCTTCAAGCTCTTTCGCATTGATATAGTCGTCACCGTTACCATCTGTGATGGTTACGATTGGTGCGCCATCTTTGGTGTTGCTGTCAGTGTCGCCATTACTTGCTTCACCGTTGTTATCAACATCGCCTGGGATGCCCGTATCTAATTCAAAAGATTCGGTATCACCTGAAACGGCTGGATTATTGCCTTGTTGAATGGATACACCGACTTTATAATTACCATCAGCCGGTAAGCTTTCTTTAGGGATAGTAAGGTCAATTTTACCATTAGTTACTTCGTCACCTGTCACAGTGTGGCTGATTTGTTCTGTAGTACCATCTGGTTTTGTGATAGTCACAGTTACAGTAGCGCCTTCAATTGTACCTTTTGGTAAAATAATCTGAGTTTGAACACCATCTTCCAATTCTTTACCATTGATATAACCATCTTGAGCTTCTGGAATAATAATACCTGGTTTGCCTTCTACTTGGTCAATACCTGAGATTGCATCGCCTTCAGAACCTTTATTGCCTGAATTATCCGTTGCATTCGCAGTTACTTTAGTATTATCTTTTACTTTATCAGCAGGAATAGTGGTTTTACCTGTATTTTCATCAACAATTAAATTTGTATCTGTTGAGGTCCATTTACCATTATTACCTTTTTCCACTGTAGAGGTATGCTCAACACCATTTTCATCAGTATAGCGAATAGTTACCGTTTTGGTGTCTGCTTCACTCGGTGGCACAACATCTACGGAACCGCCTACGTTCGCAGTTACAGTTGGCGCTCCTGGAGGGGTTGTATCTTTACTACCACTACTGCTATCATGACCCGCAGCAATCGCAATACCCGCAATAGGAACAAGAGCTAATAACCACCAAGGATTAAACGCCCACATTGCAGACTTCAGCGCTTCTCCACCTAACGCTTGACCAACTGACACTTCCTGAGCTAATAAAGTTACAGCATCAGTTTGTACACCAGTTTCTGGTACATATGGATAAAGATTTCCATTTTCATGTGTACCGACAAGCAAATTTGAATTATCTTGATCATAGTAATCTTCGATAATTAAATCTGGTTGTTCAATATCAGAACCTTCAAACGCAATTTGTAAATCATTACCAACACGCTTTGTGGTAATATTTTCAGGCGCATAGCCCGTGTTTTGATCAATTAATTGATAATTAACATCATTTTGTGCTTGTACACGAACTGCTTGCTTAAGATTTGTATTTAAATTAATGCTTTGAACTGTTTCAGATGCATTATTAATTTTTAGAATGATATTCATTATTCTAATTTTCCCTATCTATTAGTTATTTACTGTATGTAATTTAATTTCTACACGACGGTTTGGTTGATTACAGACTTGTAATTCAGATGTGTTACCAGCATGTTGTGCTTCGCAATTCGTGACTTTTAAATTTTGAGCACCGTAACCAGCTGCATGGACAAGATTAGATTTTACACCGCCATGAACCAATAACTCTTTTACGGTTTTTGCTCGTTGTTGAGAAAGTGTTTGGTTGTATTCAGCGCTACCTTGGGGATCAGTATAACCAGATACTTCAACCGAACGAATGTTTGCTGGATATTCCTGAATATCTTTTGCAATAGCGCGAATTTCATCACGTCCATTAGGAAGAATACTGTTAGCACTATATTGATCGAATGGGAATAATGCTGAAGCATTTAATACATAGCTTTTCGGCCCACAAGTATTTGCATATTCAACACGAGAGAGCGTATTGGCTTGGAATCTAGCATTAGCCATCTCTTCTTTTGCTGTATTTTGATCAACCTCTGTCATGGCAACATTGCCCATCTCATCTACACTCACTCGGAAATAAATTAATTTACCGCCTTCCAAGGTATAGTATTTACCGCCAGTGTGTTTAAAAACATAAGCAGGATCTTGCATCTTTGTAAATGCGCCAATACGTTGAGGCTGTGCACATACCACTACCTCTGAAAAGCCATTACGTTGTAATGATGTTTGATATTCACCATTTACAGCAATATTGACTGCTGGAGTAGACTCGCCACTGTTATCACGATAAACAACAATACCGGCATCAGTACTACTAATGTTTTCATTTAGAGATTTATTATCAAAATTTTGCCATTTTTCATTTGTTGCTGTACTACAAGCAGCTAATACCGCCGTCAAACTTACAACAAGTAAAGTTTTCTTTAAGAGCATATTTACACCTATTCGAATACGAGTTATTCATTTTATGAATCACCACTCAACACTTCGATAAAAAGTATTTAGACAAGTGGCTTGGCCAATATATGTTTAAATAATAACCTTGTCAATAACCAAAATGAGAATAAAACAAAAATGATGAAAATATAATCAGTCATCGAAAAGCTGATTACATTGAGTGGATAAATAACCGAATTTAATTATGGTAATTAGCATAAAAGGAATAGTTATCCATTTTATAGAATAAAAAATGGCAGAGGAAAGCACCCTCTGCCATTTCAATTATTTTTCTTCTTTTTTTACTTCATCCCACAAAATATCCATTTCGATTAAAGAAAGATCTTTAATTGATGAACCTCGTTCTAATGCCTTTTCTTCAACTTTTCGAAAACGTTGTTCAAATTTATTATTCGACTTACGCAAAGTTTCTTCCGCATTGCATTTGAGATGGCGAGACAAATTAACCGTTGCGAAAAATAAATCCCCGATCTCCTCTTCTATTTTTTCTTGATTACGAGAAGTTTGATTGATTTCATCCCTTACTTCTTGCAATTCTTCTTCAACTTTAGCTAGTACAGGTTCAACATCATCCCAATCAAAACCAATCTTTGAACATTGTTTTTGCATTTTTTGTGCTCTTAACAATGCAGGAAAAGCATTCGGAATATCATCTAGAATAGAGTATTTTTCTTGAACTGATTTCTCTTGTGCTTTGATACTATTCCAACGAGCTACTGCCTCTTCTTCATTTCCAGCTGTGGCATCTCCAAACACATGAGGATGACGACGTACAATCTTTTTAGAAATATCATTAAGAACATCATCAAATGTGAAATAACCATCTTCAGAAGCAAGCTGGCTAAAAAATACAACCTGTAATAAAAGATCGCCAAGTTCTTCCCTTAAATTAACAATGTCTTTCTTTTGGATGGCATCAATGACTTCATAAGTTTCTTCGGTTAAACAAGGAATCATTGATTCATAATTTTGTTTAAGATCCCAAGGACAACCGCCATTAGGATTACGTAATTGGGCAATTAATTGAATAAAATCTTGAATGGAATAATGCATAAGAATATCTCTGAAATACTAAAAATGCGATTAGTATAAAACGAATAGCAAAATAAACAATATTCTTAAAAAAGTTAAAGATAATTTGATATAAAATAATGGCAGGGGCGGAGAGGCTCGAACTCCCAACACCCGGTTTTGGAGTTATGTAAACTGTGAATAGTTAGCAGCCATTAAGAAAATAAATAACAAAAAATTCAATCAGTTATCCAATCAATCAAAATTTAATCACTTCCCAAATATTAGCACAAAGTTTATAGTCTTTGTCACATCTAAGACACATCACGCCTTGGCGTCAATACACTCAATGCACTTAATTATGGCAAACGAGCGCTTATTACGGGCGGTTTGGGGATCAGCGTTGCAACTGCCGCCCCTGTGCAAGTTGATACTCGTACCCCAATTTCTTCTCGTCCAATGATGGCACAAACCAGCCAACCAATGAGCGTAAATATCACTATCAATGCCGCACAAGGCATGGACGAACGCGCCATTGCACAACAAGTGGCAATAACTACAATTTCTCCATTGCAGAAAGCGAAAACTACAAAGCCGTGCGGGCGTATTGGCACGATACGGACAGCGGCAAGCGTGGCGAAATAACAGTGGATGAAAACACCAAGATTGTGAAAAAACAGCGAATGAAAAAAGGCAGAACGCTAAAAAACGCACAGTGAAAGGCAGACGATTAAGCAAACGCAAATACAACAAAATTGAGAAACAAGAACCCATTACAAGTGACAGTTCTCAAATAAAATCATTGCGACACACCTATGCAAGCGAAAAAACCGCCATTACTGCCGCAAAATCTGCCTTTGATAAGCTAAAACGTGGCGTGGCAACTTTTAGCCTTAATCTCGCCTTTGGTGAACCTGATTTAATGCCAGAAACGCCGATTGAGCTGTTAGGCTTTAAAGCCGAAATTGACGCCACAAATTGGCTGATCACAAGAGTAACGCACAATCTTTCAGACGGCAGCTTTATCAGTCAAATTGAATACGAATTGAAAGTGGAAGATGAAGAAGTGGAAGTGAAGAAGGTGAAAAAATAAAGCGGTCGATTGACCGCTATTTAACAACCCGATAGGATTGATCTTTATGAGTTGGCTGCTGTGGAAACGCAAGTTCTAGCACGCCTTGGTCTACAAATTCTTTTAGATGTAACCATAAAGCTGATTCTGTTATCCCTAAAAGCTTTGAAAGTGATTTCTTTGTAACAAACTGCTCATCACACAATTCAAGTACAAGTTCTTTCAGTTTTTTTCTATTCTTCTTCTTTTTTCTATAAAAATCATCAGGAACAATATTCTTAAGTTTTTCTAAAAAGTCTGGATTTAAATCATCTAACTCATTAATAATTGTCCGACCATCCTTTGTTGTTCGTCCAAGCTCATCAAGATCAAAGCTATAATAAACTAATTTATGTTCATTCTTAGCTTCTAAGTTAGCTTCTAAGTTAGCTTCTAAGTTAGCTTCTAAGTTAGCTTCTAAGTTAGCTTCTAAGTTAGCTTCTAAGTTAGCTTCTAAGTTAGCTTCTTCAACTAAACCTTCAACATTAAAATTTACCTGCGTATTCAATGTGACTTCATGACGTTTACCATAAATCTCTTTTAAATCGCCAACATCTACCCAAGGTAAAACATAGAATTTATCTTTTTTCTCACCTTTGCCTAAAAGTAATCCCTTTCTTTCTAAAGCAGGTAAAGCAAGTGTAATATCTCTGCTATGATAGTCTTTTTCTAACTTTTCAGAGAGAATGGAATGTTTAATCCATCCTCTATTTAAGGCGGTCAATAACAAAATTTTCTTGTGCAAATTATTATCTAAATTTTGATATTGAGCACCTAATCTCAGATGTAATTGTTGGCTGGCTTGAATAACTGAGCTATCTTGTAACGTTAAAGTTAAAAGTGTTTTTTCTGCATCCGTACTCAACACCGGTGTAGTTAATAATTCTTTACGATAATTTGAGAAGATAGTTTCAATTCCTTTCCCTTCTCTTTCACAAAGACCTATTCGACGAAACATATTGTGTAAAATTGCATTTCGACATATAGATTTTTTACCACTTTGAGCTTCTAGGATACTCACTAACATAACACCAGGGTTCTCAAAATTTAACATATTTAATGTTTGCGATATTTTGAGTGTTACTCTGTCATTCAAATAATCTGAATGTGTAAGCATATTAATAAAAGCTTCACGTAATGCACCAGTTATCAAGTTGTCTTCGCTTCTCGTTAGCTGGTCTAGTGCAAAATGTTTATTTTTAGCAAGATTAAATAATTTGGGTGCAACTTTTAAATAAAATTCAAATAAGTTTCCTTCATCTAGCTCATCACATGTAATTCGATCATCGTATCGGTGATCTGTTTCTTTTGATTTATACTCTAACAAATAATGAGGAAGTAAAGACCGAATAATATCTAATTTTCCAAACATTAATAAGCCAGCATAAGTTAAACCACTTTTCCCGGTTTTAAGATCTATTTGATAACCATTTATTTTCTTTAATAATGATAAGTCATCTAGAGCAAGTAATGGACTTGTTGAATTGTAATTTTTAATATATTGACGATATTTATCTAACGTAGGTAAATGAATTTCCGAAATTGATGTATTAGGAATAACGTTGTTATCTTGATTTATTTTAGTATAGCTAGAAAGAAAGTTTTTTAATTCTGCAGGAGATAGTTTATGATCACCTGTATTTAAACGAACGTAAGCATTTGTAATGTCCCCATTCAAATAAACTGGAATAGAATTGTTTTCCGCTTTTTGAACATAAATAGCAATTACACTCTTTTCTGCAAAAATATCATTCTCATAAAGTACACAATCATCATTTAAATAATGACAGCTCACCTTTTGTCCACTACGAGCTTGAGAATATAGATCATCTACAATTTTGCGAGCATCGCTTACACCGGTAATACAAAATTCTCCGCCTTTTTTTTCAGAAATACCAAGTAAAATAAATCCACCTTGTGTATTCGAAAAGGCACTAAAGGACTTCCAAAAATCTTTAGGTAAGCTATTCGCTGCAGCTTTACATTCTAGATTGGCTTTTTCCTGAATTTTTTTAGGGTCAGCTAAGAAATCTTTTATATCATCCCAATTTAACATTTATCGTTCTAACTCAATACTTAAAAAATTATTACTATCCACTACCTACCCACAAATACTCTCACAAGGCACGCCATCGTGATCACGGTCGAGTTTGTGCATGCCGCACTCTCTTAAATGGAATTTAGCATCATCGCAATTATCCATGTCCTTACAAGTGCGTTTTCCATCACTACAACTAAACTGTTCTGCATCTGCTTTTTTACTTTTTGCAAAAGTTGCTGTTGAGAAAGCAAGGGAAAGTGCGGTTAGAATTAGGATAAATTTTTTCATTGAATGCTCCTTAGAATTTCTTTAATCCATATTTAAATGTACGTTCCTCAAGTTCATTGTCAGACCAATCATGTTTTATTGGTGCTGCACAAACTGTTTTATCTATGTTTATTCTGTATCCAAAATTATTATCGCGATCCCTTACTTCGATAATTTTGAAATCAATATCTTGCCAGTAACTAGGTTCAAAATAGCTATCATCGCAGATTATCCTTACAACATATTTTGCATAATCACGTTGAATAATAGGTTTATTTATCCTTACAGAAATAACATGATTAAGGTAATTTACATCTTCTTCAGGATCTGCAACTGATGATACTTCATCAAATAAATCTACAATTTCATCAGGTACAGTTTGAGAATAAGCAGATACACTACAAAATAGTGTCAATAAAAACAAAAGTTTCATCTTCATAATTTTCACAATCAATCGCCATTACCACTTCTTCATCTTCAACGGCAAGCTAAAGCACGTTATGTGGCGTGGCTTGCGTTAAAAATGTTGTACCGAGTTTCTCTTGGAAAATCGCAAGTGCCCGCAGCATTTCTTGTGTTGCCTGCGGTGTATAGAGAAAAGTCATCTTCGCTTGTGGCGCACCTGAAACAAACTGAAAACATTCCACCGTCATTTCTCCTGTCTCGGCATGGAAAGTGATATTGAGCGGTAAATCAACTTCAATGGAAATAACCAGTATTTCGTCAGTCATGGGAGCCTTATTTTTATGGAGAAATTAATGACTACTATTTCAATTCAAGGAGGTTTTGTAGTGAACGTACATATTTACGCCCCACTTCATCATCTTGGTGAAGTTCAGCAAGAATCTGTTGATATTGTTGATTCCATCGCTCAAGTAGTGGAGAAAGAGCTTGCACGATTGCAGAGTTTTCGGAAGCGTTCGGCACTGCGAGACAAAGAATAGACTGTTGCATTTGCGCCTCAAGTTTTTCGAGACGTCCTTCAATGGAAAGTGCGGTCATAAAAACCCTCAGGGTAAGAGAACACATAATTATTAGTGACTGAGTATAACAAAGTAAACAAAAACAACAAGGAAAAGGGTATGGCGAAAACAGAAAAAAACGCGAACTAAAATCTGAAATTATTGCATTTTGTGTGACGGCAAGTTTTAAAGAAAAGTTACAAGAAATGGCTCAAGCGGATAAACGGGAATTGAATGATTTTATCCATTTGAAATTGGAAGAATGTATTAATTAATCAGTCAGTAAGATAACATTAAGCCAAACGAAGACGATGATTTCTCACAAGAAAATTTTTACAATATAATAAATTATTGAAAATGAAAGATTTTTAATGGCAGGGGCGGAGAGGCTCGAACTCCCAACACCCGGTTTTGGAGACCGGTGCTCTACCAATTGAACTACGCCCCTATTGGTATTAAGAATTGGCGGAATGGACGGGACTCGAACCCGCGACCCCCTGCGTGACAGGCAGGTATTCTAACCAGCTGAACTACCACTCCGCTAAATGAGGTATAATTGGCAGTGACCTACTCTCACATGGGGAAGCCCCACACTACCATCGGCGTAACAATGTTTCACTTCTGAGTTCGATATGGATTCAGGTGGGACCATTGCACTGTTGCTGCCAAAATTTTTATTTTGTTAATTTACTCTAAAAATAAACTAACAAAATAAAAAGTACCTGGCGGTGTCCTACTCTCACATGGGGAAACCCCACACTACCATCGGCGCATCGGCGTTTCACTTCTGAGTTCGGTATGGGGTCAGGTGGGACCACCGCTCTATCGCCGCCAGGATTATTCCTTTAATAACTTTTCTATTTCTCTCTGCTCCGCTATCTCTAGCGCTCACAACCAAACAAGCTGATTCAACTTTAAAACTTTCTTCTTCTCTGAGTTTGTTTTGTTTACCCAACACCCAAAACCCTTGAGCGTTGTATAGTTAAGCCTCTCGGGCAATTAGTACAGGTTAGCTCAACGGCTCACACCGCTTACACATCCTGCCTATCTACGTCTTAGTCTTAAACAACCCTTACAGATTTATAATCTGGGAGAACTCATCTCTTGGCAAGTTTCGTGCTTAGATGCTTTCAGCACTTATCTCTTCCGCACTTAGCTACCCGGCAATGCGTCTGGCGACACAACCGGAACACCAGTGGTGCGTCCACTCCGGTCCTCTCGTACTAGGAGCAGCCCCAATCAATTCTCCAACGCCCACGGCAGATAGGGACCGAACTGTCTCACGACGTTCTAAACCCAGCTCGCGTACCACTTTAAATGGCGAACAGCCATACCCTTGGGACCTACTTCAGCCCCAGGATGTGATGAGCCGACATCGAGGTGCCAAACACCGCCGTCGATATGAACTCTTGGGCGGTATCAGCCTGTTATCCCCGGAGTACCTTTTATCCGTTGAGCGATGGCCCTTCCATTCAGAACCACCGGATCACTATGACCTACTTTCGTACCTGCTCGACTTGTCTGTCTCGCAGTTAAGCTTGCTTATACCATTGCACTAACCTGACGATGTCCGACCGTCATTAGCAAACCTTCGTGCTCCTCCGTTACTCTTTGGGAGGAGACCGCCCCAGTCAAACTACCCACCAGACACTGTCCGAGACCGCGTTTCGCAATCTTCGTTAGAACATCAAACGTTAAAGGGTGGTATTTCAAGGTCGACTCCAACAATACTGGCGTATCATCTTCATAGTCTCCCACCTATCCTACACATCAAAATTCAATGTTCAGTGTCAAGCTATAGTAAAGGTTCACGGGGTCTTTCCGTCTAGCCGCGGGTACACCGCATCTTCACGGCGATTTCAATTTCACTGAGTCTCGGGTGGAGACAGCCTGGCCATCATTATGCCATTCGTGCAGGTCGGAACTTACCCGACAAGGAATTTCGCTACCTTAGGACCGTTATAGTTACGGCCGCCGTTTACTGGGGCTTCGATCAGGAGCTTCTCTTTCGATTACACCATCAATTAACCTTCCAGCACCGGGCAGGCATCACACCCTATACGTCCACTTTCGTGTTTGCAGAGTGCTGTGTTTTTAATAAACAGTTGCAGCCAGCTGGTATCTTCGACCGGTTCAACCTTCGCCCGCGAGGGACTACAATCTACGCCGGCGCACCTTCTCCCGAAGTTACGGTGCTATTTTGCCTAGTTCCTTCACCCGAGTTCTCTCAAGCGCCTGAGTATTCTCTACCTGACCACCTGTGTCGGTTTTCAGTACGGTTTAGTAAAGCCTGTCGCTTAGTGGCTTTTCCTGGAAGTGTGGTATCGGTTACTTCAGCTCCGTAGAGCCTCGTCATCATCTCTCAGTGTTAAGGAAGTTCGGATTTGCCTAAACTTCCCACCTACCAACTTAAACGCACATATCCAACAGTGCGATAACCTAACCTGCTCCGTCCCCACATCGCAGCTTTACCAAGTACAGGAATATTAACCTGTTTCCCATCGACTACGCTTTTCAGCCTCGCCTTAGGGGCCGACTCACCCTGCCCCGATTAACGTTGGACAGGAACCCTTGGTCTTCCGGCGAACGGGTTTTTCACCCGTTTTATCGTTACTTATGTCAGCATTCGCACTTGTGATACGTCCAGCATGCTTCTCAACACACCTTCATCCGCTTACACAACGCTCCCCTACCCAACAGTATTGCTACTGATGCCGCAGCTTCGGTGCTATATTTGAGCCCCGTTACATCTTCCGCGCAGGCCGACTCGACTAGTGAGCTATTACGCTTTCTTTAAATGATGGCTGCTTCTAAGCCAACATCCTAGCTGTCTAAGCCTTCCCACTTCGTTTCCCACTTAATATAGACTTTGGGACCTTAGCTGGCGGTCTGGGTTGTTTCCCTCTCCACGACGGACGTTAGCACCCGCCGTGTGTCTCCTGAGTATCACTCTTCGGTATTCGTAGTTTGCATCGGGTTGGTAATCCGGGATGGACCCCTAGCCGAAACAGTGCTCTACCCCCGAAGGTGTCCGCTCAAGGCTCTACCTAAATAGATTTCGGGGAGAACCAGCTATCTCCCGGTTTGATTGGCCTTTCACCCCCAGCCACAAGTCATCCGCTAATTTTTCAACATTAGTCGGTTCGGTCCTCCAGTTAGTGTTACCCAACCTTCAACCTGCCCATGGCTAGATCACCGGGTTTCGGGTCTATACCTTGCAACTAGACGCCCAGTTAAGACTCGGTTTCCCTTCGGCTCCCCTATTCGGTTAACCTCGCTACAAAATATAAGTCGCTGACCCATTATACAAAAGGTACGCAGTCACCCTTAAAGGGCTCCCACTGCTTGTACGTACAAGGTTTCAGGTTCTATTTCACTCCCCTCACCGGGGTTCTTTTCGCCTTTCCTTCACAGTACTGGTTCACTATCGGTCAATCAGGAGTATTTAGCCTTGGAGGATGGTCCCCCCATCTTCAAACAGGATATCACGTGTCCCGCCCTACTTGTCGTTAGCTTAGTACCATGACCTGGACTTCGAGTACGGGGCTATCACCCTGTGTCGCTAAGCTTCCCAGCTTGTTCCTCTGTCTCTGTCATTATCACTAACAGGCTCCTTCGCGTTCGCTCGCCGCTACTAACGAAATCTCGATTGATTTCTTTTCCTCGGGGTACTTAGATGTTTCAGTTCTCCCGGTTTGCCTCACTTACCTATGTATTCAGTCAGTGATAGTAGATTCTTCATCTACTGGGTTTCCCCATTCGGACATCTTGGATTAAACGCCTCTTATCGACTCATCCAAGCTTTTCGCAGATTAGCACGTCCTTCTTCGCCTCTGATTGCCAAGGCATCCACCTTGTACGCTTAGTCACTTAACTATACAACCTCAAAAATTCTTGATGTTGTGTTTTCAACTAAACACTTGATTGCTTTTGTTCAATCAAGATTTTATTCTTACTCAGACTTTTTCTTATCCTTAAGGACTTGAAAGTCTCTTCAGTTTTTCAGCTTGTTTCCTGGTTGTTAAAGAACAGAAGATAATAAAGTTATCTTTATTTGGCGTCCCCACGGGGATTCGAACCCCGGTTACCGCCGTGAAAGGGCGATGTCCTAGGCCTCTAGACGATGGGGACAACAAATAAAGATACTCTATCTTACATTTTGCTTACGCACTTTTCTCTCTTCATTCATTTTCTACAATATATCAATCAATCTGTGTGGACACTTATTGTCTCTCGTCTTTGGTAAGGAGGTGATCCAACCGCAGGTTCCCCTACGGTTACCTTGTTACGACTTCACCCCAGTCATGAATCATACCGTGGTAAACGCCCTCCAAAAGGTTAAGCTATCTACTTCTGGTACAACCCACTCCCATGGTGTGACGGGCGGTGTGTACAAGGCCCGGGAACGTATTCACCGCAACATTCTGATTTGCGATTACTAGCGATTCCGACTTCATGGAGTCGAGTTGCAGACTCCAATCCGGACTTAGACGTACTTTGTGAGATTCGCTCCAGCTCGCACTCTCGCTTCCCTCTGTATACGCCATTGTAGCACGTGTGTAGCCCTACTCGTAAGGGCCATGATGACTTGACGTCATCCCCACCTTCCTCCGGTTTATCACCGGCAGTCTCCTTTGAGTTCCCGACCGAATCGCTGGCAACAAAGGATAAGGGTTGCGCTCGTTGCGGGACTTAACCCAACATTTCACAACACGAGCTGACGACAGCCATGCAGCACCTGTCTCAGAGTTCCCGAAGGCACCATTCCATCTCTGGAATGTTCTCTGGATGTCAAGAGTAGGTAAGGTTCTTCGCGTTGCATCGAATTAAACCACATGCTCCACCGCTTGTGCGGGCCCCCGTCAATTCATTTGAGTTTTAACCTTGCGGCCGTACTCCCCAGGCGGTCGATTTATCACGTTAGCTACGGGCGCCAAACTCAAAGTTCAACCCCCAAATCGACATCGTTTACAGCGTGGACTACCAGGGTATCTAATCCTGTTTGCTCCCCACGCTTTCGCACATGAGCGTCAGTACATTCCCAAGGGGCTGCCTTCGCCTTCGGTATTCCTCCACATCTCTACGCATTTCACCGCTACACGTGGAATTCTACCCCTCCCTAAAGTACTCTAGACTCCCAGTCTGAAATGCAATTCCCAGGTTAAGCCCGGGGCTTTCACACCTCACTTAAAAGTCCGCCTGCGTGCCCTTTACGCCCAGTTATTCCGATTAACGCTCGCACCCTCCGTATTACCGCGGCTGCTGGCACGGAGTTAGCCGGTGCTTCTTCTGTAGTTAACGTCAATTGGCTAGCCTATTAAACTAACCACCTTCCTCGCTACCGAAAGAACTTTACAACCCGAAGGCCTTCTTCATTCACGCGGCATGGCTGCGTCAGGGTTGCCCCCATTGCGCAATATTCCCCACTGCTGCCTCCCGTAGGAGTCTGGGCCGTGTCTCAGTCCCAGTGTGGCTGGTCATCCTCTCAGACCAGCTAGAGATCGTCGGCTTGGTGAGCCTTTACCTCACCAACTACCTAATCCCACTTGGGCTCATCCTATGGCATGTGGCCCGAAGGTCCCACACTTTAATCTTTCGATATTACGCGGTATTAGCTACAGTTTCCCGTAGTTATCCCCCTCCATAAGCCAGATTCCCAAGCATTACTCACCCGTCCGCCACTCGTCATCAAAGAAGCAAGCTTCTCTATGTTACCGTTCGACTTGCATGTGTTAAGCCTGCCGCCAGCGTTCAATCTGAGCCATGATCAAACTCTTCAATTCAAGTTCAATCGCTCAATACTGCTGACATAAAATGTCACTACTTAATAAAGTATTATGAATTTCTAGTTAGCACCTATTAAGACTTCAAAATTAAAAAATATTTTTAAAACAAGTCAATCAACAAGTGCCCACACAGATTGTCTGATATATTGTTAAAGAGCAAAAAAGAACGACGCACTGGCTTTATTACGTTTCACAACAGTGCGTCGTTGTGTGGGGCGTATTATAGATATTTCAGAATTCTTTGCAAGTGCTTTTTTGTAAAAAAATGTGATTTTTTCTTGATTGAAGATCTTTTACTCAAATCGTCTAAAAAATACAATTTTTATGGTGTTTTATTCTACGAATTCAGGCTTTCTGCAAATGCCTTTACTTTTCCCCAATCGGTATATTCAATTTCTTTGGTCGAATCCGTTTCACCACCTGTAATTTTCATAATCAATTGGATCATGACTCGATCAATCCATTTATAGCGTGGATATAGCAATGCACCTGCAAATACGCCAACTTTTGCCGGAGTCCATTTTATGCGTTGAAGGAACTTACGCACATAGACATTTTCCTCTGGCGTATCTTTCCCTTCTTTTCTCGCTGTTAAATTTACGCCAAAAAAGACCGCACTTTTTGCATTCAGCAATTCATGATGGTGTTCAACAAAATGGTATAACTGTTTATTAAAATGACCATAACGAATGGATGCTCCAATAATCACCCGATCAAAAAATTGAAGATCCTGCTCCTCCATTAACGGTGAAACCACCACTTCTCCTTCAAGATACTGAGCCATAAACTCAGCAATCTTTTTAGTTTGTCCATCACAGCTTGAATATAAAATTAATGTTTTCATTATGCCTTCCAAAACGCTGGTGTGAAGAGCGCCAATAATGTGAAAATTTCTAAACGACCGCATACCATCGCAATGGTGAGTACCCATTTAGCACTATCTGGCATCGCTGTCATATTGCTGCTTACTGAACCTAATCCTGGTCCAAGGTTATTAATACTTGCTAATACCGCATTAAAGGCATCAAAAGGTTCGACACCACATGCAATCACACTTAATAAACAAATAGTGAATACCAATAGATACGCAGAGAAAAAGGCCCAAATACTCCCAATCACTCGTTCATCAAGGACATTTTTACCCCATTTAATTGGATACACTAAATTAGGATGTACAAATCGTTTCAGTTCTCTTGCACCTTGAAGATATAGCACTAAAATCCGTGCAACACGCAAACCGCCACCCACTGAACCTGCACAGCCACCAATAAAAGAGGCAATAATTAATAACATCGGCACAAAAGAAGGCCATTCAGCGAAATTCGATGTGGAGTAGCCTGTTGTGGTTGAAATCGATACAGCTTGGAATACGACTTGCTCAAAATCTTGCCATGAGGAATCAAAATATTGATGGCTTATCATCACCAATGTACAAACCACGATAAGCAAGATTTGAATACTCATAAAGAAGCGGAATTCTGGATCTTTTGTGTAAATCTTCAAAATATTTTCGCGTCCTAAAGTCGAAAATGCTCTGAAGTGCAATGCGAAGTTACAAGCCGAAATCCACAAGAAAATAACCGTGATAAAATTAATCGCCGAGCTATTAAAATAGCCGATACTGGCATCATGCGTAGAAAAGCCGCCAATGGATACCGTCGAAAAACTATGTGTAATCGCATCAAATGGTGTCATACCCGCTAACCAATAAGCCAAGGCGCAGGATATGGTTAAAAAGAAATAAATAAACCATAGCGCCTTTGCTGTTTCTGCTATCCTTGGTCGTATCTTCTGATCTTTCATGGGTCCAGACATTTCTGCACGATACAACTGCATTCCGCCAATCCCCAATAGAGGAATGATTGCAATCGCCAGCACAATGATCCCCATACCACCTAACCATTGCAAAAATTGGCGGTAAAATAAAATAGCTTTCGGTAAATTATCTAATCCAGTCATGACTGTGGCACCCGTGGTTGTTAACCCAGAAAACGCCTCAAATACGGCAGAAGCCACCGTTAAATGAGGTGAATCAAATAACAACAATGGCAAGGTTGCTAGCCCACCTAAGACAAACCAAAACGCCACTACAATTAAAAAACCTTCTCGAGAGCGCAATTCTTGCTTATGATGATGACAAGGCCACCAAAACAACGTTCCCACAGTGAAGCTTAATACAAAAGCTTGCATAAATGCTTTACCGCCACCATCACCATAAATAAGCGCCACAAAGGCTGGAATCAGCATCGTGCCGGAAAAGCACATGATCAAAATGCCGATAATCCGAATAATGGATAAAATATGCACAATATCTCGCTTAATTCATTTCTTCTAATTTCAACGTTCCTGCCGAACGCTCAATTAATGCTTGTTCAAAAGGTTTAATTTGACCTTCACTAATGCCTAACTGTAATGCAATCTGCACTTGAAAATCTTGTTGATAAATTTCAATTTGATGTTGTTCACATAAAATTTGAATCCAATTTAATTGTGCATAATCACAATGCACTTGGAATAACTGGCGTTCTACTTTTCGTTCAGTTTCTAATAATTTTAAAGCTTGTTGCACACCATTTCCATAAGCACGAACTAAACCACCCGTGCCTAATAAAATGCCCCCATAATAACGAACAACAACGGCACTAATTTCACCAACTTGACTACCTTGCAAAGTGGATAGCATTGGCTTTCCTGCCGTTCCAGCTGGTTCTCCGTCATCGGAAAAACCTAATTGTTGTGAGTCAGTCGGTTTACCGGCCACCGCCGCCCAACAATGATGGCGAGCATTAGGATGCTGTGTTTTAATTGCAGCCCAAAAAGCTTTAGCTTGCTCAAGCCCTTCCGTATGTTGTAAATACGTAATAAAGCGACTTTTCTTAATTTCTTCTTCAAAAATGACCGCACTTTTGGGGATAAAATATTCAGCCATGAAATAATTACTTAAATGAATTTGTTGCTTAGTTTAGCATTAATAGCAGATTTATCGAAATTTCCCCATAATTATTGTATGATGTCGCTCAATTTCAATAAAACCGATGAATAATAATGACTGAAATGACTGTTGATAAAACCCTTGATACCGTTGGTTTACGTTGTCCTGAACCCGTGATGCTCGTGAGAAAAAATATTCGTCATATGAACGAAGGTGAAGTGCTGCTTATTTTGGCAGACGACCCAGCCACGACTCGCGATATTCCCAGTTTCTGCCAATTTATGGAACATACTCTTTTAGCGAGTGAAACCCAAAACACACCTTTCAAATACTGGGTGAAAAAAGGTCAATAAAAATGCGGCCATTATTAACCGCACTTTGTTATTCTGCCGTATTACTCGAAACGGGGTAATATTTTTTCTGAATAAATTCAGGCTTCAATAAAGCAGGGGCATTCCACCACTCAATCACAAGCTCCTGCGGTCCTTCTGCATAAGACGCAATTTCATACACGTTATACACAAAGTGAATCCCATCATGATCTAAATAGAAATTATCGGTCACTTCAAAAGCGTCTTTTGATGTAAATGCTTCCTCATCTTTTACCTCACCATATCGAGTATAACGTTCCCAAAGCATCTCTTTTAATTTAGCTTGCTGATTTGGTTTAAACACATCATCAAATGAAAGTCGTTTTTTTGTTTCTAAATCAATATTAAGATAATGATCCCCCCCAACGCCATGAGCGCCACCACCATAGCTGTAATAGTTTATTAAAAATACAGCAAGCTTACCTCTTTGGTGATTAAATGCTAAATCTAAGGTTTCATCAACACCAATTATTGGGGATTCCAACATCTCTTTCTTAGCTTCATCATATGCTTTCTGGTAATCTGCTATAAGCTGCTCACGGCTTCTTGGTTTACCGTCAGCATTTTTGGAAATTTGTTCTAAAAGTAGTGTATCTAACCATTCAATATTCGTTTTTAGTGTCGAAATGCTGTAATGAAGTTTACCTTCTACAGGCACATATTCATCTTCTTTGGGCGATTTAGGATATTTGATGGTTTCCTCTTTATCAAAAATCACATCATCTTGAGCAATAATTGCTGGAATAACCTTCTCCACCTTTTCTTTTTCAGCTTTTAATTGTGTATTTTCTGCCGTCAGTTGCGCAATAGTCTGTGTTTGTTGCTCAATTTTTGCTTTCGCTTCTTTATCTTCGCAACCTGTTACAGTAAAAAGTGCGGTTAAAATTAAGGCTGAAATCAGTGTTTTTTTCATGTGTTATCCTATAAATCAAATGTATCTTTATCACGTAAAATATGGTCATTGCCTTTGCGGCGTAAAAAGCCAGTACGGTCAAAATACTCCATTAACTGTACGGTCAGTTTTCGACCAAAATTAAGCTTGTCACGTAATTCATTTACCGCAATCTTACCTTCTTCACCTGCTATTTGCTTAATTAAGCGAGCATAAGCATAAATGCTCTCAGTCAGGAAAAATCGATCTTTTACAATTGGGGTGAGATAGCCCAACTTACCTGCTTTATACATGAAATTACGCATCGCACTTTCATCTTGCGACAAGGCGGTTGCCATATCTCGCACCCAAATGGCTTGACCATGCGCTTTCTCAAATTCAGCTAACACCGCTTGCCATAAGCTTTGCTCTTCGGCTGAAAATTGGATTTTGTGTGAAGGCAAATGTAACCAACCACGAGTCTGCTGCAATTGGCCTTCATCAAGCATTTCTTCAATAAAATGATAAATCAGATTTTCCGGTTGGTTTAGTGTCGCAATACGGTATAAGCGGGCCTTACTCAAACCTAGCTGATCATTATGTTGCTCATGATAGGTAGCAAGTGCGGTCAAAATTTGCTGCGTTTTTTCACGTTGATAATCGCGATTAAAACACCAATTTTGGAAATGGATATCGCCATTCTCAGCTAATACTTCAGCCAGCTGATTTTCAGTTAGTTGCTCACTCCACATTAAAGCTTGAGCTGAAATCGCCTCTTTTTGTAAGGTTAATCCGATGCGTTGTGTGGCAGTTTGAGCCTGATTAAGTTTAGCCAAGAACGCTAAGCGAGCCTCTGTGCGCTTATAACGTTTTGGTGAATGAATTTCGAGTACCTTGGCACCACCAATTAACGCTTTCGCATCACCACTACGTAAAATTAATTTATCCCCAAAAGCTAAAAATAATGGCTGTTCTAAAATAACTTCTGCCAAAGTGCGGTCATTTTTCATTACATTTTTGCTTTCAAGCAAGGTGAGCTTACCCGTCGTACGGCTTGCCGCATGATAAATGTGCACTGGCTGACTGTCTTTCAAATTCACTTCAGGTGTAATTTCAATGGTAATACGATCGGTCGGCTCAAGTGGTTCTGAGGCTAACAACCAATCGCCGCGCTGCATTGGAGTACGATCTAAATCAACGTTTAAATTGAGCGCTAAGCGTTGACCAGCCAAACCTTTTTCGCTCGGTGTATTCTGAGCATGAATATTTTTTACGCGAACCTTTTGTCCCGTAGAAAGGAAGAGTTCATCATCAATGGCCACCGTTCCCGCAAATGCTGTCCCTGTTACCACTGTCCCCGCCCCTTTCACGCTAAAAACACGGTCGATGGCGTAACGGAACGGTTTATCTATTTCAGCTAATTCAGGTAAATTGGCCAAATAATCGCGTAACGCATTAATCCCTAAGCCTGTTTGTGCCGATGTAATAAAATAATGAGATTCAGCTAAGAATGGATAATCCGTCTGAATTTGTGTTTTTAATGCCTCGATTTGCTCATCTGTTGCTCGGTCAGCCTTGGTAATCACTACCATGATTTCAGTAAATTGAAGCTGACGCAAAATCGCTAAGTGTTCTTTAGTTTGTGCGGCAATTCCTTCATCTGCAGCAACAATGAGCATCGCATAATGCACACCACCAAGCCCCGCCAACATATTGGCGAGAAACTTTTCATGGCCAGGCGCATCAATAAACCCGAGTACTTTCTCTTTTAAAGGCAAATAGGCATACCCTAAATCAATGGTCATGCCACGTTTTTTTTCTTCCGGCAAATGGGCAGTATTTGTGCCTGTCAGCGCTTGCAAAAGGGCTGTTTTACCATGATCGACGTGCCCTGATGTTACTATGATCATAATTTTTCCACCGTATCTAATAATGCCTTAAAGTCAGCCACGCTACGTAAATCTAACCAAATTTTTCCTTTCTCAACGCGGCCGATTATCGGCTGTTCTAACGCTTTGAATACTGCTAAAAGTGCGGTCAATTTTGCCTCTGTTTTTTCTGCAATCGTCACCGCGAGAGAAGGAATCGTCGCCATCGGTTGAGAACCACTCCCAATCTGAGCAACACTTTCTTCAATCTCAACCTGGTAATCTTTTAAGCGGTTTACTAAACAGGCTTTAAGTTGTTCGGCTTTTTCTTTTAATACATCCATTGATTGGGTGAGCAAATGTAAAGTTGGCAATGTCTCAGTAAGTTTTTCAGGTTGGAGATAAAGGCGTAATGTTGCCTCAAGCCCAGCTAAAATCACTTTATCGCAACGTAATACGCGCTTTAATGGATGAGCTTGTAACTGAGCAATCCACTCTTTTTTACCGACAATAATACCAGCTTGTGTTCCGCCCAATAATTTATCGCCTGAGAATGACACCAAATTTACGCCCTGTGCGACTTTTTCTTGCACCGTTGGCTCATTCGGTAAATCATATTGGCTTAGATCAATCAATGCCCCACTACCAAGATCCGTAATCACTGGAATATCAAATTCTCGTCCAAGATCAACCAATTCTTGTTCTGAAACCGAAGCGGTAAACCCACTAATATGATAATTACTGCAATGTACTTTCATTAAGAAAGCGGTATTTTCATTGATTGCTTGACGATAATCTTTCAAATGTGTGCGGTTTGTTGTCCCCACTTCAACAAGTTTACAGCCTGCTTGAGCCATAATATCTGGAATGCGAAATGCACCACCGATTTCAATTAACTCACCACGAGAAATAATGACTTCTCTATCTTTAGCAAAGGTGGCCAACATCAAGAGTACAGCTGCAGCATTATTGTTAACGATACAAGCAGCTTCTGCACCTGTGAGTTGTGCAAGTAGTTCACTAATATAATTATCCCGATGACTGCGTTTGCCTTCTTCCAAATCATATTCTAACGCAACATTACCTTTCATCGCATGAAGCGCTGCCTGTTGTGCGCTTTCAGACCATAATGCTCGTCCTAAATTTGTGTGTAATACCGTTCCCGTTAAATTATGGACTGATTTAATTTGTACATGATTTTGTTGAGTCAAGCGATGCTGTAAATGATGTAATGTACTTAGATGATCGGCAAAAAAGTGCGGTAAATTTTTATGCTGTTTGATAAACTCGCGCCCATCAGATAATAATTGGCGTAATTCACGCACGACAGCTGAATGACCAAATTCAGTTAAAAGCATTTCACCTTCTGGTGTTTTTAAAAATTTATCTACCGAAGGAAGTTGTTGAAAAAGTGCGGTCATTTTTAATTCCTATTTCAAAATGGCATTGAATTGTAAACTAATTTACGCTAAAGTAACCGCAATTTCAATAACGGAAGGTCGTCATCTCCGGTGAGGTGGCAGGACTTCAAATCCTGTTGGGGACGCCAGCGTTCCCGGGTGGGTTCAACTCCCATGACCTTCCGCCACTTTTTTCCTCCAACAAATATTTCTCTCTTCCTAACATTCACTTTTTTAATTTGAATTTTCATTATAATTTTACAGAATTTTAGCAAACAAAAAGGCGCATCTTTCGATACGCCTTCTTAATCTAACTTGTTACAGTTAATACATCAATTATTTGATGATTTTCGCAACAACACCAGCACCTACTGTACGGCCACCTTCACGGATTGCGAAACGTAAACCTTGGTCCATCGCAATTGGGTGGATTAAGCTTACTGTCATTTTGATGTTATCACCAGGCATTACCATTTCCACGCCTTCTGGTAACTCGATTGTACCCGTTACGTCAGTTGTACGGAAATAGAACTGTGGACGGTAACCTTTGAAGAATGGAGTGTGACGACCACCTTCTTCTTTTGATAATACGTAAACTTCTGATTCGAAATCAGTGTGTGGCGTGATTGAACCTGGTTTCGCTAATACTTGACCACGTTCGATTTCTTCACGTTTTGTACCACGTAATAAGGCACCAATGTTCTCACCTGCACGACCTTCGTCAAGTAATTTACGGAACATTTCAACACCCGTTACAGTTGTTTTAGTTGTTGGTTTGATACCAACGATTTCAACTTCATCACCAGTGCGGATGATACCACGCTCAACACGACCTGTTACTACTGTACCACGACCTGAAATTGAGAACACGTCTTCGATTGGAAGAAGGAACGGTTGGTCAATTGCACGCTCTGGCTCAGGAATGTAAGTATCTAAGTGGTTTGCTAACTCAAGGATTTTTTCTTCCCATTCTGCTACGCCGTTTAATGCTTGTAATGCAGAACCACGTACGATTGGCGTATCGTCACCTGGGAAATCATATTGAGAAAGAAGTTCACGAACTTCCATTTCTACTAATTCTAATAACTCTTCGTCATCTACCATGTCGCATTTGTTTAAGAATACGATGATGTAAGGTACACCTACTTGGCGACCTAATAAGATGTGCTCACGAGTTTGTGGCATAGGACCATCTGTCGCTGCTACTACTAAAATAGCACCGTCCATTTGCGCCGCACCGGTAATCATGTTTTTAACATAGTCCGCGTGTCCTGGGCAGTCAACGTGTGCGTAGTGGCGAGTTGGAGTATCGTATTCAACGTGTGAGGTGTTGATGGTGATACCACGCGCTTTTTCTTCTGGCGCGTTATCAATTTGGTCAAATGCACGAGCTGCACCACCGTAGTGTTTTGCTAATACGGTTGTGATTGCTGCTGTTAAAGTTGTTTTACCGTGGTCAACGTGGCCGATTGTACCCACGTTTACGTGCGGTTTTGTACGTTCAAATTTTTCTTTAGACATTTGTTTAGTTTCCTAGAAAATGCTCTATAAGCCATTCGACTTATAGAGCGGATTGTTACAAAAAATTATTTTTTACGCGCTTCAATTACTGCAGCAGCAACACTTGTTGGGGCTTCAGCATATTTTAACGGTTCCATTGAGTATGATGCACGACCTTGAGTTTGTGAACGTAAGTCTGTTGCATAACCGAACATCTCAGAAAGTGGAACTTCTGCATCGATTTTAACAACGAATTCGTTCGCTTCTTGACCGTTAACCATAGCACGACGACGGCTTAAGTCACCGATTACATCACCAACATACTCAGGTGGAGTTTCTACTTCAACTTTCATGATTGGCTCAAGTAGAACTGGGTTTGCTTTAGCGAATGCTGCTTTAAATGCTAAAGAAGCGGCTAATTTAAACGCTAATTCAGATGAGTCAACATCATGGTATGAACCGAAGTGTAAACGTACACCAAGATCGACTACTGGGTAACCCGCTAACGGACCAGATTTAAGCTGTTCTTGGATACCTTTATCAACCGCAGGAATGTATTCACCAGGGATTACACCACCTTTGATTTCGTTTACAAATTCGTAACCAGGACCTTCTGGATCTAATGGATATAAGTCGATAACAACGTGACCATATTGACCGCGACCACCAGATTGTTTTGCGTGTTTACCTTCCACATCGTTAACACGAGTGCGGATAGTTTCACGGTAAGATACTTGTGGTTTACCGATGTTAGCTTCCACTTTGAACTCACGTTTCATACGGTCAACGATGATATCTAAGTGTAACTCACCCATACCAGAAATAATGGTTTCACCAGATTCTTCATCAGTGTGAACACGGAATGAAGGGTCTTCTTGAGCAAGACGACCTAATGCAAGACCCATTTTTTCTTGGTCAGCTTTAGTCTTAGGTTCTACTGCTACAGAGATTACTGGCTCTGGGAATTCCATACGCTCAAGGATGATTGGTGCATCGATAGCACATAATGTATCACCCGTAGTTACATCTTTTAAGCCGATTGCTGCAGCGATATCGCCCGCACGAACTTCTTTGATTTCTTCACGTTTATTAGCGTGCATCTGTACGATACGACCAAAACGTTCACGTTTTTGACGTACAGAGTTTAATACGGTATCACCAGAGTTAATTACACCTGAGTACACACGGAAGAAGGTTAAGTTACCTACGAATGGGTCAGTTGCAATTTTGAATGCTAATGAAGAGAATGGCTCATCATCGCTTGCGTGACGTTCACCTTCAGTTTCATCTGGATTGATACCTTTGATTGCTGGAATATCAGTCGGTGCTGGTAAGTATTCAACAACCGCATCAAGCATTGCTTGAACACCTTTGTTTTTGAATGCAGAACCACAAGTTACCAAGATGATTTCGTTTGCTAATACGCGTTGACGAAGACCTGCTTTGATTTCTTCTTCGCTTAACTCTTCACCACCAAGATATTTTTCCATTAATTCTTCAGTTGCTTCAGCTGCTGCATCAACAAGGTTTTGACGCCATTCTTCACAAGCTGCTTGCATATCTGCAGGAATATCTTCATAAGTGAAAGTCATACCTTGGTCTGCTTCATTCCAGTTGATCGCTTTCATTTTGATCAAATCAACAACACCAGTGAAGCTTTCTTCTGCACCGATTGGAAGTTGAAGAGGAACAGCATTAGCACCTAAACGAGTTTTAAGTTGATCAACAACACGTAAGAAGTTAGCACCAGTACGGTCCATTTTGTTTACAAACGCGATACGTGGAACTTGATATTTGTTAGCTTGACGCCATACAGTTTCAGACTGAGGTTGAACACCACCAACCGCACAGTAAACCATTACCGCACCATCAAGAACACGCATAGAACGTTCTACTTCAACAGTAAAGTCTACGTGTCCCGGGGTATCGATAACGTTGATACGGTGTTGTTGGAACTGTTGTGACATACCAGACCAGAATGCGGTAGTTGCCGCAGAGGTAATGGTAATACCACGTTCTTGTTCCTGTTCCATCCAGTCCATTGTCGCTGCACCATCGTGTACTTCACCAATTTTGTGACTTACACCAGTGTAGAATAAGATACGTTCAGTGGTAGTAGTTTTACCAGCATCAATGTGCGCACTAATACCGATATTACGATATCTTTCAATAGGGGTTGTACGAGCCATTATTATAACCTTGTTAAGTTTAATATCTGTTTATATAAGGGTAAGGCTTCATCGAGGATGAAGCCCTTAAATTTTAAAAGCGTATTACCAACGGAAGTGAGCAAATGCTTTGTTAGCTTCAGCCATACGATGAACGTCTTCACGTTTTTTCACTGCTGCGCCTTTGTTATCTGATGCATCAGATAATTCATTTGCAAGACGTAAAGCCATTGATTTATCACCGCGTTTACGTGCCGCTTCAACGATCCAACGCATACCTAATGCGTTACGACGAACTGGACGTACTTCAACTGGCACTTGGTAAGTAGAACCACCAACACGACGAGATTTAACCTCAACAGTTGGGCGAACGTTTTCAAGTGCAATTTCAAATGCTTCTAAAGGTTCTTTACCTGTGCGTTCTGCAAGTTTGTCTAACGCACCGTAAACGATGGTTTCAGCAACGGATTTTTTACCGTCTACCATTAATACATTAATAAATTTTGCAAGTAACTCTGAACCGAACTTCGGATCTGGAAGAATCTTGCGTGGTTCAACACTACGACGACGTGGCATTGCGAATTTCTCCGTATATTTAATCTTCAGGATATCCAAAACTCTATAAAAATTAACCGCACTTTAAAGTGAGCTAATGTGATACTGGAGTTTCTGATTTAAATTTTTACTAATTTAGACGTTTGGCCTTACTTAACGGAGTTCCATTAAGCTTTAGGACGTTTAACGCCGTATTTAGAACGACCTTGTTTACGATCTTTAACGCCTGCACAGTCTAATGCGCCGCGTACAGTGTGGTAACGCACACCCGGTAAGTCTTTAACACGACCACCACGGATAAGCACAACACTATGCTCTTGAAGGTTGTGACCTTCGCCGCCGATGTAAGAAGTTACTTCAAAGCCATTAGTTAAACGAATACGACATACTTTACGTAATGCTGAGTTCGGTTTTTTAGGTGTAGTTGTGTATACACGAGTGCACACACCACGTTTCTGCGGGCAAGCCTCTAATGCAGGAACGTTACTTTTTACAACCTTTTTCACACGCGGTTTGCGTACTAGCTGGTTGATAGTTGCCATTAAAAAAGCTCCAGTTTAAATGTTATTCATAATAGAATGTTTGTTACAAAATCTATCTTTCCATCCAATAGACAGAAGAAATAGACGCTGAATTTTAATGGTTTCACCTAGTATTGTCAATATTTAAACAAAAATGGATCGCAGAGGATCGCTTGTCAAAAAAGCTACGCCAAATGAGCGGTCCTTTTAAATTAATTGCCTGTCTTTAGTTGGGGTTTTATAATTTTAACTAAAATAATTTTGGGCAAAATTTATGTTACGTTCATTCCTCTACCATTTACGTTATTTTTATCATAAAAAGCTTCGACAAACCCATCGTATCTCTCATAAAACACTCGAATTTGTATGTTTACTGATTGGTGCGACATTTGTTGCCCTATTTTCCTTTGGATTTGCGAAACTCGCCGATATCGGACTTGAATTTAATGCCTATTGGTCTGCTAAATATCCTCTCACCGTTTGGATCGTTTTACCGCTTGGTCTTGCTTTTCTCACCTGGTTTACCGCCAAATACACACCTTATGTTGGTGGCAGCGGTATTCCACAAGTGATTGCCTCCATCAATCTTCCTTACAGTGGCTATAAAACGAAACTTGTTAAATTTCGCCAAACCATTTGGAAAATTCCACTTACTTTCTTTGCAATGGTTATCGGTGCGTCTGTTGGACGTGAAGGGCCTTCTGTTCAAGTGGGTGCAGCGGTTATGCTCGCTTGGGGAAATTTCTGTCGTAAATATAACTTCGCTTTCCGTGGTTTAAGTACGAATGAACTCATCGCAACCGGTGCAGCAGGCGGTCTTGCTGCCGCCTTTAATGCCCCTTTAGCTGGGGTCATTTTTGCCATTGAAGAACTGGGTCGAGGCGTGATGTTACGCTGGGAAAGGCGTGTATTACTCGGTGTATTAGCGGCCGGTTTTATTTTAGTGGCGATTCAAGGCAATAGCCCTTACTTTCCAGCCTATAAAGGTGCGACTTCTATTCCTTATTTATATCTTTGGCTTGCCATTTGTGGCATCGTCTGCGGTGTACTGGGTGGTATATTTGGACGACTCCTTGCCAAAGGGCTCGCGGGGCTTTCTCCACTCAAATGGCGTGATTGGATCCGCAAACACCCAATTTACATTGCCTTATTACTCGGTTTAGTACTTGCCGCAATGGGTACCTACAGCGAAGGGCAAACTTATGGAACGGGCTATAATGTGGTTGCAAGAGCATTAGAAGGACAACTCGTTTCACCTGAAGTGGGAATACTAAAACTCTTCGCAACGGTTACGACGTATTGGAATGGCATCGCGGGCGGAATTTTTACGCCATCTCTCACTACTGGTGCGGGTATCGGCACTATGTTATGGGAAATCAGTAACGGCATGGTCGATCAACGTTTCTTGGTCATTTTATGTATGGCAGCCTTTTTAGCTGGAGGCACACAATCCCCTGTGACAGCCAGCGTAGTAGTAATGGAAATGACGGGGGCCCAACCCGTGCTGATTTGGCTCTTGATTTCCAGTATTATTGCCTCCATAATTTCGCGCCAATTTAGTCCGAAACCTTTTTACCACTTTGCGGCTGGACGTTTCCGCCAACGAATGCAGGAACAACAAGCAGAAGATCTTCGCCGTAACAAAATTCAAGAGAAATAAAATATGTCAGAAAATCAGCCGCACTTTTATCGTGGACGCTTTTCCGTTGCGCCAATGTTAGATTGGACAACACGCCATTGTCGCTATTTTCATCGCCAATTTAGTAAACATGCGTTGCTTTATACTGAAATGGTTACGGCTCCCGCCATTATTCATGCCAAATACGATCATTTAGATTTTGATTTGCAAGAAAACCCAGTTGCCTTACAACTTGGTGGAAGTGATCCCGCACAGCTTAAACATTGTGCCAAATTAGCCGAAGAAAGAGGCTATCATGAAATTAATCTGAATGTGGGTTGCCCGTCTGACCGCGTGCAAAATGGTATGTTTGGTGCTTGCTTAATGGCAAAAGCGAATTTAGTAGCAGAATGTATTGCAGAAATGCAACGTGTCGTGAATATTCCTGTCACCGTGAAAACTCGTATTGGCATTGATGATTTGGATAGCTATGAATTTCTCTGCGACTTTATCGAAAAAGTCCATCACGCAGGCTGCCAAGAATTTATTGTTCATGCACGAAAAGCCTGGCTTTCAGGATTAAGCCCAAAAGAGAATCGCGAGATTCCCCCTTTGGATTATGAGCGTGTTTATCAATTGAAAAAAAACTTCCCGCAGTTGACTATTGCAATTAATGGCGGCATTAAAACCATCGAAGAAATGAAACATCATTTACAATTTGTTGATGGCGTGATGGTTGGGCGTGAGGCTTATCAAAATCCGTCGTTATTGGGCTATGTTGATCAAATGCTTTTTGATGCCAATGCGGATATCGTCACACCAAGACAAGCGGTGGAAGCCATGTTCCCTTACATTGAAAAGCAACTGAGCCAAGGTGTTTATTTAAATCATATCGTTCGACATATGCTCGGTGCATTCCAAAACTGCAAAGGAGCAAGACAATGGCGACGCTATTTAAGTGAAAATGCCTTTAAGCAAGGGGCGGGAATTGAAGTGGTTGAAACGGCATTAAGCTTTGTGGAAACGAATTAAGCCTAAAATGCAAAGTGCGGTCAGAATTTAACAAATTTTCTGACCGCACTTTTTTTCCGAGTATTTAATTAGCACTGATATTTCTGACGATATGCCACTAAATCTTCAATCGTTAATACCACATAACCAAATTTTTTCGCAAATTCGATAATTTCTGGTGCACGCGCCATGGTGCCATCATCATTCGTGATTTCACAAATCACACCCGCTGGCTTAAAACCACTTAAACGCGCTAAATCAACCGAAGCTTCGGTATGACCGCGACGGGCTAAAACCCCCCCTTCTGCGGCGCGTAATGGAAAAACATGGCCTGGACGATGAAGATCTGTCGGTTTTGCCTGATCTGCAATCGCAGCTTTAATGGTTGTTACTCGATCTTGTGCTGATACACCTGTTGACACACCTTCTGCTGCTTCAATTGTCACGGTAAACGCGGTTTTATTCACGCTATTATTATGCTCAACCATCGGCGGTAAATCAAGCTGTTTGCATTGTTCATCGGTGATACATAAACACACGATACCGCTGCCATAACGAATAAGTTTTGCCATTTGTTCTGGGGTAATGGTTTCCGCTGGGAAAATTAAATCGCCTTCATTTTCGCGATCTTCATCATCCAATACTAATACGCCATTACCTTGTTTGAATGCGTTCAATGCGTTAATTACCCGTTCTTCGCCGGTCGCACCAAATGCAGATAAAATTGACTGATTCATCGTAATTTCCTTTGTTGTTACGTTAAAATTAACCAGAATCAGGGCTGAGAAATGCAAATAAACAGAACGGAATTGGGAACCCAATCCGTTTTATTCTCTTTCATCCAGACTATACTGTCGGCTTTGGAATTTCACCAAATCTGCTAACCTTAAAACGATCAGAAACAATTTCGTCAAAAACATGATCAAAACTGTCCGCACTTTTAAGCGCTCGTGGGCTATCACCACCGGTAGGGAATTTCACCCTGCCCTGAGAATGCAGGTCGTAGTATAACGCAAAATGTCGCTGTAAAAAATCATTCAATGAAAAATGTTTTTATTTGCACAAAGATTGCATAAAATAGGACTATTCAGCCACCTCGCAGTGGTCATTTAGCGAAGGATACATTATGTCGAACAAACACGATAAAAAAGTGGGTGTAATTTTTGGGAAATTCTACCCGGTTCATACCGGCCACATTAATATGATTTATGAGGCATTCAGTAAAGTGGATGAGCTTCACGTAATTGTGTGTAGCGATACAGAACGTGACTTAAAACTCTTTTACGATAGCAAAATGAAACGTATGCCAACAGTACAGGATCGTCTTCGTTGGATGCAACAAATCTTTAAATATCAACAAAATCAAATTTTTATCCATCACTTAGTAGAAGATGGCATCCCAAGCTATCCGAATGGCTGGCAAGCTTGGAGTGAGGCGGTAAAAAATCTATTTGAAGAAAAACAATTTACCCCTACGATGGTATTTAGCAGTGAGCCGCAAGACAAAGCGCCATACGAAAAATACTTAGGGCTTGAAGTTTCTTTAGTGGATCCTGATCGCTCTTTCTTTAATGTATCCGCTACGAAAATTCGTACTACACCTTTCCAATATTGGAAATTTATTCCGAAAGAAGTCCGTCCGTTCTTTGCAAAGACTATTGCTATTTTAGGCGGTGAAAGCAGCGGTAAAAGTGTGTTAGTCAGCAAACTGGCAGCCGTATTTAATACCACTTCGGCATGGGAATATGGTCGGGAATATGTCTTTGAGAAATTAGGTGGCGATGAGCAAGCCATGCAATATTCCGACTATCCACAAATGGCACTCGGCCATCAGCATTATATTGATTATGCCGTCCGACACGCACACAAAATTGCTTTTATTGATACAGATTTCATCACAACACAAGCATTTTGTATTCAATATGAAGGAAAAGCTCATCCATTCTTAGATTCCATGATCAAAGAATATCCGTTTGATGTAACAATTCTCTTAAAAAATAATACTAAATGGGTGGATGACGGTTTGCGCAGTTTAGGTAGTCAGCAACAACGCCAACAATTCCAGCAATTATTGAAAAAATTACTCGATAAATATAAAGTACCCTATATTGAAATTGAGTCTCCAAGTTACTTAGATCGCTATAACCAAGTAAAATCAGTGATTGAAAAAGTGCTCAATGATGAAGTACTAGATGATCTGCAACATAGCAAACAAATTTTAGCAGGGAAATAAGATGATTTTATTCGCAGGCGATCCGCACGGAAGTTACGAACATCTTTATCCTTTCGTGCAAGAAAATGATAACGTTGCCCTGATTATTTTGGGTGACTTGCAACTTTCTTCGCCTGATGAATTAGATAAACTCGCAAAATATTGTGATATTTGGTTTATTCACGGCAACCATGATAGCAAAACCGTCGCCGCATTTGAGGCGATTTGGGGTACACATTGGAAATCACGTAATTTACATAATCGTGTTGTTGAAATCCAAGGTCAACGTATTGCTGGCCTAGGTGGCGTATTCCGAGGGCAAATCTGGATGCCTCCCAATAAACCGATGTATTTTGATCCCATCCACTATTGCCAATATAGCCCGCAAGAAAAAATTTGGCGTGGTGGTGTACCATTGCGTCATCGCACATCTATTTTCCCTTCTGATATCGAAGCAATTGAAAACGAGCAAGCCGATATTCTAATTTGCCATGAGGCACCGAAGCCCAATCCAATGGGATTTCGTGTGATTAATCAACTTGCTGAAAAATTAGGGGTAAGACACGTTTTCCATGGTCATCACCACGATAACGTCGAGTATAAGACAAATTTCCCATATAAAATCACGAATGTCGGTTTTAGAAGTGTCACAGACGTACAAGGAAATTATTTATTAAAAACTATTGATGATCGAGAAAAATGATCAAATAAAGAATTAATTGTTTTGATAAAAAGAAAAATTTGAAGAGAGAAGATGGCGCACCCGAAAGGATTCGAACCTTTGACCGCTCGGTTCGTAGCCGAGTACTCTATCCAGCTGAGCTACGGGTGCGTAGTGATGTTTTATTCTTCGTGACCATTTTAACTGATAGAGTCGATTTAAAATGGCGCACCCGAGAGGATTCGAACCTCTGACCGCTCGGTTCGTAGCCGAGTACTCTATCCAGCTGAGCTACGGGTGCAGAATAATAAAACTAACAACAAATGGCGGTGAGAGAGGGATTCGAACCCTCGATGGAGTTTTTGACCCCATACTCCCTTAGCAGGGGAGCGCCTTCAGCCTACTCGGCCATCTCACCACAATCGGTTTGTGGGCGGTATAATACGTTTTTTTGAAAATAAGTCAAATCATTTTTTGTAAAAGCCGTTTTGGTTGCTTGATTTATCTCCATTTTGCATAAATAAAGTGCGGTTGAAAAAACAAATAAATTTCTCACTGCACTTTAATTTTAATCATCTCTAGCCTTTTAAAATTGCCCGCAGACGATCGAGCTGACTAGAAGTTTGTTGTTGCTTCTGCTCTACCGTTAATTTTGGCTTATCTTTTTCCCATTGCACATCATCCTGCGGTAACTCTGCCAAGAAACGGCTAGGCTCTGGGCGAATTAACTCACCAAACTGACGTCTTTCACGACAAAGAGAAAAAGTCAGCGTTTGTTGTGCTCGAGTAATACCCACATAGGCTAAACGACGCTCTTCCTCTACATTGTCTTCATCAATACTGGTTTGATGAGGCAAAATCCCCTCTTCCATACCAATTAAATACACATGGGGAAACTCTAAGCCTTTGGAGGCGTGCAATGTCATTAATTGCACTTGATCACTCTCGTCATCATCTTCACTTCGCTCCATCATATCGCGCAAGGTTAAACGGGTAACCACTTGATTTAAATTCATCGGCTCATTCACCTCATCGCCTTTGAGCATATCTTCTACCCAGCTAAACAAGGTTGCCACGTTTTTACTCTGCATTTCAGCAGCTTTCGGACTGGTGGCATACTCATACAAATATTCTTCGTAATGCAATGAAGAAAGTAACGAACGCACCGCGGTTTCAGGATCGGAACGTAAACTTTGATCGTTCAACTCCACCATCCAACGACCAAATTTTTGCAATGCATCATAGGCTTTTGGCGTGACTCGTTGCATGAGTTCAAACTCAAAAATCGCCTCAAATAAGCTAATATGTTTTTCCTGTGCTAACTCGCCTAGTTTTTGTAATGTTGCCGTACCAATTTCCCGTTTCGGTGTATTCACGATACGCAAAAAAGCCGCATCATCATCTTGATTCACCACCAAACGTAAGTAGGCCATCATGTCCTTAATTTCAGCACGAGAGAAAAAAGACGTTCCACCAGAAATTTTGTATGGAATACGGTTTTGCATCAGCACTTTTTCCAATAGTCGGGATTGATGATTCCCCCGATACAAAATCGCATAATCCTTGAATTTAGTTTTACGGCTAAAACGATGAGCAATTAATTCCGCCACAATTCGTTCGGCTTCATGTTCTTCATTTTTCGCTTCAATGACTTGCAGTTTTTCACCTTCGCCTAAGTTGGAAAAAAGCTTTTTGTCAAATACGTGCTCGTTGTTATCAATCAAAATATTGGCACAATGCAAAATACGATGAGTGGAACGGTAATTTTGTTCTAATTTAATGACTTGCACATGCGGAAAATCATCACGTAAACGCACCATATTTTGCGGTCTTGCACCTCGCCAAGAATAAATGGATTGGTCATCATCACCCACTACGGTAAAACAAGCTCGCTCGCCGACGAGTAATTTGATGAGCTCATATTGGCTAGTATTAGTATCTTGATATTCATCCACCAACAAATAGCGGATTTTCTCCTGCCATTTTGACCGTACTTCTTCGTTCTGTTTGAAGAGTAAGGTCGGCAACATAATCAAATCATCAAAATCCAACGCATTGTAAGCTCGAATTTGCGCCGCATAACGCTCATAACACTTTGCAAAGGTTTGATATTTGGCATCTTTCGCTAAGGAATAAGCCTGTTTTGGCGAAACCAAATCATTCTTCCAATTGGAAATAACAGAAATTAATTCACGCAGTAAGTCTTTATCTTCCTGCAGTACATCTGCCGTCAGTTCTTTGAGTAAGGCAAGTTGATCGTGCTCATCAAACAAGGTCATATTCGATTTAAAGCCTAACGCTTTATATTCCCGTTTGATAATGTCGAAACCTAAGGTATGGAAAGTGGAAACAATCAATCCTTTGGATTTTTCTTTACCAATGGAATGGGCTACACGCTCTTTCATTTCACGAGCGGCTTTGTTGGTAAAGGTTACGGCGGCGATCTGTTTAGGTAAATAACCGCAGTGTTCAATCAAATGAGCAATCTTATTGATGATCACGCGAGTTTTGCCCGAGCCTGCGCCTGCCAGCACCAAGCAAGGCCCACTGACATATTCGACAGCCTGTTGTTGTTGAGGATTGAGTTTCATATCTTAATGCAAATTAATTTGACCACGCATAAGGCAATAATGCGGTATCTAATAAAAATGACAGTGGCAAATCTAAAATAGGTAAGCCCCATTTTTGTGCCATCTCTAAATCATAAGCCGCCCCCGCATAAGGTGTGTATTTTTCCGATGGATCGATTAATTTCACCACCGTACCACAACCGGTTAACGCTAAAAGTGCGGTTAAAATCAGAAGTGTTTTTTTCATTCACGACGTGCTTTTAAAGCTAAATAGACAGCTTCCGGCACCAGTTTTTTCACATCGCCATGATGTAAATAAATTTCTCGTACAATCGTGGAAGACACAAACGCCCATTTTTCTGTTGGTGGGAAAAACAAACTATCCACACCCTCGGTTAATAAACGGTTTAACGCGGCCAGTTGTAATTCATATTCGAAGTCCGTCGTTGTACGCACGCCACGAATAATTGCTGTAATCTTTTTCGCTTTGATTTCATTCGCGAGTAAATCATAGAATCCAAATACTTCCACATTGGGCAAATGAGCGACCGATTGACGCACCAGCTCAACGCGTTCTTCCAATGAGAACAATGGCTTTTTGCTCGGACTATTCGCCACCGCGACAAAAACTTTCGGGAAAATGACCGCACTTCGCGCAATAATATCTAAATGCCCGTTTGTAATCGGGTCAAACGTGCCAGGGTAAATTACGCTTGTCATTTATTGTTCTCCGAAATATGGGTTAAATAAGGATGAAGCAAATCTAAAAGACGCTGTAATGCGCCACGATTTTCGATTAATACCTCGTAACCTGCATTGCCTAAACGTTGACGCGCTCCTTTCGAATTCAATAACTTATCAATAATCTCTGACAATGCTTTTTCTGTTGAGTTGATTTGCAACACACCTTGCACTTCTAAGAGCGAAGTAAAAACTTCAGGAAAATTGAAGGTATACTTTCCACTCACAACGGGTAATTTAAATGCCAAAGGCTCTAAAGGATTATGTCCCCCATGTTTGACCAAACTTCCGCCGACAAACGCAATATCTGAAATACCATACATCAACATCAACTCACCCATGGTATCACCCAGAATCACTTGGGTATTTTCTGAAGGAATCTCCCCCGTTGAACGACGAATAAAGTGAAAGTTGGCTTTTTCAATTAAATCTGCCACAGGATTAAAACGTTCAGGATGACGAGGCACTAGCAATAACAGCAAATTCGGATGTTTTTTTAATAACAAATGATGCGCATGTAAAATAAGTTCTTCTTCCCCTTCGTGCGTACTCGCCGCAATCCAAACAGGACGATTTTTCACCCAATCTGCACTAAGCAGCGCAATTTTTTTTAATAAATCATCACTAACCACAAGATCATATTTAATATTGCCGGTTAATTGCAGACGATCTTTCTCGTAGCCTAACGCTAAATAACGCTTTCCACTGGTATTGTCTTGTGGGGCAATCAAACTGATTTGAGAAAACATTCGTTGTAGATGTTGTTTAACTTTGCCATAACGTCTTGCTGAACGTGCAGAAAGGCGTGCATTCGCCACAATGAAAGGAATATTTCGATGAGCTAAACAATCAATCAAATTTGGCCAAAGTTCCGTTTCAATGACTATGAATACTTTAGGTTGAATAAAATCAATAAAACGATGAATGGCATCGGGCAAATCATAAGGCAGATAACAATGCGTCACACTTTCCCCGAACGCGGCTTTTACGCGTTCAGAGCCTGTTGGCGTAACGGTTGTAAACGTTATCGGCAAATGTGGATAATCTTGCTGAATACGCTTTACTAAAGGCGTTACAGCTATCACTTCTCCAACCGAAGCTGCATGAATGACAACGCCATTTTGCGCTGGCTTACTTAATCTTTCATAAAACCCGTAACGCTCACCTAAACGCTTTCGATAATTAGGTAACTCAATACTACGTAGTAGCATAAAAAACAATACTAAAGGCTGAATCAAGTACATCAGACTGGTATAAAAAAAACGCCACATAAAATAAATTCGGTTATACTGACAAAAATTTCGGCTAGTATAACAAAAAAAGGATCAAAATATGCCAACAATTAGCGTTGCCATGATTGTCAAAAATGAAGCGGCAGATCTTGCTCAATGTCTTGATACGGTAAAAGATTGGGTAGATGAAATCACTATTGTCGATTCAGGCAGTACGGATAACACGCAAGAAATTGCGGAACAATATGGTGCAAAATTTTATTCACATCCTGATTGGCCTGGCTTTGGCAAGCAACGTCAACGCGCACAACAATATGTCACCAGTGATTATGTTTTGTGGCTAGATGCCGATGAACGCGTCACACCAAGACTGCGTGAATCCATTCAACAAGCGGTTCAACAAGATGTACCAAATACGGTTTATGATATTCCTCGTGTGAGTGAAGTGTTTGGACGTGAAATTCGTCATTCAGGTTGGTACCCCGATTATGTGGTGCGTTTATATCGCACAAATTATGCAGGATATAATGATTCGCTGGTACATGAAAAAGTGGTTTATCCTGAAAACACGAAAGTACAGAAATTAACTGGGGATTTGGAGCACTTCACCTATAAAAGCATTCATCACTATTTGGTAAAATCTGCAGGCTATGCCAAAGCTTGGGCAGATGAACGTCAAGCCAAAGGTAAAAAAGCAACATTGTGGCAAGGTGTCAGTCATGCCATTGGGTGCTTTGTCAAAATGTACATTGTAAAAGCCGGTTTCTTAGATGGAAAACAAGGTTTCCTGCTCGCAGTACTTTCCGCTCATTCAACTTTTGTGAAATATGCTGATTTATGGGAGCGTAATCAGCATTAATCAAAAGCAAAAAGTGCGGTCAAATCAAAATGATCTGCACCCCAAAAGTTGGACTCAACAAACCAACAATTGAGGTGCAGATTTTTTATGGGTAAACACTACACAATCGAATTTAAATTACAAATTCTTCAACCTATTTTGAATGGAAAAATGAGTATTAGAGAAGCAGCTCGTTTTTACAATATTCCTTCCAACGCCCTAGTCGGGACATGGTTGAAACGGTTTGAAAAAAGTGGCATAAAGGGACTTATTCCCCGTAAACCATCAGGACGACCGCCTATGAAACCTAAATATGCCAGAATGCCACCGCCACCCAAAACTGAAGAAGACCGTTTACGCCTGAGAATTTTACAGCTTGAAGCGGAGGTAGCCTACCTAAAGGAGTTGAGAAGGCTCAGACTTCAGGACGAAGCCGAGCAACGGAAATTATCCAAAGGTTAAGAACACGCTATCCGTTAAAATGGCTTTTAGGCTTTGCACAGTTAGCGCGTAGTACGTTTTTTGCGAAACTTCAGATTAAACCGGATAAGGATGAGGAGCTGAAAAAGGCCATTAAACGCATCAAAGCCAATCATCCTGATTATGGCTACCGACGTGTTCATGCCAGCTTGCCAGGCGTGAATCATAAAAAAGTTCAACGTTTAATGCAGACACTTGGGCTTCAAGTGCGGTCAAGAAAAAGCAAGAAATTTACCACCTATCGAGGCACGATAGGGGTAATTGCACCGAATCATCTTGAACGCGATTTTAGTGCAACGGCCCCGAAACAAAAATGGGTGACAGATATCACCGAGTTTAAGGCGAAAGATGGGAGTAAAGTCTATTTATCTCCAATTTTAGACTTATTTAACAATGAGATAGTCTCCTATAATCTCAGCTATTCCCCAAATTGGGCGCAAGTAGAGGACATGTTAATGCAAGCCGTCAAAGGATTAAATAAAGCTTGTGGTGTCATTTTACATTCAGACCAGGGATGGCAATATCAAATGGTAGCTTATCGTCGAATTTTAGCTGAACATGGCATCATTCAAAGTATGTCGAGAAAAGGGAATTGCTTGGACAATGCCGCAATGGAAAGTTTCTTTGGGCGATTAAAAACGGAATGTTTTTATGGTCGGGAATTTAAAACAAAAGAAGAGATAGTTGATGCTGTCAGAGATTATTTGGATTACTATAATCATCGACGGATTCAACTAAAATTAAAAGGACTGAGTCCGATACAATATCGAAAACAATCCTTTAAATAACAGTCTAACTTTTTGGGGTCAGATCAAAATCACCGCACTTTTTCTTTATCTAAACGTTCATTACAGAATGAATCGACTTAAATCTTCATTCTCAATCACTTCGCCTAATGCATCTGTGACATAAGCAGCATCGATATTGACGGTTTGTCCGTCCATTTCGCTTGCATCAAATGAGATTTTATCCATTAAACGTTCCATAACGGTATGTAAACGTCTTGCACCGATATTCTCCGTTTTCTCATTCACACGGAAGGCGGCTTCGGCAATTTTCTTGATTGCATCTTGTGTAAACTCAATGCTCACGCCTTCTGTTGCCATGAGCGCTTTATATTGCTCCGTTAAAGACGCATTTGGCTCAGTTAGAATACGATCAAAATCCTCTGCTGTTAATGCTGATAATTCAACACGAATCGGCAAACGACCTTGCAACTCAGGGATTAAATCCGATGGACGCGCCACTTGGAATGCACCTGATGCAATAAAGAGAATATGATCGGTTTTCACCATCCCATGTTTGGTATTAACGGTTGAACCTTCCACTAATGGTAATAAGTCACGTTGCACACCTTCACGTGAGACATCCGCACCACTGTATTCGCCTTTTTTACAGATCTTATCGATCTCATCAATAAACACGATACCATTTTGCTCAACCGCATCAATGGCTTTTTGTTTCAATTCTTCTGGATTAATCAATTTTACCGCTTCATCGTCAATTAAGGTTTTTAATGCATCCTTAATTTTCATTTTGCGTTTTTTAGTTTTATCCGAACCCAGGCTTTGGAACATGGATTGCAACTGATTGGTCATTTCTTCCATACCTGGAGGTGCCATAATTTCCACGCCCATTGACACGCCCGCAGACACATCAATTTCGATTTCTTTATCGTCTAACTGCCCTTCACGTAATTTTTTACGGAACGCTTGGCGAGTGCTACTATTGGTATCGTGGTTTTCCACTTCACCCCATTGATTTTTCGGTGGTGGTAGTAATGCATCTAAAATACGATCTTCCGCCGCATCTTCGGCTTTCGCACGATTTTTCGCAATTTCTTGTTGGCGGACCAATTTCATCGCACTGTCCGTTAAATCACGGATAATGGAATCCACTTCTTTCCCCACATAGCCCACTTCCGTGAACTTCGTCGCCTCCACTTTAATGAATGGTGCATTGGCTAATTTTGCAAGACGACGCGCAATCTCGGTTTTCCCCACACCCGTTGGACCAATCATTAAAATATTTTTAGGGGTCACTTCATGGCGAAGTGGCTCTTGCAATTGCATTCTTCTCCAACGATTACGTAATGCGATCGCAACCGCTCTTTTCGCCTCTTTTTGGCCAATAATATGTTGATCTAATTCGGAAACAATTTCACGAGGAGTCATTTCAGACATAATTTTTCCTTATTTATTCGGTACTTCTTCGATAGTGAAATTCGTATTGGTAAACACGCAAATATCACCAGCAATTTTTAAAGATTTTTCCACAATTTCACGAGCTGATAAATCGGTATTTTCCACCAACGCACGGGCTGCCGATAATGCATAATTACCACCCGAACCAATCGCTAAGATTTGATCAGCTTCCGGTTGCACCACATCACCAATACCGGTAATGATTAAACTTTCTTTTTCATCCGCCACAATCAGCATCGCTTCTAACTTGCGTAACGCACGATCGGTTCGCCAATCTTTGGCTAATTCCACCGCGGCTTTTAACAAATGCCCTTGATGCATTTCTAATTTACGCTCAAATAATTCAAATAAGGTGAATGCATCAGCTGTGCCGCCTGCGAAACCGGCTAGAACTTTGCCATTATATAAACGGCGTACTTTACGGGCATTCCCTTTCATGACGGTGTTGCCTAATGAAACCTGTCCATCACCCCCAACAACTACTTGGCCATTACGACGTACGCTTACAATTGTTGTCATTCTTTTTATCCTTCTTTTAAGAAAAGTTACTCGTTATATGGCGATCGATTCCACCAAATTCAAGGGGAAATTTTTCTTTGATGTTTTATTAAACAACCATCTCAAAAAAATGTGACAAAGATCACCTTTTTAAATAGCAAACGATTGCTATTATTTCACACCTTTATTTTAAAGGAATATGATTTGTTACAAGTAAAATAAACTACTTAATGAGGAAAACATGAAAAATTTACTTAAACTTTCTGCCATTGCAATTTTAGCGGCAAGCGCAGTCTCTACTTTTGCATCAAACAAAGAACCTTACACGGAACAAGGTACGAATGCTCGTGAAATGACAGAGCAAAAACCGATTCACTGGATCTCTGTTGAGCAGTTGAAAAAAGAATTGGAAGGTAAAGCACCCATTAATGTGAGCTTCGACATTGACGATACTGTACTTTTCAGTAGCCCTTGTTTCTATCACGGTCAAGAGAAATACTCTCCAGGTAAAAATGATTACTTAAAAAATCAAGATTTCTGGAATGAAGTGAATGCAGGTTGTGACCAATATTCCATTCCAAAACAAATTGCGGTGGATTTAATTAATATGCACCAAGCACGTGGTGACCAAATTTATTTTATTACCGGTCGTACAGCGGGCGATAAAGATGGTGTGACACCAGTGCTACAAAAAGCCTTTAATATTAAAGATATGCACCCTGTAGAATTCATGGGCGGTCGCAAACTTCCAACTAAATATAACAAAACACCGGGTATTATTGAGCACAAAGTGAGTATTCACTATGGTGACAGCGATGACGATATCCTCGCAGCAAAAGAAGCGGGTATTCGTGGTATTCGTTTAATGCGTGCGGCTAACTCCACTTATCAACCAATGCCAACCCTTGGTGGCTACGGTGAAGAAGTATTGATTAACTCAAACTACTAATCTTTATAAAAAAAGTGCAGATCACAGTGTAATCTGCACTTTTTTATTTCGTCACTAATAAAAATTAGTTTTTCGCTGCTGCCGCAGCTTTCACGATGACGGCGAATGCAGGCGCTTTAAGTGAAGCTCCGCCGACTAATGCACCATCAATATCCGGTTGAGTAAATAATTCTGCTGCATTAGCATCATTAACCGAACCACCGTATTGAATGATGACTTGATCTGCTACAGCTTGTGATTTTGCTGCGATGTGGCCACGGATAAATGCATGAACAGCTTGTGCTTGTACTGGAGTTGCGGATTTGCCAGTGCCGATTGCCCAAATTGGTTCGTAAGCAATCACTGCACCATTAAATGCTTCTACACCTAATGCATTGATAACTGCATCAATTTGACGTGCACATACTTCTTCAGTTTTACCTGCTTCGTTTTCAGCTTCAGTTTCACCAATACATAATACTGGTACTAAACCGGCTTCTTTTAATACACCAAATTTTTTCGCTACGAATTCGTCGCTTTCTTTGTGGTAAGTACGACGCTCAGAGTGACCGATAATGATGTATTTTGCACCAAAATCTTTTAACATTTCAGTTGAAATATCACCTGTGAAAGCACCTTTAACATTCACATCAACGTTTTGTGCACCTAAAGCAATTTGGCTGCCAGCAAGTGCTGCTTCCGCTGCACCTAAATACATAACAGGTGGGGCAATTGCCACATCACAACCTGTTACGCCTTGTAATTCAGCTTTTAATCCTTCGATTAATTCTTTGGTGAACGCTTTGGAACCGTTTAATTTCCAGTTACCCATCACTAAAGGACGACGTGCCATTTTTGTTTCTCCATATTGAATAAATAAAAAGTGTGTTTACTATACCAAACTTTGGGCAGATTTCTTTGTGCAAAATCACATTTTGAAAATTTTTTTGGGTAAATGATGATTATTTTGTGCTAAAAAGCTACAATCTACTGTATGGAACCGATAAAAAATAACCAATTTTATAAATAAACGGAAAATAGGTCTGGTAACAATGAAAATTTTCAAAGCCGAACAATGGAATATAGAAGTGCTTGCTCCACTCTTTGAAGCCTATCGACTTACCAACGGAATGAGTGAAAATCCTGACCGCACTTTAACCTTTTTAACAAATCGTATACGTTTTAATGAAAGCATGTTTTTTGTTGCTGTAAACGAAAACTCACAGGCGATTGGTTTTGTCCAACTTTATCCTCGCTTATCCTCTTTACAACTACAACGCTATTGGCAATTAACCGATATTTTTGTAAAAGAAGACAAACATCAAGCCGAGATTTATGCTGTCCTTATTTCTAAAGCGAAAGAGTTTGTCCGTTATACACAATCTAATCGTTTAGTGGCGGAATTGAGTCAAGCTCAACAGAATATTTTAGAACACGAAGGATTTAAGCTAAACACGAAAAAAAGTTTGTTTGAATTAACTCTCTAATGCATACACTCCTCAATCAATATTGGGATTACTTGAGAATTGAACGTCAAGTCAGTCCACATACGCTCACCAATTATCAACATCAACTGAATGCGATTTTAGCTATTCTGGCTGAAAAAGGTATTCAGCACTGGCAGCAAGTGAACCCTAGTGTAGTTCGTCTTATTTTGGCGGAAAGCCGTAAGCAAGGTTTAAGAGAAAAGAGCTTAGCATTACGTTTGTCTGCTCTTCGTCAATTCTTCAGCTATCTTGTGCAGCAAGGTCAAATGAAAGTGAATCCGGCAACGGGGATTTCAGCGCCGAAACAAGGCAAGCATTTACCGAAAAATATTGATGCTGAACAAGTTCAAAAATTGCTTTCAAATGACAGCAAAGATCCTATTGATTTACGTGATCGTGCGATGATGGAATTGATGTATAGCTCAGGGCTTCGCTTATCTGAATTACAAGGCTTAAACCTTAATAGCATTAACACTCGTGTACGTGAAGTGAGAGTGATTGGTAAAGGAAACAAAGAACGTATTGTGCCTTTTGGACATTATGCTTCTCATGCAATTCAGCAATGGTTGAAGGTACGCCCTTTATTTAATCCTAAAGATGACGCCCTTTTTGTGAGCCAACAAGGAAATCGCCTCACTCATCGCTCTATTCAAAAGCGAATGGAAACCTGGGGCATTCGCCAAGGATTAAACAGCCATCTCAATCCACACAAACTACGTCACTCTTTTGCAACGCATATGCTGGAAGCAAGTTCAGATTTGCGGGCTGTTCAAGAACTTTTAGGGCACAGCAATTTGTCCACCACACAAATTTATACACATTTGAATTTCCAACATCTTGCAGAGGTCTATGATCAAGCCCATCCTCGAGCAAAACGAAAAAAATAAGTAAAGTGCGGTCAAAAATCGTCATCTTTTTTAATCGCACTTCTAAAAAACAAAAAGGCTATCTTTCGATAGCCTTTATTCATTTTACTATAAGCTAAATGCTTGAATATAAGGAAGTTTACCTTTCTTCAGCATGTCCTCAATACCGCTTTGATGGTCATTTTCACCTAAGCCACGTAATTCAAAGGTAACACCAATGCTGTTGTCATAAACCACTTGATCATCACGTTGATTTTGTCGACTGGTGACATAACGTCTCGCCCCTACGCCAACAGACCAACAGCATGAGTTATATTGCACACCCACATATTGCTCAACCGGTTTTTTCAATGCAATGTCTTGATAGTATTTTCCGACAACTGCCCAATTATCTGAGACTTCCCATGCGGCTAGGACACCAATCTGTTTAATATCTTGTTGGTAACGGTTAGCAGACGCACCTAAATTTTGGTTGATATACTCTTTACTTGCGTAACGATAATTTAACTGAATCAGATTGTTCTTCATCGGGTTAAATTCAAAACTGCTATTTGCTAATGATGCTTTATCTAGCAAGGTATCATATTGGTAGCTACCGCGCCAATTCCATTTATCGCTCATTTTCCAGTTAGATTCCAACGCCCAAGAAGAAGAGGATTTTTGTGTGCGATTACTCGGGTTATCATCAATTCTGGAGGCCGTTAAATAATAAATTTGTCCTGCGGAGAAGTTAAAACGCTCATCGGCATTTTTATCATAAAAACGGGTGGTTCCTCCTACTGTCACCTGGTTAGCCGATGAAATACGGTCTAAACCACTATAGCGACGGTCACGAAATAAGGAATAATAATCTTGCTGAATTAACGCTGAATCATAACCAAAACCAAGATAATCATTGACCTGTTTTGAACCGATATTACTTTGATCTTTATACGGTCGATATAAGTATTGTGCGTGTGGTTCTAGTGTTTGTGTATAGCCATCAAATAAAGTTTTGTTGGTGGCTAAAACTGTTTGTAAGTCTACTTTTAATTGTGGCAATACACGATTTACGGATTTTTGTACCTCTTCTGCAGCAGCAGAAGATCCTTTCTTCTGATTATAATGCGTTGCATAAAGTTTGTTTTCAATGTTCAAGTTTCCGTATTTATTTGACATTACTGTCGTCAAACTCGGCTCAGTATGGAAACGCCAAGCCGTTGGCATTAATGCACTGTCATTATCAAAACGTGCGGCTTGTGAGAATAATTTAAAATCTAACCAACCATTTGCTAAATCATTTTTATAATAATTGAAGTCCATTTGTGGCATCGTACGATACGGCCCAACGGAAACTTCGTCAAAAATCTGAAACTGACGAGCTGAAATCGCAAAATTATAGTTTGGCTGATAATACGCAATACGAGCATGTTGGTTGGCATAACCGTCTGTGCTGCTGCCATAATCCGAATCAAAATCAGTGAAGTAGCGGTTATCACTGACTTTAGTATAATCAATATTCAAACGCCAATTTTCAAGAAAAGAGGAGTTGTGATTCCAATAAAATAAATGGCGTTTATGACTCTCGCTGATATATTCATCGTAACGATCTCGTCCTAAATATTCGCCCGCCAATTTACCTTCACCAACGGGTGTTAAATAACGGAACTCACCATTTAATTGCCAGCCACGCTGTGACATATATTTTGGTGCAAATGTGGCATCGTAATTTGGTGCAATGTTCCAATAAATTGGTTGTTTATACCAAAAACCATCACGACTAGAATGACCGACTGTTGGCATTAATAAACCTGAACGACGACGATCACCAATCGGTAATTGTAGATAAGGAGTATAGAATACCGGCACACCTAATACTTTAAAACGAGCATGCCAAAATTCAGCATATTCTTCTTTAATGTGCTGACGAATCTCAGAGGCATCTACCGCCCAAGCATTATCATCGGGTAAACAAGAGGTAAATGTCGCATTTTTCATTAAACGGTAATTATCACCTAACTCAATTTCCTGAGCTTTACCACGACCTTGGCGTCCTACAAGTTGGTAGTCTGCATCGGTGACATTACCGTTTTTACTATCTAAATTAAAACTCGCATCATTCCCTAATAGGTTAATTTGATTATCTTTGTAATCAAATCCTCCTCGCAAATAAGCCCAACGCTGAGCTTGATTGCTCTCACCTGTTTGTTTGACTTCAACTGAATTTCCGACCAGATGACGGTTTCCTTGTTTCAAATCCACATTGCCTTGATAAATCGCCTGAGTTGGCTGATTAATCTCTGCTTTATCTGCTTCAATATAAACCGGCAAATTATTAACATCATCTTTCACAACCTCACCAGTAAAATGAGGCACGCCAAGTAAACACTGAGCATGCAGATCTGCCAAACTTTGTTGACTATAAAGTGCGGTCAGAATTGAGATTGAAATTAAGGTATATTTTTTATTCATAATTCAGTTCTTATTCAGATGAAATTAGGGGGATTATACTGGAATATCACTTACAACAACAGCCATTTATATGGTCGTTGACTAACCCCATAGATTGCATAAAAGCATAGCACGTGGTTTCGCCAACAAAGACGAAACCACGTTTTTTTAAGGCTTTAGAAAGAGCTTTAGATGCTTCTGTTTTAGCCGGCACAGTTCGCAAATCAGGCACATCATTCACAATCGGTTTATGATTCACAAATGACCAAATAAAATCACTGAAATTTTCACCGCACTTTTCCATCGCCAAATAAGCTTTCGCATTTTTGACAATAGCCTCTAACTTGGCTCGATGGCGAATTAATCCTGCATTTTTCATACAAGCATCAATATCAAGTGCGGTCATTCTCGCGATTTTTTGGGGATCAAATTGATGAAAGGCTACACGGTAAGATTCACGTTTTTTCAAAACTGTAATCCACGAAAGCCCCGCTTGCTGCCCTTCCAAACAAATTTTTTCAAATAGCTTTTGGCTGTCGAATTCAGGCTTACCCCATTCCTTGTCATGATAATCAATATAAATAGGCTGTTCGCCAACCCAAGGGCATCGAGTCATCATAACATCGCCTTTTTGAGCTGTTCATAGATTGCGACAAAATCAGGCATCACCCCACGCCATAAATGGAAAGAATGTGCAGCTTGCGCGACCAACATTCCAAAGCCATCACTAACATTGGTTAAACCTAAACTTTTACATAATGCGATAAATGGCGTGTCCGCACCTTTCGCATATTGCATATCATAAAAAGCCGAGCCCAATTTTAAAATTTCAGTATTAATTGGAGCCGTTCCACCACTTAATCCAGCAGAAGTGGCATTAATCACTACATCATAAGTTTGTAGCGGAATAGAATCCATTGAGGCAGCTTGAATATTGCCGTAAGGCTGAAATCTTTCAGCTAATTCTCTGGCTTTGGAAAAAGTGCGGTTAGCAAGGACAATATTTTGTTGAGCTTGTAAAAGTGGCAATAATACGCCTTTTGTTGCTCCACCTGCTCCTAGAATTAATATGCGTTGATTTGGATGAAGCCAATTCAAACGTTGTAAATCTGTCACCAAACCGATCCCATCAGTGTTATCCGCATAAAGTTTCCCATCATCAAGTTTTTTTAGCGTATTACAGGCTTCCGCCAGTTTTGCTCGTTGGCTATATTCGTCTGCCAGCTGATAAGCTCGTTCTTTAAAAGGTGAAGTAATATTGCAACCTTTTGCGCCCTCCTCAAAAAATGCCAAAAGCTGTTGTTCAAAAGCATCAAGATCGCCTAACTTTGCAATGTATTCTATGGCTTGATGCGTTTGCGCGGCTAACTGACTTTGAATTAATGGCGATTTACTTTGCGCAATCGGATTCCCCCACACAGCATAAAGATCCATAAATTATCCCTGTCTAAAAAGTTGATTTGTGCGCAAGTCTCGAATTTCGGATGGATTGCGTGCCCCGCCTACCATTTCATCTAATACTGGAAAATCTGCACCGAATTGTGACCGCACTTCATCAGCGATGCGGCAAGGTGGCTCACCAGTCAAATTGGCGCTAGTAGAAGTTAATGCAAACCCCGTGAGTTCACATAAGGCTTTTACGGAAGGATGATCGCACAAACGTACTGCGATGCTATCAAATTTGCCTGTGAGAAAATGCGGGGTGGTCGATTTAGCGGGAACAATCCAAGTAGTTGGACGTTCATATTTACCTTGAAGGCGAGAAAGCTGCTCATCATTAATCTGCTCAAAATCGACAAAAGGACGGAAAAAATCCAAGCTAGATGCCACTAAAATCAACCCTTTTTCCACGGGACGTTGCTTTAAATCAAGTAATTTTTTTACCGCACTTTCACTTTGCGGATTACAGCCCAAGCCAAATACAGCTTCAGTGGGATAAGCAACCACTTGATTTTGTCGAAGGGCCTCGGCGACTTGTTCTCTATTCATTTCACTCTTTTACTTTTATTGCTCAAAAATATGACGGCAAGTTTTATTTGCACACTGGAAAATTTGTTTTTCCCCATCTTCGCTTTTTAACAAAGAAAGTGGAAAATGGCACGTTGGGCAAGGCACGGTATAAGGCTTGGCAGGCAAAGAAAATTTACATTTAGGGAAATTATCACAGCCGTAAAAAATCTTTCCTTGACGACCACGACGAGAAATCAAATGCCCCGTTTTGCATTCAGGACAAGCCATTTTTTCCTCAGATTCAGATTCTTCCCGCACCACAAAATCGCATTCAGGATAATAACTACAACCAATAAACATTCCAAAACTGCCTTGTTTCAACTGCAATAAATTACCGCACTTCGGACAAATTTCATCAAGTGTTTTTAATACTTTATGTTCCGATCGTTGCAAAGGTCGCAAATAATCACATTCAGGATAAGCAGAGCAACCTAAAAACAGCCCTTTTTTGCCTTGTTTAATTTGCAAAGGCGCACCACATTGAGGGCAATATTCCTGTTGTTTGCTATGATGAAAAAGGCTTTGATTCATAATCTGTCCTTATGCTTGAAGCATTTCTTCCAATTCTTCTTGGGCTGCCAACCAATCCATCTCGACTTCTTCCAATGCTTTCTTCACATCCACTTGTTGAGCCAAAAGTGCGGTCAATTTTTCTTTATTTTCCTCGCTGTAGAGTTCGGAATCAGCCAATTGGTTTTCAATCTCCGCAAGTTTGGAGGCATGTTTATTCATTTTTTCCTCCAATTGAGAGATTTGTTTACGAAGAGGCGCAGTTTGTTGGCGAAGTTCGGCCTCACGACGTTTTTGTTCCTTGCGATTTTGCATGGAATTTTCATTGTCGTCATTTTTCTCCGAGGATTTATTTTCTGGTGCACTATTTTGTTCATTCAGCCACTTTTGATAATCCTCTAAATCGCCTTTGAATTCTTCCACTTTTTTATCGTGTACTAAATAGAATTCTTCCACGGTATTACGTAGTAAGTGCCGATCGTGAGAAACCACCACCAAAGAGCCTTCGTAATCTACTAGCGCTTCAGTTAATGCCTGACGCATATCCAAATCCAAGTGGTTGGTTGGTTCATCAAGTAATAGCAAATTCGGTCGTTGCCAAACAATCAAAGCTAACACCAAACGGGCTTTTTCTCCTCCTGAAAAGGATTTCACTGTTTGATTTACTTTATCGCCGTGAAACGCAAAACCACCCAAATAATCTCGAACCTGTTGCTCAGTTTGCTCAGGCGCGAGTTTTTGCATATGCCAGAGAGCAGATTCGTCTGCACGTAGCGTATCAAGCTGATGCTGAGCAAAATAACCGAGTTGCACGCCTTTAGCTAATTGTACTGTACCAGAAAGAGCGGTGAGCTCGCCGGCTAACAATTTAATTAAGGTTGATTTACCTGCACCATTTTTCCCGAGCAAACCAATGCGCGAACCCGGTACTAAATTCAGCTTAATTTTACTTAAAATTTCTATCGCACTTTCACCGCTACCATAACCTGCACTCGCCTGCTCAATCATCACTAAAGGATTCGGCAAGGATAGTGGTGGACGGAATTCAAAAGTAAAAGGATTATCCACATAAGCCGGTGCAATCAGTTCCATGCGCTCTAAGGCTTTCATACGGCTTTGTGCTTGTTTAGCTTTGGTCGCTTTGGCTTTAAAGCGGTCGATATATTTTTGTAAATGGGAAATCTTTTGTTGTTGCTGACGATACATGGCTGTTTGTTGTGCCAGTTTAGTTGCCCGTTGCACTTCAAAGGAAGAATAATCGCCCGTGTATTCGTTAAGCTTCTGATTTTCGATATGGAGGATTTTCGTCACAATCGGATCGAGAAAATCACGGTCGTGGGAAATTAATACCAAGGTGCCCTGATATTGCACTAACCAACGCTCCAACCAAATTACCGCATCCAAATCCAAATGGTTGGTTGGCTCATCCAGTAATAATAAATCTGACGGACAAAGCAGAGCTTGCGCCAAATTCAAACGCATCCGCCAACCACCGGAGAAGGATTTCACTGGTTGAGCGATTTCTTCTTGGTTAAAACCCAAACCATGTAATAAGGAAGCTGCGCGAGATTGAATTGTCCAAGCATCCAAGGTTTCTAATTGCCCATGAATACGTGCAATGGCGTTACCGTCATTGCGTTCATTTGCTTGTTCAAGCTCTTGTTGCAAGCGGCAATATTCACGATCTCCTTGAATCACATAATCAATCGCTGAAATATCCAATGCCGGCGTTTCTTGATTCACCCAAGATACCCGCCAGTTGGATGGATAAGTGATCTCTCCACCCTCTGGCGTTAATTCTTTTTTTAATAGGGCAAAAAGAGACGACTTACCGCAGCCATTCTTCCCCACCAAGCCGACTTTTTGTTTCGGATTAATGGTTGCCGTGGCATTTTCGAGCAATTCGGTTTGCCCGCGCTTTAGGGAAATATTATTAAATACAATCATTTTTTCGAATACATCTGAATTTGTGCCTATTTTGCAATATTTTTCCTTTTCTCGGAACAGTCTATTCCCATTTTATCGATATTTCTGCCAGAAAAAACACGTATAATGACGCTCAACAAATCAATCATGAGGAAATAAAATGAAGCTCTCTATTCTTAATCTCGCCCCTGTTCGAGAAGGGCAAACTTATTTGCAAGCCGTTGAGTCTATGGTAAATCTTGCAAAACATGCTGAGAACATTGGCATTGAGCGCTATTGGATTGCTGAGCATCATAATATGAAAAATTTGGTGAGTTCAGCGACCGCACTTTTAATTCAACATACGCTAGCCAATACGAAGACCTTACGCGTGGGGTCTGGTGGCGTGATGTTACCAAATCATTCGCCGTATGTAGTAGCGGAGCAATATGGCACACTGGAGACGCTTTATCCAAACCGTGTTGAACTCGGTTTAGGCCGTGCGCCAGGAACGGATATGCAAACGGCTGCAGCACTTCGTCGTGGACGAAACAGTCTGGATTTCCCTGCGGAAATTGCGGAACTTCGCGGTTACTTTAAAGATTGCAACCCTGTTTCAGCTTACCCTTCCGCCGGCTTGAATATACCATTTTATATTTTAGGATCTAGCACCGAAAGTGCCTATCTTGCGGCAGAGCTTGGCTTGCCTTATGCTTTTGCTTCACACTTTGCGCCACGCATGATGGAAATGGCGGTGGAGATTTACCGCAAAAACTTCAAACCATCGACCTATCTTGCTGAGCCTTATGTCATCTTAGGTGTAAACGCGATTGTCGCCGAAACCGATAAAGAAGCAAGACAACTCGCGACGACACAAACATTATTTTTCTTAAATGTGGTGACTAACGCACAACAAAATTTACAACCACCGATGGCATCAGAAGAAGATGTTTGGAAAGCTCAAATGCACGCCCAAAAGAAACCGCACTTTGGCCCAGTCGATTTCGAGGAAATCCCAATTTACAACCAAGAGCGTGCCGTAGTGGAACAAATGACCGCTTGTTCGCTTATCGGTAGTCCTGAAAGCGTGGATTTTCAACTCAAGCAATTACGTGAACGGGTACATTTTGATGAAATTATGGCGGTGAGCTATATTTTTGATGAACAAAAACAAGCCCAATCTTATACAATGTTGAAAGCGATTGTGGATAAGCTATCGTGAAAAAAACATGGCGAGATTATCTCGCCATATTTTTATGCCTTAACCATTTTCGCTAACAAGATCTCTTTTAGTTTGTTATATACCCATATCACCCGCTCGGCGACAATCGTTTGATATGGTCGATATAAATAAAGCTGCCATTTTTGCTTTTCAATTTCAGGGAAGAGCTCCACCAATTGACCGTTTTCTAAATAGGGATCACAAACACTGTTGATAAGATAAGAGCAAGCGCGTCCAGCCAATGCTGATTGCAGTTCGCTTTGCACATCTGAGGCAAAAAAAATCGCGCGGTTTGGCATAAAGCGTTGTTCAGCATTGATTTGCCACTGCCAAATACGTTTAAGCTTAGGGTCAATCAAACCACTCAGCGGATAATTTTGAGCTAAATCTTGCAGATCTTTAGGAAAATCTAATCGTTTGAGTAAAGTTGGCGAAGCGACAATTTTTTCCGAAAAAGTGCAAATATGCTGCGCCACCCAATCCAGCTCGGGTTCTTGACAAATTCGCAAGCCAATATCGATCTGGTCATCCACACTTTTGAGCTTATCAATGCCCACCCACCAGTCAATCGCAATATCCGGGTAAGGCTCAAGTGCAGTTAATAATTCAAACAAAATTTCATCGTTATAAGGCATCGGAGGCAAAGTAATTCTCACAACGCCTTGCATTGCTTTATCTTTCACATTGTTTATGGAAAACAGCCGTTCACCTTCCGCCAAATATTGTGTGGCTTTCGGCAAAAATTGTTCGCCAAACTCTGTTAGCTTGATATTTCGTGTGTTACGTTTAAACACACTTTCACCTAATAAAGCCTCAAGATCGGCGATCATTCTTGTTACCACTTGAGGTGAAACGGCAAGCCGCTGAGCCGTTTCGCGAAAATTTAAGGTTTCAGCTGCGGAGCAAAAATAGCGAAGAGCCTCTAATTTATTCATCATTATTCCTTTTTTAAGAATAGTTTATTCTCATTTTATTGATTTTCAGTTCAAAAAACTAGGCTATACTTCACATCATTACGACAAATAACCTGTTTTAAATTTTCTTTTAACATTAGGAGAACAAAATGGCAGATCTCAAAAGTCCTGTGGCAGACCGTGCAGAACATAATGCGTTTTTCCCTTCAACGTACTCATTAAGCCAATATGTGGCAAAAAAAACGGATTTCGATGGTTTTAAATTCAACAAACCTTACACAGGCGGCAAACACAAAATTTTAATGGTCGCATCAGACGAGCGTTATCTTGAAATGAAAAATGGCAAATTATTCTCAACAGGTAATCACCCTGTAGAAACAATGTTGCCAATGTTACACATTCACCACGCAGGTTTTGAAATTGAAGTAGCAACCCTTTCAGGTAACGCTGTAAAATTTGAAATGTGGGCTATGCCAACAGAAGATGAAGCGGTGATGGGCTTATACGAAACCTACTTGCCGAAATTCAAAAGTCCACGTAAATTAGCGGATATGTTGGCGGAAGTCACTGCGGAAGATTCGCCATACTTAGGCGTGTTCATCCCTGGTGGCCACGCAGCATTGCACGGCTTACCGTTCAGCACCGATATGAAAGCTGTGTTAAACTGGGCGATAAAAAATGATAAATATATCATCAGTTTATGTCATGGTCCTGCGGCATTCTTAGCGGCAAGCGTGGACGAAAAACCAGAAGATTTCCCATTCAAAGGTTATGAAATCTGCGTGTTCCCAGACGCATTAGATGAAGGCGCAAACGTGGATATCGGCTACATTCCAGGTAAATTACAGTGGTTATTGGCTGAGCGCTTAGAAGCTTTAGGAATGAAAATATTGAATGAAGGCATTACCGGTCAAGTACACAACGATCGTAATGTACTAACTGGCGACAGTCCACTGGCGTCAAATAATCTTGGTATTTTAGCGGCGAATGAGTTGTTAAAGAAAGTAGGACAATAAGCCTAAATCAAGAAAAAGTGCGGTGAAATCAGATTTCATCGCACTTTTTGTTTATTAAGCCGGTTTTATGTCTACTAAATTCCCCCTATTAGAAAATAGGTATCAGATTAACCGCATTTTAAATCAACGAAAAATATTAATAAGCTGTTTCTATTGGTAAACCTGCCTTCTCCCAACCATCAAACCCACCGATTAAACTAAATACATTTTCATAGCCTTGCTCAACGAGAAACGTCGCCACATTTCGGCTACTCACGCCATGATAACAACTCACAATAATCGGGGAATCGAAATCCACCTGTTCTTCAAATTGTAAAAAGCTTTGGTTGGTTAAATGAAATGCCCCTTTTGCGTGGGAATAAGTAAAACGTTGTGGATCCCGAATATCTGCAAGCATGGCACCATTTTGTACCATTTCCCAAGCTTGTTCTGGACTAATTTCTTTAAATGACATGGTTTATTCCTTTAGCCCGTTGTTTATACACACCATCAAAAATAATCAGACTCATGGCCAATACTAAACAAATGAATAACGGATAGCTATTCGCATCCATTTCTTCTCCAATTAAAAATGAAATAATCACCATCAAAATGGTTTCAACATAACCTAAAAGGCCAAGTAAATTCATTGGCAGCATATTGCTCGCAATAACATAAGCAATCAATGCTGAGCCACTAATAAGCCCGAGTAATACCAATAATACCCAAATATTAGGATTCGATTCCTGCACGGTGGCAAAATCGGTTTGAAGGGCAAAGTAAACGCTTACTGGTAGTAATGCGATCATTTCTAAACAAAATGCGCCAAGATCAGTATTTTTTAAGGCTTTTCTTAGAGAGAAATAAGTCGTGTAGCCAACACAAATGACAATAGCTTCCCAAGATAAGCCACCTTTTAATATGATGTTGGAAATCACCCCGACTGTAGCAATTAATACCGCAATCAATTTTAGTGTCGAAATTCGTTCTTTAAAAATGAGTCGCCCCGCAGCCACCATCACAATTGGTAACAACAAATAACCGAAAGAGACACTTAAGGAGCTACCATTATTGGGTGCCCACAAAAAGAGCCACATTTGATAGCCCATTAATGCACCACAAATAATATAGGAGAGAACAAAGAGCGGTTGTTTTTTTATGCGTTTTATATGTTCCACTAATGCCTGTTTCTGTTTAAACATGATGACGGAAAGGGCGACGAAAGGAAATGTAAAAATCATTCGGTAGCCGAAAATATCCGTGCCGCTGAGGGGTTTCAGCAGCGTGGAAAAGTAATACATATAGCCAAATAAAAATGAGGCTAAAAGTGAAATGAGTACGCCTCTTAACATAATAAATCCTTAGGTCAATTTTGCTTATTATTCTAGTCTAACATCTCCCAAAATGCACGAATTAAGGGGTTTGCCAAATTTCTTTTTTGTACACAAACGCCCAAATCAAATGCCTCGACAGGATTGTCCAAATGCAAACGAGATACCTCCTTTGCCATCGGGTTATTATCAATCACCACATCAGGCAACATCGCTAATCCAAAACCGAGCGCTACCATTGGCACGATCCCTTCGTGTCCTGCTACGGTGGCATAAATTTTTGGATGTTTAATGTGTTTGCTACGTAGCCATTGTTCAATACGCTGCCGCGCCATTCCATCTAACGGCAAAATGAAAGGCATTTGCTGCCAATTGATGGGTTCTTCCTGTAATAATTGTGTCGCTAAACAAGCCACGTGAGGTGCAATCAATGAAAGGGAAATATCATCAATCTTATAAAACTCTAACCCTGCCGGCAGGTTGTTTGGTTTTCCTACCAATGCAAGATCCACTTGCTCTGATTGAATAAATTGTACCGCTGAAGCGGGATCACCAGTTGTCAGTTGAATTTCTACTTTAGGATAACGTGTACGAAACTTGGCTAACACCTGTGGCAAGTGGCTATATGAAGCCGTTACCGAGCAAAATAAACGTAACTCCCCGCTTAATTCCGCAGAATTATCCCGAAGTTGGCGCTTAAACTGTTGCCAATTTTGCCATTCTGTTTTCGCAAATTGCAAAAATTTTTCACCTTGTTCGGTTAAACGCACTTGTCGATTATCACGAATAAATAAAGGCTGTTCTAATTCTTCTTCCATTCGTTGAATCTGACGTGAAAGCGTAGAAGGAGACATGTGGTTTTGGGTGGCGGTTCTGGCGAAGTTTTTTGTATCACTGAGGTGAATGAATATTTGTAGGTCGTTAAATTCCATAATTTCTTCTTTTATTTAATATCAGGTTTCGCCGATGGCGACTTACTTTCTTTTGCTTGTACAAAAGAAAGTAAGCAAAGAAAAATACACCCCAGTTAAATCGCTGATCTTTGCTTTGTTTCAATTTTCTTTACGGCAATTTTCTAAACTCGCTGCGCTCAAACAGACGAAAATTGCCTAAAAATTGAAAGTCACAAAAGCGATTTATATGGGGCTTAAGATGTATTAGCACATTATTTTAAAATGAAGTTGATTATAAGATTATTTTTATAATGAAAAATATTCAATTTTTAACCGCACTTTAAATCAAAGAAAGAATAAAATATTTTCCCTTCTTTGCCGCCTGAAAAATTGGAAATTTGTAGGAAATTTTCGTCTGTTTGAGCGTAGCGAGTTCAGAAAATTTCCGTTAAGCAAATTTTCAATTTTTCAGGAAATAAGGCAAAGCAGGGTGTGCTTTCTTTTTGCCTACTTTTACTTTGCACAAGCAAAGAAAAAGTAGGTCGCTCATCGAGCGAAATACGATGCCAATTCACAAAAAAACAAAATAATTGCACAAATCGCAACATGACATTCCTATAATATCACTTTACGCAACAACAAAAAATCCTATAATCAAACCACAACAAAAAAATATGCAAACACAACCTCATACAAACATTAATCAACATCATACAAAGGATGAAAAATGGCTAACTATTTCAATACATTAAATTTACGCGAAAAATTAGATCAATTAGGTCGTTGTCGTTTTATGGATCGCAGCGAATTCGCTGATGGTTGCAACTACTTAAAAGGCAAAAAAATCGTTATCGTAGGTTGTGGTGCGCAAGGTTTAAACCAAGGTTTAAATATGCGTGATTCTGGTTTAGACATTTCTTATGCATTACGCCCTGAAGCGATTGCGGAAAAACGTGCTTCATTCCAACGCGCAACCGAAAATGGTTTTAAAGTGGGCACTTACCAAGAGTTAATCCCAACTGCAGACTTAGTGATCAACTTAACGCCAGACAAACAACACTCTAAAGTCGTGGCTGATGTGATGCCGTTAATGAAAAAAGATTCTGCATTCGGTTACTCACACGGTTTCAACATCGTTGAAGTAGGTGAGCAAATCCGTGAAGATATCACTGTTGTAATGACTGCACCAAAATGTCCAGGTACTGAAGTACGTGAAGAATACAAACGTGGTTTCGGTGTACCAACATTAATCGCAGTTCACCCAGCAAATGACCCACGTGGTGAAGGTATGGCAATTGCAAAAGCATGGGCAGCAGCAACCGGTGGTGACCGTGCAGGTGTATTAGAATCTTCATTCGTGGCAGAAGTAAAATCTGACTTAATGGGTGAACAAACCATTCTTTGTGGTATGTTACAAGCAGGTTCAATCGTATGTTACGACAAACTTGTTGCTGATGGTAAAGATCCAGCATACGCGGGTAAATTGATTCAATACGGTTGGGAAACCATTACTGAAGCATTAAAACAAGGCGGTATCACATTAATGATGGATCGCTTATCAAACAGCGCAAAATTACGCGCATTTGAACTTGCCGAACAAATCAAAGAAAGCCTTGGTTTCTTATATTACAAACATATGGATGACATCATCAGCGGTCACTTCTCAGCAACTATGATGGCTGACTGGGCAAATGGTGACAAAGATTTATTTGCATGGCGTGAAGCAACCGGCAAAACTGCCTTTGAAAATGCACCAAAAGCAGACGGCATCAAAATTTCTGAACAAGAATACTTTGATAACGGTGTATTAATGGTTGCAATGGTGAAAGCAGGTGTTGAATTAGCCTTTGATGCAATGGTGGCAAGCGGTATCTATGAAGAATCAGCTTACTATGAATCACTTCATGAATTACCGTTAATCGCTAACACCATCGCGCGTAAACGTTTATACGAAATGAACGTAGTTATTTCTGATACGGCAGAATATGGTAACTACTTATTCTCTAACGTCGCGACCCCTATTCTTGCTAAAGAAATCATCCCAACCTTACAAAAAGGTGACTTAGGTGAACCTACACCAGCAGTTGCTATCGACAACATCACCTTACGCGATGTAAACGATGCAATCCGTAACCACCCGGTTGAATTAATCGGTCAAGAGTTACGTGGCTACATGACAGATATGAAACGTATCGCTGTTGCAGGTTAATAACTTAAATTAAGAAAATCTAAGCCAACTTATTTAATAAGTTGGCTTTTTTTATGTTTTGAAAAGAGTAATATAAAAACAAGAAAATTTTTGACCGCACTTTCCATGATCGTTTAACTGTTATGACATTAGCGTTGCGGTGTAATAATAGTGTTCATAGAAATTAGATTTCTAGGACAGAACTGAATTTTTGTAATTTCTCCTGATGACAGGATAAGCAAAGTAAACCCGCGCAACATAACCGCCCCTAAAAAAGCAAGATAATTTCTATTTCTTGCTTTTTTCATTTAGTGAAATGGCGTTACATATCTGCACTTATTTAGCCGTCCACACCTCCCCAGCCTAATTCGACCGCAGCCAGTCGTTTTGCCGCAATGATGACTTGCTATGCCTGCCGAAGAGAGTAATCCTGTTACCAACTTAAACAAATACAGGAAACCGCAAAATGACAAATTTTAAAATGAGAACCGAGCAGGAAATGATGATGGAATTAGCTCTTGTTGCGGTGAAAGAACACGACGGTTTTATTGCGGACGGTTCGCAATATTCACTACCTAACGGACGGGGGCAAACCTTTGTGTATAACACGGCGTTTTTAGATGTGCGGTTTGTGGAAGACGGGCATAAAGATTGTGTAGTCAGATTTACGTCCACACTTGCCCCTTTCGCCCCACCGTTTTATTGTTTGCTTTCCGAATTAGAAGACTAATGCAAAAGGCTTCGTGATCACGCGAAGCCTTTTTTACTACTAGAATTTATAGACTAAATTATCTTCATACGCCACTTGGTAGTTCAGTTTTGCATTCACCGTAATTCGTTTGGCGTTTTCAAACGCCTGCCAATTATCCACCTTGTCTTCCAACATATAATTCACAAATCGAATAAACTCCGACTTCGTCGAGCTAAAAAACACATACGGCGGACGAGTGATATTGACCAGTCGCAAGAAGTCAATCAAGTCAAAATAGGTGGCTTGTTTGTAACTTTCTTGTTTGGTGCAAAGGTAAGGCGGATCTAACACAAATAGGGCTTTCGGGTCGTTGGCATACTTTGGCAGCAAGGTATGAAATGACTCGCGTACAACTTCTACGCCGTCCAAATAACCGTCCGCACTTGGATAATCGCTCAAGCGCACACAATGCCAGAAATCTTTGTGGTAGAGTTCTTCAAGCGAACCGACTTGCTGACCGCTAAACAATAACCAGCTCGCCAAGCAGTTTAAGTCTTTATAGCCCTGAAATTCATCAATGATTTTAATGATTTCTGCCTTCAATACCTTTGGTAACCGCTTATTTTTTTGCGTAGCGTTACCGATTTTTGCAAAGATTTGTGCGCGTAGGGCGTTTGTGTCGTCTATATGCACCAATCTTTCCGCATAGCCATCAAAATCATTGTAAATCACTCGGGCTTTCGGTTTTAACCGTTTGGCGGTATGGCTGAGCAAGCCTGAACCACCAAAGGTATCAAGAATTGTCCAGCCCTCACCGTCATCGGGAATGTTCTCATTTAAAATCTGCTCAAATTGTTTGAGAAACATTCGTTTTTGTCCGATAAATGGCAGCGGGGCTTGTTTAAAGGCGTTTTGATTTGCCATAGTTTTTCCTTTCTATGGCGTTCCTATGCTCAAGGCATTCCGACACTCAAATCAAATTAACAGGTAGTATTGACGGTTTTGCAACGTGGGCATTTGATTTCTAAATAACCAACTGTCCCCACTTTCGCCAATAATTTGTTACAAAATGTACAACGGATTGCTTTAATTGACTGCATATATTTCTCCTAATTAAAAGATTTGTTACAATCCGCCCGCCTTGCGCAAGGTAGGCGGCGTATGGCTATATGCAGGCTGGTTCTGCGTAGCTGGTAACAACGAGCATTCCCAGTGCCGTTGTTATCGCCGTCTTTTCTTCATTGAATTAAACGTTGTGCAGGGTAAACCCTCCTTTTAAATTCTTCCTTTGTTAAACATTGCTGCCAACTGATTCGGACTAAACCGCCAGCCTTCTTCATTCCCATAGATCGCATTAAAGCACCACTCACTACAAAAATACTTTGAGCGTTTTTGTTTGATGCCAAGCACGATGCCTAATGCTCCCCACCAGTCATATTTTTTGCCCGAAGTGCGGTCAAAATAGGCTTTGATTTGTGCTTCGGTTACACCGTCTAGCGAAATTAAATCCCATTTGGTGTTATCGGACACATCAATCTGCTTGCAACGCACACCACCGTCTTGTACCGATGATGAGTAGCAGTCATATACTGTCTCATGCTCATAATGATGTCCGTTGCCAAACTCAATACGCTCAATAGCAATCTCGCAGTGAGAATATTGGCCTTTGGTAAAAAATCGAGTAATGCGGTCGGCTATCGCTTTGATTGGCTCTTTACGCCAGTCTCGCTTGTGTTTGTACATCGCCAAATAAACCTTAGCCATTTTGATATGCCTCCATCAAGTTATCCATTTGCTTGATAATGTCGTCATAAGTTGCCTGTATTTGCTCAAGCGTTAAACCCGGTGCTTTGAGCTCATACTTACGCATGCGCTGGTTAGCTAGCTCAACTTGTAGCTTTTCGAGCCCAGCTGCTTGCATTAAAATGAGATTTGTCGCAGTCTTGTTATCCAACCCAGCACGTTGAGCGAAGTCCGTGATATAACGGCTGCACTCACCTTCATAACTTGCAGATTTAAAAGCTTCTGCAGCTGTTTGGCGCTCACGATACTCGGACTCAAAACGCGTCCACATGCTGTAAATTGAGGCAGCGTGCTCATCGATGTTGGCGATAAGGTGAGTTTGCGTTTTTATAAAATTATCAGCAATTTTTTCTTCATCTTTTACCCATTCTGTGCCATTCCACTTGCAAGGTGTGGTAAGTGGTGCAAGTGCGGTTAAATTATCAGGCAATTCACCCAGTGCAGTATGTTCTACTTTTTCGCCTGTTTCCTTGCTGTAATAGGTGCCACGATGGTCGGCTTGATATTGCCAATTGTTTTCTGCTCGCATAATGACAAAGCCTTGTTTCGGTTGTGGCGGGGCATCTAAATAACTGCCTGCGGAAAGGCTTCCGCCTTCGCTCACATATTCAGCCGTGGTGTGGCTGTAAATACCTTGGTTGTCAGTGCAATATACGGTGATTTCGCCACTAGTTTCGGCAAAGCCGTCTTGATTAAATGTTACGGTCATGTTGTCCTCCTTATGCGGCTAGGCAGATGTAGTGATAGGCGATGTTGCGGGGGCGATTTTCATTCGCTGTTGGCACAACGCGACTTGCGTCAAAGCCAATGTTCATTTCTTTATATACGTAAGAATCGCCAGTATTTATTGAATTTAGATTTGTGCTACGATCTGCCAATGTTGGTCGCCAATCAGTTTCACTGCCTGAAAACGCTCCTCTATTTGCTGTAGTTTTAGATTTCAAAATATTATCTGAACCACCTGTAATATTCCGAATTGCATCCCCCTGTGCCGACAACAATGTCCGCCGCACGTCTACCCCACGCCCATTATCCCAGCCACGGATAAATTCACCGCGCATGTCTGGTAGTTGCCCTGATGGGTATTTCAAAGCCAATTTAGGATAATGCGTCTTATCAAACCGCTGTCCGTTCATGGCTAAGCAACCTGTTGGGACGGTAGAGAGCGGATAAGGAATAGGGATACCAATAAATAAATCATGTAAGGCATTAAAATCAGTGGCGTTGGCTTTCTTCCCAATTTCAGCAAGCAACGTCGCTTTTAAGTTTGCATCACCTGCTAACGCACGAGCCAGTTCTTCCAGCGTGTCCAATGCCGCTGGCGCAGAACCCACCAATGCGGCGATTGCGGTTTTCACAAATGCTGTGGTTGCAATTTGAGCGTTGTTCGTGCTAGCTGCTGCGGTTGGTGCAGTCGGCACTCCGATGAATGCAGGGCTGGTTTTGGTGGCGTAGCCGGTACGTTCGCGATTGATGTTATCTACTTGGCCTTTTAAATATTTGGTTCGATTGGCGAGTTGTTTGATGGATTTGTTGGCAATGCCTTCTTCACCACCTAATACTGGGTCAGAAGTTTCAATGCGATAAATACCGTCTTCCCAATTGCTTATTTCAGTTAGATTTGCCATAAATTTTCCTATGCTGTCCCAAAGTTAAATTGTCCATCGTAGCGTTGTTTGCCATTGTAGCGTAACGCCACTTGCTGATAGTCAAGGCTTGCCAACACACAACGCGCAGGCGCGAACACCCGCAAGGTTTTTCGCAACAAATCCGCTTGGTCTTGAGTAACGGGTTGTTTGAGTAACACTACGTAATGTGCCCATTTACGGGTGTCGTGATAAGTAAAAATGCCGTTGTACTGAATGTTGCCTTGATAGTTCTGGTTATATAATCCCTCAATAATCTCCACTTCACCAAACCCAAGCTGACGGATAATCTCCCGCATTGCCCAAGGCGTACCTTTGTAACGGTGCAGTTCGACCGCTCGTTTAATCAGCTTACGTTTGGCATCTTCACTTTCTGCAAGCAACCAGCCGTCATAACCTGTCACACTCCATTTTTCGGCAAGTAGCTCTAGAAACTCGGTCGGAACTAAATCTACAAAACTGGTCATAATTTGCGATTTATCCAGCCGATTTAACCGCTTGCCAAGGTTAGCAAGTGCGGTCAGTTTTGGCGATATTTCAATAATTGACGGATATTGCAACTTAGCCATCTTTGCGCTCCGCGTTGATGTTTATCGTGATGTTTTCGCATTCTGCCCATTGTTCAGGTGTGAGCTCGGTAAGTTGTGGGCTTACCAAATGCACGTTATACACGCCTGCGACTTTCAGCACGCTTTGAATATCAAGCGGTACGATGTCAAGCCCCAATTTTTGCGTGCGTGATGAAAGATAGGTTCGCAACGCAGTTTCAGCTTTGGCTTTCACTTCATTTTCGGCGACGGTAGCGAGCAAATCTAAGTTAGCAACCACACGATAGCTTTTGCGTTCAGGCGCAGCCACAATCACGGTGTCACACAGCGGTCGGTGTTTTTCACCACTGATGTAATGGCGAATTTTTTTCTGCAAAATCTCAGACGGCAGTCCGTGCTTGGTCAATACCGTGACTTTGACCGTGCCACCTTGAGGGGTGGAAATCGCCACATCAGAAATCACTTGCGACACGCTACGAGTGTGATATTCGTAAGCGGCAACCGAACCGCAAGTGGTGAAGGCTTCTGGCGCAAGCAAAATCCGCTTGCGGTAGTCATCATCACTTTCAGTGTCGATACCATTTGCCGATACATCAATATTGGAGGCGGTTACATCGGTTGGCAGTTCGCTTTTGAGCGTTTTTACTTGCCCGATTTGCCAGCCATTGCCACTTTCGCCTGTGGTTTGGCAAATGGCGGTAACGTCTACATATTGCTCGGTCGGGTTAATTCGCACTTCGGTTTGCGTAGCGAATAATAGGCTGTCGGTTGCACCAACTAACGTGCCTTGCGGAATCACGATTGCCGAATGACTGCCTGCAACATTAAATCGCAAGGTGACATCTGCTGCTTGGTCAGATAGACGATAACAGCCCATTGGCTCACCGCATAAATCTAAAGCAAGCCCTGTGGCAAATTGCGGAAAGGTTTGCAAAAAGGCATGGTTAATTCCTTGTCGCACTAACATTTCGCGGTAGGCGTAAGATTGAATAATAGAGCGTTCAATATGGGCAGGTTGCAATGTTTTACTTGTGCGCTGCTCGTAGTCGGCAATGGCATCCGCTAAAATTTGCTTGATGTCGTCAGACACAATTTTTACGTCTTCTTTTTTCATTGCGGTTCCTACATTACGAGTGTGGTTTGATAAATCTCCCGATACACTTCATCCACTAACGCCCAATAAATTGTCAGTTCAAAATACGGAGCCTGTCCATCAATGGCGATATGATCAACCTCGATGCGGGGTTCCCATTTTTGTAGGGCAAGCGTGATTTCACGCACCATATTGGGCAGTGCGATGTCTTCGGGGTAGTCGATGTAACGAAAGTGGTCGGAGCCAAATTCGGGGCGAAGCACATCGGTGCCTTTGAGTGTGTTGAGAATGTTGGCAATACACTGATGAATATCATCAATGCCTTGCATCGCCTGTTCATTAAGGTTAGGTGCAAGTTGCCAGTGGGTTGAGTGTATCGGATTTGTATTCATAGCCTTGATGATACAAGGCTATTTGGGCTGGGGCTTTTAAACTGATTTAAAGAAGTGGGCTATTCTGGAATGCCTGTTTTACCGCCGGAGTCACCTGTGTGTTTATGTTTGCCGAGTTCAATGCTTCCTTGAGTTACTTTCGGTGCGGAAACTTCTGTGTCTGATGTAATTTTTCCTGTGGCGTGCAATTTGCCATTGATAGTGGTGTCAGCGTTAATAGTTGCACCACCGTCTGCTGTTGCAGTGAGGTGTCCTTGGGTTTTCACAACGACATCACCGCTTTTACGATTGTGCGAAATGACCGTACCGTTACTGAATTTCTTCATCCACATATCGCCATCACTAGTTGGTGTCGGGTCTTGCGCGTTATAAATTGCACCTAGCACACAACCGCCCTCACCGCGAGTGTCAAGAAGTAGCGCGACTAATTCGCCCTCGTCTGGCAGGCAATAAAATTGATTGCCACCTGCGTTGGGCGTGAGATACGAAAGCCACGCGGTTTCCAAATCTTCAAGCGCAGGGATTCTGCATCGCACTTTGTGGCTTTTCGGGTCGATTGCCGACACAATGCCTTCTTGATAGGTCGCACCAAAATTATGGGTTTGCATTCGTCATCTCCATGCCTAAAGTCATCAAATCATCTGGGATAAATTCCAACATTCTCACCTCGATGCTGGTGGTGTAGCCCTGTTTGTTAAAGGTATGGCGTGATTGTTTGATTAAGTATTTGCCAGAAAATACGCCCAAATTTTTAAGCCAAATAGTCGAACCTGCCACCAGTTTTGGGTTGCCAATCAGGGTAATATCGCCTGCACTTTGGTCTTCGTTTTGCTCGCTTAATGCTGCATCGCCTCTAGCATCAATCTGTTCTTAGCTTTCGCCACGTGTGGTGATTTTGAGCGTATCGCCACTTGCTGCCTGTGCTTGCTTCATTTTCGGGCGAAGTGCGGTCGCTTTTTTGCTTTTTTTCAGCACTTTTTTACCGCTTGTGTCAAAGCCCTTGATTTCCACCTGTTTTGCGGTGTCTTTAATCCGATCTCGAAGTCGCAAGCTGATACATTCGCTTTCATCCAACACGACCACAGGTTCACTTTGTCCGAGTTCATCTTTATCGGTAAACACCAGCTGATTGCCGACAATTTTAAAGCTGTGATGATATTCACGAGCAAGGCGTGCTAAAAATTCCACATCACGCTCTTGATATTGGGTAATGCGTTGAATGGGAATGTGGCGAATTTTGCCCACCACTTTTAGCTTCAGGCGATTTGCCACCGCTGCCACTACCTGGGCGAGCGTGGTGTTCTCGTAGGCTTTCGGCTTGAGCGTGCGGTTAGCTTTGCTAATGCCAGTGGATAAGGCTCGCAAGGTAATGCTAGATGGGTGATAGCCGTATTCCACCTCATCAATCTCAAACGCCCCAATTTCGACTAACGGCTCGCCCTGATAGCCAATCGCTGCCTTGAGTTTATCGCCCTGTGTGGGAAACCATTGGCGAATCCACTTGCCGCTGATGTCTTCAAAGGAAACGGACAGCTCGTCCGATTGCCCTTCTAAATAGTCGGTGTAGGTCAATTCCAGCAAAGACGGTTCAATGTCTGCCGTGATATTGGTTTTCTCATAAAAAAGCGAAAAATCGGGATGTTGCACTTTAATCATTATCACCCCTTAACCACGGCGGCAGGTTTTCGTTTTGGGTCGGCTTCACATTTAGCACAGGGATAAACACGGTCGCCCCTGTCGGCAACACTTCGCAAAAGCTGATATGTGGATTGGCTCTAATGATGCGAGCATATTCCAGAGCGTCGCCATAGTAATAATAAGCAAGGTTATCCCAGCGTTCGCCTTGTTTGACAGTGTGTTTAAGGACGGTTTGGGTCATTTTCATTCTCCACGTTTTCATCTTCACGCAACACGATCCAAGCGGTCATTTTGGCCACTGAATTTGCGGAATTATCCAGCCGCTCATTGATTTCAGTTAAAGCATTATCGGCAGGCGTAAACCAGTTATTCCATTCGCTATCAGCAGACGCCCGACTGAAACTCTGTTTCATTATTTGCAAATCATCATATACCGCAGACACATCACGGCTAAATTCGCTAATGGCAGGCAGATACTGGCGAACTCCCTCGAAAGCAGATTGCATTCCGACCAGTTCGCCAAAACCACCCAAGGCGTTGTCTAAATTAGCAAGCGTACTCGGCAAATACGCCAATGCGGAAGCGGGGTTGTGTGCCAACGGGCGAACTACTGCAATGGTGTTGCGAACTTCATCCACCGCACGTTTGCCTTGGTTGTAGAGTTCCACGCCACGGCTAACCGCCGTTTTCACAGTTGAAAGTGTGTTGGTTAAGCCTTTCGGCAAAATCGAACCGAGCAAGGATTTCCCGCCCACATTCAACGCCGCACCCAGCAGGTTGTTTTGCCCATTACCGACAAACTCTCGCAAGCTGATATTCATCTCCCGAGCCAAGGCATTGCCTTTGGCATCGGTGAAAAGGGTGGTCGATGAAATATCGGTGATCACAAAATTGCCTTTGTATTTTGAACCCCACATCAAGGCAAGGGCGTCTTGCTTGGCTTTTGCCGAAAGTAGCGATTGATAACGACTTTCCACGCCGCCGATTTTGTGGTGTAGGCGAATCGCAAAGGATAAATCTGTCAGTTTCTCGCCCATAGCTTGCAATTTTGGCTTGCCTTTGAGCACCGCGTGTTCGGCAAAATCTGCCGAATGGGTTTCGTTGAAGTCGGTCAAATTGACAGGCTCAAAGACGATATTACCTAGCATAAAATACATCGTTGTTTCTCCTTAGTAGGCTCTCCGCTGACGTTGGTCTAGCACGCGATTAAGCAGGCGTTCAAATTCCACAAGGCTCATATTCAACCCTTGCTGCACCTGTTCCATTACGCCCTGATTTTGGCTACCGTTCACGTTAATGGTCGGGTTAAAATTGACCATGATGCCGTTGTGCTGATTGGTTTCGTTATTGGTAACCGCATTTCTATTTAGCGGTTGATAATCGCGAAAGATTGACGGATTTTGACCGCTTGCCTGATTAAAATCAGGCGTGCGGAAATCGGTCGATTGATTTAGCCCAAGCAGATTGCCGACAAAATTCGCTCCGAATTTCACATCGTCCCACAGTGTGCCTAAAAAGCCTTTTTTCTCGTTTAACAGCGGTTTAAAGGCGGTTTCAATGCCATTTAAAACAGGCTCGAATTTCACCGCACTTTTTGCTACCAGTGGTTCAACCGTTGGCATTTTTGGGGCTTTTATTGCAGGTGCAGCCACGTTTTTTGGAGCTGCTTTCTTGACCTTTTTCCCCATTTTATCGACCGCTTGTGTGGCTTGAAGGGCATTTTCAGCAATCCCAATGGCAAGCCCTGAGACGATATTTTCGCCATAACCTTTAAACACACGTGAAGGGGAATGGATCTTCATTTCGCCAGTAAACCAACCTTTGATAGATTGTCCTAGACTAATAACCCATTCTTTCGCTCCGTCCCACGCATTGCGAATACCATTGACTAAGCCATTGATAAGGTTAGAACCAAATTCGGTAAACTTCGCTGGCATATCAATACCAAACCACGACAACACGGTAGAAAATACTTGCTGGAATAAACCGAGTGGCGACCAATTGAGAATCGTGGCAGTAATGTTGCCGATGCCTGAATCGAAAAAACTAGTAATACCGTCCCACAGTTGTCCAAAATAATCCGAAACCCCCGACCACGCACTCGACACCCATTCAGTCGCGCCATTCCAAATACCTTGCACCCACGTACAAAAACTTTGGAAATAAGCGGTTATATTTGTCCAAAGATTTGCAAACCACGCAGAAATAGGTTCCCAGTTGTCATAGATGAGATAGGCGGCAACAGCGATGGCGGTAATGGTTAAGCCGATAGGGTTGGTAAGCAAAGCTTGCCCTAATCCAATAAAGGCTTTTTTTGCAATACCAAAAGCTGAACCAAGCAATTTTATTACTCTACCTGTTTTGGTAACTGTACCCGTTAAGCTTTCAAGTTCTTTTGCTGCTTTAATTGCCTTAAATACTTTAAATGGCATAAATGCTGCTGAAAAAATGGATGCTATGCCACTAAACGCAAATTTAAGGCTTAAACCAACCGTGCTTAATAAGGCAAATCCACCTGCAACATAAGCTCCCCATTTAATTAAAGTTTTATGTTCATTGATAAAGGGGGTAAGCGTATTTTCAATAAATCCCTGTAAATCATTTGAAAGTGATTTAATATCGCTTGCAAAAGCGGAGCCAAAAGAACCTACAGCACTATCCCAAACACCACCTAAACTTTCTAATGAAGAAGCAAGCGTACTTGTTTTTTGTTCAATGCGCTGTGTAATGCTGGCTTGCTGATCCATTTTCTTGAGGAATTTTTCTAACCCCTCAGCACCTTGTTCAATTAAAACCTTAGCAACCCTTGCACCTTCTACACCAAACAACTCTTTCGCAACAAGCCCAACACCTTCATCGCCAAATTTTTTCTTGATTTTCTCAAATTTCATCAACTCTTGAAGTGCACCATCAATGCCTTTAAAGTTGCCCGTTTTCTTATCGTAGAATTGGAAATCGACGCCTGAAGATTCCATCATATCTCTTGCCTCTGCCTTCATTCCTTTTTTGGCTTCAGCAATCATTTTCGGACCTTCATTAAAACGTTCTAACATTGCAGAAAAGTTTGTACCAAATGAAGTGCCTTCCAAGCCTTGTTGTCCATTCATTCCTTCTAAAGCAAGTAATTTTTTCGTATTTTCAAGCCCCGTCAGTCCAAGACCACGAATAGCCGTGGCGTTATAAGACATTGAACCGTACATTTGATCTTTACTTAAGCCGCCTGCAAATTTAGCTCGCTGTAACATATCAACAGCTTCAAAAAGTTCAGAATCTTTTAATCCCCTTGCTTCCATAAATTTAGCAAGAAACTCGCCTCCCTCACCTTGATCCATATTAAGCAAAACGGCAAGATTGGCAGAAGCCTCTAAGCCACCATTTTCAATCACTTCATCAGATACGCCTTGTTCGGAAAGGCTTGTTGCATTTCGTAAGAAATCGGCTTTAGAACCAGGCAATTTATTACCTAATTGCCCAGCTTTTTTATCTATTGCATCAAATCGCCCATAACTACCATCTGCTTTCATCATTGCAATTTTTAAATTATTTGATGCTTCTTCTTGAGTGATATAACTTTTAACAGCACCCCAAGCGGGCATTGCGATAGATGCAGCTGTTCCACCTGCTGTAAAAATCTTACTTTTTAATTCTTCTCTATTCTGAGCACGCATTTTTTGAGCATCAATTGCTTTTGATAAAGACTTTTGGGCTTTTTCAGAAGATTGAATGGCTCGGGTAAAATGTTGTTGCTTTTCTGCTGTGCGAGCAATTACTGCCTGCATTCGCTCATAACGTCGAGTAAGTTTGCCAATATTCTGATCGCCCGAAAGATAGGCAAGTTGCATTTTTTGATGCAGTGCGACTTGGCGTTCTTGCCATTTCGCCATTTTTGCACCCAATTTTTCGTTTTGCTGGGTTGCTTTACCCAAATTATTAGAAAGGTTTTCAATGGTTTTATTCGCCTTTCCAAAGGCAGCAGAAAAACTACCTTTTAAAGAAGCACCAATCACTAAACCAAGTACTAAATTATTTGCCATTTTTTGCTCACTATGTTAAATATACGAAAAATTCAGGAGGCATTTATGTTCGACTTATTCAAAGAAATCATAGAAGACTGGAAAGATTACGATATAGTAGAAAAAGCCTACTGGTCTGTGATAGGTTTATTGTTTTCTATCGGTTTTTTGGCGTTTTCTTGGTGGTATTGGGTAGGTATGTTTAATGCCACAGACAACTTCTTTATTGCTTTTGGTGTGGGTTTTATTCTTTATCTTGTATTAGGCACAATTATCGCGTTAGTAACTGCCCCTTTAATGACCTTGCTTTCTTTAAGTGCTGCAACAATCACAGGGGCAATTATTGGGCTGGTTAAATTTTACCGTCAAGCTCGTACATAACCCGCCTTAACCTGACGATTGGCTTGAAAAAGCCAATCGTCAAGTTCTTTTAGTGTCCAACCATCAATTTCTTCTGCTGAAAAACCAAACCACCAAACAATGTCGGCAATCGCATTATTCAGCGTCTCCATCTTCACTGCTTGCACCAAACAGAAATCGTTGAATTTGAACGTAATCTTTCCATTTGATTAAGTCCATATCTTCCAAGACTAAACCACAACATAAGGCAGCCACGATAATTTCACGGTCTTCTGCTGTTTTACCTTGTTGGCTTGCAATACGGAAATCTTTGACTAACGGATCACGCACTTTGACTTCTTCAATGACTGTGCCATCAGGTAAGTTAATCGGGCTGGATAATTTAATGGTGGTGCGAACTGCATCGACTTTTTGAGACATAAAAAACTCCTTTGTGAGTATGTTGTTTAACTTTCACAAAGGAGTTTACTTAAATGAGCTTTAAAGGTCGTTTAAACTGCTTTAAAGAATTACTGCCCAATATTCGTGCGGTATTTTTGCAATACATCTTGACCGTTTACGCGGTAAATGTTCGCAAGCACGTCCACAAAAAGGACTTCTTTACCTGCAAGGATTTGCTTGATGGAATAAATTTGGAAGGTGTCGGAATGTTCCGTCGCTTCTTTATTTTTCAAGCTTCCACCTGTGGTTTTATTAAATGCCACGTTCATAATGGTGACAAGGGCTTCTTCCGCAGCCAAGCCACGAGAATCAAACACTTGCACATTAGAACGTGCCATCAATTACACATTTTTATAAGGATTATAGGCGTTTACTCGTACTTCAGGATAAAAACTATCCCAAATCACTTCGCCTTCCATTGCATTTAACCCTGCAGGCAGTTTGATTGTGCCGTGTAGCCCCAAGCCTTTGTGTTCAATAAACTCGAACTCGATGTCAGGTAATTTAAACTCTTTGGCTTTGCCCAAAAGCGAGTTGCCGTTCATATACACATTGGCGTTCACAATCTGATGAATTGCGGTACTCATAATTTTCTCCTTCTAGCGTTGTGACACCAAGTTCACTAAGTATTTACGGGTCATTACCGATTTATTGCCAATCAATTCCGCTGGCAATTTTGGCGTGTATTCATACATCAACGGCACGTGACCTTTACTAAATTCATCCACCAAGTCGTAATCATGGTCAAGACTGACGCTATAACCCACGATAGACGGCAATGCACGCAAATAGGTGTCCACGGTTTCAGTTAGACTGTCAATCAATGCGTCATCAATCGGACGGTCGATAAATTGCAACTCGGTGCGGCGAATGCTTTCGTCAATTAAGTCGCCTGTGCGCAACGCCGTTTCAAAATTGATGATATGGGTTACTGTTGGATAGTTTGATGAGCGGTTACCCCATAAGCGGAAGCCTGTGCCAAAACTATTGAAAATTGTGGTAATACCTACTGCGTTAAGCAGGTTGGTTTCTGATTGTTCATCGTCCACACGAGCAGTCAATGGCACTTCCATTCCAATCACGCCTTGCAACTGACGGTTTGAAGTAGAGAACCAGTAGCCGTTGTCGGTATCGGTTTTCATCCGCAAGCCTGCTGCGTGCACCGCTAAACTTTCTAATGTATTACTTGAGCCAAGCGCATAGGGATAGAAATGGCGAACACGTTCAGAACTTGCGGAGGCATTCAATACACCAATCGGGCCGCGAGCTTGAATCGCTTTAGAAAGCGATGTGCCTTTTGGTAATTGCACGTAAGCTACTGCTTTGAGCTGTTCTGCAAGAGTTGAAAGTGCGGCAGCACAACTTGCGGTTTTATCAAATTCAGGGCAGATTAGAATTTTTGCATCCGCACCGTAAAGGTTGAAACCATCACGCACCAATTCCAAGCCTTTGCGTTTGCCCGTCGCTGAATCAATGCCGCCTTTGATGTCGGCTTCCGTCACTTTTTCAGGGTCGGCATAGGCATAAGTGGCTTTTAAGCCTTCGTGCATTGCTTTCAAGGTAATTTCCCCTGTTTGCAAATTCACGCTGTAATCGCTGCCTTCCGATAAGGTTTGGCTGTTTGATTGAAGCGTTAGGCTTAATAGACCCGCTTTTGCGGTTTTCGCCATTAAAGTGCTGCTATCTTGGGTAAGCACTTCATCGTTTATGTCGGTTTTGTGTTTTTTCGGATCTAACACATTGACCACATACACCTTACCTGCAGCATAGCGAGCCAATACATCAAAGGCATCAGGCAGGGTAAAGCCTTGGTTTAAAATCACACCAAATTGAGCAAAATCTTTGGTGGTTTGGCACACGGTCAATTCATTGACTGCGCCGATAGGTGCAGTCCCTACGATGCCAATAATTGCACCGTCCACCGTTTCCACCGCGACAGAACCGCCTGCCACGCGTGTTGTTTTCGTTCCGTGATGAAACGCCATAATGTTCTCCTTATGGTTCTTTGCGGCGGTAACATGCCGCGGTAAATTTTGGTAAATTTTGCGGCTGGTGTACTTCCACCTGCCACGTTTCCGTTTGAATAATCAGTTGATATTGCCAAAGCCCATCGTCTTCACCTGCAAATTCTTCACTCACTAAGCTACAAGCGGTGCAATTTGTCGGGCGAAATCCCACAATCGCCAGCCTGAGTTGGTCGAGCATTTCCAACGCCCCTGTATCATCGTGTTGGCTGCGGGCAATCACTGTGAGGGCAATCAGCACTTTGCGGCGCTGTTGGATAATGTCGGTGCTATCAAGACTTTCAAATTTGGAACCTGCATACTGCACCAGCACCGCACCATATTGGTCGGTGAGGTTGTAGCGGTCTAAGTCATCGGGAAACAACTCGATGGAAAAACGCGTGGTCTTCTGTTCGATGTGGTTTCGGATGCTTTCCAAAATAGGCAAAGTGGCACTCATAGATGCTCCCTTAATAGCCCGACAAATCCAATTTCTGCGGTGCACGGGCTTTAAATTTCAACGCAGACGGCAAACTGTCATCGCCTTCCGCGCCGATTTCCGTTAAGCCCAAATGCAGTTTGCCACTGGCAATGTGCTCCAAATCTTTTAAGGCTTGGCTGTGGGTTTCTTTTACATTGTCGGGAAAGCCTTTACCTTCAGGACGGCGTGAATACAACCAATAGCGAGCCAGTTGTAGGCAAATGTTACGCACAAGCGTTGGCACATCATTTAACGGTAGCAAATAACGTGAACGTAAATAGCCGTCCACCGTTTCGGTAGCGTATTCGCACGCCTTGTTTAATACGGCATAATCGACTTCCGTTGCTCTTGTGTTGTCATTAGAGAGTTGCACAAGCACCACTTCGCTCACTACTTCCGTTAAATCTTGTGCCTGAATGTACATTATTCTTTACCTTCGCCTTTGTTGTTTTTGTTTGCCTTTTCCGCTTCTTTGCGGGCTTTTTCTGCTTCCGCAAGACGAGCTTTTTCCGCCTCAGCTTCCGCCTGTTTGCGTTTTTCGTCTTCGGCTTCATCTAGCTTCACATAAAGCGAGATTTGGGCGTATTCTTCATCGGTTAATTCAATTTTTGCACCTTGTTCATAACGATTGCCGTTATGCAGAATGGCCATGGTGCCGATAACAACGTAAAGTTTTTTGTTCATTGGTTTCTCCTAGTGAAACGGTGTTACAAATCTTCCCTAACCCCTCTTTACTAAAGAGGGGGGATTTTTTGGGGTTATAGGCAACCTTTAATCAAATAACCAGCCGATGCACCGAGTAAGTGCGGTTTGTGAATATCGGTGGTGCGAATGACTTCAAGCTTGCCACCGTTTTCTTTGTAGGTGTCCACAAATAAGCCACCTTGACGACGGACGGTGTAGCCATAAGACGGCTCATACACTGTGCCTTTGCGTTCGGTTGAACGTGGCGCAACATAGGCAAGCACAATGGCATCAGACCAGATGTCTTTAAGTTGATTGCTTTCTTCATACACCGCTTCGCCGATTTTTACGGTATCAATGCCAATCAACTTGCCGAATACTTCAGGCGTTACAATCGCCACTTGTGAATACTTGAGTTTTTCAATGACAGCTGGGTGTTCTTTCAACGCCGCCCACACATCGCCTCCAATCACGCATACATTCGGCTTGCGACCAATCGCACGCTTCACGGCACGAATGCCCGTGTCGAACATCGCAAAGATGTCTGCTTGTTTGCTGGTGATTTTTGATGTACCGCTTAACGTGACTTTGTTGCCACTGTCGTATTTGCTTTCATCAAGCGCGAGCGTTGCCACTTCTTTTTCACGACCGAGTGCAATCACATCTTGGGTAGTGTTTAAGGCGAATTGACGGAGCGAGAAAATCGCTTCGTTTTCTTCGCGGTAGTCGATGGCGTATTCCACATCGTGCTCTTCCAACGCCACGTCGATTGCCGTGATGTCTGCAGGATCTAAACGATTTGACGTGCCGCGTAAGTTACGCACCGTACTTGGTAAGCGGAATGCAAGGCGACCGAATTTCGGAATTTTGCCCGCTTCTTTGTCGATTTCGACGGTCGGCATTAACACTTCGCCGATGAGTTCTAAATTGTGATAGCCCTGTGCCAATTTGGTTAAAACAGGATCTTGCACACGGAGTGCTGCGAGATTGTGAGCAGTCATAAATTTCCCTTCTATTGATAAATTGCGTTAAAGGCGGCGGTGTAGCTCACGCCGTGTTCTTTGGCATACGCCATAATTTTTTGGTCAGCTTCGATGCTGGCTGGGTTTGTGCCTTCGGCATATTCCACCGTGCCGTCTTGCGGAGCTGCCACTTTGTCTTTGGTGGCGACTTCACCGAAGTTCACCACTTGTGGCTGAGCATCCAAAAAGGCTTTGAGTTTGCTGTGTAGGTTTTCGCCTTCGCTAAATTCAACTACACCACCTTGCATTGTGGTGGAAGCATAGTTCAATAAATCTACCGCTTGCTGTTTAGCAATCGGGGCAAGTTTGCCTGCTTTCACTAAACCTTCAGCAAAGTCGGCATTTTCGGCTTTGGCTTGGTTGAGCGCGGTTTCAGCTTTTTCGGCTTTCAATTTTTCGTTTTCTGCCTTGAGCTGTTCAATTTCTTCAGGTGTCATTTCAAGTTCTCCTTCGGTTGATTGAGCTGGGTCTGAAGTTGGGTTATTCGGTTCATTAAAATTCGGCACAGGAAAACCTGCTTCATCTTGTTGATACCGTTTCAAATCATTGCGGATAGATTCTTCTACCACGCTATTGACTAAATAATCAGGCAATGCTTTGTCGGCTTCATCTTGTCCGTGTTTGCCAATCAGCCATTCACGCAAACGTCGCCACAAACCTGCTTCCGCCCAGTCGGAAAAATCCACTACGCCTTGTTCGTTTTCGGCAAATTCAGGGTTACGCAAGCCTTTTACGGCGGGTGGCATTGCCCCTAAGAAACCGACGTGGCGTAAGTACAAACTGCCCGGGCAAGGATTGTTTGGGCTATCGGCAAGATAGAACGAAGACGACACTTTCTTAAATCGTCCTTTTTCCACCATTTCGGCAAATTCAGGATCCACTTGGTCGAACTCGGCTTTGAGTACATCACCGTCCAACTCAAGGCGTTTTACCCAGCCATAGGCAGGTGCATTGTGTTTTGGGTGTCCAACTACCGCGGGGGATTCGTGAAAGTTTACGTCGTAGGCATTGACGGCTTGTTGCAAATCATCGATGGTAATTTCCACTTCTACGCCATTTGCATCTAGTCGTTTGCCGGCTTTGAAAATTTCAATAAAGGTCATTTTGTTCTCCTTGTTTGCACACATCATAGAAAAAATGACCGCTTGTAGCTTTTAAACTGGTTTAAGGATTGAAAAAGAGAATTTGAAATGGGAAGAAGGAGAAAAGGCGTGTTTTTGCGTGTTTACGGGTGTTTATAAACACGCCCAAGGGATTTCGAGCAATCATTTATCGAATCCAATTTAAAACGCCACAGAGGGCGTTTTATGCGTTATTTTTGAGTTTTAGACAAAGTGACTAACTTTGGTCGATTTGGCGTTGCAAAAGAGCGGTCGCTTTTCGCAAGAGTTTTTGCTCGTCTTGTTCGCTTACGCCTAACCACGGACGTTTAGGAATGGTGACTTTACCCCCACGCCCCGCCTTACCGCCGGTGGCGAAAGTCGAACCGCAACGAGTGTGGCGGTATGTGATTACCGACCACGCGAGTGGCGTGATTTATGTGGAATATGTGTATGGCGGCGAAACGGCAGAGAACATATCAGAAACCTTTATTAACGCCATTCAGAAGAAAGATAACCCTGCCGAGCCATTTTTCGGTGTGCCGAAAATTTTGATGTTCGACCGTGGTTCTGCCAATACGTCGCAAATATTCACGCACTTGCTGAACCAGTTAGACGTAAAAATTGAAGTGCCGAAAGCCCATAACGCCCGAGCCAAAGGGCAAGTGGAAAAAGGCAATGATATTGTGGAGCGCCAATTTGAAAGCGGTTTGCGGTTTATGAATGTGAGTGGCTTGGCAGAGTTAAACCAGCTTGCTCACCAGTGGATGCGGTATTTCAACGGCAAAGCCATTCATAGCCGACACGGTATGACACGTTACGGTGCGTGGCGAAAAATCCACGCCAATGATTTGTTATATCCGCCCAGCCGTGAGATTTGCCAAGAGCTGATGATTACCGCACTCACCGAGCGATTGGTGACCGATAAATTGGAAATCAGCTTTGAAAATCGCCGATATGATGTGCGTGATGTACCTGATGTGAAAATTGGCGAGAAAATCACGGTGGGCAAAAATCCGTACCGCCCTGAATGTGTGCAAGTGCAGTGCTTTGAGCAGATTTTTGCTGATGATGGCGCGATGAGTTTAAAACCTTACTGGGTGGTGTTGGAGCCGATTGAAGTGAATGAACTAGGCTTCCGTGTGGATGCGGCAATCATCGGCGAAGAATACAAATCCCACCGCAAAACGGCGTTTGAAGCAAATAAGGAACAGGCGGAGCAACTGGCTTATGGCGTAGAAACCGAAGACGAGTTGAAGCGAGCCAAGAAAGCCAACGCACCGTTATTCAACGGCGAAATCAACCCTTACAAACATATTGAAGAAAGCAAGCTGACGTGGTTCTTACCGAAAAAAGGACAAGAACACGAACTGACCACCAACGCACGCCGTGTTGAGCAAAAACCGATGTCGGCGGTGGAATTTGCCAAAAACGGCAAAGCACGCTGGGGTGAGCTGTGGAACGGTGAGTGTTATCAATGGGTGAATGGCAGATACCCACAAGGCGTGCCGCAACTTGAAGCGGAACGGCTGTTGAGCTTAGGGTTTGAGGATTTTAAAGCGGAGTTTGTGGCACCAGAGCCTAAAACCTCGCATTTGAAATTGCTTGCCGCTTAATCACCAAAATCTCCCCTACCCCTTTTTACAAAAGAGGGGGACTGATTGAAGGAGCATTTTATGCTGAAACTAAAACAGGTGCTGATTGATAAGGGCGTGAGCTTAAGGCAGTTGGCACAGATGATGAATGTGTCGCCTGCGACCATTTCCCAGTTGATAAACCATAATCAACGGGTGCGCGAGTGGGCGGCATTTGAGAAGAGTTTAATAGCGTCTTTGCAAAAGATTAGGATAAACCAACCGCTTGCAACGCTATTAGAAAAGGAAGCGACAGGGGAAAGTTTGGCGACCGAGCCTGCCGCTTCCGCCCTTAAAACCAAACGAGAAATTAAGGACGAGATTATGTTACTCGCAAAACAGGCTTTATTTCCAGCCACTAAGAAACATTTTTTATTACCGATTGACCCTTTTTCCGTCGATGTTCGCTCGGCTGATGAAGTTTTCGTCACCAGCGACATTCGTTATGTGCGGGAGTCGCTTTATCAAACCGCCAAGCACGGTGGTTTTATGGCGGTGGTGGGTGAAAGTGGTGCAGGTAAATCCACACTCAGACGGGATTTGATTGACCGCATTCGTGCCGAAAACGCTCCGATTGCGGTGATTGAGCCTTACATTATCGCGATGGAAGACAACGACATCAAGGGCAAAACGCTCAAAGCAGCCCATATTGCCGAAGCGATTATTTCCACCCTTGCCCCACTGCAAAGCGTGAAGCGTTCGCCTGAAGCACGTTTTCGCCAGTTGCATCAAGTGTTGAAAGAAAGCTGTAAATCGGGCTATTCGAACGTGCTAATCATCGAAGAAGCGCACTCCTTGCCAATTCCTACGCTTAAACACTTGAAACGCTTTTTTGAGTTGGAAGATGGCTTTAAAAAGCTGATTTCGATTGTGTTGATTGGTCAGCCTGAATTGAAGCTGAAACTGTCAGAACGCAACACCGAAGTGCGCGAAGTGGTGCAACGCTGTGAAGTGGTCGAACTCGCCCCACTCGATGCCGAGTTGGAAAACTATGTGACGTTTCGCTTGGCGAAAGTGGGCAAAAAATTGAGCGATATTTTTGAAGAAGATGCGTTTTTAGCGGTGCGACAACGCTTAACGGCGGTGGGACGAAATAAAACCACCACCAGTTTGTTGTATCCGCTGGCGGTAAACAATTTGCTGACCGCTGCGATGAACTTAGCGGAAAGTTTGGGCGTGCCGAAAGTGAATGGCGATGTGGTGATGCAGGTTTAGGGGGCTGTATGAAGAAAACGACTTTGATTTTAACCGCACTTTTGTTGGTTGGGTGTGATGACGTAATGATACAAAAGCAAACGTGGGCTTATTCCGAACTTTGTATCAGCGGTGTGATTTATCTCCGTTCCCCCAACGGCAACTTAACCCCAAAAATTAACGCGGATTTTTATCCTTATACTTGCCAAAAAGGAGTAACAAAGAATGGCTAAAATTGAAATTATTAACCGAGATAATAAAGAAGAATTTCTCAAATGTTGTTTCGTATTTGCAACTAAAACAAGAAATAACCCTATGGTCATGGCAACGGCTCTTGAGCAAGGCATTCACCATTTTGAACTCAATAGAGCAAATGGAATGGTTGAAATCAAAGCAGCTTTAAATGCTAATGTTGAAGAAATTAAAATAAATTTTAGTAAGGAATTTTAAGATGGCTAAACGCGCAACAAGAGTAAAAAGTGAAGTGCAAGAAATCGCCTTGCAAACCCAAGATGAAGTGGCGTTGGCGATTAAACAGATCGGCGATTTAGAACGCGAGCAGGTGCGATTAACCACCCAGCAAGCGGATGAGAAAGCAGCGGTTGATGAAAAATACACGGCGCAATTGACCGCGCTGAAAGAACAATTGAAGCCTTTACAAAAGGCGGTGCAGGCGTTTTGTGAAAGTCGTCGTTTAGAGCTCACTAACGGCGGCAAACAGAAGACGGCTTACTTTACCACTGGAGAAGTACAATGGCGTGCCAAACCGCCGAAGGTGGGGATTAGTTCAATGGCGAAAGTGATTGAGAATATCAAGAGCTTGGGGCTGTTTCAGTTCTTACGCGTGAAAGAAGAAGTGAACAAAGAAGCCTTGCTGGCTGACCCGAATAATGCCAAGGCGATTGCAGGTGTGAGTATTCGGGAAAATGAAGAAGAATTTGTCATCAAACCGAATGATGAGGAGGTGCGCTAATGGGGCGAAGACCGAAAATCGACCGCGATGTTCTAGAAGAAGTCTATCGCGAAGCAACGGAAACCGCAGCAGCAATTGAACGTTCGGGCAATTATGCCCGAGCTAGTGAATTGTGGGGAGAAGCAGCAAAGCAAGCGGTAACACTCAAACAACGTGAGTGGTGCAACACGCGCAAAACCTACTGTAAAACATGGCAAGGTAAACGGGAGAAAAGACAATGATTTCCACACTAGAAGCCTTAAAAATGCAACTTCGCCAAGCGATTATTCAGCTTGAGCAGGCGGAGAAATTGCTGGATAAAGAACAGATAATGCACGCCAGTATTTATGTGCAGAATGCGAAGGGGATTTTGATGAAAATGGGGGTAAGAATATGACGGCACATTATTTGACCACAGTTTCTATTGGCGTTTGTCCAACAACAGAAGAACTAAACTTTACGATAGGTGCTAAATATTCCGCTAAACTGCCAAACAAAGTTAGAACCATAATAACTGATTTGATGACAACAATACCTATTGTCGTAACAAAAGGCTGGTATCAAATTATTCGCTTAGTACCTGAAGCAGACAAAGGCTTCACAGCTGACCTTCACTTTGATTTCTTCCTTGATGAAGACAATGATTGGGCTGTAAATGGACAAGTTGAAAATAAGGACGGCATTGAGCCAGTATTAATGGGAATGGCAAAAATGATTTTTACCGATGATCCTGTTATTAAATCCTTACTGGAAGATGATGACGAGCCTGAATATATTCAGCATTTTGACCCAACTTGTTAAACCAAACCGCCTTCGGGCGGTTTTCTTGTATTAGGAGAACAGAAATGAAAGTGAAATGTAGTGCGTGCGGGGCGTTGCACTCGTTGGACGCGTTGATTGCCAACCAAGCGGCGAGCGAGGCATTAAATGCGGCGTTGATGGTAAACGGTGGGCTGGGTGAGGCGTTGATTCGGTATTTGGGGCTGTTCCGCCCTGCGAAAAGTTCGCTCACTTTTGATCGTGTGGCAACGCTGCTGGGTGAACTTACGCCAATGTTTCAAGCGGGCAAGATTAAGCGTGATGGCGTGGAATGTGCTGCCCCTGTGGAGGCGTGGATTTATGCGATCAATCAGATGATGGCAAATCGGCAGGCGTTGAAGTTGCCGATGAAATCCCACGGTTATTTATTGGAGATTATTGCGAGTTATAAAGCGGTGGGAACGGCGGTGATGGTGCAAGATGTGGGGCAAAACAGACCGCTTGTGGCAGCACCAAGTAGCAAGATGAACGCAATCAAAGGGGCGTTGGAATGGGGCGAGACAATCAATGGTTAAAACCTGTGTTGGCAAAAGGTGTGGCGATGTTGTTGCTGCTTCGGCTGAAAAATTCGCCTACAGAAGATGTGATTCAGCCTACGCTTGAGGCGTGGTATCGGGTGATCACGCATAAAAAGGAGTGGGATATGACGTTGGATAAGCCAAGGTTTGAGGCGGCTTTTATGCTGCTTGGGCAGACCTGTGATTGGTTTCCTACGCCAAAACAACTTCTAGAAACCTTACCTGGGCGTGAATATCCTGAGCTTCCGTCACCACCGCCGAAAAGTGTGGAGGAAATGGCACAGGAAAAGGCAAAAATGGAAAGTAATTTACAACGATTGAAAGCAATTTTAAGGGGTAAACAATGAGAAAACGATTATTACAACTGGTGCATATTGGGAAAAGTCAGTTAGGAATGGACGATGAGACTTATCGAAGTCTATTATCTCAGCAATTCTACCAAAATTCTGCGAAAAATATAAGCTATTCAGAGCTAGTGAAACTGGTCAAAATATTGCAACAAAAAGGTGCAAAAATTCGCTTACCGCGTGATATTCCACAGCTTTCTGCCGTTCAGCGGAAATTATGGGCAGTGTGGAAAGCGGTAGCTGATGAAAGCAGTTCGGCAGCGTTGAATGCGTTTGTTGCTCGATATTATGCGGACGTTGCAGACTGGCGTGAGCTGGATAGTGAGCAAACGGCATCTATTATTGAGCAGTTAAAACAGTGGAAAAAACGAGTAGGTAAATGATGAACGAAGCCAAATTTGACAATAATGACTTTCAAACCAAAGCCCCCGATTTATTGGCAGATTTGGCAAAATATACGGTGACGGCGGTGCGCGAATGCTTTCCTGATATTGATGCGGAAATGGCGGAAAATATCGGAATGATTGTGGCGTTGAAAACAGGACATAACTGGGGCGGATTGAATGTTTATGTGCCAAAGTCGATGTCACTTTTCGCCTGTGAACGTGAAAAGCAAATTTTCAACGAGTTCACGGGCAATAATCACGCCTACCTTGCTAAGAAGTATGGTTTATCTTTGCAATGGATCTACAAAATAGTGAAACGTGTGCAGAAGGAAGAGATTGCGAAAAGGCAGTTTGATATGTTTAGGGAGTGAAAATGAAAACATCTGAAATTTTACATCTGCCAAATGATGTAAAAATTGAATTACACAAACGCTTGAGAAAATCCAATTATTCAGGATTTGTTGAGCTTGAAACTTGGTTAAGGTCATTGGGTTATAAAACGTCTAAATCTGGCATTCATAGATACGCCAAAAAATTGAAAGATTTAGATGGCTTTGTGGGGAAAAGTGGTTCATTTGAATTAGCTACTCAAATTGATGTTGCTAATGCCTCAGAACCGAACCAATCGCTAACTCAACTTTATCAACAACTTGGTCAGATTGAGTATCAAAAATTCCAAATCTTACAAAAAATTGCTGAATTAAAAGCAGGAATCCTACCTTAATAATAAACCCAGCTTACTAAAAATAGGCTGGGTTTATTTTTTCATATATTGAAACTTCGTTACATTTGAATTTTATATCTTCCCAAATAGTCAGGTTTCTTCCCACATTTATCTTAGTTTATATATATAGGTTATGTTAGATGGGTTTAGCAAAGGAACAAAATGCAGTATTTATATTTTTTATTGATGGTAGCAGGAATAATACTGCTGATTATTGGTTTTAAAACGATACCCCGTTTAGTCAATACAAAATTGTTATATGAAATGCCATGTGTAGACAAAGAAGGAACTTTTTTCTTGCCGAAGGGAATGTATGGGATATGGCTTAGCGGAAAATTATTTACCAAATCCCCTATAGGAAAAGTGGGTTTCAAAATAACCAATCAGCAGACCGGAAGAGCGGTTCCATTGTCAGTTAGCATTCTCAAAACTTCATCAAGTGGATTTTAAAAAGGGCGGCTGGAATTATATTGGTTCCAAGCAGAAGAAGGAAACTATCTTCTTTCACTAGCTGGTGAAGGAAATATTATAGAGAGAGCAGAAGCAGCCATTGCGGATATCATAATCAAAAAGTCTGTAGATTACAGTCAATTTTCTGTGCAAATTCGAGAACGTCATTCTGTCTTTATTTTTCTTCTCTCTATTTTAGAGATTTTTCTTGGTATGACTATGATGAAGTTTGGGATTATTCATCTGGTAGCTCTATGATAATCAATGGTAATATAAAAGGGCGGAGTAAAATCCGCCTTTTTTCTCTTTTTACTGAATAAATATATGTCAAAATCTTTCTCTTCTCACTCATTTACAACCAAACGAACGGCAAAACCTACTCGTTCATTTAAGCCAAAAGCAAAGCCACTTACATTAGAACAAACAATCGTTGTTTTATTTAATAAACCGTTTGATGTACTGACACAATTCACCGATGAAAGTGGCCGAGCTACATTAAAAGATTTTATTACCATTCCTAATGTGTATGCGGCAGGACGATTGGATCGTGATAGTGAAGGGCTGCTGATTTTAACGAATAATGGTGAAGTGCAACATCGTTTGGCGGATCCTAAGTTTAAAACAGAAAAAACGTATTTTGTGCAAGTGGAAGGCATTCCTGAAGAAACTGACTTAGAAAAACTCCGCAAAGGCGTTGAATTGAAAGATGGAATGACGAAACCGGCAAAAGTGCGGTTGATTTCAGAACCAGATTTTCTCTGGCCTCGCAATCCACCTATTCGTGAACGTCAAAGTATTCCAACGAGCTGGTTGGAAATTAAAATTAGCGAAGGGCGTAATCGACAAGTACGTCGAATGACGGCACATATCGGCTTTCCGACATTGCGTCTCATCCGTTATCAAATGAGCCGTTTAACACTTGATGGACTAAGTAATGGTGAATATCGCTGTTTGAATAAAGAAGAAATACGTGCGCTATTCAAACAACTTCATTTAAATAACGCACGTTAAAATTAGAAACGTTGAGCGGGTTGTGCGTTTTCAACTTGCACAAAAAAGCCTTTATCATTCAAGATAATGCTGTAATTCGTAACATATTTAACGCCATTAGTTCTAACTATAGCGTTACAACTCCGAATGCCTTGTTGTGGGTAAGATTGTGTTTCATGTGCTTGGATAATCTGTTTTACAGTCATTGGTGTATTAGTTGCAATACCTTGCTTGTGGAACGCATCAGATAATACGGCAAAAACTTTTGAATCATTACATCTTGGTACAACAACGGATTTTGTCGCGGTATTCGTTGTTTTCTGAGTAACAGCTTCCACGCTATTTTCAGTCACTTTTTCAACCGCTTTTGGTTCTGCTTTCTTCACTTCGGTTTTAGCCGCGAGTGTTTTTTTAGCCATCACTTTTTCAGGTTTAGCTGATTCTTTAACTGCACTTTGCTTGCTTTTCGCTACCGTCTTTTTGTCTTTTACTGCAGTTTGCTTAGTTTTTTCTACTGGCTGTTTGCCTTTCGTTTTTATCGACTCTGCTTTAGAGGCTTTATTTGTCGTTTTATTTTTCATTTTTTCTTTTTTCGTTACCGCTTTTTTCGCTTCGGCAATTTTAGTTGGCTTTTTCGCTTCTGCTTTTTTGGCATCGGCTTTCTTTTTTGCTGTTTTGACTACGGCTTTAGGCGTAGTGGCTTTCTTGACTTCCACTTTTTTAACTGCCGTTTTCACTGACTTAGTTTGAGTTGATTTTGCCGAGTGATTTGGCGATGCTGCAAAGGCCAAAACAGGTAACAAGGCAAAAATCACCGCAAGTAATTTTTTCATCCGTTATTCTCCTTAAACAAAAAGTGCGGTCAAAATGATCTGACCCCAAAAAGTTAGACTGTTATTTAAAGGATTGTTTTCGATATTGTACCGGACTCAGTCCTTTTAATTTTAGTTGAATCCGTCGATGATTATAGTAATCCAAATAATCCCTGACGGCATCAACTATCTCTTCTTTTGTTTTAAATTCCCGACCATAAAAACATTCTGTTTTTAATCGTCCAAAGAAACTTTCCATTGCGGCGTTATCTAAGCAATTCCCTTTTCTCGACATACTTTGAATGATGCCATGTTCAGCTAAAATTCGACGATAAGCTACCATTTGATATTGCCATCCCTGGTCTGAATGTAAAATGACACCACAAGCTTTATTTAATCCTTTGACGGCTTGCATTAACATGTCCTCTACTTGCGCCCAATTTGGGGAATAGCTGAGATTATAGGAGACTATCTCATTGTTAAATAAGTCTAAAATTGGAGATAAATAGACTTTACTCCCATCTTTCGCCTTAAACTCGGTGATATCTGTCACCCATTTTTGTTTCGGGGCCGTTGCACTAAAATCGCGTTCAAGATGATTCGGTGCAATTACCCCTATCGTGCCTCGATAGGTGGTAAATTTCTTGCTTTTTCTTGACCGCACTTGAAGCCCAAGTGTCTGCATTAAACGTTGAACTTTTTTATGATTCACGCCTGGCAAGCTGGCATGAACACGTCGGTAGCCATAATCAGGATGATTGGCTTTGATGCGTTTAATGGCCTTTTTCAGCTCCTCATCCTTATCCGGTTTAATCTGAAGTTTCGCAAAAAACGTACTACGCGCTAACTGTGCAAAGCCTAAAAGCCATTTTAACGGATAGCGTGTTCTTAACCTTTGGATAATTTCCGTTGCTCGGCTTCGTCCTGAAGTCTGAGCCTTCTCAACTCCTTTAGGTAGGCTACCTCCGCTTCAAGCTGTAAAATTCTCAGGCGTAAACGGTCTTCTTCAGTTTTGGGTGGCGGTGGCATTCTGGCATATTTAGGTTTCATAGGCGGTCGTCCTGATGGTTTACGGGGAATAAGTCCCTTTATGCCACTTTTTTCAAACCGTTTCAACCATGTCCCGACTAGGGCGTTGGAAGGAATATTGTAAAAACGAGCTGCTTCTCTAATACTCATTTTTCCATTCAAAATAGGTTGAAGAATTTGTAATTTAAATTCGATTGTGTAGTGTTTACCCATAAAAAATCTGCACCTCAATTGTTGGTTTGTTGAGTCCAACTTTTGGGGTGCAGATCAAAATTAACCGCACTTTGAAATCATTTATAAATTAAAGATAGTAGTGTTCTACATAGTTTAATTTATCATCAAGTTTTAACACTAACGGTTGACCGGTTGGGATTTCAAAATCCATGATTTCCGCATCAGAAATACCAATAATGTGTTTTGCTAATGCACGAAGTGAGTTACCGTGCGCCACCACTAAAACACGTTTACCAGAAAGCATTGCTGGTGCAATTTGATCTTCCCAGAATGGTAACGCGCGTTCTAAGGTTAATTTTAAGTTTTCTGCGTTTGGTACCACGTCAGATGGGATGTTTGCATAACGACGGTCGTTATGGGCTGAGTTTGGATCTTTTGGATCTAAATCTGGAGGAGAAATGTCATAAGAACGACGCCAGATATGAACTTGTTCGTCACCGTATTGTTCTGCGGTTGCTTTTTTATCTAAGCCTTGTAATGCACCGTAGTGACGCTCATTTAAACGCCAGTTTTTCACTTGAGGAATCCATAATTGGTGAGATTCTTCTAACACGATGTTACAGGTTTTGATTGCACGAGTTAAAACAGAAGTGAAGGCAATATCAAATTCATAGCCTTTCTCGAACAATTTTTTACCCGCTGCTTTTGCTTCTTCTACGCCGCGCTCGGTTAAATTCACATCACGCCAACCAGTGAATAAATTTTTTGCGTTCCACTCACTGAAACCGTGACGAATGAATACTAATTCCATAAGGATCTCCTAAGTATTGATAAAAAATGAATGGTTCTTTTATAGCAAAAAATCATTATGTTTAAAAGTAAAAAGGCGGCATTTACTGATCTTTCGCAAAAAATCGCCTGTAAACTTTTAGCCACTCAAAAATAATGCTAGTATTTAAGTTTTATTCGTCCCTTAATTTCTCTTAAGTTTAGATGTATGCAACAAAGCAATCGTAGAAAAAAAAGCTTATCAAAACTGACCGCACTTTTTGCTTGTGGCTTGCTTGGCTTTTCATCTTTCGCGCAAGGCAACGATCTCAACCAGATTCAAAAACAAATTAAACAACAAGAGTCAAAGATCGCTGAACAGAAGCGAGAACAAGCCAAATTACAAGCGAGTCTTAAACATCAAGAAAGCAAAATTAACAGTGTTGTCGGTGAATTACGCGAAACAGAATTAAGCTTAAAAGAAATTCGCAAGCAAATGGCGGAAACCGAAAAGCAAATCAAGCAATTAGAAAAGCAAGAGCGTGCGCAAAAAGTGAAGCTCGCACAGCAAATAGACGCTATTTATCGCTCAGGTGTAAATCCTTCTACCTTAGAAAGAATGCTTTCAGAAGATGCGAAAAAAGCGGAACGCATGAAACTGTATTATCAGCACTTAAATCAAGTTCGCATCGATATGATCAACAATCTGAAAGCGACACAAGAGAGTTTAGCGAAACAGCGCGAAGCGATTTCAGGGCAACAAAAAAATCATCGCGATCAACTTTCTACGCAAAAGAAACAGCAGCAAGAATTACAAAAAGCGCAGCAAGAACGCCAATCTACGTTAAATGAACTCAACAAAAACTTAACGAAAGATCAGAATAAGCTGGAAACGTTGAAAGCGAACGAAAATGCCCTTCGCCAAGAAATTCAACGTGCAGAACAAGCCGCTCGCCAACAAGAACAACGTGAGCGTGAAGCCCTTGCACAGAAAAAACAAGCAGAAGAAAAACGGACCTCAAAACCTTACCAACCAACCGATCAAGAACGTAAGTTGATTAATAGTACCAGTGGTTTAGGTAGCGCCGCTCGTCAATACAGTCGTCCAGTTTCTGGCCCAACGTTGTATTCCTTTGGCTCAATCCAAGCAGGCGAAGTGCGATGGAAAGGTATGGTTATCGGCGCACCAATGGGGACCGCAGTAAAAGCCATTGCAAGTGGTCGTGTTATTCTCGCCGGCCATCTTAATGGCTATGGTTATATGGTGATTGTGAAACACGGCGATAGCGACTTGAGTCTGTATGGTTTCAACCAAGCGGTATTTGTAAAACAAGGTCAGCTTGTTTCTGCGGGACAAACCATCGCACAAGTGGGGAATACGGGTGAGCTCTCTAAACCGGCACTTTACTTTGGTATCAGCCGTAAAGGGGTACCTGTGAATCCGGCTGGGTGGATTAAATAATGGCAAGGTTCTTTCAAAGTGCGGTCAAAAATACAATTATTTTTTCAACCGCACTTTTCTCTACTTTTAGTTTTGCACAAGGCAAGCTGGCTATTGTGATCGATGACATTGGCTATCATCCGAAAGAAGATGCAGAAATTTTAGCGATGCCAAAGGAAATCTCTGTCGCCATCATTCCTGCTGCACCCTATGCCAAAATTCGCAATCAACAAGCGAAAACGCAAAATCACGATATTCTCATTCATATGCCGATGCAGCCAATCAGTAATATTAAAATTGAGGAAGGTGGTTTGACTTTAGGGTTATCTGAAGCGCAAGTAAATGAACGAGTGAAAAAAGCTAAATCTATTGTGCCAAATGCCATTGGAATGAATAATCATATGGGCAGTGCAGCCACAGCCGATGCCACATTAATGACCTATTTAATGACCGCACTTCGCGAGCAACATTTATTCTTTTTAGATAGCCGAACGATCGGGAAATCAGTTGCGGGAAAAATAGCAAAAGAACAAGGCGTACGTGTATTAGATCGCCATATCTTTTTAGATGACAGTGATAATTTAGTGGATGTGCAACGCCAATTTCAAAATGCAATCCAATATGCACGTAAACATGGCACAGCCATTGCTATTGGGCACCCTCGTCCAAATACCGTAGCTGTATTAAAATCAGGAATAAAAAATTTACCCGATGATATTCAATTAGTGGGTATAGGCAGTTTATGGCGAAATGAAAAAATCTTGCCACCTAAATCATTTATCTTAATTTTTAATGATATTCCTGCACCAACCTCGGTTGCACCGTTTGAGCCAATTCCTTTATTACGGGGCGTGCCAAGATAACAAAAAAGAGCGGTTGAAAACTGCTCTTTTTTATCGTTTTAAACTTGCCTATCGACCATTTCGTTCAAAGAACAAGACAGTTGCCGCAACGCGTGAGTGAACGTTGAGTTTACGAAGTAAATTACGAATATGCACTTTAACTGTTTCTTCAGAAATAAAAAGCTGACCCGCAATTTGTTTGTTCGATAAACCTGTCGCAATTAAACGTAATACATCCATTTCTCGATCGGTGAGTGAATCAATGGGATCAACCGTATGTTTACGCTCTAAAAGTAAATTCTTAATCGAATCGCTTAAAATTACTTCACCTTGTGCAATACGTTTAATTTGCTCAAGTAACACATCTGGCTCAGTATCTTTCAATAGATAGCCATCTGCACCCGCATCGATGAGCGTGAAAATATCATTTTTCGCATCAGACACAGTTAAGATCAAAATTCGTGCGTCAACACCCTCCGCACGCAACCCTTTAAGGGTATCTAAACCAGAGAGGCCTTTCATATTCAGATCTAAAATAATTAAATCTGGGGATTCTTGAATCGCAATGGAAATACCTTCTGTACCGCTTCCTACATCAGCGACAACTTCAAAATTCTCTTCTAATTCCACTAATTGTTTGATACCGCGACGCATCAATGGATGGTCGTCGATAATTAATACTTTTAACTTTTCTTGCATAATTTTCTCCAAGAGATGAGAGGGCGCACATTCTATCGCCTGAAGGCGAAAACGTCCACAGCCTTAGATTATTTCTCAATAGATTTTCAAACGAGGGATTCTATCGGGATTTTGCCTATCTTCCAATGCATAGTTGCAGATATATTTGATTTATCTCAAATCATGCTTGTTTTGATTTAGCTAGTCGCAAGTCCTTTTGCTTTTAAATTTGAACGGCATAATACGCATGCCGCTTTCTGTCGAGTGCAATTGATAAAATTGCGGGTAATTAAAATTCCGTTGCACCATTTTATACGGATTTTTACAACCTTTCGAGCCGAGTGACTGATAAATCTGGTTCACTTCACGCACTTTATCATCTTTTAAGCCCTCGCATTGACGATAAATCTCGAGGCGATTCTTTTCATCTAACAAATAAACATTAAAGCTATTATCGGTATTATCTTCAAAGAAGAACTGTAAAAATTCTTCACTAGCAAATAAATCAATTTCAGGTGGATATCGGCGTGTTTCAGGAATAGTTTCTTTCTCTTCTAACTGAGTTGGTAAAACGTCTTCAAAATTGACCGCACTTTCTTTTCCATCGTCAATCGGTTGTAAGCTAATCCCTTTTTCTTCAAAGAAGAATTGCCAGTTTTTCCCAGCCACTCGTAAACGGGAATGCGTTGTTGGGCGACTATCACCTAATTGAATACTAATGCAACGATTAACCAAGGCACTTACTAAATTTCGTAATGTACGATTATAATGTTTACTGTAACAAAAAATCTGTACAGAACGAGGTTTATTTACGCCTTGATAAATTTTATTAGAAAGCACCTTTAAAGCTAGCAAAATCGCATTTTGGCCTTCAAAATGTAAGGTTCGAATTTCATTCCACATATTACGGTAAGTGAAATCAATGCTACCGACCAAGCTCTGCTCTAATTGACCAAAACTGAATAAATCACTTGGCGAGATATTGGATTTAAGTTCTTCCACTTGTGCTGTTGGATCATTCACCAAGTTCACCGCAATGAAAAGATCTCGGATTTCACATTGCGAAGAAAGTGCCTCATTTGTCGGTACTTGACCATTTGTATGGGGGAAAAACAATCGTAAATCAGCGACAAAATTACGTAAAGTGAGTTGGTCGATATTTTGACTAATTAAATGTAAATGCGTTTCTGCCGTCAACAAGCGATTAAAATAAGCCCATGAAACAACCTTATTTAAACTTTCCCCATATTCCATTACACGTTCTTTCGAAAACATAATATGATGTGGCGGTTGATTGACCACATACCAACCATCTTTAAAGTGTTTATTGCCATGAATTTCAATGAATGTAAGATGATCTTCCGCTAAATTATGCGAAATTTGAGGATTCAGTAGTGTAATTTTACCGGGTAACTCTTCAAATGCCGTATAAAGTTTACGAGAAAGTACCGTGATATCTTGTGGGATCACGCTAGAATTAATTTTATGTTTGCGTGCAAAATCAACCAGGTTTCGATAACTCATCATCAAGAAACTCACCAAATTATTGTGACTTTCTTTCACCCGTTTGATTTTCCAAGTTGGGCGTTGGTCCAATTCTTCAATACGTTCTTTCGACCACCCCCATTCTTGGGCCATCATTTTCATATAAGAAATACGCCAATTTGATGCGTGGTATAATGCAAAATCTTCCGTCGCTTTCACATAAAAACAAGAACGCACAAAATCAAGACGCTTAAATTCTGAATGTGCGGTCAAATATTGGCTAATTCTCTCTAAAATCGCAATATAAGGATCGAAATGATGTATAGCGGTGCTATGGCCAGAAAGCAAATCCTCTTTAAATTGGCGAGCAATTAACTGGGCATTTGGGTATTCTTGGGCATAAGTTTCTAACAATAAGATTTTCATCACCGATTTATAAGGCGAATCAATACCTTTATAAAGTTGCCACAAGCTTGCGCCAAAATATTCACTGGCTGAGAATTGCCCTAATCCACCAAAATCCACCCAATCATTTAAATTAAGCTCACCTGTCGCGACTAAACGCGCAACTTCGGCCTCATATTGCTTTTCATCTTCCACCCACAAGTGCAGCCACAATAATGGTTTACCCGCAAGGCGTACCGCAGAGCGATAAAATTCTTCCAACAGCAACATATATTGCGCAGAACCACTGTTTTCTTTAGTTAGCGGATCGGAATAACGTTCGTTACGGAAACGCTGTTGCGTCATTAAATAGAAGTGCATTTCTACATGAAATGTCGATGCCCATTGGCTGATTTTCTTCGTTTTTTCCGCTAAGCGCTGCTGATCTTGTTTAGACAAATCATCTTGATGGCAGATCCAAATATCTAGATCCGAAGCTGAAGTTTGGCTAATGGAGCCAAAACTTCCCATCACATAAATACCTAAAATCGGTGCAAAAACAGCATCAGAATTGACCGCGCTTTGCACACTTTCTGCAAGTTCAGAATGTTCTTTTGAAAGAAAATCTTGCTGATAATTGGAAAAAATAAAATCGGCGATGCCTGCGGGGGCATCTTCCACATAACCCGGTAGAGTGGGATGATTAAGATGCAACAATAATGGCATCAAAGAGACGATGTGTCGGAAGGCATCTCCAGAGCCCAATAGTGCTCGCTCCAAACGACGTTTGTCTAGTGCGTCAATACTTTTTCGAGCTTCATTGAGATCGTATTTCAAGGCTTCCTACCCATGGCCAAATAACTGGTGTTAATGTATCACTTACCTAATCGGAAATCAAAAATTTAAATGATCTGACTTTTTGCCCTAAAAATGGTAGCATAGGACACATTTCTATTTAAAATCAGCGGTATTTATGGCAGTACTTAAAACCTTAAAAATTGCGACTCGTCAAAGCCCTTTAGCACTTTGGCAAGCAAATTTTGTAAAAGATCAATTAGAAAAATTTCACCCAACACTTTCTGTTGAATTAATTCCGATGGTGACAAAAGGCGATGTCATCCTAGATTCCCCTTTGGCTAAAATTGGTGGGAAAGGCTTATTTGTTAAAGAGTTAGAAAATGCTTTACTCGAAAAACGTGCCGATATTGCTGTTCATTCAATGAAAGATGTGCCGATGGAATTTCCAGAAGGTTTGGGCTTAAGTGTGATCTGTAAACGTGAAGATCCGCGCGATGCTTTCGTGTCTAATACATACCGTTCATTAGATGAATTACCCCAAGGTGCTATTGTTGGGACATCAAGCTTACGTCGTCAATGCCAATTAAAACAATTACGTCCTGATCTTGATATTCGCTCCTTACGTGGCAATGTGGGAACCCGATTAAGTAAATTAGATAATGGCGAATATGATGCCATTATTTTAGCCTCAGCTGGCTTAATTCGTTTAGAGCTAGCAGAACGCATTGCCTCGTTTATTGAAGTGGAACAGTCATTACCGGCTGCTGGGCAAGGCGCAGTAGGCATTGAGTGCCGTGTTGATGATGAAGAAGTGAAAGCATTGCTTGCTCCACTTGCCGATGCAACTACGACGACTTGTGTTTTGGCTGAGCGTGCAATGAATACCCGCTTACAAGGCGGCTGCCAAGTACCAATCGGTGGCTATGCGATTGCGCAAAATGGCGAAATTTTCTTGCGTGCACTCGTCGGAGAAACCGACGGCTCTGCGATTATTCGTGCGGAAGGTAAAAGTGCGGTTGAAAATGCCGAAGCATTAGGCGTGACCATTGCTGAACAACTTCTAGCACAGGGCGCAGATAAGATTCTGGCGAAGATTTACTCAGCATAGGAAATTACCATGGCCGTACTAGTTACTCGCCCGGATGAACGAGGAAAAGCCCTAGTTGACCAGCTGAATCAAGCCGGTGTGGTTGCCTTGCATTTGCCTTTGCTTTCTATTGAAGCGAGTGCTGAATTGGCTCAATTACCGACGAAACTTAATCAGCTAAAAAGTGGTGATTATGTGTTTTTGGTTTCAAAAAGTGCGGTCGATTTTGCGGATAAAACCCTGAAAGATATTGGCTTTAGCTGGCGTCAAGATTTACAATACTTTACAGTTGGACATAGAACGGCACAGCATTTTTCCTGTCAAACTGAATGTACTGTTCGTTATCCAATCACGTCGGAAAATACTGAAGGTGTATTAAATTTACCGCAAATGGCAGAATTAACAGATAAAAACTTGTTAATTTTACGTGGCAACGGTGGACGAGAATTATTACGCGAACAAGCAACACTACGCGGTGCAACTGTTGAGACAGTCGAATGTTACCAACGAGTACCGATTAGTTATAACAACGAAGAGCAGACCAGTATTTGTATTCGTTCCGGTGTACAAACCTTGGTGGTCACAAGCCTTGAAATTTTGCAGGCGTTAATCGAATTTGTACCTGAAAATGAACAAAGTTGGCTAAAAAATTGCTGTTTAGTCACGGTAAGTCAACGCATTGCGGATGTTGCAATACAACAAGGTTGGCATCATGTGGTGGTTTCCGCCGGTGCGGATAATCAAAGTTTACTTAATACCTTACTAAATGAAGTAACTCCCCTTTCTCACTAAGGAAAAGATATGGCGAAAGAGAAATTAACCCCAGAAACAACAGATGAAATCCAAGCAACAGATGCAGTGGAAATTCAAACTGAAGATCATGAACCTGTTGCACCTCGTACACAAACAGTTGTGAAGAAAAGTGGTACAGGATTAAGTTTATTGGCTATTCTCATTGCACTTGGCGTGGGTGGTGCAGGTTATTATTTTGGCCAACAAAAAGTGGATGAATTCCAACAAAAATTGACCGCACTTGAAGCTCAAATTAATAATAAAACAGTGGTTTCAGCACCTACTCAAGACGTAAAATTTGATACCACGCAACTTGCTCAATTAGAGTCAGCGAATAAAGCAACGCAAGACAAAATTGCACAAGTAGAAGAGCTCATCAATGCCAAATCACATGAGTTAGTTGGCTTACAATCACAAATCAATAAAGTGAGCGCGCAAGCTAATGCTCAACAACCTACTGATTGGTTATTCTCAGAAGCTGATTTCTTGCTCAACAATGCATTGCGTAAATTAGTGTTAGATAATGATGTGGACACATCGGTTTCACTCTTAAAACTCGCTGATGAAACCCTTGCGAAAGTGAACAACTCACAATCCGCGGCTATCCGTAGTGCTATCAATCAAGATCTGAAACAACTTCTCTCCGTAACTGGCGTGGATCAAAATGCGGTCATGCAAAAATTATCACAATTAGCTAATACGATTGATGAGTTACCTGTGTTGGATGTGAATTTCGGTGATGATCAAAATGCAACAAAATTATCAGATTCCCTGTCTGACTGGGCGGAAAATGCAGAAAAAAGTGCGACCTCATTCTTAAATCACTTTATCCGTATTTCACCGAAACATGGTGCGGATCGCAAAGAATTATTAGCGCCAAACCAAGATATCTACTTGCGTGAAAACATTCGTTTACGCTTACAATTAGCGATTATGGCGGTGCCTCGTCAGCAAAACGAACTTTATAAACAATCTTTAGAAGCTGTTGCATCTTGGATTCGTAGCTATTTTGATACCAATGCTGAAGTGACTCAAAATTTCTTAAAATCAGTGGATGAATTATCTGAAGTATCCATCTATGTGGATGTGCCAAGCCAATTACAAAGCTTAAGTATGCTTGATAAGTACTTAAATCGTACACCTTTAGATGTTCAAAAAGTGGAAATTGAAGCAGAAAAAGCGGTTGATAATTCACCAAGAAAAGAAGAAGTAAAACCAGCACCTGAAGCGAAAGCGGAAGAGCCAAAAGCTGAAGAAAAACCCGCTGAAGCACCAGCTGCACAACCGGCAACTGAACCCCAACAATAAGGATAGATAATGTTTAGAGTTCTCTTTTTAATGATCGCCTTACTTGCCGGATTGATTGCAGGCCCTTACCTCTCCGGTCAGCAAGGTTATGTCAGAGTTGAAACGGCAAACACCGTATATGAAATGTCACTCACCACATTAGTGATTCTCTTTGTAGTTACACTTGCAGTGATTTATTCGTTAGAGTGGTTGGTGACCCGTTTCTTCCGTTTAAGTAGCAATACCTATAACTGGTTCTCTCGCCGTAAACGCGTGAAAGCACAGCGTCAAACCCTTGAAGGCTTGATGAAAATGAATGAAGGCGATTATGCCAAAGCAGAAAAACTGATTGGTAAAAACGCAAAACATTCTGCCGAGCCAGTATTAAATCTGATTAAAGCCGCTGAGGCTGCTCAGCAACGCGGTGATGAATTCAGTGCAAACCGTTATTTAATTGAAGCGACGGAGCTTGCAGGTTCAGATAACCTGGTCGTTGAAATTGCTCGTACCCGTATTTTATTACAACAAAATAAATTACCGGCTGCGCGTAGTTCCGTCGATAGCTTACTTGAAATGTCAGATCGCAACAAAGAAGTATTAAAACTTGCTGCTGAAATTTATAGCCGTTCTAAAGCTTATCAAGCTTTAGATGAAATCTTAGATTTAATCGAAGGTTCAGGCTTATTCTCAGCAGAAGAATTTAAAGCGCTTCAACAAGAAACAGAAAATGGCTTGTTAGATGAGAAAATGAATGAAGAAGGCGTTGAAGGTCTGCTTGCTTGGTGGGAAGCTCAACCACGCCGCCGTCGCAATGACTTAGAGTTAAAAACCGCTTTAATTCAACGTTTGATTGATTGCAACGACCATGAGTCAGCTTATGAATTCACGCTTGAAATTATGAAAAAATTGGGTGATAACACTCCAATCAGCCCTGAACTTTGCACGCAAATCACTCGTTTACAAGCGGAAGATAACAGCAAACTGCTCAAGTTAGTGGAAAAACGTGCAAAACGTGCCGATGAAAGCCAACGTTGTTGCCTCAATCGTGCATTAGGCTATCTTTATGTGCGTAATAACGAGTTTGCTAAAGCAGCAGAAGCATTTAAAGAAGTGACTGCTTGCCCAACCGAACTTCAACCAAATGATGTCATGATGGCGTCTTATGTGTTTGAACAAGCTGGCGACAAAGCAGCAGCGGAAAAAATTCGTCAAGACAGTTTAAAATCAGCCATGTCTATTCAAGATAAACCTGCTGAAATACAAGATGAACCAAAAAAAGACGAAGAACCAACCGCACTTATTGCGAAACGTGATTAAAATAAACAAAGACGGGGCTGAATAAAGCTCCGTTTTTTATTCTTTCTCTCTTGCAGATCTTATTTGAAACGTATCTCTTATTACATTTCATTATAAATAATGCATTTCCATTCTTTTCTCACCGATTCAAAATTTTTTACTATATCGTTACGCAAACGATTAAATTATAAAAAATGAATTGGGATTATATTTTAAGCGTCACCCCACGTTTTATTCACGCCACGCTGATGACGCTTCATCTTGCCTTTTGGGGCATTTTATTGTCGCTAGTGATTGGTGTGATTTGTGCGGTGATTACCACCTACAAAGTCAAATCATTAACTTGGTTAGTAAAAGGCTATATTGAACTTTCTCGTAATACGCCTTTATTAATTCAAGTATTTTTTCTCTATTTTGGGCTGTCTAAAATCGGCCTAAAATTAGATGGGTTTACTTGCGGCATTATCGGCCTGGCATTTTTAGGTGGAAGCTATATGGCAGAAGCCTTTCGTGGTGGTCTGGAAGCAGTATCAAAAGGACAAATTGAATCTGCCTTAAGTATTGGTCTCACCCCTTTTCAAGCTTTTCGCTATGTGATTTTCCCGCAAGCCTTTGCGATTGCTACACCTGCAATCGGAGCAAATTGCTTGTTCTTAATGAAAGAAACCTCAGTGATCAGTGCCGTTGCCGTAGCCGAACTGATGTTTGTAGCGAAAGAAGTCATCGGGCTCGATTACAAAACCAATGAAGCCTTATTTTTATTAGTGGTGTTTTATTTGATCATTCTATTACCGATGTCTCTGTTCATCGGTCATTTAGAACGCCGTACTCGGAGAGCAAAATATGGGGCTTGAGTTATTATTCCAAGGTAGCAACATTGAACGCTTGCTTAACGGTTTATGCGTGACGGCTGAAATTGCGTTCATTTCTGTCTTCTTCGCCTGTATTTTAGGCGTGATTTTTGGCGTAATCATGACGAACAGAAACCCAATTATCAAAGCCATCTGCCGCTTTTATTTAGAATTTGTACGTATTATTCCATTATTAGCCTTACTTTTTCTCGCGTATTTTGGTTTGGCAAAATGGTTTGATATTCACTTAGATGGCATTTCTGTATGTATTTTGGTGTTTATTTTCTGGGGAACAGCAGAAATGGGGGATTTAGTGCGTGGTGCATTAACTTCCATTGAAAAACATCAAGTGGAATCAGCCTACGCTTTAGGTTTAACGCCGTTTCAAACCTTTGTGTATATTTTACTTCCACAAAGTTTAAAACGTGTGACACCAAGTGCGATTAACCTCTTTACCCGCATGGTAAAAACCAGTTCCTTGGCAATGTTAATCGGTGTAGTAGAAGTGATAAAAGTCGGTCAACAAATTATCGAGCATTCATTATTTAGTAATCAATCGGCGGCGCTTTGGATTTACGGTGTCATTTTTAGTTTATACTTTGTGATTTGTTACCCGCTATCCTTATTTTCCCGTTATTTAGAAACCCGTTGGGAAAGTTAATTTTTATTAGGAAAACACATGGCGTTATTAGAAATTAAAAACCTCGTCAAAAATTACGGTGATGTAGAAGCACTCAAATGCATTAATCTTTCTATAGAGAAAGGCGAAGTTGTCGTTATTTTAGGTCCATCGGGTTGTGGTAAAAGTACTTTTTTACGCTGCCTAAATGGATTAGAAGAAATAAAGCGCGGTCAGATTTTGCTGCAAAATGCAGGAGAGTTAGGTAAAGACATTCCTTGGGTCAAAGCACGTCAACGCATTGGGATGGTATTCCAAAGTTATGAACTCTTCGCTCATTTATCAGTGATTGACAATATTTTGCTCGGTCCTTTAAAAGTACAAAAACGCGATCGCGCAGAAGCTGAAAAACAAGCCGATGAGTTACTTAAACGTGTAGGTCTATATGACCGAAAAAATGCCTATCCGCGTGAATTATCAGGTGGGCAAAAACAGCGAATTGCTATTGTGCGTTCACTTTGCATGAACCCTGAAATTATTCTGTTCGATGAAGTCACTGCTGCCCTTGACCCTGAAATGGTACGCGAAGTACTTGATGTGATTTTAGGTCTTGCCAAAGATGGTATGACGATGCTCATCGTTACCCATGAAATGAACTTCGCCCGTCAAGTCGCTAACCGCATTGTGTTTATGGATAAAGGGCAAATCATTGAACAGGCAAAACCGGAAGATTTCTTCACGAATCCAACCACGGATCGTGCGAAAACATTCTTAAATATCTTAAATTATGAACCGAGAGGGACAAACTATGAAGAAAACATTTAAAACATTGACCGCACTTTTAGCCACTGCCACCTTAGCATTTGGCTTAACCGCGTGTAATGATAAAGAGCCCGCTAAAGACGGAGCAAAAACGGTTTCAAGCCTTGAGCAAATACAAAAAGATGGCAAAGTGCGCATTGGTGTATTTAGCGATAAACCACCATTTGGTTATGTGGATGCGCAAGGTAAAAGCCAAGGCTTTGATGTCGAAATTGGTAAAGCGATCGGTAAAGACTTATTAGGTGACGAAAACAAAGTGGAATTTGTTTTAGTGGATGCCGCAAACCGTGCTGAATACTTACTTTCTAAGAAAGTTGATATTATCTTAGCTAACTTTACTGTGACACCAGCTCGTAAAGAAGTGGTAGATTTTGCTAATCCATATATGAAAGTGGCACTCGGTGTCGTTTCAAAAGATGGCTCAGTCATTACTGATCTTGAACAATTAAAAGGAAAAACTTTAATTGTAGATAAAGGTACCACAGCTGATATTTTCTTTACCAAAAACTATCCAGATGTGAAATTATTGAAATTTGAACAAAATACAGAAACCTTTGAAGCCTTACGTGATGGTCGTGGTGATGCATTATCTAACGACAATACCTTCTTATTCGCTTGGGCAAAACAAAATCCAGGTTATACTGTGGGCGTAAAAAACTTTGGCGATCAAGATGTTATTGCACCAGCAGTTCGCAAAGACGCACCTGAATTGTTAAATTGGTTAAATAACGAAATCCAAACCTTAGGCAAAGATGGTCGTTTAAAACAAGCTTACGAAAAAACTTTATTGCCAGTTTATGGTGATACCGTCAGCGAAAGCGATATCGTGGTTGAATATAAATAATTTAACCCCATTCACTTCCCCTGTAATTTCCCCACAGGGGAAGTGAAAAACGCTTTATTTTTGATCGCTCTTTGAAAGATGTGGTGTAAATCTCGCCTTTAATGGCATTCTTTCTTGAATACGTTCACGATTAATCTGTAACGCCGCCTCTGTGGCTTCATAGTCCAACCATAAACTTGGATCATCAGGTAACGTTTCATTCCAAATATACTGCACGTTAAAGCCTCGCGCCTTACATTCCGCATGCAATGCATCATAGCGTTTCTTTAAAAACGCCAATTTATTAAAGAAAAAGCGTACATGCCCTTCACCTAACTTATATTCTGCAGGCTGTCCTTTTAAGTGATATTTACCTTTCGCCACGGCGTTAGGAATGCGGGTTAATTCACGATGCTCCGCTAAAAGATGCTGATCACAAAGCTCCTCAGGTGGAACAAGATTAATTCGAGTCATAAGAGATACCAAATAAAAAGGAACATAGTACGGGGCGTAAAGGTATTTGTCTATCTCATAATAAATACGACTCAAAAGATGAATTATTTTTCTTTGATTTTCACATGAATCAACCTTTGTTAAACTCATTAAAAATATCGCTATTGAAGGAACCCGCATGTCTGTCAAAACATTTGAAAAATTGACCGCACTTTTAGATGAGCATCAAGCACGCTATCGTGTCGTTGAACACCCCACAGCAGGAAAATCAGAAGAAGTGGCTAAAATCCGTGGTACAGAATTAGGGCAAGGGGCAAAAGCGTTAGTATGCAAAGTAAAGGGAAATGGCATAAAACAAGCGGTATTAGTGATATTGCCAGCTGATCAACAATCTGATTTAAGCAAAGTGGCGGCCTATTTAGGTGGCACGAAAGCCTCTCTTGCTAGTCCGGCAGAAGTAGATACCTTAACTGACTGTGTATTTGGTGCAATTCCGCCTTTTAGCTTTCATCCTGATTTGTTTCTAATTGCTGATCCTAGCTTACTGTCTCGTTATGATGAATTGGCATTTAATGCAGGTACGTTAGAACGCTCTATTATTCTCAATACACAAGATTATGCCTCAATCGTTCAGCCCACATTAGTGGATGTAATAAAAACCAAATAGAGAAAAGATTGGTTGTCTTTCATTTGATTGATACAATGCTTCCGTTTTTCTATTAATTGGACATCTCATGAAAAAATATCTTAAAGCATTTATTCTTTTACCGTTGATTATTCAAATTATTGGCACTGTCGCCTTAACATTCTCGAATAATGATACTGATCAAATTCAGAGCTCGGTGCTTTCTGTCTTTATTGTCGCTGCAGTGCCGACTTTTCTCATTACGCTTTGGGCGGCATTTCACCGTTATGCAAGCTACAACGTGAAAGCTATTGCATTAATTGCAGGATTAATCGGATTTAGTTACACAGTCGTGGCAGGATTCTTTTATGCCACACTCGTTAATGACATGGGATTTGGCGAATGGTTACGCGCAGGAGGATTAGAAATTACCTGCTTAATGGCTGCAGGTTTGGCACTTTATTCTGTTATGGTATTACCGCTCTTGTTACCGAAAGAACGCCCACTATAAGGCGATTTGAGGCGAATATTGAGCAGTTAAATCCACCAAATCTGCTAATGAAATTGACCGCACTTGATTGTTTTCTGGCAAAAGTGCGGTTAAATTTCTAGCTAAAATATCCTGCTCCAACACAAAACATTGCCCTTTGCATTGAGTAAACATTTCCCCATACTTCACAGCTAACAACACGCCATCTTGCCATAAAACCACCGCATCATTTTCCGTGATTTCAGTCAAATAACGTTGAAGGTCTGTCTCAGAATAATGAGCTTGAGAAAAGGTATAAAGCATAATATTCCTTAAAACGTAAACACTTTTTCTGCTTGGCTAAGTTTCTTGATCAACGAAGTGCGGTCAATTTTTTCAGCAGAAATAATGAGTTGTTCTGTTTGCAAATTGTATTGGTCGAGCGAATCGGCACAGACAAAGCGCTGTTCAATATCGTATAAATCTAATAATTTAAAGGTACGAATAAAATCTTTTTGTAACAATAACTCAGGATTTTGCCCATCGAGTAAATTTAATACGCCATCATCGATAAAAAAGACACCAATTTCCTCTTCATCACAAAATGCTGTCGCAGCAAGCAAAGCATCTAAACCTTCACGAGAAATCGCGTTTCCATGCGGTGCGGTACGAAATAAGAATGCTAGCTTCACAATGTCACCACCCGATCCGCTTTTAATGCCATCGCCATAAACTCGCCTAAGCCTGTAATCTCAAAACCTTCTGCAAGATTCGTATGATCCGTATCTTTTGCCGTAAGCGCATCCACTACGCCACGACGTTGTGAAGCCGCCACACATAAATGCAAAGGGATATGATGCTGCGCTGAAAAGGCTTGCCAAGCTTGCGTGAGATTAAATTCATCATTGGCAGGATAAACCAAGCCATTGCCATTACTCACACCGTCTTGGAAAAAGAAAATTTGGCTAATGGCATGCCCTTTTTCGAGTAACGCTTGGGCAAATTGATAGGCAAGAAAAGCCCCTTGTTTTCCATAAACGGGACTTTTCACGGCGAGAACATAGTTCATTATTCTTGCTCTTGTTTGATTTGACGAATATACAAATACACGGTGTGGCGAGAAATCGCGAGGCGATCAGCCACTAAATTGATCGCATCTTTAATATCAAAAATGCCTTTTTCGTAAAGTGAAATCACAATCTGACGGTTCTTATTATTATTCGAAACCGAGCGATCTGCATTCACTTCTTCAATGGTTTTTTCTACCGTTTGTGCCACCAATTCTTCCACTGAACTTGCAAAATTGACGGAAGAGGTTTCATTTTGTTCCTGCGTTGGCATAAAGGCCTGCATAAATTGAGAAACCGGCACATCCAAATTAATATTGATACAAAGTAAACCAATAATGCGTTGTTTGCTATTTCGAATGGCGATAGTCACAGACTTCATCAACACATTGCCCTTCGCACGCGTGAAATAAGGCTTAGACACACTCTCACTTTGCATATTACGCAAGGATTTCAAGGCTAAATCCGTAATCGGTGAACCCACTTGGCGATTGGTATTATGCCCGTTGGCAATACAAATGGCAGAATGCTCAATATCTTCCAAAGAGTGTAATACGATTTCACAATGCTCGCCAATCAACGCGCTCACGCCATCAACTACTGCTTTATAGGAAATCAGAATAGCACGATCTTCATCGGTGAAAGGTTGTCTATCGGTTAGTATCATTTTTCAAATCTGGTAGGGAAAATGACCGCACTTTGGACAAAGTGCGGTTAAATTAAGGCTTATTTTTTAGGATTAACGTCTAATACTTCAACGTCGAAGTAAAGCGTTGCATCAGGTGGAATTGAATCGCCTGCACCTTGTTTGCCATAAGCTAATTCAGGTGGAATCACTAATTCGATTTTACCGCCTTTCTTCACTAACTGAAGGCCTTCAGTCCAACCTTTAATCACTTGGTTTAATTTAAACTCAACCGGTTGACCACGTTCAACAGAGCTATCAAATACTTTACCATCTGGTAATTTACCGGTGTAATGTACTTTCACAGTATCTGTTGCTTTAATCGCATCACCTTTACCTGCTTCAGTGATTTTGTAAAGTAAGCCATCTTTGGTACTTTTCACGCCATCTTTTTTCGAAAATTCAGCGCGGTATTTATCACCTTCTTCTTTTGCGGCTTTCGCTTGTTGTTCTACTTTTGCTTTAGCAGCAGACACTAATTGCTCTTGAATGCCATCTAAGGTCTTTTGAATTTTTTCGTCTTTACGAACATCAACTTTACCTTCTAATGCATCTTTTAAGCCATCTAAAATACGCGCATTGTCGTATTGAATGACTTCTTTTTGAGCATCCACTAAATCTTTTACTTGGTTACCCATTAACGCACCCACAGCATAAGACGCATCACTTGCGCTTGGCGCGGCTTTATCTTCTGCAAAAACAGAACCTGAAACGACCGCACTTACCATAAGTGCAGCAAGAGAAAGCTTTTGAATTTTCAACATTTTGCTTGATCCTTTATAATAGAAACGGAATAGTGAATAGGTTAAATCGGATTGACCAAATTCACAACATTTTTTTAGAAATTAGAGAAATTTTATGCAAAATCAACAAATTTTAGAAGATCGCATCGCTGAACTTGAAATGAAAATTGCTTTTCAAGAACAACTTTTAGACGAACTCAATCAAGCATTAGTTCAACAACAGTTTGATATGGATAAAATTCAACTTCAACTCCGCTATCTCGCCGGCAAATTAAAAGATATGCAACCTTCTAATATTGCTAGCCAAGCAGAAGAAACGCCGCCTCCGCATTATTAAACAACAAACCGCACCTAAAAGTGCGGTCTGTTTTGCTTTCGTTTTTTATTATTGCATACGAGCTTGAATACGTTCTGGCAATCTTAATCCAACGAGAGCAACAAGGACAATTGTCCAGAATAAGGTCACATACACAAGGGCTGAACCCAGTCCTACTCTTTCGCTAAGTGCGGCGGCAATCACAGGAGACACCCCTCCACCGATCGCAGCGAAGTTATAGATGAAACCGATACCTGTGCTTCGCATTTCAGCCGGGAAGAAAGTCGCCATATATTTTGGTACTAAACCGGCAATCCCTAAGTTAGTTGCAAGTAAGAAGAAGAGCAATGCACCAAGGGCTAACACATTATTTTCTGGCAAATAGAATACTGGGAAGAGGAAGAAAAGTGATAACAATAAGCTATATACAAAGGTTTTCTTCTCACCCAATTTATCACCGATAAAGCCTGCAATTAAGGTACCGATGAGGATACCAAAGCCTGCCCAGAACATCAGTGATTTCACATTTTCAGCATAGCCGTTTTCTTTGAGGTAAAGTGGAAGCAAGCCTACTACCGGCCAGTTTACGGAGAAAATTGAATAACAAACTAAGAAAATAATTAAGGTAATTGGTAATTGTTTTTTAGTAAATAGGTCAGTAAGTGGCACTTTATTCACTTTACCCGCAGCTTTCGCTTGCGCCCATTCTTCACTTTCAGGTGCATGGCGACGAACATAGAGTACTAAAGCAACCGGAGCTAAACCAATAAAGAAAGCCATACGCCAACCATAAGTTTGAGATACCCAAGGAATCACTTGAGAGGCAAGAATATTACCAATGGAAAAGCCACTCACTAAGAATGCGCTGGCTTTTGTACGTAAATGTTGTGGCCAGCTTTCAATGGCATAAGAGGAAGAACACGCATATTCACCTGCCATCCCCATACCGATAATCATACGGAAGATGAAAAGCCAAATATAACTGGTGGATAAGCCGCACAAGAATGTGCCAACGGAATACGTGATAATGGAAACAATCATCGCCAAACGACGACCATATTTATCGGCAAAACTACCAAAAATCGCCCCACCTAATGGACGTGCGACGAAGGCCGCAAGTAATAGTGTGGATGTTTCCGTTGTGCTCATGGCGAATTCCTTTTGAATATCCAAAAGCACATAAGTGATAAGCATATAATCGAAGCCATCAAAAACATAACCTAACCAAGCCGCAAATAACGCTTTTTTTTGCGTAGGACTGACTTCTTTATACCATGGTAGTGATGTTGTCATAACAACCTCCTTTCCTTGTATTTGAGAATTTTGTGGTTTAGATCACAGAATTTAAAATCACTGCTAATTTCTGCTTGCATAACCAAAGATAAGACGTATGATGTCTTATGTCAATTGGAGAGAATGAGAGCTGGATCACAAATTCAGAAAATAGATTAGAAAATGAGAACAGAAATGAAAAAAACAAGTAAAAAAGAAGCAAGTCTCGTTTTGCAGGATAAAATCAAATCGCTCATCATTAAACAAAATCTCAAATCTGGCGATTTGATGCCAACAGAAAATGAACTGATTGAACAACTTGGTGTAAGCCGTTCCAGTTTACGTGAAGCCATTAAATCTTTAGAGGCGCTACACATTTTAGACATTCGCCATGGTGTTGGTACCTTTGTGAGTGAATCCTCTCTTGTACCAATGATTCGTGGATTAAGTTTTCACACTCAACTGAATTTGCATAATGATCATAATCAGCTGATTAATATTTTGGATATTCGGGAAATTTTAGAATACGGTTTTGCCCCGATGGTGTTGGGAAAAATTAGCCAAGAACAGACCGTACTTTTGCAAAAATCAGTGGCCAACATGGAAAAAAATGCCCGTGAACAAAAATTTTCCCCTAAAGATGAATACCACATTCATTTAAAACTTTATGAACCATTAAATAACCCATTACTGATTCAATATTTAGATGCGTTTTGGCAAATTTATCAGCAAGTAGAAAAAAGCTTACCACCACCAATACTTTCTCCTGAAAAATTAGCTATGCAACACCGTGAATTAATTGATGCCGTGGAAGCACATGATTTGGTACGGATGCAACGCGCGATCTTGCAATATTTCCAAAGTATTCGCCAACGCTTACAACAAGGAGGGCATGATGCAAACTAATGGATTAAACATCGCCTTAATCGGCTGCGGCTTTTTTGGCGTTCAGTTGGCTTCAGCATTTGATAAAGCCCAAGCAAACTTAATTGCAGTGGCCGATATCAACCCTTCTCTGGCACAAAAACTCGCAGACCAATACGGCAGCCAAGCCTTTTTTAGTGAGGAAGAAATGTTGGCTAAAACTAAACCGGATTTAGTGGTCATTGCCACACCAAACTATGCCCATTATTCCCCCGCTATCTTAGCGTTAAATGCAGGCTGTCATGTCTTTATTGAAACGCCTTTTACCTTAAGCTCTTCTCAAGGCCAACATTTACGCCGTCTTGCTGAAGAAAAAGGTAAAGTCATTTTTGTGGGCCATTTGGAACGTACGTTACCTGGCATGTTAAAAGTCAAAGCGGCTTTAGAACAAGGAAAATTAGGTCGCATTACAGTAGCACGTGCTATGCGTCAGCGTTGGATTGAAAACCTACCAAACAAAGAATGGTGGAAATTAGATGCCAATCTTACGGGTGGTGAGCTTTTCCACCTCATTCATGAACTGGATTTACTCTGTTGGTTATTAGGCGATATTGAGGCGGTCTTTGCTCAAGCCGCTAATCAAGCGCATCACGATACGCCAGACAGCCGTGATGTGTTGCAACTGTTACTACGTTTTGAAAATGGCGTGTTAGGTTCGCTCGAAATGGGTACCGCTTATCGATTACACCAATGGGGCATTCAAATTCATGGTGAAAACGGTGTGATTGAAGTCAATTTCTTTACCTCAAGTGTCACATTTAATTATCTAGATGGAAAAATAGAACACGTTGATTTATTTGATGAATTTGAGGCTGATTTATCTTTACGCGAAAGTGCAAAAGGCACTCAGCAATATAATGTCACCCACGCACCCTGCCAACTTTGGTTAAGCCGAGCGGCTGAAATCGAAGTGCAAAGCGTGGTAGAGCACTTAACGCAAGGAAAAACCAGCCCATTAAGTCTATGTTTAACTGAAGCCATCGAAGTTGCAGAAGCAGCGAAGCAATCCATGGTAACGGAAAAACAAATCTCAGTGAAAAAATAAGGAGTTTATTATGATGCGATATGGTGTTGTTGGCGTTGGCTATTTTGGTGCAGATTTAGCCCGTTTCATGAATGAATTTGATGATGCACAAATTACCGTAGTATATGACCCTGAAAATGGTGAAACCATTGCTCAAGAATTACAATGCGTAGCGGCAAAATCTCTTGAAGAATTAGTCACTTCACCTGATGTGGATTGCGTAATTGTCGCCACCCCAAACTACTTACACAAAGAACCGGTCATCCTTGCAGCAAAAAACAAAAAACATGTTTTCTGTGAAAAACCTATTGCCTTAAGTTATCAAGACTGTGATGACATGGTGCGTGCTTGCGAAGAAAATGGCGTCACTTTTATGGCTGGTCATGTGATGAACTTCTTTAACGGTGTTCACCATGCCAAAGAATTAATCAATCAAGGTGTGATTGGTAAAGTGCTTTATTGTCATACTGCACGTAATGGCTGGGAAGAACAACAACCAACCATTTCATGGAAAAAAATCCGTGAAAAATCTGGCGGTCACTTATACCACCATATTCACGAATTAGACTGCGTACAATTCATTATGGGTGGTATGCCAAAAACCGTTACCATGGCAGCTGCCAATGTTGCCCACAAAGGCGAAAAATTCGGGGATGAAGATGATATGATTTTTGTCACCATGGAATATGATGACAATCGCTTCGCTGTTCTCGAATGGGGTTCGGCTTTCCGTTGGGGGGAACATTATGTATTAATTCAAGGGGAAAAAGGTGCGATCAAACTGGATATGTACAATACCAAAGGCACCCTTCGTGTGGATGGAAAAGACACTTATTTCCTCATTCACGAAACCCAAGAAGAAGATGATGACCGTACCCGTATTTACAACAGCACAGAAATGGACGGCGCGATTCAATACGGTAAACCGGGCAAACGCACACCACTCTGGTTGAGTTCTATCATGAAAAAAGAAATGCGTTATTTAAACGACATTCTGCATGGTATGGAACCAACTGAGGAATTTGTAAAATTACTCACCGGTGAAGCAGCCCGAGCTGCCATCGCCACTGCCGATGCGTGTACCCGTTCTCGTTACGAAAACCGCAAAGTTGATTTATCAGAAATCATCGGTAAATAAAAACAATGTAAAAAAACAACCGCACTTTGGTTGAGGAATCAAAGTGCGGTACTTATTGCTTGCTAATAGGAGGAATAATAACATCATGGATAATAAAACGTGGCTAGATTTTTTAACAGCTTTTGGTTCTATTGCAACTCCAATTCTAGTTTTATTCCTTACTGGAGCAGGCTGGAAAATTAGACAATCAATTGAACATAAAACAAAACTAGAAGAAAAACTAAGAGATGACCGGATAGAAATTTATCATCAAATACTTGAACCCTATATTATAATGTTAATGCCTGATGAAGCTTGGAACTTAGATCCACAAAATAAAGAGAAAGATAAATATATGGAAGCGACAATGAAGTTACTCTCCCTAGAATATAGAAAATTATCATTTAGGCTATCTTTAATTGGATCTGATAATGTAGTTAGAGCATTCAATAACTTATATCAATATTTCTATAAGAATGCTGAAAACTCCGAATCTACCATACAATCAAATCCTACTGATAAAGCAAAAGAAATGATGTCACTCATTGGATTATTATTGTTAGAAATACGGAGAAGTATGGGAAATGAAGAAACCCAATTAAATGAATGGGATATGTTGGAATGGTTTATTACTGATGCAAGAAAAATGAAAGAAAAATAAAATCAGTTTTTATAAAATACCAAAAACCACCAACTATCTAAAAGTATGGTGGTTTTCAAATATATTACGGCGATAACCGCTCTATTTCCCATTTTCCATCATTGAATAAATAACAAATTCGGTCATGCAGTCTACTTGGGCGACCTTGCCAGAATTCGATACGATCAGGAATCACAAGATAACCGCCCCAATGTGGTGGGCGTGGGACGTTTAATGGGTGTTTTGCTGCAATCAGAGCAGCTTTTGCTAATAAAGATTTGTGGCTAGAAATGACCGCACTTTGCTCGCTGGCCCAAGCGCCAATTCGGCTGGTGTAAGGGCGAGTCGCAAAATATTCATCTGATTGTTCAGGCGAGATTTTTTCGGCTTTGCCCTCAATACGCACAGAACGTTCTAATTCAGGCCAAAAGAATGTCAGGGCAACGAAAGGATTATGTTCTATGGCACGACCTTTTCGGCTGTGATAATTCGTGAAAAAGACAAAGCCTTGTTCGTTCACTTCTTTTAACAGTACCATTCGACTTGTTGGACGACCGTCTTCATTGACCGTCGCAACATTAACACCTGTCGGCTCATTGACTTTAGCCGTAATCGCTTCGTTGAGCCATTTTTCAAATTGTTTTATTGGATTGGGATCGCAATCATGCTGAGAAAGCGCCTGTTTGCAATAATCCTCACGAATATCATGTAAGTCCATTTTCTTTCTCCTTTTGCTTGAAAACAAAAAGCCCTTGCAACTGCAAGGGCTAGTATAGTCCGTTAATTATTTACTATCAACACTCACGCCATAAAACGCATCGTAGCCGAATGGGCTTTGTACGTAACCTTTTACGCGAGGGCTAAGTGGTGCAAAACCAACTGAGTGTGCAACTGGAATCCATGGCGCTTGCTCATGGAAAATCACTTGTGCTTTTTTATAAAGTGCCGCACGCTCATCTTTATTGGTTAAGCCAATCGCTTTATCTAATAAGGCATCAAATTCTGCATTTTTGAAACGAGCAAAGTTTGAGTTGCCAGCGTTAGCACTTGCAAGTAACGGAGAAAGGAAGTTATCCGGATCACCGTTATCGCCTGACCAACCAAAGATACCCGCCGTTAATTCACCTGCTTTAGCACGTTTTTGATAGTCAGCCCATTCAAACGTGACTGGATTTGCTTTTACGCCCACTTTCGCCCAGTCTGCCATCACAAGTTCAGCCATACGTTTTGGATTTGGGTTAGACGCACGTACCACCGGTTGAATCCAGAAGTCCGTTTCAAAACCGTTTGGATAACCTGCTTCTGCTAAAAGCTGTTTCGCTTTCTCTGGATCATACGGATAATCTTGGATTTCATCGTTATAACTCCAAATTGTTGGCGGTAGTGGGTTTTTCGCTGCAGTGCCCGCACCTTGATAAACCGCTTCAATAATTGCTTTTTTGTCCACCGCATAGTTCAATGCTTGGCGCACTTTCACGTTATCAAATGGCGCTTTCTCTGTATTGAATGCGATATATGCCACGTTCAAACCTTTTTGTTCCAAAAGTTGTACTTTCGGATCAGTTTTCATCTTGGCTAAATCCGCCACGTTCGGGAAGAGAATTAAATCACAAGAACCCGCTTGTAACTTCGCATAACGCGTCGTCGCATCTGGTACGATACTGATCACTAAACGATCAAGCGGTGTACGACCTTTCCAATAGGTTTCATTCGCTACGTATTGTGCCGCTTGGTCAGTTTTGTAATCCACAAAAATAAACGGACCTGTACCCACTGGTTTGTTATCAATCGTTTCTGGTTTACCCGCTTTCAGCATCGCATCTGCATATTCAGCGGAATAAATAGAGATAAAGTCCATTCCCAAGCTTGCTAAGAAAGTCGCATCTTTTTTATTCAAGGTGATACGAACGGTGTTGTCATCCACTTTCTCAACTGATTTTAATAAATCTGGGAATTTCATCGCTTTGAAATATGGATAAGTCCCTTTCGATACGTTGTGATAAGGGTGGTTAGGATCTAACTGACGTTGGAAAGAAAAGATCACATCATCCGCATTAAAATCACGTGTTGGCGTAAATTCTTTTGTCGTATGGAACTTCACTCCTTTACGTAAATGGAACGTATAAGTTAAACCATCGTCACTGATGTCCCAGCTTTCAGCCAAGGCTGGCTCAAGGTCAGTTGAACCTTTTTTAAATTCAACCAAACGGTTATACACTTGTTGTGAACTCGCATTGTAGGATGTGCCTTCCATTACCAATGCCGGGCTAAAGCCAAGTGGTGCTTTTGCCGTACAGTACACAAACGTGTTATTGCCCGAAGGTTTTGCTGTTTCTGCTTTCGTACTTTCTTTTGCAGCAGAACCAGATTGATCACAAGCCGCTAAAAACAAACTCGCTGCAATAAGAGTTAAGGTCGCTTTTAATTTCATTAGTTGTCCTTCTTTAATCGGGTCAGATACCCAAATATGAATATAAAATTTTACTTAAGATATAAGCAAATCAAACTTTTACGAAATAAGAAAAAGATCTTTCTTATAACAAATTAAACTAAGGTATTCAATATCATCGTTTTTTCCGCAAATGATCCCCGTCTGTTTTGTGCAAATAGCTCAATATCCAAACTAATGCGATCGCAAAAACAGAAGTGGTCAGAAACGTGTAACTGAAAGCATGTTGTAATGCTTCACCTTCGTTACCAATTAATTGACGGTATAACGTTAAAATAATAGATGCTACGGCGATACCAAAACCAATACCCACTTGTTGCACAATGCTCAATACCGTCGAGCCTACACCGCCTTGTTCCTGTGATAGATCCCCGACCGTGAGTGTATTAATTGAGGTAAAAATCATCGACATACAGGCACCATACCACATCAGATTACATATAATCCATATCGTTGATGATGAGGAATCAAGCCATGACATAGAAACCGTTGAGCCAGCCATTAAAACTGACGATAAAATTAATGTCGTTTTATAACCTAGCCTATTTAAAATACGCCCAATAAAGCGTTTAAATACGACGGACATTAGCGCAATAGGTGCAAGCAACCAGCCTGACACTTCAGCTGAATAACCAAAGGAAAGTTGGAACATTAATGGCAATAAGAATGGCACAGCCGAACCGGAAAGACGGATAAAAATATTGGCTGTAATGCCTAATCGGAATGTTCTTGTATTGAAAAGAGATAACGGCAAAATGGCACGATCATTACCCTTCGCATAAAAATAATAAGCCATCAATAATGCCATGCCAATCGCTAATGCACTGTACGTGGTTATGCGATCACTATGACTTTCACCGAGTAAATCAAGCCCGAGCGTTAAACCCACTAAACCAAATGCAAAGAGTAAAAAGCCCGTCCAGTCTAACTTATTCGCATTACCCTTATGATTGCCCATCACTTTAGCCGCCGTCCAAAAGCCTAACATACCAATAGGAATATTGATTAAGAAAATCCAATGCCATGAGGTATGCACCACAAGCCAACCACCTAAAATCGGGCCAAGAATCGGACCAATGAGTCCTGCTGTCGCCATTAAATTCCAGGCATTAATTAATTGATTTTTCGGTACGGTTTGAATAATCGCAAGGCGAGCGACAGGCATCATAAATGCCCCGCCAATACCTTGGATAATTCGTGCGAGCACAAGGGTTTCAAGAGAGATTGACATCGCACAAGCTACCGAGCCGAATACAAAGGTAAAAACAGCAGAACGGAAAACAGTGAGCGTACCGAATTTCGCTGCCGCCCAAGCAGTTAAAGGAATAAATAAGGCAACGGCAAGAGAATAGGCGATAATCGCCATTTGCATTTCAAAGACAGGGGTTTGAAGATCTGTTGCAATAGTTGGTAAGGCAGTATTTAAAATAGTCGCATCCAAGCTTTGCATAAACAAAGCCATGGAGGCCACCCAAGCCAGCCCTTTATAGTGCTGACGTTCTATTACTGCGTCTTTTTCCACCATTGATAAATAAACTCAACGATCTGTTCAATGTGATTAATATCTAATAAAGTGCGGTCAGTTTCAAGAGAATAATTCGTTGCTAAAGCCAACACGTTTTCATCTAATTCCGGCAAAGGTTTTATCATCTCTTGTCGATGCAACAGAATCTTTGGAATAGGTTCTTGTTTAAAGCCTTCCACCAAAACCAAATCTGTTAAATGACGATCAAATTGTTGGCTTAAATAGGCTAATGAAACCGGCTCTTGAGGCGTTTCTGTCATTAATGCCCAACGAGTATCACATGCCATAATAACTTGTGCAGAACCCGCCTCTTTCATTCGCCAACTATCTTTGCCCTCTTTATCCACCTGAGCGTTGTGATGGCTGTGTTTAATCACTGAAACATGTAGGCCTTTTTTAATTAATTGAGGAAGCAATTTTTCCAGCAATGTGGTTTTGCCACTACCGCTGTAACCCGTAATACCAAGAAGAGGAAGGGGATTATTCATTGTAAAAACCTTAAGAAAAATGACCGCACTTGATAAAACAAAACCCCGCAGGACGGGGTTTAGCTATCAAAATCCATTAGGTGAAGAAAGTATAGCAAGGGGAAACAAAATAGCAACTTTCTTACGTCTACTGAATTATTTTAGGAATGTCACGCCTTGTACAATTTGCTTAGCCGTAGCGATTGGAAGCTGACCAATAAACGTAATTTCTTTATCACCTATTACTTTACTATAAATCGTGTAAGCGCCCTGTCTCCACGTATTTTCTTTTGCTGCAATACGATCTGCTTTATTAACATATAATGTAAAAGTAAAAAGCCCATCACTAAATAACGCATTTTCAATCACTTCTTCATTCATAGAATCTTGATTCTGACTCACCAACTCAAATCCTTGTGGTAACCAATCAGGTTTCCAATTTATTCTAAAGGATGATTCCTGCTTACTTTCATGTAAAAACGGAGGAGTGGAAACTTTATTAAGGTAATCGGTTAAACCACGTAAACGATTATCAATATACAAGGTGACAACACGAAATTGATCTAGTAAATTTCCTTCTCTATCCAACATATCTGCACGTAATAATAATCCATTATCTTCATCTAAAAAAACAAGATATTGATAGCGAAAATCATCTTTAGGCACAATACGAATTGTATCGACAAATCGGCCTGCAATTCGGTCTTTTCCAAGCTTAATAAAATCATAATACTGATTGAGTTTATTAAAATCAGTACGAATAACGGCAGGAAGCGCATCAACAATATATCCACTATTAATCGTAAACGCTTGGGAGCCAGGTTGAAAATAGCTAACTAAATTATCCCGTTGGATAATTTCTTGCTGTTCCCCATCGAGAGTGACTAGCTGAGCATAGACTTTTTGCTCTTGTTTAATATGACGATAACGAAACGAATCCATATTGGTTGGCGATGTTTGTACAAAAGCAACTTCATAATTTAAATCGCTCATAGCTTGTGACATCTTATTTAATGCCTGAAGAGAATCTTCAGCTAATACCGCAAAAGGCAATAAGCATAAGCTCAAAAGAGTCGTCAATTGAGAAGACATTTTCTTCATAAATAAACCTATCCATAAAAAAATTCACCACGCCTAAGGTGGTGAATTCAATTCATTGCAACAACTATTTAGCTTGATTACTACCTACATTTAAACTATCTGCATGAATGCGACGCTGTAATTCATAGTTTTGTAACATCGTACCAATACGGCGATTTTTTTGCTCAACCTGTTCCGAAGTCGCTACATCTTTGGTCGGAGCGTTGTAACTTACTTCTTGAACAGAATTGTTAAATGGTAAGGTTTGTAAAACTGGGTTTTCAGGTGTAACCGAGGTGCTTTTTGCATTGAATGATTGCACACCTACTACTGCCACTAAACACACACCTGCCGCCACGGCAATTTGTGTCATTGGTGCAAAGAATGCTTTTAATTTTTGCACGAATGGTAAGCTGTCAGCTTCTTCTGGTGTTGGTTGAGAAACAGTAATCTCTACGTGTTTTACTTCTTCTAATTCAATTAAGTCCGCCATTTTCGCCGTAAAATCAGCACCTAATAACACTGGTGACTCTTTACGCATAACCGATCTTACTGTGTGATATGCCGCCCAAGATTCTTGTGAATCTTTATCCTGACAGAGTTGTTCCGTCAACTCGGCACTGACTTCTTCTCCATCCATGTAGGCTGAAAGTAACTCTTTTTGCATTTTATAAACTCCGACTTTATTTTAACGTTGCATAAGCGGTTGTATTTTGTTCTCAATCACTTCCCGAGCGCGGAAAATGCGAGAACGTACAGTGCCTACTGGGCAATCCATTATTTCTGCGATTTCTTCGTAACTTAACCCTTCAAGCTCGCGCAAGGTAATCGCAGTTCTTAAATCTTCTGGCAAACTGTGAATAGTATCAAACACCACTTTTTCTAATTCGCTAGATAACATTTCGTTTTCAGGGGTATCTACATCACGTAGATGAGTTCCCACATCGTAGCTTTCGGCATCTTCAGCCAAAATATCTTCGCTCGGTGGACGGCGCCCCTGTGCCGTTAAGTAATTCTTTGCCGTATTAACGGCAATTCGATATAGCCAAGTGTAGAATGCACTATCGCCCCGAAAGGATTCAATGGAACGATAGGCCTTAATAAAGGATTCTTGTACAACATCTGGAATGTCGTTATGAGAAATGTAGCGGGTTAAAAGTCCGGCTACTTTATTTTGATAACGAGAAACCAATAAATTAAAGGCTTTTTTATCGCCTTGCTGCACTCTTTCTACCAAAGCCTGATCTGTTAGCTGTTCAGCCATATATCTCCTATGCTACGTCTAACACGCCTTCATATATTCAAGACAGCAAGCTATTGTTGCTTTATCAGACAGAGTTAAAATTGAAAAGTTCCTTATGTATAAAAAATTTCAAAAAATTAACGGACATTCGTTTTCTGCACATCTTGGATATATTCAACCATCGCTTGCACTTCAGCATCGTCTGATTGACTGCCATTAAAAAACCACGAAAAAAGTTGTAAATCCGTGGCGGCAAGTAAACGAATAAAAATATCTTTTTTGTCGTCAGTCAGTTGGTCAAAATGCGCTTTATAAAAAGGCATGATGATTTTATCCAGCTCAAGCATACCTCGACGACAATCCCATTCAATGCGGAGTTTATTGTATTTATCCATAATTTCTCCCTAAATCATTGTAATTATACTTGATAAATGAAAAGTGCGGTTAAAAATGATCTGCACCCCAAAAGTTGGACTCAACAAACCAACAATTGAGGTGCAGATTTTTTATGGGTAAACACTACACAATCGAATTTAAATTACAAATTCTTCAACCTATTTTGAATGGAAAAATGAGTATTAGAGAAGCAGCTCGTTTTTACAATATTCCTTCCAACGCCCTAGTCGGGACATGGTTGAAACGGTTTGAAAAAAGTGGCATAAAGGGACTTATTCCCCGTAAACCATCAGGACGACCGCCTATGAAACCTAAATATGCCAGAATGCCACCGCCACCCAAAACTGAAGAAGACCGTTTACGCCTGAGAATTTTACAGCTTGAAGCGGAGGTAGCCTACCTAAAGGAGTTGAGAAGGCTCAGACTTCAGGACGAAGCCGAGCAACGGAAATTATCCAAAGGTTAAGAACACGCTATCCGTTAAAATGGCTTTTAGGCTTTGCACAGTTAGCGCGTAGTACGTTTTTTGCGAAACTTCAGATTAAACCGGATAAGGATGAGGAGCTGAAAAAGGCCATTAAACGCATCAAAGCCAATCATCCTGATTATGGCTACCGACGTGTTCATGCCAGCTTGCCAGGCGTGAATCATAAAAAAGTTCAACGTTTAATGCAGACACTTGGGCTTCAAGTGCGGTCAAGAAAAAGCAAGAAATTTACCACCTATCGAGGCACGATAGGGGTAATTGCACCGAATCATCTTGAACGCGATTTTAGTGCAACGGCCCCGAAACAAAAATGGGTGACAGATATCACCGAGTTTAAGGCGAAAGATGGGAGTAAAGTCTATTTATCTCCAATTTTAGACTTATTTAACAATGAGATAGTCTCCTATAATCTCAGCTATTCCCCAAATTGGGCGCAAGTAGAGGACATGTTAATGCAAGCCGTCAAAGGATTAAATAAAGCTTGTGGTGTCATTTTACATTCAGACCAGGGATGGCAATATCAAATGGTAGCTTATCGTCGAATTTTAGCTGAACATGGCATCATTCAAAGTATGTCGAGAAAAGGGAATTGCTTAGATAACGCCGCAATGGAAAGTTTCTTTGGACGATTAAAAACAGAATGTTTTTATGGTCGGGAATTTAAAACAAAAGAAGAGATAGTTGATGCCGTCAGGGATTATTTGGATTACTATAATCATCGACGGATTCAACTAAAATTAAAAGGACTGAGTCCGGTACAATATCGAAAACAATCCTTTAAATAACAGTCTAACTTTTTGGGGTCAGATCAAAAATTACCGCACTTTTTAATCAACGAATCGATTATTCTGTCGCCTTCGGCTTAATCACCGCATAAACCACACCGGTTAATAATGCCCCCGTTGCAATTGCACCTAGGTAGAGTAATGGTTCAGAGACAAACGGAATCACAAATAAACCACCATGTGGTGCTTGCAGAGAAATATTCAATGCCATTGAAATCGCACCCGCAGTTGCACCACCGATCACCGAGCTAATAATCACACGCAATGGATCGGCAGCTACAAACGGTAATGCCCCTTCAGAGATAAAACATAAGCCTAAGACAAAAGAGGCTTTACCTGCATCACGTTGATTACTGGTAAATTTACTGCGAGCAATCCAAGTGGCAATCGCCATACCAATTGGCGGCACCATACCGGCTGCCATGGCGGTTGCCATTGGTGTGTGAACTTGAGAAGCTAACATTCCCACGGAGAACGTATAAGCCGCTTTATTTACTGGACCGCCCATATCAATACACATCATGGTACCGATAATCGCGCCTAACACCATCGCATTGACTTCCCCCATGGATTTTAACCAATCGCTTAAGGTGGTCATAATTTGTGAAACCGGTGGGTTAATCACATAAATCATGGCGAGGCCAACAATCAAGGTACCAAAGAGCGGGAGAATTAGAATCGGTTTTAAGGAAGTTAAACTTGCCGGCAATTTAATGGTTGCATTTAATCCTTTCACCACATAACCCGCTAAGAAACCGGCGATAATCCCACCTAAAATCCCGGCGCCCGCCGTGGTGGCTAACATCCCGCCAATAAGACCTACTGCAAGCCCCGGACGGTCTGCGATAGAAAAGGCCACATAGCCGGCAAATACCGCAATCATCAAGTGGAATGCTGCGCCACCGCCAATATCCATTAAGGCTTTTGGAATACCATGAAAAATTGTTTCATCTTTGAAGGCTTCGATACCAAACATGAAGGAAATCGCAATTAATAGGCCACCGGCAACCACCAATGGCAACATGTGCGATACACCTGTCATCAAATGTTTATAGACACCTTTTTTCTCACCACTTTCTTCAGATTTTGCAGAAGATTTTGCTGTGCCACCTTCGTAAATTTTCGCTTCTTTAAATGCCTTATCGAATTCCTGTGCCGTTTTCTTTAAAGCCAAACCCGTTGATGTACGATACATCGGTTTACCTTGGAATTTATCTAACGGCACATCAATATCGGCCGCAACAAAGACTAAATCTGCTGCAGCAACTTCTTCAGGGGTAATTTCATTACCTGCGCCCACTTGGCCACGGGTTTCTACTTTGACCTGCCAACCTTGTTTTTTTGCATAGGTTTCAATGGCTTCAGCAGACATAAAGGTGTGTGCCACACCCGTTGGGCAAGCTGTAACCGCAACAATATTTTTGACGCCAGAAACGCCGCCAAATCCAACCGCACTTTGAGCCGGTTGAACATAGTCCACTGCTTGATTGAGTGCATTCGTCAGCGTTGCCTCAGGTGAAGCAATCGCCGTGTCTTCATTAGCTAAAAAGACTTTTTTGCCCACAAGTTCAGCAGCGTTTGGCAAACTGGATCCGAAAGCAATCACTAAATCTGCCTCTTTGGCTTGTTCAACCAGAGTATGATCGGCTTTTTTCGCTGCAACGCTCAATGCTTGGCGAAGTAAATAGGCTTTTGCCGCACCCATTTGCGGAGATTGAGTTAAAAACAAATTCATTACATTATCCTTCAATCACAGAAATTTTGACATTCACCAGAATTGGCTCAAGCAAGGCGATATCGCTCACACCCACATTGCTTTGTGAAACGGCAAAGGCGGAAACAGCACTTGCAAACGCTAAGGTTTCCGCTTGAGATAAGCCTTTTTCAATACCATAAATTAAGCCAGCTACCATAGAGTCACCCGCTCCTACGGTGCTCACCACATTTTCACATTTAGGTGGTTGAGCTTGAATCACAGCTTGATCACTCAGCCATAAAGAACCGTTTTCTCCCATCGAAATAATCACATTAGCAATGCCTTCTGCTTTAAGTTTTTTGGCAGCAGCAATAATTTCATCAAGAGAATTTAATGAATGCCCAATCCACGCTTCCAATTCGCGATGATTCGGTTTCACCAACCAAGGATACGCTTTCAAACCAGCCGTGAGCGCGGCATTACTGCTATCTAATACGACTTTCACACCAGCTTGATGCAACTGATTAAGCCAATCTGCGAACAATTCAGGAGTGACACCACGCGGTAAACTGCCGCAAACTGCAACGATGTCAAAATTTTGGCAGTACGCTAATGAATCTGCTGTAAATTGCTGCCAAGCTTCTGGAGTGATTTGATAACCTAAGAAATTTAAATCTGTTACATCCGCTTCAGTTTCAGTAATCTTTACATTAATACGAGTTTTGCCCGCAACACGATGAAATTTGTCTTCCAATCCCTGTTTTTTAAATAAGGTTTCAAAATCACCGACGTTGTCTTCCCCTAAGAAGCCACCAACGGCCACCTCTACGCCCAAATCTTTTAATACCTTAGCGACATTGATGCCTTTGCCTGCAGGGAAAATACCGAGCGTTTCAACGGTATTCACTTCGCCGATTTCAATACGCGGCAAACGCCCAACTAAATCATAAGCAGCGTTTAAGGTAATTGTTGCTACTTTTGCCATCACTTACCCCCGACCTTCACCTAAACCACTTTCAATCACTGCACCAATACCCTCAATCGCTTGCTGAGCTTCTTCACCGCTCGCGACGAAACGTAGGCGATGACCTTTCACAACACCAAGTGCCACAATTTTCATCAAACTTTTTGCACTGACTAATTGGGTATCACGATCTAAGTTTTGTACCGCAACCGACGCATTATATTTTTTCACTTCATTAACGAGCACGGCACTTGGACGAGCGTGTAAACCGTGTTCATTACGAATCATAAATACCGCTTCAATGGCATCGGCTGGTAAGCCCGTGTTTTCTTCGTGGATTTGTGGTGCATGCTCGCGGCTTACTTCAATGGTATCCGGTTCAGCCGGTGGTACAGCAGATACGCTTTCGCCAAGTCCACTCGCAATGATCTTACCTAAGGCTTCAATAGCTTGTTTCGCATCATCCCCTTCCGCAACAAAACGTAAACGATGAGCTTGAGTCACACCTAATGCCACAATTTTCATCAAGCTTTTTGCACTAACTGGTGCGGTTTCTCGAGTAAGATTTTGTACCGTGATCTTGGATGTGAATTTTTTCACCTCATTGACGAGCACCGCACTTGGGCGAGCGTGCAAACCATGTTCATTACGAACAGTAAAGGTACCAATCACTGCACCTGTCGCAATTTGGTCTTCAGATTGAGTAGCTGCTGCAACAGGTACTTTACCGCCATTAAGTGCGGTCAAAATTTGCTGCACATTACCACTTAATAAAATATTTTGGACTTCATCATTCAATAAACGCGCTAATGTCTCATTGATTTGGTCACTGACAGCCGAAATCGTCAACACGCCTTTCACCGCTTTGCCATTATGATTAAAAATGGTTTTCGCACGACTGAATGCCAAGGCATTTTTCACATTACCTGAGACGGCATCTGTTACCCATAAACCTTTACCAAGTGGCAAAGCAGAATTGGATATCACTTCAGAAACAAAGCTATTTTCAACCGCACTTTGCTGTTGTAATTTACCTGCATTGATGGCGGTAAGAGTGAGCAAACTTTGTGTTTCAATATCTAAACTTAATGTTTCGTCAGTCATGCTAAAAGAATCACTTTCACCCAACAAAATCGCACGGAATTTTTCAACATCTGTTAATGTCGCTAATTGAGCTGCGGTGTCCTCACCACCTAAAACATGTGTTAATTGACGAAGTAGAGCAAGATGCTCATCAGAACGGGCAGCAATACCGATCACAACATAGACAATATTGCCCTCACCCCACTCAATACCTTGTGGAAATTGGAAAACTTGTACACCGGTTTTTGTCACCATTGAACGGGTTTCTAATGTACCGTGTGGAATCGCAATTCCATTACCTAAAAAAGTAGACGTTTGTTGTTCTCGTCCAAGCATACCTTGCAAATAGCCTTGTTCAACATTGCCAGCTTGCTCTAATGCACTCGCGGCCATTTCAATAGCTTGCTGCTTATTTGTTGCCGTAGCATTTAAATGAATGTTGCTTTCCGAAAGTTCTAACATTCTTGCTCCTTCACATTGATAATTTTCAAAAAAGAAAAACTGCTGATGAGATCGCTCATCAGCAGCTCAAATAAATTATTGGCTAGTACAGGCTTTAAGTAACATTTCGCTACCTTGAGAAATATAGACGTCATTCTCACCTCGCTCTTTGCCATTTTGCAAATCTCGCATTGCATCGTAAATTCCTTGTGTCACACTCAGTGAATCCACTTTTTGCCAACAATTTGCACTTAAACGACTGAAATTAGCTTGCAATGCCTCTGCATGTAGCACACCGCTATAGTAAGCATACACATCTGATTCATGACCACCCGTATAAAGTTTCTCTTGAATTTGTTTAATTGGCACAACGATACGACCGAGATACCAATCATTTGCACCACTTGCAAAATTATCCACAAAGAAATGTTTCGTTACACGACCTTTATACGTTGCTACAGTCGCTTCATAAGAAGCTGCATAAGATTTTTGGTCAATTTTATCTTTATCTAAATCAATAACCTTCTTGTCTTTGCCTATAAACGGAATGTTAGAGGTCATATCTGAAATCGAAGAACAACCTGCTAGCATTACTGCCACAAAGAATACCGAGATTTTTTTAAACATTAAATTTTCCTTATTTATAGGCGATTAAAACCGCCGCTAATTATACTTAGAATGAGGGATTACGCAAGGTAGCACCTAGCACTATACAGATTCTTTAGTCATGCCATTATCTTTGATAATAGAAACTAGAATTTGATCAATTTTAAAATTTTCGGTATCGATGACTTCAAATTTATATTTATCGTATACGACAAAATCGGTTTTTTTGGGGATTTTGCGTAACATATACATCATAAATCCACTGATAGTTTCATAATTTTCTTCATCAGGAAAAGATTCAATATCCAAGACACGCATCACATCTTCAAGCGGTGTTGCCCCATCAATTAGCCAAGAGTTTTCATCTCTGCTCACAATTTGTTCTTCTTCGTTAGAAACCAATTCGCCCATTACAATGCTCATCACATCGTTTAAGGTAATTAAACCTACGACAAGTGCATACTCATTGACGATAATCGCAAAATCTTCACCTGTAGATTTAAATAATTCCAATACTTCATATAATGACAGCGTATCCGGAATGAATAACGCTTTTCGTAATAAACGGTTATCCGTTAAATCCACGACTTCCTGTTGAAGATAGAGCGTCAACAAAGTATGTGATTCTACATAACCTAAAATTTTGTCCAAACCATTATCACAGATCACTAATTTAGAATGAGAATCTGCTGATAAAGTATTCAAGACTTCTTGACGAGTAAAAGTGCGGTCTAAAAACACAATATTTTCACGGGTCGTCATGGTTGAAGACACGGTTCGCTCTTGCATCTCAAAGATATTTTCAATTAAATAATGCTCTTGTGTTTTTAACACGCCTGCTTCTGCACCAGCTTCCACTATCGCGACAATATCTTCGGATGTCATATTATCTTCACGCGTAGTTGAAACTCTCATAAAACGAAATAAGACATTAGAAATACCGTCAAAAAACCATACAATAGGTTTTAAGAAAAAAATAAAGGCTTGCATAATGCCCACTGTCCGAAGCGCCACAGTTTCAGGGTTAATTAGCGCAAGGCGCTTCGGAATTAAATCAGCTAATAAAATAAATGTCGTGGTGACAATAAAAAAGGCAATCCATGATGAAGCCGGCTCAACCCACTCTGCCTTGGTATATTCATACAAAAAGTTTTGTAAATGAAGACTGATCGTCGCCTCACCAATCACACCACCAAGTACAGCGACCATATTTAACCCAATTTGCACTACCGTAATAAAACGGCCTGGATGCTCTTGTAGCTGTAAAACCTTTGCAGCATTGATATTGCCTTCATTTGCTAAAGTTTGTAATTTAATGCGTCTTGCCCCTGCAAGAGAAATCTCTGCTGATGACATAATTGCACTAATAATAATTAACACGATTAAAATAAAAATCGCGGCGGATAAACTCATAATATTCTCTTTATTGATTTAAAAGAGTGGTCAATATACCACCTGTTTTTGATTCGAAATGTATTTAGGGCGCAACCTGCGCCCTGATAATTGATAGGTCTAGTTTTCGCTGTCAAACCAGCCACGCACAAATTGTACGGAAAGGAAAAGGGTAACTAATAAGAAAGCATAGAATACCCAAGATAAAATTGGATAGCTTGGTGTGATATCTCCACTAATTTCTTTCACCGAAACCGCATTGCGATATTCATCAAACATCGTCATACGCCAACCGTAATACTTGATTTGTACCAATTTGTTTTCATTACCCAAAGCTTGTACTTGAGCCTGCAAGTTGGCAGAACCAAATTTAAAATAGAATGGGAAACTCCAACGAGTATCTTCATTACGATACACCATGATTTTGCCATCATCATTTTGTGTATTAATAAAATACACATCGCGCGTTGGGCCATCCGCTGGATTTACCTTAGTAATCGGACCATCTTTATCGACACGTTTGACCTCAACCCCAGTGACTCGAGTGACATCATAGTGGGGAAAAACATAGTTTACTACCGCAAACATCACACCATGAAAACTAAACACGACTAAAAATAAAAAATACTTTAAAAATTTCCGCATAAGACTCCCTTATTTATAACGAAGATTTATTGTACATTAATTTTAAACAAACGCTCGAAGTTTTGTGTACTAATTTGCGCAAATTCTTCTGCTGATAGCCCTTTTAACGCTGCCACATACTCACACACTTCACGTGTATAGGCAGGTTGGTTCTCTTTGCCACGATAAGGCACGGGTGCTAAGTAAGGTGAATCGGTTTCAACTAACAAACGATCTGCCGGAACATAACGAATGGCTTCACGAATACTTTCCGCATTTTTAAAGGTAATAATGCCAGAACAGGAGATGTAAAAACCTAGATCAAGTGCCTTTTTCGCAAAATCCAAGGTTTCCGTAAAACAATGAATTAATCCACCGCACTTTTCAGCATGATGCTCACGCAACATGGCAATGGTATCTTCTGGCGCTGAACGAGTATGAATAATCACGGGTTTATCCACTTCATTAGCAATTCTGATTTGATCCGCAAAAACCATTTGCTGCAATGCCTTATTATCTGCACTGTAATAATAATCCAAACCAATTTCGCCAATTGCAATCACTTTTTTATCTTGGGATAAACGTAATAAACGCTCGGCATCGTAAGGTTCTTCTTCAAGATCTAATGGATGCACGCCGCAAGCTAAAGACACATTCGGAAATTTGGCTAATTCAGGATACGCTTTTTCAAAACGGCTTAATGTTACGCCAATGGCGAGTAAATGCTTCACATCTCGTGCGTGGGCTTTGGCCACCACATCAGCAATATCTTTGTGTAAATTTTCATAATCCAATGCATCTAAATGGCAATGGGAATCTACGATAAACATAATTTATTTAGTCCTTAAATACGTCAGTAATTAATTTTGTTAAACCATCCAATAACATTAATTCAATATTAACGCCATTAATAGTGAGTAAATCCGATCTTACTTTGTGCATAATTTTATTTGCAGTTAATAATTCAAGGATCGTTTGCTCATCTGCAAATTGCGTTACACCTGTTTTAAGATCGAGTGTTTGCCAGCCACTTTGTATTTCGAGTTTGTATTTAATGGCATCGCTTAAAAACGCTAAAATCCAATCCACTTGCTGTAAAGTGCGTTCTTTTTCAAAGAAAGGCAAAATTTCCAAAGGCGAACGACGACGATAAAACAGCCAAAATTGACGTAGGAAATTCTTCCGTTGTTCAATTAGTCCTTGCTGAAGTGTGTCTAATGCTAACAGTGGACGCCCCAAATTCATCGCAAGTGCGGTTAATAATTCTGATGTTTCTGCCTGAAATTGAGAAGAAAGCCAAGTTAAGGCTTCCGCTTCCGTTGGCAAACTCACATTCCACACTTGGCAACGGCTGTAAATAGTTGCTAATAATGAAGAGGAAGGCTCTGTTTGCAACAAGAAATACGTGTTCGGACGTGGCTCTTCTAAGGTTTTAAGCAATGCATTCGCTGCCGCTTCCGTAAGACGTTCTGCCTCTTGAATATATACTAATTTATTGCCGTTTTGTTGCGCATGTTGGCTGACAATCTCATTAATCGCCCGTACCTGATCAACCCCAATGTCTTTGCCTTCTTGAGAGGCTAAAACATGAAAATCAGGGTGACTGTGCGCTGCTATTAAATGGCAAGCATGGCAATGGCCACAAGGTGCATTACCTGGCGTTTGACACATAATGCGTTTTGTTAAAGCCTCAAACAAACCTTCAGCACCGAGACCTTGATCAGCTTTAATCAATAGTGCATGATGCCCCAAACCTTCGCTAAAAGTTTGGCTGATTTTGTGATAAGTAGGCACTAACCAAGGATAAAGTTCGCTCATTTTGTTTGTGAAACCCACCAATTTTTGACCGCACTTTGAATGTCTGCTTGTACTTGTGCCAAAGGCTGACCCGCATTAATAATGGCGGCTTTCGGGTTGTTCTGCACCAATTCCAAATAACGTTGGCGAGTACGATGGAAGAAATCCAGTCCTTGTTGTTCAATGCGGTCTAATTCTCCACGTCCTCTTGCACGAGCTAAACCTTCAGCTGGATCAATGTCTAAATACAGTACAAAATCAGGCTCAAAATCGCCTAATACCATATTTTTTAAATTCGCCATCAGCGTTTGGTCAAACTGACGTCCACCGCCTTGATAAGCCTGTGAAGACATATCGTGACGGTCACCTACCACAATTTTGCCTTCTGCCAATGCCGGCTTAATCACATTTTCTACCAATTGAATTCGTGCCGCATAAAGCATCAATAATTCTGCTTTATCCGTAACAGGTTCTTCTGTTTCATGTTTAATTAAATGGCGCAATTTTTCTGCTAAAGGGGTACCACCTGGTTCCCGAGTAAACACAATATCGCTTACACCAAGGGATTTTAATGTATCCACCACCGTTTGCATGGCAGTACTTTTACCTGCGCCTTCCAACCCTTCAATCACGATAAATTTGCCTTGCATTAGTGGACTCCTTTTTGTTGGTTACGATACCAACGTAAATATTCTTGTACTGCTTTATTATGCTCATTCAGATTACGAGTAAATTTATGGCCACCACTTCCATCGGCAACAAAATAATAAAAGTCCGTTTTAGCGGGATGCGCAACAGCCTGCAAAGCGCTCTCACTCACCATCGCAATTGGCGTTGGTGGTAGCCCCTCAATCATATAAGTATTGTAAGGAGTTATCGTTTCCAAATCTTTCTTACGAATATTTCCGTTGTAACTCTCACCCATTCCATAAATCACGGTTGGATCAGTTTGTAGTTTCATATTGGCTTTCAAACGATTAATAAATACGGAAGCCACTTGTGGACGCTCCGCCGCAATCCCCGTTTCTTTCTCTACAATAGAAGCCAAAATCAGCATCTGATATGGATCCGCTAACGGAAGATTTTCATCGCGTTCACTCCATGCTTTATCCAAGGCTTTTTGTAGACGAGTAGTTGAACGTTTTAATAATTCAAGATCAGTCGAATTTGGGGTGTAATTATAGGTATCTGGATACAACCACCCCTCTATGTTATTCCATTCGTAAACGGCTTTTGTAACGGCTGGAATATCCAATAGAGCCATAATTTCTTTATCACTTTTACCTTGCAAGGTTTGTTTTAAGTGCGGTGCATTTTCAAAGTTTTTACGCCATTCCTTGAACGTTTTACCTTCAATAAACTTCACACTAAATTGCGCTTCCTTGCCAGAATTAATCATATCCAATAAATCCTGCAACGTTTTCACGTCTGTTAAAGAATAAGTCCCCGCTTTTACTTTGTTGAGTTGCGGTTGTAATTTCAATAACCAAGGTAATAAATCGGCATGCTCAAGAATTTTTTCCTGCTCTAATAACGCAGCAAGTTTACTACCCGTAGTGCCTCGGTCAATTGTAAGCAATTGATCTTGTGTGACATTCACCGGCGTATGAACAAACTCCGTTAGTTTTTGATAACCCCAAAAACCAACACCGCCAAGAATAAGCAGAAGAATCAATAAAAAGACAAAAATTTTTTTCATGCGTCACTCATTTTATAAAAACGACAAAAGGGGCAAAATGCCCCCCTTATTCTAACGGTTTCTGTTATTTATCGAAATATTGAATATCAGCATTTTTACGTAATGCCTTCACCCAGTCTTTGGTCGCTTCTTGTAATTGACTATTCACAATCTGTTCATAAGCTTTTTGGCGATACGCATCTTCTGTTTTATCGCCATCACGACTGCCCACTACTTCTAAAATATGCCACCCAAATTCAGATTTAAATGGTGCTGAAATACTACCCTGTCGTGTAGTTTCAACTGCTTTTGCAAATGGACCTACATAAGCTTCAGGGAAAGCATAGCCCAAACTGCCGCCATTCGCACCAGATAAATAATCTTTAGAGTATTTTAATGCCGCATCAGCAAATGTCATTTTGCCGGAAATGATATCACGGCGAATACGCTCTAATTCTGCTTTTGCTTGCGCATCATTCAGTAATGGGTTTAATTTTAATAAAATATGACGAACTTTATACTCTTTACCCGTTACTTTCTTTGCATTACCTTTTGCCTTTGCCTCATCGAGCATTTGCTTACCTAGTGCATCCACTTGTTCACGGGTGACATCAACACTATTTTGAATGGCATGATTACGCACACCCGCCATTAACATTTGACGAGAGATTTGTTGTTTAAATGCATTTAGAGAAATACCTTGATAATCTAATGCATCTAAGAATTGACCATAAGTTAAACCATTTCTTTCGGCAATATCTTCCACAATGCGATTTACTTCCGCTTGGTTGACTTTTACTCCCGATTCTTTGATAGCCTTATCTGTCAGTATATCATCAATAATCTTATCTAATGCTGCTCGTTGACTACCTTTTTTACCCATTACTGCGTTTACTTGACTTTGTAAAATGGGTATACCATTCACTGTCGCCACAACGCGTTCTTCTGCTTGTACTTGTGAGAAAGCCAGTAAGCCGATCATCGCAAATAAGAAAGATTTTAACATTGATTTTTCCATTTTAGTTGTCTTTAAAAATAATAGGATAACGTTTCTTAGATTATCAATTTTATTAAAGGTTCACAATAGGCTAACCGCTATTTAGCCAATAGTGCTACACCATAACAACCATCAAGCTTTAATGTACGAACTTGAACTTGCTCCTCTCGAGACGTCGGCACATTTTTACCGACATAATCTGCCCGAATCGGTAATTCACGGTGTCCACGATCGACTAAAATCACCAATTCAATTTTAGACGCTCGCCCAAAATCCGTTAATGCATCCATTGCTGCACGAATCGTTCTCCCAGTAAATAACACATCATCAATTAAAATGACTTCTTTACCCTGAATATTCATATAACTTGATGCACCACTATACACTGGAGTTGGATTTTCAGGTTCGACATATTCTAAATCATCGCGATAAAACGTAATATCCAATTCCATCATTGGCAAAACTACGCCCTTTAATTCCTCAATACGACGTTGAATTAGTTCAGCAATTTCTGCCCCTCGACGTTTAATCCCAACCAAAATCACATTATTGAAATCCTGGTGCTTTTCAATAATTTCATGGGAAATCCGAGAAATGGTGCGTAAAAATCTATCCGCATCAATAATGATTTTTTCCATTTTATCCCTCACTTTTTTACACGCTAAAATGTCATAAAAGTGCGGTCAGAAAAATACACATTTTTTAACCACACTTTTAACAGAATACTAACTAAACTCTAATTCTACCGCATTTTCACCCAATAAATTCACCAATTCTGTCAAAATCTCATCAGTTGGCATAATTGACCATTGAATTCCTAAACGCAGTAAGACACGACCTTTTGTACTTTGATAATATACGTTAATTGGTAAAGTTCCGCCACTAACAGGCGCTAACATTTCTTTCAGCTTTTTAATAAAACTTGAGCTAATCTGCTCTTCGGACAAGCTTACCGCCAAAGATTTCGCATAACGGGAACGCGCCTCATCTAAGGTCATTAAATCCCGTACCGACATTTTTAATCCACCAGAAAAATCGTCAAAACTCACCTGACCAGATACCACTACAACCGTATCTTTTTGTAGTTTTTCGCCGAATTGGTCTAAGCTTTCGCCAAACAGGGTTAGGTCTAAACGCCCTGAACGGTCATCAATGGTCGCGATACCAATTCGATTTCCTTTTTTCGTTGTAGCAAAGCGAGTTGATACTAATAAACCAGCAGCTGTGCTAATTTGTCCACGGCGATTTGGCGTGAGATCTTTTAATCGCGTAGAGCTGTAATGAGAAAGCTCTTTTAAATAACGACTTACCGGATGGCTACTTAAATACAAACCTAGGGTTTCACGCTCACCATCTAAAATTTGCTTTTCTGTGTAAGGTGGCGTGTGGGCATAAGCATTTTCGACTTCTTCGTGTGTTTCTGTCAGCACACCGAACATATCGGCTTGTCCCATGGCTTCATCTTTTGCATGCTGATCTGAAGCTTTAAGTGCATCTTCTAGATTCTTAGATAACGCCGCACGATGTGGTCCTAACTTATCAAATGCGCCCGACATAATCAGACTTTCAAAGGTACGACGGTTAATTTTCTTCAAATCAACGCGAGCACATAAATCAAATAAATCTCTGAAAATCCCACCTTCATTACGAGCGGTAATCAATGCATCAATCGGGCCTTCACCCACCCCTTTAATGGCGCCGATACCGTAAACAATCTCACCATTTTCATTCACACTGAAATGATGTTTCCCTACGTTGATATCCGGTGGCGTGACTTTTAAGTCCATACGTAAACATTCATCGTATAAGCCAACAATTTTATCGGTATTATCCATTTCCGAAGTCATTACTGCTGCCATAAACTCAGCAGGGAAATGGGTTTTCAGCCAGAGGGTTTGGTAAGATACCAATGCGTAAGCGGCAGAGTGCGATTTATTGAAACCATAGCCCGCAAATTTTTCCACTAAGTCAAAAATCTTCATGGAAAGCTCACCATCAACGCCATTTTTTTCCGCACCTTCTTTAAACACGGAGCGCTGTTTCGCCATTTCTTCCGGTTTTTTCTTACCCATCGCACGACGTAATAGGTCCGCACCACCAAGAGTATAGCCCGCTAGCACCTGAGCAATCTGCATCACTTGTTCTTGGTATAAAATAATACCGTAAGTGGGTTCTAAAATCGGTTTAAGGCTTTCATGTTGATAGTTTGCGTCAGGATAAGACACTTCTTCTCGACCATGTTTACGGTCAATAAAGTTATCCACCATGCCCGATTGCAATGGACCTGGTCGGAATAACGCCACCAACGCGATAATATCTTCAAAACAGTCTGGCTGCAGACGTTTAATCAAATCTTTCATCCCACGCGATTCCAACTGGAATACTGCAGTCGTTTCAGACCGTTTCAATAAATCAAAAGAATCGGGATCATCTAATGGAATAGCGGCAATATCGACTAGCGGTTTACCTTCACGAGCAAGGCGGGCATTGATCATATCGAGTGCCCATTTGATAATGGTGAGTGTGCGCAAACCTAAGAAGTCAAACTTCACTAAACCGGCATATTCCACATCATTTTTATCAAAGTGAGTAACCGGATGAAGCCCCTCGTTGTCACAATAAAGTGGTGCAAAGTCTGTAATCAAAGAAGGCGAAATCACCACGCCACCTGCGTGTTTACCCGCATTTCGCGTGACACCTTCTAGCTTACGCGCCATATCAATTAGGGCTTTAACTTCTTCATCTGAATCATATGCCACTTGTAACTGTGGTTCAGCCTCAAAAGCCTTGGCTAAGGTCATGCCTGGATCCGGTGGAATCATTTTCGAAATACGATCCACAAAGCCATAAGGATGGCCTAACACGCGACCTACATCTCGAATTACCGCTTTCGCCGCCATAGTACCAAAAGTGATAATTTGTGATACCGCACCACGTCCATAGGTTTCTGCGACATGATCGATAACGCGATCGCGTCCATCCATACAGAAATCCACGTCGAAATCGGGCATGGAAACACGTTCTGGGTTGAGGAACCGTTCAAAAAGAAGATCGAATTCAAGGGGGTCCAAATCAGTAATTTTTAGTGCATAAGCGACCAATGAACCCGCACCAGAACCACGTCCAGGTCCAACAGGAATATCATTATCCTTTGACCACTGAATAAACTCCATGACGATTAAGAAGTAACCCGGGAAGCCCATTTGGTTTATCACTTCGAGTTCGACTTGAAGACGCTCATCATATTCGGGTCGTCTTTCTGCCCGCACTTTTTCATCGGGGAATAAAAACGCTAAACGCTCTTCCAAACCTTCTTTGGATTTCATCACCAAATAATCTTCCGTACTCAGATCGCCTGTTGGGAATTTTGGAAGGAAATACTCACCCAAACGCAAAGTGACATTACAGCGTTGCGCAATTAATATCGTATTTTCAAGCGCAGAAGGAATATCCGCAAATAATTGGCACATTTCTTCTTCTGAGCGGAAATATTGTTGTTCGGTATAACGTTTTGGACGTTTCGGGTCGTCTAGGGTGTAGCCATCATGAATAGCGACACGAATTTCGTGCGCCTCAAAATCATCAGGTCTAAGGAAGATAACATCATTGGTCGCGACAAGCGGTAAATCACGCGCCTTAGCCAGTTTTAATGCGGCTTGAATATAACGTTCCTCATCTGGACGACCTGTTCGAGAAAGCGAAAGGTAAAAATGGTCAGGAAAAAATTCTTGATAAAAACTGACCGCACTTTCAATTTCGGAGAGATTTTCTTTTAGCAGTTTTTTACCCACATCACCCTGTGTGCCACCGGATAAAACAATCACACCTTCACGGTGTGCAATCAACCACTCCTGGTCAATATAAGGTAGATCCACATAGCCACGTTGATAGGCTTTTGAAAGCAGTAATGTGATGTTTTTATAACCTTTATTGTTCTTAGCAAGTAAAGTGAGCGTGAATAATTCCTCACCACATAACTCACTTTTAACATGTACATCAGCACCAATAATTGGCTTAATTCCTGATGAAAGCGTTTCGCCGTAAAAACGCACCACACCACAAAAATTGGTAAAATCTGTTAATGCCAATGCGACCATGTTATCTGCTGCACACGCCTTGACTAATGGTTTCACTTTCGCGATTCCATCAATCATAGAAAAATCAGTGTGCGTACGAAGATGCACAAAACGCGGTTTGGCTGACATTCAAATTCCTTGTTAAGTAAAAGTGCGGTTAATTCTAACGGGGTTTTGCAATTGGCTCAATAAAACAAAATGCGAGGCTAAACCCCGCATTTCCAATTCATATTTGTAATTATTTTCTTGCCAATGGTGGCACGAAAGTTAAACCTAAATCCCAAGGTTGTTCAATCCAAGTATTTTGTGGAATATCAATCACGTAATCATCCACTAACTCAGCACCTGCAGGTTTTGCGAATACCGTGACAAATTTCGCTTTTGGATACATTTCACGAATTGCACGAGCGGTATTGCCGGTATCCACTAAATCGTCTACCACAATCATTCCCTCGCCATCACCATCTGCGCGGTGTAATACTTTTAATGCGCCTTGCTGATCATGATCGTAACTGGCAATACAAACCGTCTCTACAAAACGAATATTTAATTCTCGAGCGAGTACCGCTGCAGGAAATAAGCCACCACGACTTACGGCTATAATTCCCTTCCATTGCGTAGCAGGAAGTAAACGCTCCGCTAATTTGCGGGCATGCATTTGGAACATATCCCAAGTCACAACATATTTTTCGCTCATAACAAATACCTTAAACTTTGTCGCTAAATAAAAAATTGTGGCGAATGATAACCTGAAATGGCGTTTTATGCTATGATTTCCGCAAAAATTTTAATGAAAAAAGGAGTTCATTATGTCAGCAATTACCACATTACAACCGCAATTACTTTGGAAATGGTTTGATCAAATTTGTGCAATTCCGCATCCTTCTCATCACGAAGATGCGCTCGCGACCTTTATTGTCAACTGGGCGAAAGAAAAACAATTTTTTGCCGAGCGTGATGAAGCCGGTAATGTATTAATTCGTAAACCTGCCACAGCAGGAATGGAAAAAAGCCAACCTGTTGTGTTACAAGCACATTTAGATATGGTGCCGCAAGCGAATGAAGGCAATCCACATAACTTCGTTCAAGACCCAATTCGTCCTTATATTGATGGCGATTGGGTGAAAGCACAAGGTACCACGCTTGGTGCAGATAATGGTATTGGATTAGCATCCACCTTAGCCGTACTAGAAAGTACCGATATTGCGCACCCTCCGCTTGAAGTGTTGCTCACCATGACAGAAGAAACCGGCATGGATGGAGCCGTACACCTTCGTCGTAACTGGTTAAAATCAGAAATTTTAATCAATACCGACACCGAAGAAATCGGTGAAATCTACATTGGTTGTGCTGGCGGAGTGAATGCGAATATTGAGCTTCCTATTCAACGTGAAAGCAATCCATTCAGCCATAGTTTGCAAATTAACTTAAAAGGTTTGCGAGGTGGTCACTCTGGTTGTGATATTCACACCACACGTGCGAATGCAATTAAAGTATTGGCACGCTTATTAGCAAAACTTTCACAAAATCAACCGCACTTTGCCCTTGCAGAAATTCGCGGCGGTTCAATTCGTAATGCGATTCCACGTGAAGCGGCCGCAACCATTTGCTTCAATCATGATGTAGAAAGCGTAAAAAGCGCGGTCAAGAATTTTGACGTTTTATTGAAAGAAGAGCTTGCTATCGCTGAACCAAACTTAACCTTAACCGTTGAGCAAGTTGAAAATCCACAACAAACCTTCACGCTTGAAACCACCCAAAAAGTGATTAATTTGCTGAACATCTTACCAAATGGCGTAATCCGCAACAGTGATGTCATCAAAAATGTCGTGGAGAGCTCGTTGAGCATTGGTGTATTAAAAACCCTTGAAGATAAAATCAAAGGCACGATTCTTATTCGCTCATTGATTGAAAGCGGTAAAGAATATGTAAAAGAAACCTTAACTTCACTCGCCAAACTCACGGGTGCAACGGTCGAATTCTCAGGTTCTTACCCGGGTTGGAAACCGGTAAACGACACGGCAATTTTAGCCTTAATGAAAAAACATTATGCAGAAGTGCTTGGCAAAGAGCCTGAGATTAAAGTAATTCATGCGGGTCTTGAATGTGGCTTATTAAAAGAACATTATCCGAACATTGATATGATTTCTGTGGGGCCTACTATTCGTAATGCGCATTCGCCAGATGAAAAAGTCCAAATTTCAACCGTACAAACATACTGGGAATTACTCACAAAAGTTTTAGCGGAGATTAAATAATCTCTCAGCAAAAACAGAATACTTATCTGCTCCCCAAAGGTTGAACTAAGCTTCAGCTGATTAAGGAGCGGTTTTTTTTCACTAGTTCAATGTATTTAACACTAACTAGCTAAACACATTATGCATGTCGTTTTGCGGTTGAGATAAACGCAATTTTATCTGGTCGGTAGCTAATACTCCCATATTGAAACGGTCGACCATCAGCCAAATAAGTCGTGCTCGTCACATTTACGACCATGTCATACTCATCAAGATTTATCGCATTTTTTTCTTCTTCATTTGCATAACGAAAGACAATTTTTCGTTGTGAGTGGCTAATTTTTAATTTTAATTCGTTTTCTAGATAGTGATAAATAGAGTGTTCTGCGATTTCTCGGCTAATAAACGGCACGATACGGCGATCAAAATAAGACACTTCATGCTCAACCGCTTCACCATCAATTTCACGGAGACGAGCAATGCGGTAGAAATCGATCTGATCGTTGACGTTAAAAATATCCATCAATTCTTCTTCACCTTGCACAATATACAAGCTGGTTAATGTGGTTTTTACTTGGTGTGTAGAGGCACTGTTTAATTCGCTAACGGTTTTAATTTCAGAAAGCATTTGTGGCTTAGATAAGTCATGCTCTAAAACAATTGAATTTCGGCCTTGTTGCTTTTGAATATAGCCATCAATTTCAAGTAAAGAAAGCGCTTTTCGAATGGTGTCTTTAGAAAAACCATAACTCTGCATGAGTTCATTTTCACTAGGAAGCTCTTGTAACGGTGTAAAATTACCATGGTTAATTTGGCTTTTTATATCGTTATAAACCTTCTTGTACTTGCTCATTTTTAATCCTTTTATCTACCATTCGTTCCATAGGTATAGCTATAGCATATCATAAAACCCAAAATGTTATACGTATAAAATGTGACAAATATCACTCTTTTACGAAAATGATTTAAACTTTTACGTAAAAGTTATTGCGTTAAAATATGTTTAGGTTAGAATGAGCCAAAATCATGACTTCCTAGAGGATATATTATGCTGACTCGTTCAAGTGGTGTTCTTATGCACATTACTTCTCTACCAAATGCATTTGGGATTGGTAGTTTTGGGCAATCTGCTTATGACTTTGTCGATTTTTTAGTTGAAACTAAACAAACTTATTGGCAAATTCTTCCACTTACCACCACCAGTTATGGAGATTCTCCTTATCAATCTTTTTCTGCGATTGCAGGCAATACTCACCTTATTGATTTTGACTTATTAACTCAAATGGGCTTGTTGAAGAAAGCTAATTATACATCAGTCAATTTTGGTGATGATCCAACTAACGTGGATTATGAACGCATCTTCTATGCGCGCCGTCCAATTTTAGAAATCGCCGTGAAAAATTTTTTAGCGAATCAATCATTCCAAGCGGATTTCCAAAATTTTGAAAAAAACAACCGCTTGTGGTTAGACGATTTTGCTGAGTTTATGGCTATTAAAGAACATTTTGGTAACCAAGCGTTGCAAAAATGGGATGATAAAAAAGTCGTGGCGCGTGATCCAAACACGCTAGAAAAATATCGCACGATGTTATCGGATCAAATTCAGTACTTCAAAGTGACGCAATATTTCTTCTTTAAACAATGGGGCGAATTAAAACATTATGCGAATCAAAAAGGTATTCAGATTATCGGTGATATGCCAATTTATGTGGCAGCAGATAGCGTAGAAGTTTGGACCAAACCAGAACTTTTCCAATTAGATAAAGAACGCAATCCGCTTTTTGTTGCCGGGGTTCCAGCTGATCAGTTCAGTGCAACTGGGCAGCTTTGGGGTAACCCGCTTTACGATTGGGAAGTGCATAAAAAACAAGGCTACACTTGGTGGATTCACCGTATTGAAGAAAGCTTCAAGATTTATGATGTACTGCGTATCGACCATTTCAAAGGTTTCTCTGATTATTGGCAAGTGGACGGAAAAGCAGAGGTTGCTAAAGATGGTAGCTGGCAGCCAGGCCCTGGTTATGACTTATTTAAAGCCGTTAAAGAGCAACTAGGCGATTTACCGATTATTGCCGAAGATTTAGGTAATATTGATGATAAAGCCAGAAAACTGCTTGCAGATTGTCATTACCCAGGTATGAAGATCCTACAATTTGGCTTTGAAGATGTTAGCGGAAAAAGCTTAGATAGCCCGCACTATTGCATTCCACATTCCATTGTTTATACCGGCACACATGATAATGATGTGACTAATGGTTGGTATAACAGCCTGACTGAACAACAGCAGCAATATATTAATGATTATACCCACCGCCGTGAGGATGAATCCATTTGCCAAGCAATGATTCGTCAGCTTTTTGCGACGGTGAGCAATACGGCGATTGCCACAATGCAAGATGTTTTAGACTTGCCTGCGAGCTCAAGAATGAATGTTCCTTCAACAATTGGTGGAAACTGGCAATGGAGAATGCAACAATCAGATTTAACACAAGATAAAAAAGACTTTTTAGCAAAAATGACCACGTTATATCAACGTGTGAATCAGGAAAAACATAATGATGAAATTTAGTACATTTGTAAAAAACGAAACCAATAAATCGCTTGAACAATTAAGCGATAAAGAAACTTATATTCAATTATTAAATTACGTAAAAACACTCTCAGCAGATAAACCGAAAAACACAGGTAAACGTAAGGTTTATTATATTTCTGCAGAATTCTTAATTGGTAAATTACTTTCTAATAACCTGATTAACCTTGGTGTGTATCAAGACATCAAAACGGAATTAGCAAGTGCGGGTAAATCATTAAGTCATATTGAAGATATTGAGCCAGAACCGTCTTTAGGAAATGGTGGTTTAGGGCGTTTGGCTTCTTGTTTTATTGATTCCATGTCTACGCTTGGATTAAATGCGGAAGGGGTCGGTTTAAATTATCATTATGGCTTATTTAAACAAGTCTTTAAAAAGAATGAACAACATGCCGAGCCTAATGATTGGATTGAGGATAACTCTTGGTTAATTCCAACAGATATTAGCTATGAAGTACCATTTAAGAAATTTACGTTAACCTCTAAATTAGATCGCATTGATATTTTAGGTTATAAGAAAGAGACGAAAAACTATCTCAATTTATTTGATATTCAATCAGTAAATTCAAAATTGATTAAAAAAGGGATTGAGTTTGATAAAACTGCGATTGAAGAAAATCTGACTTTATTCCTTTATCCAGATGATTCAGATAAAAATGGGGAATTACTGCGTATTTATCAACAATACTTTATGGTATCAAATGCGGCACAGTTATTAATTGATGAAGCGATTGCTCGTGGCAGTAATTTACATGATCTAGCCGATTATGCCTATGTACAGATCAATGATACACACCCTTCAATGGTGATTCCTGAATTAATTCGCTTATTAATGGAAAAACATCAGATTAAATTTGCAGAAGCGGTTGAAATTGTACGTAATATGGTGGGCTATACCAACCATACGATTTTGGCTGAAGCGCTAGAGAAATGGCCACTCGATTATCTCGATGAAGTGGTGCCACATTTAGTGGTGATCATTAAAAAATTAGATGAATTAGTGCGTGCGGAATATCAAGATCCAGCCGTACAAATTATTGATAAACAAAAACGTGTGCATATGGCGCACATGGACATCCACTTTTCAAATTCTGTGAATGGTGTGGCGGCATTACATACGGAGATTTTGAAAAATTCAGAGCTTAAAGCGTTCTATGCGTTATATCCTGAAAAATTCAATAATAAGACAAACGGTATTACATTCCGCCGTTGGTTAGAGTTTTCTAACCAACCATTAGCGGCTTATATTAAAGAATTGATTGGTGATGAGTATTTGCATGATGCAACGAAATTAGAAAAATTGTTAGCCTTTAAAGATGATAAAAAGGTTCACCAACAATTAGCGAAAATTAAGTTTGAAAACAAATTGGCATTAAAAACCTACCTTAAAGAAAATAAAGGTATTGATTTAGATGAAAATTCAATCATTGATACGCAAATTAAGCGTTTCCATGAATATAAACGCCAACAAATGAATGCACTTTACGTGATTCATAAATACTTAGAAATTAAAGCAGGTAAATTACCAAAACGTAAAATTACCGTGATTTTCGGTGGAAAAGCTGCACCTGCTTATATTATTGCTCAGGATATTATTCACTTAATTCTTTGTTTATCTGAGTTAATCAATAATGATCCTGAAGTGAACAAGTATTTAAACGTGCATTTAGTGGAAAACTATAATGTGAGCGTGGCGGAAAAGCTGATTCCTGCAACCGATATTTCAGAACAAATTTCACTTGCCTCTAAAGAAGCTTCTGGCACAGGGAATATGAAGTTTATGCTGAATGGCGCGTTAACACTAGGCACAATGGATGGTGCTAATGTTGAAATTGCAGAATTAGCAGGCACTGAAAATATCTATACTTTCGGTAAAGATTCAGAAAGCATTATTAAACTTTATGAAACAGCGGGTTATGTTTCAAAAGCGTATTATGAAAACGACAAAGAGATTAAAAGAGCGGTCGATTTTATTCTAAATCCTGCCGTGGTGAAATTAGGGAACAAAACACGTTTAGAACGTCTTTATAACGAATTATTGAATAAAGACTGGTTTATGACGTTAATTGACTTTAATGCTTATGTCGAAGCGAAAGAACAAATCTTAGCTGATTATGAAGATCAAGATAGCTGGAATGAGAAAGTGGTTCACAATATCGCAAAAGCGGGCTTCTTCTCATCAGATCGCACTATCGCTCAATATAATGCAGACATCTGGCATTGTGAGGGCTAAGGGGGAAAGCAATGAAACTACTTACCCTGAATGTACACGCTTGGTTAGAAGCTAACCAAGCGGAAAAAATAGAGATTCTTGCTGAGACGATTGTGGAAAAGGGCTATGACATTATCGCCTTACAAGAGGTTAATCAATTGATGTCGGCTCCTGCTATTTCGCCGACATTAAAGCAAGATAACTATGGTGTCATTCTGTTGAATAAAATCAATCAACGCGTTGCACAAAAATATTCGTTTTTTTGGAGCAATTCGCATATTGGTTACGATAAATATGATGAAGGCATTGCGTTTTTAACCCGTTTGCCTGTCTATGATGTTGATGCATTTTATTGTAGCCAACATCAACGTATTGACTCGATTCTCTCGCGTAAAATCATTGGTTTGACGGTGGAATATCAAGGTCAGTTAATTGAATGTTATTCTTGCCATATCAATTTGCCAAATTGCGATGGGGAAAACCAACTCGATAATGTTCGTTATATTGTAGAACGGAGTCAAAGTGCGAATCTTAAAATCTTGATGGGCGATTTTAATACCGATGCAATAAGCGATCAGCAAGCTTATCAACAAATTAAATCCTTAGGTTTATTTGATACGTTTGAAATGGCAGAGCAAAAGGATAGCGGCATCACTGTAGAGAAAGCGATTGATGGCTGGAAAGGCCATAGTCAAGAAAAGCGATTAGATTATTTTTTTTTAAACCAAGCAAAAAGGGTTTTATCCAGTCAGGTTATTTTTAATGGAAAAAATAAACCGATTGTTTCCGACCATTTTGGCGTAGAAGTAGCTCTCATCTTGTAGGAGAATAGATATGAAAAAAATGCTCAGTTTTGAGTTTTGGCAAAAATTCGGTAAATGCCTAATGGTGGTGATTGCCGTTATGCCAGCAGCAGGTTTAATGGTGAGTATTGGCAACTCACTGCCTTTGATTAGTGACACAGAATGGCTAGTACGTGTCGGAAACATTATCGCTCAAATTGGTTGGGGGATTATCGGTAACCTTCATTTATTATTTGCTTTAGCGATTGGTGGTAGCTGGGCAAATGAGCGTGCAGGTGGCGCATTTGCAGCGGGTCTTGCTTTCATTTTAATTAACTTAATCACTGGTAACTTTTTCGGTGTGAAACTTGAAATGCTAGCGGATCCAAATGCACACGTAAATACCGTATTTGCAGGCGAAATCCCAGTTGCACATTACTTTGTGAATATTCTAGGGCAACCTGCATTGAATATGGGGGTTTTCGTCGGTATTATTGCGGGTTTTGTGGGGGCAACAACCTTCAATAGTTACTACAATTTCCGTAAGTTACCTGAAGTACTCACCTTCTTTAATGGTAAACGTTTTGTTCCTTTCGTTGTTATTTATCGTTCTGTATTAGTCGCTATCGTCTTATCGCTATTCTGGCCTTTAGTCCAAACCGGAATTAACCATTTCGGTCAATGGATTGCTAATTCACAAAACTCAGCGCCAATCTTAGCACCATTTATTTATGGTACCTTAGAGCGTCTATTACTTCCGTTTGGTTTACACCACATGTTGACTATCCCAATGAATTATACGTCATTAGGGGGTACTTATGAATTCTTAACAGGTGTACAACAAGGTAAACAAGTATTTGGTCAAGACCCGCTATGGCTTGCATGGATTTCTGACTTAATTAACCTTAAAGATGCGGGTAATGTAACCCAATATAACGAGCTACTTTCAACCGTGACACCCGCTCGATTCAAAGTAGGGCAAATGATTGGTTCAAGCGGTATCTTAATGGGTTTGACACTTGCGATGTATATCAACGTAGATGAAGATAAGAAAAAACTCTATAAAGGTATTTTCCTTTCATCAGCACTTGCGGTGTTCTTAACAGGGGTAACAGAGCCAATCGAATACATGTTTATGTTTGTCGCATTACCACTTTATATTGTTTATGCGTTAGTACAAGGTTCTGCTTTTGCCATGGCAGATATCGTGGACTTACGTGTGCATTCCTTCGGTAACATTGAGTTCTTAACCCGTACACCAATGGCGATTAAAGCCGGCATTGGTATGGATGTAATCAACTTTATTTGGGTATCTATCCTATTTGCCGTTGCTATGTTCTTTATCGCGAACTTTATGATTAAGAAATTTAATCTTGCCACAGCAGGCCGTAATGGTAACTATGATGCAAAAGGTTCAGATGAAGCTTCTAGCGATGAGCCAAAAGTGGCAAATGCTAGCGCGCAAGTTATTCAAATCATCAACTTACTTGGTGGACGTAATAACATCGCAGATGTTGATGCTTGTATGACACGTTTACGTATTACCGTACATAACCCAGACTTAGTGGGTGATAAAGCAAGCTGGAAACAAGCGGGCGCAATGGGCTTTATCGTGAAAGGCTCTGGTATCCAAGCGATTTATGGGCCAAAAGCAGATGTTTTAAAATCGGATATTCAAGACGTGCTTTCATCAGGCATTAACATTCCTAAAATGTAATTCTACTTAAATATTGATTTTATCCCCGCTTTCAAAAGTGGGGATAATCGACTAATCACCCATAGCAACAATAAGGACAGTGCTACTCAATTGTTTTAAGAAATGCAAAAAATTGTTTAGATACCGACTCAAACATAAATGGCTTGACCGCCTCAATTAATTTCTTTCGATAAGCGGTACTGATGATATCATTCGTTAAAAATTGATAAGCTTGTTCAATAAACGCTTTCTCATCACCTAATGGTATTAACATACCAAATTTACCATCATTTAATATTTCTCTCGGACCTGTTGGGCAATCAAAAGCAATGATTGGTGTACCACATATCATACTTTCAATAAATACTGTCGGAAGCCCTTCTAAACGAGAAGTATGCATAAATAACTTCGCATGCTTCATAAACGGAAAAGGATTATCACGGCTTCCTAATAACAAGCAATCATCTTGTAAACCTAAGTGATGAATTTTGTCTACTAATTGTGCTTCGATATGTTCATGCCCTTTACCGATAATATAAAGTTTTTCTTTACAGCCACGTTTTTTTAACTCAGCATAAATATCCAACATCTGTAAATGATTTTTATATTCGAATAACCTTGCTACCGAAAGAATAAAAGGTTGTGCAAATAAGGCTTTATCCTCTGGATTGATTTCCTCGGCCAAGCGACAAATTCTAAAATTATCTACAGGGTTATAAATCATCTGAGTTGGTAATGCTAAATTCATTTTAGCAAAAGAAATTTTGGCCAAATGATCCATATCATGAGAAATTGTAATTGCGGCACAATGTTTAGCCAAAATAGGATAATACTGTGTGGCATTCTCTCGATATCGATCAAGATCATCTTTAATATGTACCCAACGAATAATTTTACTTGATACATCGTATTGAGAAAGAAAATCATCTAAATGCTGATTAAAATTCACAATAATGTCAAAATGATTTTGGGTTAAAAAATCTAAGATCGCATTATTTGTTCTTATCTTTATTCCGTTTTGCCAACTAGAGAAATAATGTCTCTCTTTTTCTGTTAATTGATCTTGTAATTTCCAATATAAAAAAATATTAAACTCAGACTCTACTTCCGTTAGAATAAAGGAAACTTTCACGGAATCTGGAATTAGCGAATTAATTCTTGATATAGGTGCTTCATTTAAAAGAAGTAGTTCAACCTCATAATTGGGATTTAATGCCAGTATCTTTAAGTAATTTAACAGAATCGTTTCTGCTCCACCAATGATCAATGATTGATGAACAAACAAAATCTTTTTCTTTTTATTAGGTAAATCTCTATCCCAAATATAAGAATCGCTCCATTCTGTAATCGACCCTAATAAAGGATTTGCAACCGTAATATGATTACTCTCACAAAATGCGGTAAAAATATCTGCCAACCAAAATGGTTTGATCCTTTGGCATTTTTCCGTCATCTTTTTAGCAAATGATCTACGTATTAAATAAAGTGATGCCCCGTCATTGTCATATTCATTATGATTTAAAAACACAACTGGCTTAATTTCTTCATCACCTGTTGAAATTGCACTTTTCCAAAAAGGAATTCGCCCGCCAATTTTATGTAAAAGAACAATATTCGACTCACTCTTTCTCATATTATCAATTAATTGACGAACGGAATAAGAAAAACGAGGTGCCAAGATAATGTCATCTTCAGCGACTACAGCAAAATCGTCATCATTAAGTGATTGATCTTCAGCGATCATTTTCCAAGCTTTAATATGTGAAAGGGTACAACAGATTTCTCCTAAACTCACTGATGCTCTATGATAATGAGATTGAACAAATGTTTGATCAAACAATAAATTTTCCACATTCGAAATATGCTCAAAATCATTTTTATCGATTGCTTCTAGCCTCGTAAAAAATTTTGCATCTGGATGTTGATTAAATCTATAGAGTCTTTCTTTACTTCGGGTTAAGTTAATTACATAGCCTTTAAACATAACAAACCTTATTATTCAAATAATCTTTTTAATTCTTTCTCGTATAGGTATATATTAACTGGGTTAGTGGGCAATAAAGAATCCAAATACTCATTTGCGCGTTTTACATATTGAACATGATTTTTATCATGATTCTCGATCACATCTAATAGCACTTTTGCGCCATTAAAAGCATCAAATTCATCATAGTAATAGCCAACACCTTTCGGTAATAATTTAGAATTGTGAATGAATGGATATCCCCCGTACAATGCATCATTATAGGCATAATTTAATCCATTTTCCCATTGGTGACTGAGTACTACATCAACATATCTTGTTAAAAAATCTGGCATCTGATAACGACCTTCAACAGTCATTATTCCTTTTCCTACAATTTGTGTTCTACCGATAAAGTTAAAAAATGTCGGGTTATCTTTTTTATGATAAGTATTACAAGCATAAAAATGCTTAATTTTACTTGGATCAGTTCGGTATGCCTGTTCACAAATTAAAATCGGAATAAAGCTCGTTTTTACAATATTCATATTAGCTTCAAACGAAGCAATGCGCTTACCTTTTTCAACAAAATTTGGCTTATAACCAAACTCCAGATTATGATCTTTTTTTAATCGTTCAATTACTTGATCACAAAATATTGGAGACCAAATAGCTGGTACAACATAAGAATCGCAGTCATACATAATTGAAAGATAAGAACGACAGGTATTTTCATGCTGAGGAATCATCCATACCTTATCAAACATCGTACCATTAAATACACGACCGGCTTTCTTATCAAAAAGAAAATATTCCATATCCATCACAAAATCGTTACCCATTTTATAACAGACTACTTTCCCACCATGTTCATGCATACGTGTTACTTGAGGCGGTTCAACGGTTAATGATCCCTCAATAAGAACATCCAACTCATCAATCACATCGTCAATATAGGCAAATTTTAAGTTAAGGTTATCTAGCATAAAACCTTTCGGTGGTGTTGTTCGCTTCTCAGGCCCCCAGGAAACCAATACAACATCTTGCACAATATCAGAATGTTTAAATAGTGTATAAAGATGAATCACATTTTGATTTGCGCCATTTGCCCAGATATCTGCAACTTGCGCTTCTAAATTAAAAGTAATCCCAATCTTATATTTTTTCACGTTATATCCTTGTTATATAAATCCTCTAAAAAGAGCGGTTAAACTTTAAGGTATTTTATTTATCATACTTGAAGCCATATAAAAATGACTCAGGAATTTCCTGAGTCATTTCAACTTAATGCATCAATTCATTACCATTGGTAACCGATACCGGCTCCAATATTATAATCACCTTGAGTTGTTGCTCCACCGGTTACTTTGAAGATAATCTTATTATTATCACTCATTCTCGAATAACCTACGGCAACTGCGCTTTGACCTTTATAATTGCCAACACCAGCACCAACCATTGATGCACCAGGACGCGTCACTTGTGGAATATTGGCAATAGCTGTTGCACCGGCAATACCACCACGAAGTTTCTTATCCGTTTTTCTCAGATCACTACGTACTGAATTCACATCATTACGAACCGAACTCACGGCACTATCAACATATTGTTTATTTGCCGCATCAGTCGCATGAACAGGATTCGCAACATTAGTAATACGACGTTCATGATTTTGGCGTCCTACAGATACAGTATCTTTCTCATGAGCCTCAGATCCCTGACCAATCGCCACTGCATTTTCTGCTGTTGCTTTAGCATCTTGACCTAATGCTGTTGAGTTTTTACCTGATGCTTCCGCATTATTACCAATAGCTGTTGCATTTTCGCCACTTGCATTTGAACCATACCCCATAGCTGTCGCATCTTTACCTTTCGCTGATGCGCTATTTCTATCACTAGTATTATCTGCTGCAATCGCCGTACGACCTTTGCTATCAACAATTCCTGCGTCTTCAATACGTCTTGCCGTGCTTTCTGCTACTGAGGCAGAAGATGCCGCTGAGCTTGCGCTGTTACTTGCTGCTGACGCTGAACTATCCGCTGCACTTGCGCTGTTGCTTGCCACGGATGCGGAAGATTGCGCGGAGCTTGCGCTATTACTTGCCACTGACGCTGAAGATTGCGCTGAGCTTGCACTGTTGCTTGCCGCTGAAGCTGAAGATTGCGCAGAACTTGCACTGTTGCTTGCGATAGACGCTGAAGACTGTGCAGAACTTGCGCTATTACTTGCCGCTGATGCGGAAGATTGTGCAGAACTTGCACTGTTGCTTGCCGCTGAAGCTGAAGATTGCGCGGAGCTTGCGCTGTTGCTTGCGATAGACGCTGAAGACTGTGCAGAACTTGCGCTGTTGCTTGCCGCTGAAGCTGAAGATTGTGCGGAGCTTGCGCTATTACTTGCCACTGACGCTGAAGATTGCGCAGAACTTGCACTGTTGCTTGCAATAGACGCTGAAGACTGTGCAGAACTTGCGCTGTTGCTTGCCACTGACGCTGAAGATTGCGCAGAGCTTGCACTGTTGCTTGCCGCTGAAGCTGAAGATTGTGCGGAACTTGCACTATTGCTTGCGATAGACGCTGAAGATTGTGCAGAACTTGCACTGTTGCTTGCCACGGATGCGGAAGACTGTGCAGAACTTGCACTGTTGCTTGCCGCTGAAGCTGAAGATTGTGCGGAACTTGCGCTATTACTTGCCACTGACGCTGAAGACTGTGCAGAACTTGCGCTATTACTTGCCGCTGATGCGGAAGATTGCGCAGAACTTGCGCTATTGCTTGCGATAGACGCTGAAGACTGCGCAGAACTTGCACTGTTGCTTGCGATAGACGCTGAAGATTGTGCGGAGCTTGCGCTATTACTTGCCACTGACGCTGAAGATTGCGCTGAGCTTGCACTGTTGCTTGCGATAGACGCTGAAGACTGTGCAGAACTTGCGCTGTTGCTTGCCGCTGAAGCTGAAGATTGTGCGGAGCTTGCGCTATTACTTGCCGCTGATGCGGAAGATTGCGCAGAACTTGCGCTGTTGCTTGCAATAGACGCTGAAGACTGTGCAGAACTTGCGCTATTACTTGCCACTGACGCTGAAGATTGCGCTGAACTTGCACTGTTGCTTGCCGCTGAAGCTGAAGATTGCGCAGAACTTGCACTGTTGCTTGCGATAGACGCTGAAGACTGTGCAGAACTTGCGCTATTACTTGCCGCTGATGCGGAAGATTGTGCAGAACTTGCACTGTTGCTTGCCGCTGAAGCTGAAGATTGCGCGGAGCTTGCGCTGTTGCTTGCGATAGACGCTGAAGACTGTGCAGAACTTGCGCTGTTGCTTGCCGCTGAAGCTGAAGATTGTGCGGAGCTTGCGCTATTACTTGCCACTGACGCTGAAGATTGCGCAGAACTTGCACTGTTGCTTGCAATAGACGCTGAAGACTGTGCAGAACTTGCGCTGTTGCTTGCCACTGACGCTGAAGATTGCGCAGAACTTGCACTGTTGCTTGCGATAGACGCTGAAGATTGTGCGGAGCTTGCGCTATTACTTGCCACTGACGCTGAAGATTGCGCTGAGCTTGCACTGTTGCTTGCGATAGACGCTGAAGACTGTGCAGAACTTGCGCTGTTGCTTGCCGCTGAAGCTGAAGATTGTGCGGAGCTTGCGCTATTACTTGCCGCTGATGCGGAAGATTGCGCAGAACTTGCGCTGTTGCTTGCAATAGACGCTGAAGACTGTGCAGAACTTGCGCTATTACTTGCCACTGACGCTGAAGATTGCGCTGAACTTGCACTGTTGCTTGCCGCTGAAGCTGAAGATTGCGCAGAACTTGCACTGTTGCTTGCGATAGACGCTGAAGACTGTGCAGAACTTGCGCTATTACTTGCCGCTGATGCGGAAGATTGTGCAGAACTTGCACTGTTGCTTGCCGCTGAAGCTGAAGATTGCGCGGAGCTTGCGCTGTTGCTTGCGATAGACGCTGAAGACTGTGCAGAACTTGCGCTGTTGCTTGCCGCTGAAGCTGAAGATTGTGCGGAGCTTGCGCTATTACTTGCCACTGACGCTGAAGATTGCGCAGAACTTGCACTGTTGCTTGCAATAGACGCTGAAGACTGTGCAGAACTTGCGCTGTTGCTTGCCACTGACGCTGAAGATTGCGCAGAGCTTGCACTGTTGCTTGCCGCTGAAGCTGAAGATTGTGCGGAACTTGCACTATTGCTTGCGATAGACGCTGAAGATTGTGCAGAACTTGCACTGTTGCTTGCCACGGATGCGGAAGACTGTGCAGAACTTGCACTGTTGCTTGCCGCTGAAGCTGAAGATTGTGCGGAACTTGCGCTATTACTTGCCACTGACGCTGAAGACTGTGCAGAACTTGCGCTATTACTTGCCGCTGATGCGGAAGATTGCGCAGAACTTGCGCTATTGCTTGCGATAGACGCTGAAGACTGCGCAGAACTTGCACTGTTGCTTGCGATAGACGCTGAAGATTGTGCGGAGCTTGCGCTATTACTTGCCACTGACGCTGAAGATTGCGCTGAGCTTGCACTGTTGCTTGCCGCTGAAGCTGAAGATTGCGCAGAACTTGCACTGTTGCTTGCGATAGACGCTGAAGACTGTGCAGAACTTGCGCTATTACTTGCCGCTGATGCGGAAGATTGTGCAGAACTTGCACTGTTGCTTGCCGCTGAAGCTGAAGATTGCGCGGAGCTTGCGCTGTTGCTTGCGATAGACGCTGAAGACTGTGCAGAACTTGCGCTGTTGCTTGCCGCTGAAGCTGAAGATTGTGCGGAGCTTGCGCTATTACTTGCCACTGACGCTGAAGATTGCGCAGAACTTGCACTGTTGCTTGCAATAGACGCTGAAGACTGTGCAGAACTTGCGCTGTTGCTTGCCACTGACGCTGAAGATTGCGCAGAGCTTGCACTGTTGCTTGCCGCTGAAGCTGAAGATTGTGCGGAACTTGCACTATTGCTTGCGATAGACGCTGAAGATTGTGCAGAACTTGCACTGTTGCTTGCCACGGATGCGGAAGACTGTGCAGAACTTGCACTGTTGCTTGCCGCTGAAGCTGAAGATTGTGCGGAACTTGCGCTATTACTTGCCACTGACGCTGAAGACTGTGCAGAACTTGCGCTATTACTTGCCGCTGATGCGGAAGATTGCGCAGAACTTGCGCTATTGCTTGCGATAGACGCTGAAGACTGCGCAGAACTTGCACTGTTGCTTGCGATAGACGCTGAAGATTGTGCGGAGCTTGCGCTATTACTTGCCACTGACGCTGAAGATTGCGCTGAGCTTGCACTGTTGCTTGCGATAGACGCTGAAGACTGTGCAGAACTTGCGCTGTTGCTTGCCGCTGAAGCTGAAGATTGTGCGGAGCTTGCGCTATTACTTGCCGCTGATGCGGAAGATTGCGCAGAACTTGCGCTGTTGCTTGCAATAGACGCTGAAGACTGTGCAGAACTTGCGCTATTACTTGCCACTGACGCTGAAGATTGCGCTGAACTTGCACTGTTGCTTGCCGCTGAAGCTGAAGATTGCGCAGAACTTGCACTGTTGCTTGCGATAGACGCTGAAGACTGTGCAGAACTTGCGCTATTACTTGCCGCTGATGCGGAAGATTGTGCAGAACTTGCACTGTTGCTTGCCGCTGAAGCTGAAGATTGCGCGGAGCTTGCGCTGTTGCTTGCGATAGACGCTGAAGACTGTGCAGAACTTGCGCTGTTGCTTGCCGCTGAAGCTGAAGATTGTGCGGAGCTTGCGCTATTACTTGCCACTGACGCTGAAGATTGCGCAGAACTTGCACTGTTGCTTGCAATAGACGCTGAAGACTGTGCAGAACTTGCGCTGTTGCTTGCCACTGACGCTGAAGATTGCGCAGAGCTTGCACTGTTGCTTGCCGCTGAAGCTGAAGATTGTGCGGAACTTGCACTATTGCTTGCGATAGACGCTGAAGATTGTGCAGAACTTGCACTGTTGCTTGCCACGGATGCGGAAGACTGTGCAGAACTTGCACTGTTGCTTGCCGCTGAAGCTGAAGATTGTGCGGAACTTGCGCTATTACTTGCCACTGACGCTGAAGACTGTGCAGAACTTGCGCTATTACTTGCCGCTGATGCGGAAGATTGCGCAGAACTTGCGCTATTGCTTGCGATAGACGCTGAAGACTGCGCAGAACTTGCACTGTTGCTTGCGATAGACGCTGAAGATTGTGCGGAGCTTGCGCTATTACTTGCCACTGACGCTGAAGATTGCGCTGAGCTTGCACTGTTGCTTGCGATAGACGCTGAAGACTGTGCAGAACTTGCGCTGTTGCTTGCCGCTGAAGCTGAAGATTGTGCGGAGCTTGCGCTATTACTTGCCGCTGATGCGGAAGATTGCGCAGAACTTGCGCTGTTGCTTGCAATAGACGCTGAAGACTGTGCAGAACTTGCGCTATTACTTGCCACTGACGCTGAAGATTGCGCTGAACTTGCACTGTTACTTGCGATAGACGCTGAAGACTGTGCGGAGCTTGCGCTATTACTTGCCGCTGACGCTGAAGACTGTGCAGAACTTGCACTATTGCTTGCCGCTGAAGCTGAAGATTTTGCAGAGTTTGCTGCACCTACTGCATTTGAAACCGCTGAACTAATCGTATTTTTTGAAGTTTGCGACCAACCGTAGACAATATTACCCATCTTATCAGTGGAAACTTCAAGATCATCAGTAGCACCAAATGTTACACCACCATCGTTCTTAAGATCCCAACCAACAGCTTCACCTTTATCATTCTTTAATTTATTAACGTTATTCGCAATATTAAACTTGTACTGTCGCTGATGTAGCGCACTGATTGCACTACTTGCTGCATTTGCCGTATCGCGGGCGCCAGTCGCCACTTGATAAGCCGCTGAAGCTGAATTACTTGCGGTGCGAGCTGTTGTTAAACCTAAATTAGCCGTATTCTGAGCAGATGAGGCCACTGTACTCGCTGTTTGCGATACATTTAATGCATTATTGGCAACTGTTGTTGCTGAAGAGGCCGATGTACTTGCCTGTTGCGCTGTAGTTAAAGCATTCGATATATTATTTTTGGTTTTTTGAGATAAACCATATTGCACCGTACCATTCGCATCATCGATATATTTAACCTCAAGATCGCCTGTATTCTCAACGGCAAAATTAATTCCATTTCCTGTACCAAGATTCCACGTTTTCTTTACTTCTCCTGCAACACGAAACTGATACTCGGTCTCTTTATCCGCTTTTGAATCCGCTACCGTATTAATTGCTTTAGCAACATTTTTTGCTCTTGCCACAACATCATCATCGATTGCTTCTGATGCTCGCCCCTTGCTCACTGTGATATCTTGTGTCTTCACATTAAACGTAACGTCTGCGCCTGACGCAGTTGATGCCACACTTGCGGTGGTATAAGCACCATTTACAAAATTAACGTTTTTGTTGTTTGTAATGCGCGATGTATCCGTCCCTGCTTGTTTAACATTAAAGCCACTTTTTGTTAATACGTGATAAAGTTGGCTACCATTTACAGCGTCTGTACTGGACTCCGCTATTTCACCCGCACCAACATTAACAATCTGGCGAGTAAATGGGGGTTTACCACCTGAGCCAGCATTACCTATAGAGCCAGCATTACCTATAGAGAGTGTGCCAATATTGTTTTTACCTGCTGACACCGCAGTAACATCTTGCCCATCTTTATTTTTATAAGTAATATCTAGGTTACTTGTCGATGTTGACAAACTATAAGAGCCTGAACCTAAAGCAATGCTATGAGCTTGATCATCACCAGCCATAACAACAGCGCCTTCACCAAGGGCTAAACCACTATTTGCAAGCACCTGTGCATCGGAACCTATCGCCACGCCTTTAGAGGCTGTTACAAGGGTTTTAACCCCAAAACCGATGGCATTCCCACCATTAACGCTTGTCGCTAACTTGTCTTTACCACCAATCGCAATATCACCATTTTTGACGGCTTTTACTCCCCAACCGATGGCGATAGGCCCATTACCTTGGTCAAGACTTGTACTCTTTGGGTCACCTGCTGTCCCTCCTGCAATGGCGATAGCACCTCTGTCGTCAGTTCTAACTAATGTATCTCGATTTCCTGCTGTTACTGCAGCATAAGCGACATCACAGATTTGAGAAAAAAATAAGGCTAAAACGGATAGTTTAAAAAACTTTCCCGTTGTGGAATTTTTTGATGAACTCGAGGATGAGGCTTTCGCTTCCCCTTTTGCTAATTCGGAAGTCACCACTAATGATTGTGTGGTTTTATTCCAAATAATCTTGAATACTTTATTCACTTTTCGATTATCCTAAATAATGATTAAAAATAAATTTATTTACAATACAAAAATACATACTGCAAATATACACATAGAAATGTCATTTTCGCTCAATAAGGCTAAAAAGCCTACAAACAGATGAGCCTATCAATTCTATGACAAATTAATGAATCAAACAAGAACAGAAAAAATACAATAATGAGAAGGCAGACCGACCGTGATCTTCAAGGTAATAAAAAAACCTATACACCAAGTGTGTATAGGTTTTTTTTATAATATACGCAATGCTTCGATTCGTTTTTCTAGCGGAGGATGGCTCATAAAGAGTTCACTACGTTTACCGTTAATCATAAAGGCATTAAGTGAACCTTCCATCTCTTGCGGCTCATGAATTTGCTGTAAACGTTGCAATGCCGCAATCATTTTTTCTTTACCGACAAGTTGTGCAGAACCTGCATCTGCGCGGTATTCGCGATAACGAGAGAACCACATTGCGATGATGCTCGCTAAAATACCAAACAAGATTTCTAACACCATTGAAACCAAGAAGTAAATACCTGAGCTACGGCTTTCTTCATCACCATTACGAGAACTTGCTACCACATTAGCAATCACGCGAGATAAGAAAATCACGAAGGTATTCAATACGCCTTGTAATAAGGTCATAGTCACCATATCACCGTTTGCGATGTGTGAGACCTCGTGAGCCAATACCGCTTCAGCTTCTTCTTCCGTCATGGCGTTTAATAAACCCGTACTAATTGCCACTAAAGAATTGTTTTTAGTTGCACCCGTCGCAAAAGCATTCGCATCATTAGAATGGTAAATCGCGACATCCGGTATTGGGATGCCTGCTTGTTGCGCTTGACGACGTACCGTTTCAACCAACCAACGTTCAGCTTGATTACGTGGTTCGGTGATCACCTCTGCACCCACAGAACGTAATGCCATAGTTTTTGATAAAAATAATGAAATCAATGATCCGGCAAAACCAAAAAGCATCGCCATAATTAAAATGCCACCTGTACTATTTCCTGCAATACCGGTCACATTTAAAATAATCCCTAACACAAGCATCACAGCAAAGTTAGTGGCTAAAAATAAAAGGATTCGCATCATAATAAAGTTCCTCAATAAACTAGAAAGTAAACACGGCAATAATGGAGAATTTTTTACAAAATTCAAGGTTAAACAAATAATTTATTGTAAATCTTCTAAGGTATTAAAATTTACAAATCGTCCTTCTTGTTCGTCAAATTGGACAGCAACCGCGCCATTTTTGTTCATAAATTGTAATAAACGACGTTCGCCTTGGTTTAAATAAGCGCGTAACTTCTCTTTAAGCTGAACTGACATCAAACAAAATGTCGGGTGTTCACGCGCTTTATCTTTTGCATAAGCCATCAAAGTGCGGTCATTTTTAACCGCACTTTTTAGTTTTTCTAATAAGTTTTGCGGAAAATACGGGCTATCACAAGGCACAAAAAGCACGAAATCCGTTTTAGCTTGTTCGAGTGCTGTTAACATACCGCTCAATGGTCCCTGAAAATCAGGCAATTCATCTGAAAATACAGGAAAACCCCATTGTGCATATTCCGCATGGTGACGATTAGCATTAATTGAAATATCAATCACTTGAGGTTGTAAGCGTTCAATCACATGGCTAATTAATGGTTTATTTTGTAAAAGCTGCAAGCCTTTATCCGCACCATTCATCCTCCGTGCTTTTCCTCCCGCCAAAATAACCGCACTTATTGTGTATTTCATATTTTCTTATTGCCTTATTTGAAGTATGATCTAGCCTTATTTTTCTCCATTTAAAAGGAAATAGCAATGAAATGTAAGCGTTTAAATGAAGTATTGGAACTTTTACAACCTTATTGGTCTAAAGACCCAGATCTGAGCTTGCTACAAATTCTGCAAAAAATTGCTGATGAAGCGGGATTTGATAAATCGGTAGCAGAATTATCTGATGAAATTATTATTTATCATTTAAAAATGCACGGCACAGATAAATTTGAGCCAATTCCAGGCATCAAAAAAGATTATGAAGAAGATTTTAAAACCGCATTGTTAAAAGCGCGCGGAATTATTAAATAAGGAAAACAAATGAAAAACATTTTATTTTTACTCGGTGCTTTATTTTCATTTAATGCATTCGCAGCTAATCTAGAAGAAGGGAAACAATACATTCAAGTGGGCCAAACCGCTTCCGTACAACCAGAAGTCATTGAATTCTTCTCTTTCTACTGCCCACATTGCTATGCCTTTGAAATGGAATACCACATTCCAAAACAAGTTGCAGAAAGCTTACCAAAAGGTACTGAATTTAAACAATATCACGTTAATTTCTTAGGTCGTCAATCTGAAAACCTCACTCGTGCATGGGCATTAGCGATGGCACTTGGTGCTGAAAACAAAGTGAAAGCGCCTTTATTCGAAGCGGCACAACAAGATAAATTAAGCTCAATGAACGATATTCGCAAAATCTTCATTGATAACGGCGTTACAGCTGAGCAATTTGATAACAACATCAACAGCTTTGCTGTAAACGGTTTAGTGAATAAACAAGTAAATGCAGCGGAACAGTTCCAAGTACGTGGCGTACCTGATTTCTATGTCAATGGCAAATACCGTGTAAACCCTGAAGGCTTAAATTACGACGATTTCGTCAAAGATTATGTAGAAACCGTGAAAGGTTTATTGCAAAAATAAAAAAAAATTGGTTTAATGCCTGCCGTTTTTAAATATAAAGAAGAGAGATGATTTTATGGCTGCTAGTTTCAGTGTTACTCGTCGTTTTTTTGACGACAAAAACTACCCACGCGGATTTTCCCGTCACGGTGATTATACAATCAAAGAATCCCAAGTATTAGAGCAATATGGCCAAGCGTTTAAAGCATTAGATTTAGGTGAACGCAATCCAGCGACACAAGAAGAAAAAGAATTTGTTGCATTTTGCCGTGGTGAACGTGCGCCGGAAACTTTCTTCGAAAAAACGTGGAATAAATATCGTACTCGCATCAACACCACAAAACGTGTTTACACCTTATCGGGTGATGTGAGCGAAGCGACTTCTGGTGGCGAAGATTATTCTGGCGAATAATACATTTTAAAAGGCAGGCAGAAGCTTGCCTTTTGCTTTTTTACCAATCCCCATGCTTGCCAAGGGCTGTGGGATATTTATCATTCAAACGTAAACATCAATGCAACTACCCATTTCCCAATATACCGAACTCCTGCAAAAAAAGACCGAAAAGCTGACCGCACTTTTGCAGCCCTTTAACGCCCCAGAAATCGCCGTGTTTGATTCGCCAACTAGCCATTATCGGATGCGTGCAGAATTTCGTATTTGGCATGATAAAGGCGATTTTTATCACATCATGTTTGACCAAAGCACCTTACAGCGTTATCGAGTGGATGAGTTCCCAATTGCCAGCGAACTGATCAATCGCATGATGAAAACCTTACTGCCATTGTTAAAAACTCAGGAAGTATTACATAAAAAACTGTTCCAAATTGATTATTTGAGCACGCTCAGCAATAAGATTATTGTCAGCCTGCTTTACCACAAGCAACTCACAGAAGAATGGCAAAACGCTGCTACACGCTTAAAAGAAGCATTACAACAACTTGGTTTTGATGTGCAGTTGATTGGTCGTGCGAGTAAACAAAAAATCTGTTTAGAGCAGGATTTTGTTGATGAAGTGTTACCGGTGAAAGGGCGTAATTATGTTTATCGCCAAGTGGAAAACAGCTTTACCCAGCCTAATGCAGCGGTAAATTGCAAGATGTTGGAATGGGCGATTGATTGTACCCAAGGTTCGCAAGGGGATTTATTGGAACTGTATTGTGGTAACGGTAATTTCTCCATCGCCCTTGCACAAAACTTCCGCAAAGTACTTGCTACCGAAATCGCCAAGCCATCTGTTGCGGCTGCACAATTTAATATTGCGAAAAATGGCATAGATAATCTGCAAATTATCCGTATGTCGGCAGAAGAATTTACCCAAGCCATGAATGGCGTACGTGAGTTTAATCGCTTAAAAGGCATTGATTTAAAAGCCTATCAATGCAATACGATTTTTGTGGATCCACCACGAGCAGGGCTTGACCCTGACACGGTAAAACTGGTGCAGAATTACGATCGTATTTTGTATATTTCCTGCAATCCACATACCCTTTGTGAGAATTTGCAAATCCTAAGCCAAACCCACCGCATTGAAAAAGCGGCGCTGTTTGATCAATTCCCTTATACAGATCATATGGAAAGCGGCGTATGGCTGGTGAGAAAATAAAAATTCAACTGCTTGCTGAAGCGGGAACATCGTCGGAATTGACCGCACTTTGTTCCCCTTTTGGTATTGAGCATTGTACTGAAAGCCCGCTTGCATTGGTGCGAACCGAAACCCACCTTGCCCTACGTAAACTGGATGAACCTAAGTTGGGCGATGTCTTTGTAGATTTCGTAGCCGGTGCGATGGCTCATCGTCGTAAATTCGGTGGAGGTCGTGGTGAGGCAGTTGCCAAAGCTGTAGGCATTAAGGGCTCAGAATTGCCTTCCGTGATTGATGCCACAGCAGGGCTTGGTCGAGATGCCTTTGTTTTAGCTTCTATCGGTTGCCAAGTGCGCTTAGTAGAACGTCATCCAGTAGTATATTTGCTATTGCAGGATGGACTCAACCGCGCCTATCAGGATGCAGAAATAGGTGAAATGATGCAACAAAATATGCAATTACTAGATGTTCATCATATTGCCGAACTTAATCCACAAACCGAGAGTGCCGATGTAGTGTATTTGGATCCAATGTATCCACACAAGCAAAAATCCGCCCTAGTTAAAAAAGAAATGCGGGTATTCCAACATTTGGTTGGTGCAGATTTGGATGCCGATGAGCTCTTGACACCTGCGCTACAATTAGCCCGTAAACGCGTGGTGGTAAAACGTCCTGATTATGCGGAATTCTTAGCGCAAAAAGCGCCCCATGTTAGTCGTGAAACCAAAAATCACCGCTTTGATATTTATATGGGAGAAGCACAATGCTAAAAGAAAGTGCAGTTGTAATGAGCTATGATGCGAAAACAGGCCTTGCTAAAGTGAAATGTCAATCACAAAGTGCCTGTGGAGCTTGTTCGGCTAGAGAAGCCTGTGGAACAGCTTCCCTTTCTGAGCTTAACGGAAAACGAGGTGAACATATCTTCACGGTAGAAACCATCACGCCACTCCGTGCAGGCCAAATGGTAGAAATCGGTCTAGAAGAAAAATCCATGTTATTTTCTGCATTATTAATGTATATCGTGCCGCTTTTCACTCTATTGTTTGCAACATTACTTTCTAACTATATCAGTGAAAATGAGCTCATCCGTGCGATTTTAATCTTTATTTTGACCGCACTTTCCTTTGTGATGGTTAAACGTTACACCCACAAACTCGGCCAACAAACAGAATTTCAGCCTGTTTTGTTGAGAGTGTTGTCCTAAATAAAAAGAACAGCTGAAAACAATTAAATTTTCAACCGCTCTTTTATACTTAGCTTATTACTACTCGAAAGAGCCTACATGAAGATGTAGGCTTTTCTATTAAGATAATAATCTTTGTACTAAAGAAATATAAATATTAACCCCAGTAAACAATTGATTTTCATCAAAATCAAATTCAGCTTCATGATGACCTGCTGTTCGATCTGCACCAAGAATGAAGTAAATAGCTTTGCCTCCGTGTTCTTGTACACGTCTACCTAAAATAGTCGCATCTTCACTTGCATTGAAAGCATAATCTGAATTTACGTTATTTATTTGTGGTTGTTCAAGAGATATTTCTTCGATGAGTTTTATAAGTTCAACATCATTATTCATATCCACGGCTTCACCTACAATTTCAGTTTCATACACTACATCAAAACTTATGGAGATACCTTTGGCTATTTGCATGACTTGTTCAGTCATATATTCATTAATTGCTTTATTTTCTCCCCGCACTTCTAATTGTAATTCAGCAGAGGATGGAATGACATTTCGTCCTTCACCCGCTTTTAGCACACCCACATTAATTCTTGTCATGCCTTCACCATGGCGTGCAATACCATGAAGTTGAGTGGCTGTATGCGCTGCAGCTAATAAAGCATTACGACCTAAATGGGGGGCAGCACCTGCGTGGGCTGGTTTACCTTTATAGCGAATATCAATTTTTGTAGTGGAAAGAAAATTTCTTGGATTAGCAATAACAGTGCCTGTATTTGCGCAAAAACTAATGTGTGAAGAAGCAAAATAATCTGCATCATCAATTATGCCACTTTGTGCAATGGCTGCTGCACCTCGAACACCTTCTTCTGCTGGTTGGAATACAATTTTTACTTTTCCAGTGAGTTTATCTTTGTTCTGAGCGATCCATAATGCAATGCCTAAACCTATTGTAATGTGTGAATCATGTCCACAAGCATGCATAAAACCATCGTTAATTGAGGCAAAACCTTCTTTATTTGGAATATGCTCGGGTGAACGAGTTTCCGTTACATTCACACAGTCTATATCAAAACGTAATGCAATAGTTTTTCCTGGTTTACCTGAATCAAATAATGCCACACAACCAGTATATCCTTCCATTTTTTCGAGCCATTTTTCATTGGCTCCATAGGCTTTTGCATTAGTTAAGCCTTTATCTACTACGGCTTGTTTTCGTCCACGAACAAAGTCAGGATTTATAATCTGTTTACCAAGAAAAATTTCAAAACAACCTAAGTCTTCCAAGTAATCTGCAATGCGAGAAGTTGTCCAAAATTCACTCCAACCAATTTCTGGAAAACGATGAAATTCACGACGCCATTTAACAAGTTGATTTAAATCTAAGTTCATTTTTTTCTCCTTTAAAAGTCTATAAAAATTGACCGCACTTTATTTAAGTGCGGTCAATTTTTTATTATTTCTACAACATAAATAATGCTAAGAATAAAACAGCAAGTATCATGCCTGGTGCGGTACGTTTTACCATTTCTACTGGGCTTACCATCGCAAGGCCTGCACAAACAATGGTTACACCTGCAATTGGTGAAGCTGTACGACCAATTGCACCCGCAATGGCTGCTGCCATACCTAGATTTACATGAGTGTATCCGAGTTCTACAGCATGTGGTGTGACGGCACTGTTAAAGGCAATCGCTGCAGCATCGCCAGAACCTGTAATTAAGCCCATTAAGAATGGTCCAATTGTTGCACCCCAACGTACAAATTCGTTGGATTCTTTTAAGAAAGAAATTGCAGCATCAACTGCGCCCGTAGATTTTAAACCTGCTACAAATACACTGGCTGCAATGATGATACCAAGTACGTTTGCATAAGAATTTCCCATACCATTGAAAAATTCTTCAGTGATTTTCACTGGAGAAATACGAGTGACTATAATGCCATAAATTGCACCAATCAACATCGCTTGAGGCACACCCATTTTAGTCCATTCAAGACCCTGTACTTGTTGTAATGACGTTCCACCAATCACTAAAATAACTAATGGTATTAATGGTGCAAGGGCATAAAGTACATTGACGCCTTCAACAACTTTAATTTCACTTTCTTTTTGTTCTGCGAGATAAGCTTGGCGATGTTGTTCACCATAATCTTTAAAAACAAGCGCAAGAATTGTTAAAACAACCGCACCTATTGCTCCCGCAATCATGTTATATGGCGCATGTGAAAGGTTTACTTGAGCGATAGTTAAGCCTGACATTTCACTAATCATTGCTGAGTGAGAAGAACCTGGGCTCATCATTGAGCCAAAAGTCCCTGCTAAAATAGCTGCCCCAGCAGTAGCTGGTCGAACACCCGCACTTTTTAAAACGGGAATTAATGTTGCGCCAACCGCAGCAGCACAACCAGCAGCAGAAGGAATAGCAATATTGATGAAAAAGGTGATGACTGTTGCAATCGGAATTAAGAAGAATTTTAATCCGCTTAATGGTTTGGTAAGTAAATGCACCAGATGAGTATCACATTGAGTGTATTTCATTACATAAGCAAAACCCATACTAGAACAGATAGCCATAATTAATCCGCCCGATGTCATGCTTTTGGCAAAAGCATCTAATGCGCCCATTGGATTAATCGTCAGAATAGACATTATTAAACCGACACCAATCAAAACGGTTCGGGTTTCGGCTTTTTTAATCAGAAAATAAATTGTGGCAATAATGCCAATCACTGCAACGATGGATTTAAATAATTCCATTATATGTTCCTTTTAAGTTAATAAGAAAAAGTTGTATTGATGTCAAATGTGCCACATTCCATATTTTCACTGAAGCACAAAATAGGATTTTCGCCCAACACAGTTGCCATTTCATTTTGTATATGAAGCGCAGAACCTTCAGGTAATGCATATACAAATGCAGTTGGATTAACGAGTAAAAATTCTGCCAAACGTTCTTCTCGGCTTTCTCCATTGTGGCCTTGCATTTTACCTGAAATAAAGTGCGGATTAATTTGATGAGGAAAAAGTTGTAATGCTTGAAATGAAGGAGGATAAGTAATCGGCATATCATTAGTTGTCATAATGGATGCACCAGCTACATTGGCCCCAGCACTCCAACCAAAATAAGGCGTACCGTTATTTACTTTTTCACGAATGATATCAATCAAATTGTGTTCATAAAGTTGTTTTAACAAACAAAATGTATTCCCGCCGCCAATAGCGATGACATCTGATTGTTCAATGATATCTCGATGCAGCTCACCATGATGAACGGAAACAATATTCATCCCTAAATCAGGGAGTGCATTTTGCACAGTTTTTTCATATTCATCAAAAGTGCGGCGTACCCCAGCATAAGGCACAAAAGCAATTGTTTTACCATGATAATCAGCCAAGAAATTTTGTAACCAAGGTATGGTGTGTTCAAGATAACCTGTGTTCTTGTATTTTGAGCTACTGAGCAGTAACATGTTTTTCATTTTCCACTCCTTTTTAGAGGCATTTAGCAATACCGATATTACGCTTAGAAAAGGTTAATTTTCAACGAAAAATTATTATTGTTTGACGAATATCAAAAAATAAACCGTATCAGGAGAAAACTATGTCAATTAATCTTAATCGTGTTCAAAATTTAATTGAAAAACTGGCTTTTATTTCATGTTATATCAGTGAAAATGAGACCATCCGTGCGATTTTAATCTTTATGTTGACCGCACTTTCCTTTGTCATAGTTAAACGTTACACCCGAAAACTCGGCCAACAAACAGAATTTCAGCTTGTGTTGTTAAGAGTATTGTCCTAAATAAAAAGAACGGTTGAAAACAATTAAATTTTCAACCGCTCTTTTGTACTTAGCTTATTACTACTCGAAAGAGCCTACATTAAGATGTGGGCGTTTCTTTTTTAATTAGCTTGTGATTTTTTAAGATCAAATTTGTAAGAAACAAAACCATACAATGTCCAACCAATAAAGGTCACAATTGAACCATATAACATCGCTTGTTCACCGGCTGCATAAAGTGCATAGATACTATAGAGTGAACCAATAAAGGCAACAAAAACGGTTGTTTTATATTTTTGTGGCGCAACATTTTCCGCTTTCAATAACACTGCGAGAGCAGCCATTGAGAGTAAGTATGGGATGACGTTTGTAACCACTGCTAAGTCCACCAACACGTTAAATTGTTTATTTAATGATGGGCTGATTGTCATTAAAGAGAGTAAAGTTTGTAACGCAGTAATGGTAATCATACCAACAACAGGTGCATCTTTACTGGTAACTTTTTTGAAAAATGCTGGGAAATAACCTTCTTCTGCTGAAGATTTGAATACTTGAGCAATAGTGAACTGCCAGCCTAATAATGAACCAAAGCAAGACATCACCATTAAGCCCATGATAACTTTACCGACAGTTTCATCAAACATATGAGCAAAGGCTAAACCGAATGGCGCTGTTGAATTAGCAAGTTCAAGGTTAGGTACAATACCTGCAATCACGTTAGTTGAAACGATATAAATTACTGCTGCTCCTAAGGTACCACCAAGTACTGCAATTGGTACGTTTTTCTCTGGATTTTCAACGGCATCTGCGTTAGCACAAGCTGATTCTAACCCTAAGAACGCCCATAATGTCATTGAAATAGATACACCGATCGCTTCAAAAGTTGGTACATTGTGTGGATTCCAAGAGTTTACATACATTGAACCATCAAACCATTTCCAACCAATGATAGAAATACCTACCACAGGAATAATTACGCCCCAAATGGTAAATGAACTGATATTACCGGTGATTCTTGCACCACCAAAGTTAAGAACGGTTGCAAGCCAAAGAGTGAAGATAGTCCATAATGCGATAGAAAGTGGTGAAAGGATTGCGCCGAAAAGCTCTGAACCATAACCCACCGCAGAAATTGCGATTGCTGTATTGGCAATAACTAATGATACACCGTAAGTGTAGTTTGCCATGAAGTTACCGGCTTTACCGAAAGAGTATTCCGCATAACCGCCCATACCACCAGATTTTTTGCTAAACATTCCACATTGGGCAAATGCATATGCTAATGCAGTTGAGCCAACCGCTGTGACCAGCCAAGATACTATTGAAATGGTTCCAATTTCGGCTAATTTAGTCGGTAACATAATGATACCAGAACCCATCATATTAACCATGGTAAGAATGGTGAGTTGTACCACACCAATTTTATTACTTTTAGCACTCATAATTTATACTCCTACAAGTGCGGTCAAAAAATCAGATGTTTTTAACCGCACTTTTTTGTTTGTGCTGAGAGAGTTATGAAGAAGATCCTCACAACCTCACTTTATTAATAGTCAGTTAAAACATAGCCATATGCACGAGTACGTCCATCAGGGTCTTTTTGTAAGTAAACCCCTTGGATTTCAGGTGCGAAGCCAGGTAATGTGTTGATACCTTCTTCTAATGCAAGGAAATATTGTTGTGCTGTAGTGCTCCATTTTTCTCCTGGCACTACACATAACACACCTGGAGGATAAGGTAACGCACCTTCCGCAGCCACACGACCAACAATATCAGTCAACGGAACGAGTTCAACTTTGTTACGTACTAACTCAATATTTGCATCATGTGGATTTAATACATATTCTGGTAATGTCGCTTTGCGGAACAAATCTTTTTGAAGTTGTTTTACATTGCGGCTTACATAAAGATCATGCATTTCTTGGCATAATTGACGAATGGTGTAACCTTTGTAACGATCTTCATTGTTTTTATACACAGTTGGTAAGACATCTTTTAATAAAGAGTCTTGTTTAATGTGTTTTTCAAACAAGGCGATTTGAGCAACTAAAGTTTGCATTTTGGTGAGAGTTTCTGCCGGAGTGAGCAAGAATAAGATTGAGTTCAAGTCACATTTTTCCGGAATAATACCGTTTTCACGTAAGTAGTTAGCAAGAATGGTTGCTGGTACACCAAATTCTTCATATTCACCTGTTTCTAAGCTAATACCCGGTGTGGTAAGCAAGAATTTACATGGGTCAACGAAGTATTGTTCATCAGCATAACCTTCAAATTTATGCCATGTATCTGTTGGGTGGAATTTGAAGAACTCGAGATTAGTTGCGATTTCTTCTGTGTCATAATCTTGCCATTTTTTACCTTTAATTGTGGTTGGAATAAATGGACGAATTAATTCACAGTGATTTAATACTAATTTACGTGCTTCGATACCGACTTTCACACATTCATGCCATAATCGACGACCAGCTTCACTACCTTGAATTTTCGCATTCACATCTAACGTAGCAAATAACGGATAGAACGGACTAGTTGACGCATGTAGCATAAAGGCATTATTGAAACGTTTGTGGTTTACATAACGATCTTGACCTTTAATGTGTTTATCTTTTTTGTGAATTTGTGAAGTTTGTGAGAAACCTGCTTGTTGTTTATGAACAGATTGTGTCACTAAAATACCTGGGTCATTTTCATTTAATTCAAGCAATAATGGCGAGCAGTCTTTCATCATTGGAATGAATTGTTCATAACCTACCCATGCAGAGTCGAATAAGATGTAGTCACAAAGATGACCAATTTTATCTACCACTTGACGTGCGTTATAAATTGTACCGTCATAAGTACCTAATTGAATAACAGCTAAACGGAATGGACGTTTTTGGTTTAATTTTTCAGGCGCCACTTCTTTAATTAATGATTTCAAATAATCTTCTTCGAAGCAGTGACTATCGATACCACCAATGAAACCAAATGGGTTACGAGCAGTTTCTAAGTAAATTGGGGTTGCACCCGCTTGAATTAATGCACCATGGTGGTTTGATTTATGGTTATTACGGTCAAATAACACTAAATCGCCTGGAGCAAGTACAGCATTTAACGCAACTTTGTTTGAAGAAGATGTACCATTCAATACGAAGTAAGTTTTATCTGCATTGAATACTTGAGCCGCATATTTTTGTGCATCACAAGCTGCCCCTTCGTGAATTAACAAGTCACCTAATTTCACGTCCGCATTACAAATATCCGAACGGAAAATGTTTTCACCGTAGAAGTCATAAAGGAAACGACCTGCTGGATGTTTACGATAGTATTGACCACCTTGATGTCCCGGGCAGTCAAAAGCAATATTACCCATTTCTACATATTCACTTAACATTTTGAAGAATGGAGGTAACATTTTTTCTTCATAAAGTTTCGATGCAGTTTCGATTTGACGGCTATAAAGTTTGATGTCATAACCGTTTAAATCTTGAATATGGTAAATAGAATCATAGAATTTTGGATCCACTTGTTGTTCTTCTGTTTGAACAACGAATACAGGAACGCCGAATTTTGTTGCTTGAATTCTATCGAGGTATTCACCTACATCACTTGAACTTAATACGATGGCTGCAACATCTGTAAAGTCTGTTTTAGCAATCTCAACTAATTCTCTATTTGTAGAGAAATATTGTTCAACTTTTGGGCTATATGCAATTTTTAAGTTTGGCATAATGAACTCCTTCATTTATTTTTGACGTAAAGTTACCCAGCATTATTAATTTTAATAATGCAATAGATTTATTTAGAATAAAATAACCCTATCTAGTTTTTTATTATAAAAACTAAAGTAAGAATATATTTATTTTAAATTAAATAAGATTAAGTTAATTCCTAAAGATATTTCTTACCTGTTCTAGGCAATACAAAAATATCCAGAAATTAATCTGTGGAGACTCTCTAAACAGAGAGAACAACTCTGTTTAGAGAGCCGTGTTGGATGGTTTGTTTTGAGAAGCAAATAAAGAGTATGAGAAACAAGAACGATAAGATGGCATCATAATATGACGAATGCGACGAATATGAGCCATTAAAGAACGACCTTTTATCGGATTAAACCGTAAAAGTCTTAATGCCTTTGTATGGACATATCTGTGTATATATGTACGAAATAGCATAGAAAAAATCCCTCTTTCTATCTAAACTAACCTTTGTTGGGTACATTCTCTGCTTGTGTAAATATTATGTCAATAATATTTTTCAAAAAACGTGATCATTATCAAAAAATAAATTTAAATTTTACATAAAAATAAAACTACAAAAGTATGGAAATATTTTATCCTTAAAATTAGATGATAAATAAATATACCAATTTATCTAGATCCTTCCTAAGCTAAACTCGCAACCATGACTGCTTTAATTGTGTGCATACGGTTTTCTGCTTGTTCAAATGCAATGTTCATTGGCGATTCAAATACATCTTCAGTTACTTCAATACCATTCGCTAATTCAGGATATTTTTCAGCAATTTGACGACCCACTTTGGTTTCACTGTTATGGAAGGCAGGTAAGCAGTGCATAAATTTCACTTTTGGATTACCAGTGCGTTTCATTAATTCAGGTGTGACTTGATAAGGAAGTAATAATTTAATGCGTTCGCCCCAAGTTTCTAATGGTTCACCCATTGAAACCCACACATCAGTATGGACAAAATCTACACCTTTCACAGCTTTGTCGATATCTTCAGTTACAGTAATACGAGCGCCACTTTCTTTCGCAAATTTTTCGCACATTTCCACAAGACTTGCTTCTGGTAATAATGCTTTAGGTCCACAAATACGAACATCCATACCTAATTTTGCACCAATTAATAAAAGTGAATTACCCATGTTATTGCGAGCATCCCCAATATATACATAGCTAATTTCGCTTAATGGTTTATCGCAATGTTCAATCATGGTAAGTACGTCGGCAAGCATTTGTGTTGGGTGGAATTCATCGGTTAAACCATTGAATACCGGCACACTAGCATAATCAGCAAGTTCTTGCACGGTACTTTGTTTAAAGCCACGATATTCAATGCCATCATACATTCTGCCTAATACGCGGGCGGTATCTTTCATACTTTCTTTGTGGCCAATTTGAGAGGAGTTCGGGTCGATGTAGGTGACTTGTGCGCCTTGGTCATAAGCAGCGACTTCGAATGCACAGCGTGTGCGGGTGGAGTTTTTTTCAAAGATGAGCGCTATATTTTTGCCTTTTAATTTTTGTTGTTCTGTGCCTGCATATTTGGCTCGTTTCAAATCTCGGGAGAGATCTAAGAGATATTTAATTTCACGTTCTGTGTGATGAACAAGACTCAATAGGTGTCTATTTTTAAGATTAAAAGCCATAGCGATCTCCTTATCGGATGCCATCAATAAATGGCTACCTTACTGTGAATGAAGTAATTTTTAGCGGATTTAATACCCTATTTTTGTCCCAAACGTGAAGTTTTGCAATCAAATTAAATCCCTTATTTTGTGATGCATATCACACTTCATTTCAGAACTTTATATTGCGCTTTCTTTATATATAAAAGAGATTTAAAATCTTGCCGATTTTTATACAACAGGAGCTCATATGATCAACAGAAGAGATTTCATCCAACTTGGCGCAAGCAGCATTTTAGCGTTAAGTGCAAGCCGTTTTGCTTTTGCGAAAAGCGACACACAAGTCGATTTACGTATTGTGGCAACGACCGATATTCACAGTTTTTTAACTGACTTCGATTACTACAAAGATGCACCGACTGAGAAATTCGGTTTTACCCGTGCAGCAAGCTTGATTCGTCAAGCTCGTCAAGAAGTGAAAAACAGCGTTTTAGTTGATAACGGTGACCTAATTCAAGGTAACCCAATTGCTGACTATCAAGCAGCTAAAGGTTATAAAGAAGGCAAATCAAACCCAGCCGTGGATTGCTTAAATGCGATGCACTATGAAGTAGGGACATTAGGTAACCACGAGTTTAACTATGGCTTAGATTATTTAGCGGATGCGATTAAACAAGCGAAATTCCCTATCATCAATGCTAACGTAGTGAAAGTCGGTACCGAAGAGCCCTATTTCACGCCTTATGTAATCCAAACAAAAGAAGTGGTGGATAGCCAAGGTGAAACGCATAAACTAAACATTGGTTATATCGGTTTTGTGCCACCACAAATTATGGTGTGGGATAAAGCGAACTTACAAGGCAAAGTAGAAACCCGCGATATCGTGAAAACCGCACAAAAATATGTGCCAGAAATGAAACAAAAAGGTGCAGATATTATTGTGGCACTTGCGCACACAGGCCCATCTGACGAGCCATATCAAGAAGGTGCAGAAAACTCAGCATTCTATCTTGCTGATATACCGCACATTGATGCGATTGTTTTCGGTCACTCTCACCGTTTATTCCCAAATAAAGAGTTTGCAAAATCACCAAATGCAGATATTGCTAAAGGTACTGTGAAAGGCGTGCCTGAAAGTATGGCAGGTTACTGGGCAAATAACATCAGTGTAATCGACTTAACCCTTGCTCAACACAATGGCAAATGGTTAGTGGCTGATGGTAAAGCGGCTCTTCGCCCAATTTACGACGCTGAAAACAAAAAAGCGACCACAGAAAGTGACGCAGAATTGACCGCACTTTTAAAACCTGTGCATGAAGCCACCCGTGAATTCGTGGCGCAACCAATCGGTAAAGCCACCGATAACATGTATAGCTACTTAGCCTTAGTGCAAGATGACCCAACTATTCAAATTGTGAACCAAGCACAAAAAGCTTATGTTGAAAAAGTAGCACCAAGTGTTGCAGCAATGGCAGGCTTACCAATTTTAAGTGCAGGCGCACCATTTAAAGCAGGTGGACGTAAAAATGACCCTACTGGCTATACAGAGGTGAACAAAGGTGAATTAACCTTCCGTAATGCGGCAGATTTATATCTCTATCCAAATACCTTAATTGTGGTGAAAGCAACGGGTGAAGAATTGAAAGAATGGTTGGAATGTAGCGCAGGTATGTTCAAACAAATCGATCCTACAAGTGACAAACCACAATCTTTACTTGATTGGGAAGGCTTCCGTACTTATAACTATGATGTGATTGACGGTGTAAATTATGAATTCGACCTCACTCAACCAGCGCGTTATGATGGCGAATGCAAATTGATTAACCCGAATTCACACCGTGTAGTGAATTTAACTTACCAAGGTAAACCGGTTGATCCAAAAGCAGAATTCTTAATTGCGACTAATAACTATCGAGCTTACGGTAATAAATTCCCAGGCACAGGCGATGCACACATTGTTTACGCTTCTCCTGATGAAAACCGCCAAATTCTTGCGGATTACATCAAAGCAGAAAGTGAAAAGCATGGCCATGTAAACCCAAGTGCGGATAAAAACTGGCGTTTTGCACCGATTAAAGGTAACGATAAATTAGATGTGCGTTTTGAAACCTCGCCAAGCGAACAGGCAGCGAAATTTATTCAAGATAATGCACAATATCCAATGAAGAAAGTCGGCACTGATGAAGTGGGCTTTGCGGTATATCAAATCGATTTATCTAAATAACAAAAAAGGGCGTGCTCAGCACGCCCTACTTATTTCAAAGTGCGGTCAATTTTGACTTTATTTCTCTTCTTTTGGAAGTCTAATTAAAGCAAAGATCAAGCCTCCCCAAATCACAAGAAGCGCCACAATCATCATTGCAATTGCAATACTTGTCATCTTTATTCTCCTTTTTCTTCAAGATTAAAGTTCTCTTCATTTTTCCATTTTAAGCGAGAAAGAATGAACGAAACGACTACAAGCAAAATTGCCATACCCCAACCAAAGGTATTTACGAACCAACTTGGATAACCTTCATAACCTTCTGTAAATACCTTCGCACCTTCACTAAATAACATAAAGGCAAGAATACCCGTGGTGATGACAATGCATAAACGCCATAAAAAACCGACTTTAAATGAAGAGCTTTGATTTAAGTGGTTGCCTAATAAACCTAGTTTTTCATTTGCTACAATCACAATTAATGAAACAAATGCGACCGCTACAATACCAAAGTAGTTCACAAATTTATCGAACACATCAAGCATTGGTAAGCCGGTTGTGGTACCGAATAAAATTACTGATACCACCATCATTGGTAAACCGACGATAAAGGTCACTTTTGAACGACGAATGCGAAGTTTATCCTGTACCGCAGAAATAATTACTTCAATAACAGAGATAAATGAAGTTAATGCTGCGAAAGTTAATGAACCGAAGAACAATACCCCTAACACTTCACCAAATGGTGCTTTATTAATGATGGTTGGGAATGCAAAGAAGGCTAAACCAATACCGCCTTTTGCCACCTCACTCACTTCCACACCTTGTGCAGCTGCAATAAAGCCTAATGCCGCAAATACACCGATACCTGCAAGTACTTCAAAGCTTGAGTTCGCAAAGCCAACAACTAAACCACTTCCTGTTAAATCAGAATCTTTTTTCAGGTAAGACGCATAAGTGATCATAATCCCGAAACAAATAGAAAGAGAGAAGAAGATTTGACCGTAAGCCGCAATCCACACACTTGGGTTAGACAATTTAGACCAGTCTGGGGTAAATAACGCATTCAAGCCTTTTTCTGCACCTGGTAAGAATAAAGAATAAACAACCAACGCCACAAACATCACCACTAAAACAGGCATTAAGATATCTGCAGATTTAGAAATCCCTTTTTTAATACCTAAAGAAAGTACGCCTAATGCTACTAACCATACCGCGATTAATGGACCAGTTATCATGCCGACAAACTCAAAGCTCACTCCATTACTGATCTCCCCCATTTTTAAGAATTCATGTAAGAAGAAATCAATTGGTTGATCGCCCCAAGCAGAATTAAGTGAGAAGTAGGTATAGCTTGCCGCCCAACCTAATACTACTGCATAGTAAAGCCCGATAATGACATTGACCATCACCTGCCACCAACCAAACACTTCAAAATGTGGGTTAAAGCGACGATAAGAAAGTGGCGCACCTCCACGATGGCGATGACCAATTGCGTAATCTAAGAAAAGCAATGGAATACCAGCGGTTAAAAGAGCAATGAGGTAAGGGATAATAAATGCACCGCCTCCGTTTTCATAAGTGGTATAAGGGAAACGCCAGATGTTTCCTAAGCCAACAGCGGATCCAATTGCCGCCATAATAAATGCTTTCCGACCGGAGAAGGTCTCACGCTTTGCGTTTGACTGCGCCATATTAAGTTCCTTTTGAATGAAGAAAGATTTCAATATAATGAATTCTAAAACCGAGTCAAGAACTCGATTTAAAGAGAGATTAAATTCAGTGAATTTTTTTCAAATTTAACTGTCTAATCACACAATTAAATTTTTATTTACACCAAACTGAAAAGGAAACATTTATGGATCTCAACAGCATTTTAAATCAAGTTTTAGATGTCGCTAAAAACTCTGCAAGCAAACTTGAAACCGGCAACCAAACTATTGACTCTATCACTAAAGTAGGTGGCGGTGCTGCATTAGGCGGTATTTTATCAATGATTTTAGGCCGTAGTGGTGGTGCAAGTTTAGCAAAATTAGGCTCACTTGCTGTATTAGGTAACCTTGCTTATCAAGCTTACCAAAACTATCAAAAATCCCAACAAAGCAGCCAACCAAACATCTCAGAAAATGCGTTTGATGTATTAAATTCATCAACTTATATCGATACAGGTGAATTAATTTTACGCACAATGATCGCCGCAGCGGCAGCAGATGGTGAAATTACTGAAGATGAAAAACAAACTATTGCAAACGAAGCAGGTAACAACCCTGAATTAGCACAATGGATTGCACAAGAAATCCAAAATCCAATTTCTATCAATGAAATTGCACGTCTTGTAGGCAACGATACTGCACTTGCAAGCAATGTATATTTAGCTGCTCGTTTAGTAAGCAAAGATTTATCTCGCAAAGAAATCATTTTCTTAGCAGATTTAGCAAAAGCATTAGGCTTAGATGATGCACTTGTTGAACAATTAGAAAAACAAGCTGGTTTCTAATTTTAGACACAGAAAATATCACATTTTCTAATGTCTCTTTTCATCAAAAAACACGATAATATTTTTTATCGTGTTTTTTTCGCTTGTATTTTTGTAAAAACCTGTCTAAAAATAGAAAAATTCAGCTACAATGCTGAACTTAAGCTTTTAATAAACTATATCAATAATCATAAAATAGGAAGCAATATGACAGGTGCACAACTCATCATTCAATGTCTAAAAGCGCATGGCGTAACCGATCTTTTCGGCTACCCAGGCGGGGCAATCATGCCAACCTATGATGCAATTTATGACTCAGCTCTTGACCATCTTCTTTGCCGTAACGAACAAGGTGCAGCAATAGCCGCAATTGGTTATGCTCGCTCTACGGGCAAAGTTGGCGTATGTGTCGCAACATCAGGTCCAGGTGCAACCAACTTAGTAACAGGTTTAGGCGATGCCTTTGCTGATTCTGTACCTATCGTGGCATTTACTGGTCAAGTAGCAGCACCACTTATCGGTACAGATGCTTTCCAAGAAGCTGATGTTTTAGGTTTATCCCTTGCGTGTACCAAACACAGCTATATTGTTCAATCTGTTGAAGAACTTCCTGAAATTATTGCTTCTGCTTTCCAAATTGCACAAAGCGGCAGACCAGGCCCTGTTCTCATCGATGTCCCTCGTAACATCCAAGTTGGCGATGTACCAGAACATATCAAACCTATTGTCAAACCAACCGTAAAACCAACCGCACTTTCAGAATTAAAATTAGCTGAAGCAAAAACATTATTGGCACAAGCGAAAAAACCGGTGCTTTATGTCGGTGGTGGTGTAGGCATGGCGAAAGCTACACAAGCGGTCAAAAAATTCCTACAAATTACCAAAATGCCATCTGTTTCAACATTAAAAGGTTTAGGCTCAATTGACCCGACCGATCCCGTTTATATGGGCATGATTGGTATGCACGGCACAAGACCTGCCAATATTGCCGTACACGAATGTGATTTATTGTTAGTGTGCGGTGCACGTTTTGACGACCGCGTGACAGGCAAATTAGACAGTTTTGCGCCACAAGCTAAAGTCATTCATTGTGATATTGATGCGGCTGAAATCAATAAACTTCGTGTGGCCAATGTTGCCCTTCAAGGTGATTTAATTCAAGCTTTAGAGGCTTTAAGTATCCCGCTTGCGATTGATGATTGGCGTACACATATTCAAGCGCTGAAAGCCAAACTCGATTTTACTTATATCAACAATGCAGGTAATCGACCGATTGACCCTTGGGCATTGCTCAACACTCTTTCACAGCGTAAACCTCAAAATGCGGTGATTTGTACCGATGTTGGTCAACACCAAATGTGGTCAGCACAACATATGCGTCATTTCGCACCAGAAAACTATATTACCTCTGCGGGCTTCGGCACCATGGGATTTGGTTTACCTGCAGCGGTGGGCGCGAAAAAAGCACGTCCTCATGATGAAGTGATTTTAGTCACGGGTGATGGTTCATTGATGATGAACATTCAAGAATTAGGTTCAATCAAACGCGGCAAATTACCCGTGAAAATTTTACTGTTAGATAACCAACGTCTTGGTATGGTGCGTCAATGGCAAGACCTTTTCTGGAACAAACGCCGCTCTGAAACCATTTTAGAAGATAACCCTGATTTCGTGATGTTAGCGAAAGCTTTTGATATTCCAGCTGAACGCATTGAGCGCGCTGATGACGTGGATGCAGCACTTAATCGCTTATTAAATAGCGAAACCGCTTATTTGCTACAAGTATGCATTCCACCTGAAGAATGCGTATGGCCATTAGTCCCACCAGGTGCATGTAATGCCGATATGTTGGAGGAAATTTAAGATGAATCAATATACTTTTGACTTGATCGCTCAACATCGCCCAGAGGTTTTAGAACGTGTATTACGCGTTATTCGTTTACGTGGTTTCACTGTGACTAATATGGATATGGCATTGGTAGAAACCCAAGTGAAGTTAAAAATCACTGTAAAATCTGACCGCACTTTTGATTTGTTGGTGAATCAATTGGAGAAATTGCCGGATGTGGTGGAGATAAAATAATGAAAAAATTTCTTTTACTTGTTATTTCTATCTTATTTATAGTTGGATGTACAACCAATAAAAAAGAAATATCTAAACAAACAGAGGTGATCCAAGCCTTTTTTATTGCAAACAATAATATTTATGCCATAGGAGATTTAAATAGCTATCAATTCTCATCTTCTAAATCTGAAGATGTGCAAAATTTCATTAATTTTTTAAATTCTAAAGATATGAAAGCTTTTAAAGAAGCACGCATAGATCGTATTGAAAAAAATAGTGAAGATAACAAAATTAAAGCATTCGTATTTATTGAACTTGATAGCAAAAAATTGACTAAAAAGGAGATAGAAAGTTTATTTAATAAACGTGATGTTTACAAATCCTCTCAGGGAAATCCTGACTTACTTTTTGGAATAAGTCATGGTGAGCTTGTAAAGCTTCAGAATAAAGATGAGATCTTGATTAAAGGAAAGCTCTCTAAACCATTAAAAACAAATTTTATTGAATATAAAAAATCAACAAGTTTTGATTATGAAGGGACCAAAGAGGGAGCTTCAATGGCTGTTGTTTGGGGGGCGTTGCTATTCTTATGATTCCATTAGCAATTATTACATTACCATTTCAAGCTATAGATTCTTTATCTAAATAATTGCATTTATAAATTTAACTTTATTGAATAATTTCTTCGTATTATCTTCTGCCAAATCTCCCCTACCCCTCTTTGATAAAGAGGGGGAAAGAACGAGCGAGATTTTATATCATTATTCTACTTTGATATGGCAAATATAAATTAGTCAGATGACAGCAAATTTATAAAGAAAATCCCCTCTTTAGCAAAGAGGGGTAGGGGAGATTTGGCAGTATTCATTAACGAAGAAATTAAATAATATAACGAACTTTAACAAAAATTTACTTGGAGAGATTATTTATGCCAAAACTACGTTCAGCGACCAGCACTCAGGGTCGTAATATGGCAGGTGCACGTGCCTTATGGCGTGCAACAGGGATGAAAGAAAATGACTTTGGTAAACCGATTATTGCGGTAGTGAACTCTTTCACCCAATTCGTACCTGGGCATGTTCATTTAAAAGATATGGGGCAACTGGTTGCAGCTGAAATTGAAAAAGCCGGCGGCGTAGCAAAAGAATTCAATACTATTGCGGTAGATGACGGTATTGCTATGGGTCACGGTGGGATGCTTTATTCCTTACCAAGCCGTGATTTAATCGCAGATAGCGTGGAATATATGGTTAATGCTCACTGTGCTGATGCGATGGTGTGTATTTCCAACTGTGACAAAATCACCCCGGGAATGTTAATGGCGGCAATGCGTTTGAACATTCCAACTATCTTCGTTTCAGGTGGCCCAATGGAAGCGGGTAAAACGAAATTATCTGATAAGCTTATTCGCTTAGATTTAGTGGATGCGATGATTGAAGCGGCAGATCCGAATGTAAGTGATGAGCGTATTGATGCGATTGAGCGCAGCGCTTGCCCAACTTGTGGTTCTTGCTCAGGCATGTTCACCGCTAACTCAATGAACTGCTTAACCGAAGCTTTAGGTTTATCTTTACCAGGCAATGGCTCGATGTTGGCGACCCATGCTGACCGTAAAGAATTATTCTTAAAAGCAGGTCGTCAAATTGTTGAGCTTTGCAAACGCTATTATGAACAAGATGATGAAAGTGTTCTGCCACGTTCAATTGGCACCTTTGAAGCCTTTGAAAATGCCATGAGTTTAGATATTGCGATGGGTGGTTCAAGTAATACCGTTTTACACTTATTAGCGGCTGCTCAAGAAGCAGGCGTAGATTTCAAAATGGAAGATATTGACCGCTTATCACGCGTTGTGCCTTGCTTAAGCAAAATTGCACCAAATACTAATAAATACCATATGGAAGACGTACACCGTGCAGGTGGTATTATGGGCTTATTAGGTGAATTAGATCGTGCGGGGCTAATCCATCGCAACACCAAAACCGTGTTAGGAACAACACTAGAAGAACAATTAAATCAATACGATATTATTCGTAACAAAGACGAAGAATTACACAAATTCTTCCGTGCCGGCCCTGCTGGTATTCGCACCACACAAGCCTTCTCGCAAGATTGTCGTTGGGATAGCATAGATGATGACCGTGTAAGTGGATGTATCCGTAACAAAGAAAATGCAATTTCTCAAGAAGGTGGCTTAGCCGTATTATTCGGTAATATCGCAAAAGACGGTTGTATCGTAAAAACGGCGGGTGTGGATGAGTCTATCTGGAAATTCACAGGCCGTGCTATCGTATTTGAAAGCCAAGAAGACGCTGTAGCCGGTATTTTAGGTGGTAAAGTTAAAGAAGGCCATGTAGTAGTCATCCGCTACGAGGGTCCAAAAGGTGGCCCAGGTATGCAAGAAATGCTTTATCCAACCAGCTACTTAAAATCGATGGGCTTAGGTAAAAAATGTGCTTTATTAACAGATGGTCGTTTCTCTGGTGGTACATCCGGTTTATCTATTGGTCACGCCTCGCCTGAAGCAGCTTCCGGCGGTGCAATTGGCTTAGTACATGATGACGATATTATCGAAATCGATATTCCAAATCGTTCGATTAATCTAAAAATTAGCGATGAAGAATTAGCAACACGTCGTACTGAGCAAGATGCCAAAGGCTGGCAACCCGCTCACCGTGAACGTGAAGTATCATTCGCCTTAAAAGTATTTGGTCACTTCGCTACTTCTGCAGATAAAGGTGCAGTGCGTGATAAAACACTTTTAAAATAATTTCTAATCACTCCTCCTCTCACAAAAGAGAGGAGGATAAAAATAAAGAAAAATTAACCGCACTTCATCATAACAAATTAAGTATCATGAAAAATCTACTTACCAATTCTCAACCCTCTCAATCGGATTATGTTAACGCGATTGTTAAACTTGGCTCCAGAGTATATGAAGCCGCTACTGTAACCCCGCTACAAAAAATGGGGAAATTATCCGAGCGCCTACATAATAATATTTGGATTAAACGTGAAGACCGCCAGCCAGTAAATAGCTTTAAGCTGCGTGGTGCCTATGCCATGATTTCCAGTCTTTCTTCTGAACAAAAACAGGCGGGTGTCATTGCCGCTTCTGCAGGTAATCATGCGCAAGGCGTAGCATTATCAGCAAAACAACTTGGGCTAAAAGCATTGATCGTTATGCCACAAAACACACCAAGCATTAAAGTGGATGCCGTCCGTAGTTTTGGTGGCGAAGTGTTTCTACACGGAGCTAATTTTGATGAAGCCAAAACTAAAGCGATTGAGCTTTCAAAATCTAAACATATGACATTTATTCCACCGTTTGATCATCCATTGGTGATCGCGGGTCAAGGTACGTTAGCGATGGAAATGCTGCAACAAGTGGCTGATTTGGATTATGTCTTTGTGCAAGTTGGAGGTGGTGGTCTCGCCGCTGGCGTAGCCATTTTACTCAAACAATTTATGCCGGAAATTAAAGTGATCGGTGTCGAGTCCAAAGATTCAGCCTGTTTGAATGCTGCTTTAGAAAAAGGTGAACCTACAGATTTAGCACACGTTGCCCTGTTTGCTGATGGTGTAGCAGTAAAACGTATTGGTGATGAAACATTCCGCTTATGCCAGAAATATTTGGATGGTATGGTGTTGGTGGATAGCGATGAAGTTTGTGCCGCAATGAAAGATTTATTCGAAAATGTGCGCGCGATCGCCGAACCATCTGGTGCTCTAGGTCTAGCTGGTTTGAAAAAATACGTAAAACAAAACAATCTAGAAGATAAAAACATGGCAGCGATTTTATCCGGTGCCAACCTTAACTTCCATACTTTACGTTATGTTTCAGAACGTTGCGAAATTGGTGAAAACCGTGAAGCTTTATTGGCGGTAACCATGCCTGAGCAACCTGGTAGTTTCTTAAAATTTGCCCATGTCATCGGTAATCGAGCAGTAACAGAATTTAGTTATCGTTATGCAGATAACCAAAAAGCTTGCATTTTTGTTGGTGTGCGAACGACTAATGAAGCAGAAAAAGCAGACATTATTGCTGATTTAACGAAAAATGGCTTTGATGTTGAAGATATGTCTAATGACGACATTGCTAAAACACACATTCGTTACTTGATGGGTGGACGAGTTTCAAACCGTAATGAGCGACTTTATAGCTTTGAATTCCCAGAACAAAAAGGCGCTTTACTGAAATTCTTAGAAATATTAGGTAAACGCTGGAATATTTCATTGTTCCACTATCGTGCGCATGGTGCCGATTACGGTAATATCCTTGCAGCATTTCAATTAGAAGAAAAAGATAACACAGAATTTGAGCAAGCTTTAACACAACTCGGTTATGTTTATGAAGATGTAAGCGAAAGTAAAGCTTATCGATATTTCTTAAGATAGAAACAAAAAGAGCGGTCAAAATGACCACTCTTTTTTTATTACCATAAATTTATCGTTTTGATTTAACGAGTTTTTCAGTAAGCTCGTAAGCACGAAGTTTCGCTAACTCTCTAGAAAGTTTCGCTACAAGTAGGTCATGATCTACATCAGAAATATGAGCCACAATATTTTCTTCTGCTTGGCGTTTTGCATTCAAGATGCGTTCAGCATCCAACTCTTCTCCACGAATTGCTACATCAGCGAGTACTGTTACAACTGTAGGTTGTATTTCTAAAAAACCACCTGAAACATAAATAACTTCTTCAGTTTCATTTTTAAGCGTAAATTTGATAATGCCAGGCTTAATCGCAGTAAGTAAGGGAGTATGACCAGGTAAAATACCAAGCTCTCCTTCAATACCTGTTGCTCTAAGTTGTGTTACATCACCTTCAAAGATTTTATCTTCGGCACTCACGATAATGAGTTTTAATGTTGCCATTTTAGTTCTCCTTCAATAACTTGAAGCGATTACATATTTTTGGCTTTTTCTAGCACTTCTTCGATCGAACCTACCATATAGAACGCTTGTTCTGGAATATGATCGTATTCACCGTCTAAAATACCTTTGAAACCACGAATAGTATCTTTTAATGATACATATTTACCTGGAGAACCGGTAAATACTTCAGCAACGAAGAATGGCTGTGATAAGAAACGTTCAATTTTACGAGCACGTGCCACTACTAATTTGTCTTCTTCTGATAATTCGTCCATACCAAGAATAGCGATGATATCTTTTAATTCTTTATAACGTTGTAGGATACCTTGTACGCCACGAGCAACATCATAATGTTCTTGACCCACGACTAACGGATCTAATTGGCGAGAAGTCGAATCCAACGGGTCAACTGCTGGATAAATACCTAAAGATGCAATTTGACGACTTAATACAACGGTTGAATCTAAGTGTGCGAATGTTGTTGCTGGCGATGGGTCAGTCAAGTCATCCGCAGGCACATATACCGCTTGAACAGAAGTAATAGAACCTGTTTTGGTTGAAGTAATTCGTTCTTGTAACACACCCATTTCTTCCGCTAATGTTGGTTGATAACCTACCGCAGATGGCATACGACCTAAAAGTGCCGATACTTCGGTACCTGCAAGGGTATAACGATAGATATTATCAACAAAGAATAATACATCACGGCCTTCATCACGGAATTTTTCAGCCATAGTTAAACCAGTTAATGCAACACGAAGACGGTTACCTGGCGGCTCATTCATTTGACCATAAACCAAGGATACTTTATCTAATACGTTAGATTCGGTCATTTCATGATAAAAGTCATTACCTTCACGAGTACGCTCACCAACTCCCGCAAATACAGAATAACCAGAATGCTCAATCGCAATGTTACGGATTAACTCCATCATATTTACGGTTTTACCCACACCCGCACCACCGAATAGACCTACTTTACCACCTTTTGCGAATGGACAAATTAAGTCGATAACTTTAATCCCTGTTTCTAATAATTCTGTACTGTTAGATTGTTCTTCATAGCTTGGCGCTGCACGATGGATAGACCAACTTTCTTCTGCACCAATTTCACCCCGTTCATCAATAGGTTCACCCAATACGTTCATAATACGACCAAGGGTTTTTGTACCTACAGGCACTTGAATTGGGTTACCCGTGTTGTCCACTTTTAAGCCACGTTTTAAACCATCAGATGTACCTAATGCGATACAACGAACTACGCCGCCACCTAATTGTTGTTGAACTTCAAGGGTTAAACCTGATTCAACTTTTAATGCATCATAAACTTTTGGTACTGCATCTTGTGGGAATTCAACGTCAATCACCGCACCGATGATTTGAACAATTTTACCTGTTGCCATTACCGTTCCTCTTTTCGTTAAATTGCAGCCGCACCGGCGACAATTTCATTTAATTCATTTGTAATACTCGCTTGACGAGCTTTGTTATAAACTAACTGCAAGTCATTAATTAAGTTACCCGCATTATCTGTTGCCGCTTTCATTGCAACCATACGAGCAGCTTGCTCGGAAGCAAGGTTATCCACCACAGATTGATACACTTGTGATTCTAAATAACGAGTTAATAAGCTATTTAATAACGCTTTAGGATCTGGCTCATAAAGATAATCCCAAGTGTGTTGTCTTTGCTCTAAATTATCCGTTTCTAATTCTGGTAATGGTACTAATTGTTGATAAATAGGGGATTGAGACATCGTATTGATAAACTTGTTATAAGCAATATAAATCGCATCAATTTCACCTTTACGATAGGCCTCAAACATCCCATTTGCAACACCAAGCAATGCTTCCATTGCCGGATTATCACCGAGACCTGAGAGCTGTTCATTAACAGGCAATCCTAGTGAACGAAAGAAATTAATGCCTTTTGAACCAATTAATCCTAATTGAACATTAACACCTTTCGTTTTCCATTGTTTGATTTCTGTTACCACCGTTTTAAATAAATTTATATTTAAACCGCCACACATTCCTCTATCTGTAGAAACGACTAAAATGCCGACATTCTTCACATCTCTTTCTGCTAGAAATGGATGTTTGTAACCAACATTCGCTTTAGAGACATGGCTGATAACATTTCGTATTGTTTCAGAATACGGACGAGACGCTGCCATACGATCTTGCGTTTTACGCATTTTCGAAGTCGCCACCATTTCCATTGCCTTAGTAATTTTTTGTGTACTTTGTACGCTGGCAATTTTGGTTTTTATCTCTTTTGCACCTGCCATTTTATTTCTCCGTTACTTTTACCATGCGCTATTGGCTTTAAAATTATCCAAAATTGTTTTCAATGTGTTTTTAATCTCATCATTGTAATTACCAGTTTTGGTTAATTCAGCCATAAAATCGCCATGAGTACGGTATGCATAATCTAAAAGTGCGGTCTCAAAACTTGCAATTTTTTGCAATTCCACATCTTCTAAATAACCAAACTCAACAGCAAAAAGTACAATGGCTTGTTCAGCCACACTGAGGGGTGCATATTGTCTTTGTTTTAACAATTCAGTAACTTTTTCACCGTGCGTTAATTGTTTACGTGTCGCATCATCCAAATCAGATGCAAACTGAGCAAACGCAGCTAATTCACGATATTGAGCTAATGCAGTACGGATACCACCAGCTAATTTTTTTACTACTTTAGTTTGTGCAGAACCACCCACACGAGATACCGAAATACCAGGGTTTACCGCTGGACGAATACCAGAGTTAAACAAGTTAGATTCTAAGAAAATCTGACCATCGGTAATCGAAATTACGTTGGTTGGAACGAATGCAGAAACGTCACCCGCTTGAGTTTCAATAATAGGAAGAGCGGTTAAAGAACCAGTTTTTCCTTTTACTGCACCTTGAGTAAATTTTTCTACGTATTCTTCATTTACACGTGCTGCACGTTCAAGTAAACGTGAGTGTAGATAGAATACGTCACCTGGATAGGCTTCACGACCTGGTGGACGACGTAATAATAATGAAATTTGACGATAAGCAACGGCTTGTTTTGATAAATCATCGTAAACAATTAACGCATCTTCACCGCGATCACGGAAATATTCACCCATTGCACAACCAGCATAAGGTGCTAAATATTGTAAAGCAGCTGATTCAGATGCAGATGCCGCAACAACGATAGTATTTTCAAGTGCACCGTGCTCTTCTAATTTACGCACTACGTTTGCAATAGTCGACGCTTTTTGACCGATCGCGACATAGATACATTTAATACCTGAATCACGTTGGTTAATGATAGCGTCGATTGCTAATGCTGTTTTACCCGTTTGACGGTCACCGATGATTAACTCACGTTGACCACGACCGATTGGCACCATGGAGTCAACCGCTTTATAACCGGTTTGTACAGGCTGATCAACAGATTTACGATCGATAACACCTGGTGCAATCACTTCAACAGGAGAGAAACCATCGTTTTCAATTTCGCCTTTGCCATCAATTGGTTGACCAAGTGTGTTTACCACACGACCTAATAAACCACGACCAACTGGTACTTCAAGGATACGGCCAGTACATTGTACTTCCATACCTTCCGCTAAATCTGCGTAAGGACCCATTACTACCGCACCAACAGAATCACGTTCAAGGTTAAGTGCCATTGCGTAACGGTTACCTGGTAAGGCGATCATTTCGCCTTGCATCACATCGCTTAAACCGTGAACACGAATAATCCCATCACTTACAGAAACAATTGTCCCTGTATTACGGGCTTCGCTCACCACGTCGAATTGAGCGATGCGTTTTTTAATCAATTCACTAATTTCTGTTGAATTTAGTTGCATCTTGTATTCCTCTTATAATTGCAACTCGTTTGCGAGACGAGTAAGTTGCCCACGGCTACTTCCGTCAATCACAAAATCTTCTGTACGAATCACTACACCAGCAATCAGTGAGCTATCTACATTGCAATTTAATTTCACTTTGCGAGCTAATCTTTTTTCCATTGCAGCTGCAATTTTTTCGATTTGTGTTGCATTCAATGGTTGTGCAGACGTTACTTCAACTTCTGCAATAGCTTGATGTTCTTCCACATAATGTTTAAATTCTTCAAACACGGTAGGAATCGCACTCAAACGCTTATTTTCAGCCATTAACCGAATAAGATTTTGCCCATATTGATCCAATTGTTCGCCACAAATAGAAATTACTGTATTAGCTAATTTCTGTGCAGAAAGAGAACTACTTAAGTAAGCTTTTACCGTCTCATCTTCAGCTACGGCGGCAGCGAAACCTAACATTTCAGTCCATTTTTCGACCGCACTTTGTTCAATGGCAAAGTCAAATGCAGCTTTTGCATAAGGGCGAGCTATTGTAGTTAATTCTGACATAAGCTAAGCCTCTTATAACTCTGCAACTAATTTATCAATAATGTCATTGTTTGCCGCTTCATCAATAGAACGACCCACAATTTTCTCAGCACCAGCCACTGCTAATGAAGCTACTTTAACACGTAATTCTTCTTGAACACGTTTACGTTCAGCTTCTACTTCAGCATAACCTTGTGCAATAATTTTTGCTTTCAGTTCTTCGGCTTCAGCCTTCACTTCGTCTAACACTTCATTACGACGTTTATTCGCTGCATCTAAAATTTCTTGAGCTTGTACTTTTGCAGCTGAAAGTTCTTGTTCAACAAGATTTTTCGTATCTGCTTGCTCTTTTTTAGCTGCTTCAGCTGACGCTAAAGCGTTCGCAATTTGACTTTGACGAGTTTCAATCGCATTAATAATTGGTGGCCAAACAAATTTCACACAAAACCATACAAAAATAATAAAGGCGATGGTTTGACCAATTAATGTTGCATTAATATTCACAACATACCTCCTTCGTTAATTAGGAAATTTGTTGTTTATTAACCTAATAATGCAGCAAATGGATTTGCGAATGCGAAATATAAACCGATACCTACCGCGATCATCGCAATCGCATCAAGAAGACCTGCAACAATAAACATCTTAGTAAGTAGTGAATTAGCTAATTCAGGCTGACGAGCGGCAGACTCAAGATATTTACCGCCAAGAAGACCAAAGCCAATCGCAGTACCTAACGCAGCAAAAGCAAGCATAATCGCAGAAGCAATGATTGTTGCACTAATTACAGTTTCCATAAATTTTCTCCGTTGTTGAGAGTTGAGTTGTTAAATAAAAAATAAAAATTAATGTTCCGCTTTATTATATGCAATACTCAGGTAAACCACAGTAAGCATCATAAAGACGAAGGCTTGTAATGCGATGACCAAAATATGGAAAATCGCCCACACCAACTGCAATGGCACACCCAGTGCAGCCACAAATGCATTGGCTGAATACATCACGGCAATCAAAATAAAGATCAGCTCACCAGCATACATATTTCCGAATAAACGAAGTGCTAATGAAACAGGCTTTGAGATCAACGTCACGGATTCAAGAAGAAGATTAACAGGGATAAATGCCCAATGATTGAAAGGATGTAAAGTGTATTCTTTTGCAAGACCTTTAATACCCTTAGATTTAATCGTATAAAAAAGGATCAATACAAATACTGAAATCGACATTGCAAATGTCATATTCATATCCGTAGTCGGCACAGCTCGTACAGGAATATGATGATCACCTGTAATAATAGCAAACAACTGGGGAATATAATCCACAGGTAGCAAATCAATAGTATTCATAATCATCACCCATACGAAAATGGTTAAAGCCAACGGCGCTATCACATCTCGTTTGCCGTGATAATTTTCTTTTACCACACCATCAATCCATTCTACAGCCATTTCAACAGCACATTGTAGTTTACTCGGTACACCTGCTGTTGCTTTTTTAGCCACTTTACGAAAAATAGCTAAGAAAAGGAAACCACACAACACAGAGAAGAAAAACGTATCAAGATTAAACGTCCAAAAACCTTCACCTGCTGTAAGATAAGTTAAATGGTGTTGGATATATTCAATTGAAGTTTGTCCAGACATAATCGATCCTTTGTAGAAAAAATTAAGATCTATTTAACAAAAACGGAATAAAATTATTCAACGCTAATGCTGTAAAAAAACCAACAAAAAACAAAATAAAATGTGAGATAACAAGCCATTTAAAGGACACCCCCACAAGCACAATCATTAACATAAACTTTAACGCTTCACCACGATAAAATGCCGTTAATTTTGTTGAAAAATCTTGTTTACGAAAAAAAACAATATAAGCAAAAGCACAAAATGGTACAAAAGCACTAATAAATCCTAAACTAAAATCTACCGCACTTTCACCTTGCCAAAGCGCAACTAACAAACCAAAAACAACAAGACAGACTGATTCAATGATTATCGCCTTTTGATATCGATTTTTGGCCTGCGTTAAAACCTTAGACATTATCTTATTTTTTTAAAATACAAAAACTACCTAATTATACCCGTGCTACAAAGAGTTTCAACTTTTAAACCACTAAAAAATGTTAAACAAATCACACTTTTAAAAAATAATTAACAAAATAGCCGTAAAAAAAGTGTGTTTTATCGTAAAACGATTAAATGTCGCTCACCTATAAGCTCTGGTACATGCAAAGTTATCACGTCTTTTACTTCGAATTTTTTGTCTAATTCTTGAACTTCATCTTCGTGATAAATGCCTTTCAAAGCATAAAAATACCCATTTTCTTTTGGCAAATGATGACACCAATCTGTCATATCTTTTAACGAAGCAAATGCACGACTTAATACTCCGTCAAATTTTTGTTCAGGTTGGTATTCCTCAACACGGCTAAGAACAGGTTCTACATTTGTTAGTCCTAACTCACGTACTGCATTTCGAATGAAGCTAATACGCTTACCTAAACTATCTAACAAGACAAATTGCTTGGTAGGATTAATAATGGCCAAAGGCAGTCCTGGCAAGCCTGGACCTGTTCCTACATCTATAAAACGATCCCCTTGTAAATAAGGACTAACAACAATACTATCCAAGATATGTTTTACTAACATCTCTTGCGGATCACGTACAGAGGTTAAATTATAAGCCTTGTTCCATTTATTGAGTAATTGTACCAACTGAATCAGCTGATCTTTTTGTAGATCGGTTGATTGAATTTCTGCTTGAGCCAGTAAATTTTCGAGTTTTGCTTTCATTTTTCTATCTATCTTGTCTGTTTGTCGCCATTCTACTTGAAAGTGCGGTTAAAATCCTTAGTGTTTTTATTTCAGTAAAAATTTAGCCTACTAATTACATCTTTTTAATTTGTAATATAAAAAAGTGCGATGAAAATTCACCGCACTTTTGCTTTCAATACCTGAGAAGTTTACTCCCCACGTTTTAGCATGCCTTGTTTTTTCAAATTCACCAGAATAATTGAAATTGCTGCAGGAGTAATGCCTGAAATTCGGCTCGCTTGGCCAATGGAAACCGGACGATGCTGTTCTAACTTCGCACGTACTTCATTAGATAAACCAGACACTTTGCTGTAATCAAAGTTAGCCGGGATAGCCGTATTTTCGTGGCGTTTTTGTTTTTCAATTTCTTCTTGTTGATGCTCAATATAGCCTTGATACTTAATAGCAATTTCCACTTGTTCTACAGCTTCTCTATCTTCCATTGCTGGTTTGTATGGCGTTAAAGAAGTCAAAATATCGTAGGTCATTTCTGGACGGCGTAATAAATCTTCACCGTTGGCTTCACGCACAAGTGGGCTGCCAAGCACTTTATTGGCTTCTTCTAAATATTCAGAACGCGGATGCAACCAAATGCTGCGTAAGCGTTGGCGTTCCTGTTCGATATTTTCCATTTTTTGATTAAAGCGAGCCCAGCGAGCCTCATCAATCAAACCTAATTCATGGGCAATTGGTGTTAAACGAATATCCGCATTGTCTTCACGTAATAACAAACGGTATTCTGCACGAGAAGTGAATACGCGATACGGTTCTTTGGTACCTAGCGTACAAAGGTCATCCACCAATACGCCTGTATAAGATTGATCGCGACGTGGATACCATGCCTCTTTTTCTTGTACATAAAGACCTGCGTTAATCCCCGCCAATAAGCCTTGTGCCGCCGCCTCTTCATAACCTGTTGTACCGTTAATTTGACCCGCAAAAAATAAACCGGAAATAGCTTTAGTTTCTAAGGTTGGTTTTAAATCGCGTGGATCAAAATAATCATATTCAATGGCATAACCTGGTTTAATGATGCGAGCTTTTTCCAAACCTTTCATAGAATTCACAATGCCCATTTGCACGTCAAACGGCAAACTAGTCGAGATCCCGTTTGGATACACTTCATTACTGGTTAAGCCTTCAGGTTCCAAATAAATTTGATGTGAATTACGATCAGCAAAACGCATTACTTTATCTTCAATGGATGGGCAATAACGTGGACCGATCCCTTCAATCACTCCGGTATACATTGGACTGCGATCCAAGTTATTACGGATCACTTCATGGGTTTGTTCATTGGTATGGGTGATATAACAAGGAATTTGTTGAGGGTGATCATCCACTGATCCCATAAAAGAGAATACCGGTAATACGGCATCACCATGTTGTTTAGCCAATATATCGAAATTGATCGTGCGTGCATCAATACGCGGTGGTGTACCCGTTTTCAAACGATCTACACGTAAATTCAAATCACGTAAACGATGAGAAAGTGTAACGGATGCCGGATCACCTGCACGGCCTCCTTCATAATGTTCTAAACCTATATGGATCTTACCCGCTAAGAAAGTACCGGCAGTTAAAATAACCGATTTAGCACGGAATTTAAGCCCCATTTTGGTTTCCACACCACAAACGCGATCTTGCTCAATTAAAATATCGGTCACTTCTTGCTGGAAAATATCTAAATTTGGTTGATTCTCCAGTGCGATGCGTACCGCTTGACGATATAACACCCGGTCAGCTTGAGCACGAGTTGCACGTACAGCAGGTCCTTTACTGCTGTTTAAAGTACGAAATTGAATACCGGCTTTATCCGCTGCATGAGCCATAAGGCCACCCATCGCATCAATTTCTTTCACTAAATGGCCTTTACCAATGCCACCAATGGCTGGATTACATGACATTTGTCCTAGGGTATCGACATTATGTGTCAATAACAGAGTTTTTAATCCCATACGTGCTGGTGCTAATGCCGCTTCTGTACCAGCATGACCGCCACCAACAACGATCACATCATAATTTTCGGTGTAAAACATATCTCTCTCTTTGTCTTTAATTTGATCTTCGATCTAAAAATAGGCGCTATTCTACTGAAAATTACGTGTGCTTGAAAGCAAGAATTCAATCTGTGATAAGAGAAGATCGAAAGGTAATAAAGATAAGATCTATTTATATATAAAGATCTTATTATTGTTACTATTATGATCCTTTTACCTTGTGAATAAGATCCTTTTCCTTTTTTAAATGAAGAAGTTAGATCATTTTAGACTTTGTTGAAATGTCATCAGTTTGGAGGCTTTTTCTTGTGGATAACCTTCAATTTTATCCACAGTTAAAACAATCATCATATTTACTCAGTGGAAAAGAACAAGTTTTTGACAGGTTTTATTAAAGTTACCCACAGATAATTTTTTTGGATAATAGATAAAGAAAAAGCGATAACTCAAATTATCGCTTTATTATGACTAAAGTGCATGAATAAATTGTGGTAACCAATCTTCCGCAAATTGTTCTTGATCATCAACATACAAGACATCGATTTTTAAACTCTCGCAGATTTTGACCGCACTTTTTTCACTTAATTGTGTTTCGACTTTATTCACGGCATGACAGAATGTATCGTAATCTGAATTACCTAAGCCTACAACGGCAAAGCGGAGAGAAGAGAAATCTTTATCTGATGCCGCAATTTGTTCAAAAAGTGGTTTTAAATTATCAGGTAATTCACCTGCACCATGTGTTGAAGTGACGATCAACCAAATATTTTCATCAATCACCTCATCAAGTTCTGGTCCGTGGAAAAGTGCGGTAGAAAAATCTTGTGTTTTTAATACATCTTCTAAATGCTCCGCCACATATTCAGCGCTGCCTAATGTACTGCCTGAAATCAAACAAATATGCATATTCTTTCCTAATAAAAAAGGCTTAGATTTTCTAAGCCTTTATAGTCATTATACGTTGTCGAATTTACCCAACAATGAACGAATGTGTTCTTGCCAGTTGCGGTGTTCATTTCTAAGTTGCTCGTTTTCATGTTGCAATGCTTCTACCGCTTGTTGAGATTGATTTTTTTGTTCTTTTAATTCTTCTACTTCAAGTTGAAGTAATTGAATGGTTTCTACTGCTTGTCTAATTTTTTCTTCAAGCTGATCTAAAATTTCTAAAGACATAGTGATTTCCTTTTTTAAAATAAGTCCGAAATGACTTCATTTTACCCACTTAATCTTATTTTTAAAAGCTTCTTATCAAAAATTATTAGGCAAACGTTTGCTTAGTGATAAAATAGCGAGACTTTTTGCATTGGGAGAGAAAAATGAATCGTGCATTAGCTATTGAATTTTCAAGAGTAACCGAAGCAGCTGCATTAGCGGCTTATACTTGGCTTGGACGTGGTAATAAAAATGCGGCAGATGAGGCGGCAGTCAAAGCCATGCGTTATATGCTGAATTTAATCCATATGGACGGTGAAATTGTGATTGGTGAAGGGGAAATTGATGAAGCCCCAATGCTTTATATTGGCGAAAAAGTGGGATCAGGTAATGGTGAACTCGTTTCTATTGCGGTTGATCCGATTGATGGCACACGAATGACAGCAATGGGACAATCAAATGCGATTTCGGTATTGGCGGCTGGTGGTAAACGTACTTTTTTAAAAGCGCCTGATATGTATATGGAAAAATTGGTTGTCGGTCCTGAAGTAAAAGGCATGATTGATTTAAGTTTACCGATTGAGCAAAACCTGCGCCGTGTAGCTTCTCGTTTAGGTAAATCCTTATCGGATTTAACGGTGATGGTACTCGCTAAACCACGCCATGATGAAGTGATTAAGCAAATGCATAATCTAGGTATTCGCGTGATGGCCATTCCAGATGGTGATGTTGCTGCTTCGGTTTTATGTTGTTTACCGGATGCTGAAGTGGATATGGTTTATGGCATTGGCGGTGCACCTGAAGGTGTGGCAGCTGCCGCTGCAATTCGTGCATTAGGTGGAGATATGCAAGCTCGCCTTATTCCACGTAATGAAGTGAAAGGCGATACAGAAGAAAACCATAAAATTGCCGCTGAAGAAGTTCAACGTTGTGAAGCCTTAGGTGTGAAGGTCAATGAAATCTTAAAATTAGAAGATTTAGTACGTGATGATAATCTTGTTTTTGCTGCAACGGGAATTACGCACGGTGAATTACTCAAAGGAATTTCTCGTCGTGGTAACTTAGCAACTACAGAAACCTTATTAATCCGTGGTAAATCACGCACCATTCGTAAAATCCAATCCATCCATTATCTTGATAGAAAAGATTCTGAAATCTATGAGATTTTAAGAAATTAGTAAAAATAAAAGAGCGGTCATAAAAAACAATGAATTTTTTGACCGCTCTTTTTTATTTCTTACAGCATTTTCTTCAATTGATACAGATAAGCTAAGGCTTGTTTTGGACTTAATTCATCTGGATCAAGCTGCTCAATGGCTTCACGTAAAGCATCTGACTCTGCTTCAAAAGCCAATTCACCTTGATATTGATTTAATGCTCTCAAATGTTGAATTTGTTGATCACCATTTTGTGCTGACAATTTTTCTAACTGATGTAATTTTTGCTTCGCCAGTTTAATCACAGATTGAGGCACACCAGCCAGCGCTGCAACAGCAAGACCATAACTTTTACTTGCTGCACCGTCTTGAACCGCATGCATAAAGGCGATGGTATTGTTATGTTCTAATGCATCTAAATGAATATTCGCAATACCTTCAATTTTTTCTGGTAGTGCCGTGAGTTCAAAATAATGGGTCGCAAATAACGTAAGAGAACGGGTTTTCTTCGCTAACCATTCGGCACAAGCCCAAGCTAAAGAAAGCCCATCATAAGTAGACGTCCCTCGTCCAATTTCATCAATCAGAACCAAACTTTGTGAAGTGGCTTGATGGAGAATGTTCGCCATTTCGGTCATTTCTACCATAAATGTAGAACGACCGGATGCTAAATCATCAGAGGCTCCAATTCGAGTAAAAATACGATCAATTTGCCCAATAACCGCACTATCAGCCGGCACAAAACTGCCTATATAGGCCATTAACGTAATTAAAGCTGTTTGGCGCATATAGGTACTTTTACCACCCATATTTGGGCCAGTAATAATCAGCAAATGACGTTGCTGATTGAGATTCACAGGGTTAGCAATAAAGGGGTCTTTTAAGACTTGTTCCACTACAGGATGACGACCATTTTCAATCTTTACACCAATTTCATCACTAAATTGTGGAGCAACATAATTTAAGGTTTCTGCTCGTTCTGCGAGGTTAACTAACACATCTAATTCAGACAATGCTAAGCTGGCTAACTGTAATTGACCTAAATGTGGCAACAATAAATCAAATAATTCATCATAAAGTTGCTTTTCTAAAGCAAGCGCCGCGCCTTTTGATTTTAAAACCTTGTCTTCATATTCTTTTAATTCAGGAATAATGTAGCGTTCGGCATTTTTTAAGGTTTGACGACGAACATAATGAATCGGTGCTTTATGAGCTTGCCCTTGGCTGATTTGAATGTAATAACCATGCACCGCATTAAAGCCAATTTTTAAGGTATCAATGCCTGTGCTTTCTCGTTCGCGTTGTTCTAAATTTTCTAAATATTGCGTTGCGCCAGCGGAAAGGGTTCGCCATTCATCTAATTCGGCATTATAGCCTTCAGCAATAACGCCACCATCGCGAATTAATAACGGAGGGGTTTCAATAATTGCTTTTTGAAGTAGCTCGATTTGCGCTGAAAAATCATCAATTTGTACAGAAAGTGCGGTCAAATTTGACGATGTTTTTGTATGAATCAGAGATTTTATCGGTTCAATTTGTTCTAATGCAGTACGTAAACGCGTGAGATCTCTAGGACGTGCGGAACGCAGTGCTATACGAGCAAGAATACGTTCCATATCCCCCACTTGTTGCAAATAAGGCTGCAATTCGTGATACAAATCTTGCTCAATAATTTCACCAATAGTTTTTTGGCGTTTTAATAGAATGTCTGTTTGACGGATAGGTTGATGAATCCAACGTTTTAACAAACGACTACCCATTGGTGTAACACATTTATCTAATACCGAAGCCAGCGTGTTTTCTGTGCCACCCGCAAGATTTTGAGTGAGTTCTAAATTTCGGCGTGTTGCAGCATCTAATTGAATATTATCGTTATTTTGAATAACACTAATGCTTTGAATATGTGGAAGAGAAGCACGTTGTGTTTCTTTTGCATATTGCAATAAACAGCCTGCTGCTGCCAAGCCAAGAGGTGATTTTTCTACACCAAATGCACGTAAATCTTTCGTACCAAATTGACGATTAAGTTCTGAAATCGCGGTACTAAGTTCAAATTCCCAAATTGGACGACGGCGTAGGCCTTTATAAGGTTCGATAATGGCCATTTCAGCAAAATCTTCACAATAAAGTAATTCTACAGGATTAATACGCTGTAATTCAGCTTGCAAGGCTTCTTTTGAATGAGGTTCACAAAGCTGGAAGCGTCCAGATGTCATGTCTAATGTGGCTAGACCGAATTTTTCTTTTTCCTGATAAACCGCCACAATTAAGTTATCTTGGCGTTCTGGTAAAAGCGCTTCATCACTTACCGTACCTGGTGTCACAATTCGTACAATTTTTCGTTCAACCGGCCCTTTTGATGTGGCGGGATCACCCACTTGCTCACAAATGGCTACAGGTTCACCTAATTGCACTAATTTTGCTAAATAGCCTTCTACCGCATGATAAGGCACGCCAGCCATGGGAATGGGATTACCTGCTGATTGTCCACGTTTAGTTAAAGAAATATCTAACAACGCCGCCGCTTTTTTTGCATCATCATAAAAAAGCTCATAAAAATCCCCCATTCGATAAAATAACAAAATGTCAGGATTTTCTGCTTTTAACTTGAGATATTGCTGCATCATCGGCGTATGCTGCTCGAAATTATCTTGTAAATTCATCACGTTATCCAGGAATAAATATAGATATAAATTATTAGAAGTTTAATATTCTAATTTTAACTGGTTATTGTATGAATTGTTGGAACAAAAAGCCACTGATAGCAAAAAATAACAAAAGTTTTTGTTCTATTTGATCAGTTTTATAACTTCTTCTGTTAAACGTCCTATTTCTTGCCAATTTTTTGTATTAATTAGTTTTTTATCAACAAACCAAGAACCTCCACAAGCCAATACATTTGGAATTGCAAGATAATCTTTAATATTTTGTAAATCAATTCCTCCTGTAGGCATTATTTTTAGCTGGCTGTAAGGTCCTAATAATGCTTTGATCATTTTTATACCACCAGAAGCTTCAGCTGGGAAAAATTTTACAGTATCAATACCTAGTTCTAAAGCTGCTTCAATAGACATTGGATTATTTATACCAGGAGTGATTGGTAAATTTAAATCTTGGCACAATTTTACAATTTTTTTATTAAATCCTGGAGTTACAACAAAATCAGCACCTGCATTTTTTGCTTGAAAAACTTGTTCTGATGTTAAAACTGTACCAGCTGCAATGAGAAAATCTGGACGTTCTTGACGTAATAATTTAATAGCTTCTGCAGCAAAAGAGGATCTGAAAGTAATTTCAGCTATAGGTAAACCATTTTCAGCTAATGTGTCTGCAAGTGGTAAAATGTCTTTTTCGTTATCTAGAGCTATAACTGGTACAATCTTAAACTTACGAAGTTTTGATTCAATTTCATTTAATGTTAATGACATGATACTTTCCTATTTAAAGTAATGTTTTGCATTATTAAAGCAGATATTCTCAATCATTTTTCCTAATAAATTAAGGTCATTTGGAACTTCACCTTTTTCTACCCATTCACCAATCATTTCACAGAGAATTCTACGAAAATACTCATGACGAGTGTAAGATAGAAAACTACGGGAATCAGTAAGCATTCCAACAAATTGACTTAATAAACTTAATTGAGATAGTTGTTGCAGCTGACGTTGCATACCATCTTTTTGATCATTAAACCACCAACCTGATCCAAATTGAATTTTTCCTGAAATGCCACCTGTTTGGAAATTACCAATCATGCTAGCAATCATTTCATTATCACGAGGATTTAAGCAATATAAAATGGTTTTTGGAAGTTGATTAGTTTTATCCATTTCATCTAGCAAGTGAGATAACTGTTCTGCATAAGTTCGGTCACCAATAGAATCAAATCCACTATCAGCACCTAATAAAGAAAACATTCTGCTGTTATTATTACGGATAGCACCAATATGCATTTGCATCACCCATTTACGTTTACAATATTCACCTGCCAACCAAACTAAAATTGCAGTGCTAAATTGAGCTATTTCATGTTCTAATATTTGTTTATTTTGAAGACGTTTTTGCAAAATTTGAGTTAATGTAGTTTCATCGGGTATAGGTGCAAAACGAACAATTTCCATCCCATGGTCAGATGATTTACAACCATGTAAGTCAAAATACTCAAGACGTTTTGATAATGCTTTTTGTAAGTCTGAAAATGTATAAATTTCTACATCAGAAACTTCACTTAGTTGTTTTATATAATCGTTAAATTGAGGTAATTCAATTTTTAATACTTTATCAGGTCGCCAACTAGGGACAACATCAATATCAAATGAATTGTCTGCTTGAATTGATTTATGATAGCGTAAATCATCAATAGGATCGTCTGTTGTTCCGACTAATTTAACATTCATTTGTTGCATAATTCCACGTGCTGAAAATTCGGGTTGCTGCAATAATTCATTGCATCTGTTCCAAATTTTTTCCGCATTTTGTGGATTAAATAATGTATCTTTAATACCAAATGGGCGACGTAATTCTAAATGTGTCCAGTGATAAATAGGGTTACCAATACAAAGTGGAACAGTTTTTGCCCAAGCTAGATATTTTTGATAATTATCAGTTTTACCTGTAATAAGATCTTCAGATACACCAGCCGTACGTAAGGCTCGCCATTTATAATGATCACCTTCTAACCAAATTTCTGCTAAATCTTTAAATTGACGGTTTTCTGCTATTTCTTTTGGATTTAAATGACAGTGATAATCAAAAATAGGCTGTGCTTTTGCATAGTCATGATAGAGTGTTCTCGCTGTATCAGTTGAAAGCAAAAAATCTTCATCCATAAATAGTTTCATATTAAGTCTCCTTATACTCCACTGTATGCAGAAAAACCACCATCAACAGGTAAAATCACCCCATTCACAAAGCTAGCATACTCTTCATCTATTAAGAAAAGTAATGCACCTAATAGCTCTTCTGGTTCACCAAAACGGCCCATAGGTGTATTAGTTAAAATTTTATTAGCACGAGCTGTAGGATTACCTTGAGCATCAAAAAGTAATGTACGATTTTGATTACTTACCAAAAAACCTGGAGCAATAGCATTACATCGAATTCCAACTTTAGAAAAGTAAACAGCCAGCCATTGCGTAAAGTTACTGATAGCTGCTTTTGCACCAGAATAAGCAGGTATTTTTGTTAATGGAGTGAAAGCATTCATGCTAGAAATATTAACGATATTTGCACCTGGTTTTCCAAGCATATCTTTAGCAAAGACCTGTGTTGGTAATAAGGTACCTAAATAGTTAAGGTTGAAAACAAATTCAATACCTGATTTATCTAAATCAAAGAAAGTTTTGGTTGTTTCATTTAAGTCAAATTGATGGAATTCATTATCAGTTGTTGCTTTTGGATTATTCCCACCTGCACCATTAATTAAAATATCACAAGTACCAAAATCTTTAGATATTTGATTTCTAACAGATTGAATATTTTCTAATTCTAACACGTTAGCTTTATAGGCTTTTGCTATACCGCCAGACTGATTAATTTCTTCTGCAACAATATTTGCTGCATCAAGATTTATATCTAATAAAGCTATTTTTGCTTTAGTTTTTGCAAGTTGTTTTGCCAGGAATGCACAAAGTACACCACCAGCACCAGTAATAACAATAAGTTTGTTTTCTAAGTTATGTTTTGCTGCAATATTCATAACAAATTCCTCCATTAATTAAATTCAGATTTAAGATAAGAAGTGGCTGTTTTATCAATAATTGCCCCTTTATGTTGAATCACTATTCCGGCAAGTTTATTACCTTGTTGGCAACAAATTTCTAATGATTTACCTGTTAAATAGCCTTGTAAAAAACCTGCATTAAACGAGTCGCCAGCAGAAGTTGTATCTATTACATTATTAATAATTTGAGTTGCAACTTGAGCTGTTTTTCTTTGATCTTTATCATAAAAAATAGCTCCATTTTGACCGCACTTTAAAATCACTTTTGGAATGCCAATTTGTTTTAAACGGTGTAATGTTTCTTCTTCGTTTGTGTCATTCCATAGAGCTTTTTCATCATCTAATGTAACTAGAGCTAAATCAACTAAAGGTAATAGTTGTCTATAATATTCTTGTGCTTCTTGTAAATTTTCCCAAAGTTTAGGACGAAAGTTACTATCAAAGACAATTTCAATTCCTTTTTGGTGTAGGTTTTCTAAAATTTTAATCAATAAAGTGCGGTCATTTTTAGGTAAAATAGCAAGAGAAATACCACTTAAGTAGATCATATCCATTTTTTTTAATTGATTAACAATATCAGAAAAATTAGAATTTGAGAGAAGATACCGAGCAGCAGAATCATTTCTCCAATATAGGAATGTTCTTTCCCCCTTTTCATCAAGTTGAATCAAATACAAGCCTGGTTGATGTTTTGAATCAAGTAAAACACAATCTGTATTTATTCCATCATTTTGCCAATGGGTTAACATTTCATAGCTTAATTTGTCAGTACCTAAAGCTGAAACATAATGAATAGAAACGTCTTCTTTTTTACTTATACGAGATAAGTATGTCGCTGTATTTAAAGTATCCCCACCATAGCTTTGCCACATATTCCCAAATGGTTTACCATTTAGTTCAATCATGCATTCACCAATGAGTGCAATTTTTTTCATAAAACCCTCTTAAATAGAAAAAGGATACGGAATTCCGTATCCTTTTCCGCTAATATTATTTTGTTGCTAATGAATCAATTTTTTCAATATAGTCTTTAAGAACAGGATTTTGTTTCGCTACATCATGCATTGACTTTGTTGCTTCAATAAACGGAGTTTTATCTACTTTCACAAATTCAACACCTAGTTTATCTTTTGCCTCTTGTGTGGTTTCAGCAATCATTTTTTGCCATAAATCTTTATGATACATCATTGAATCGTCAGCGGCTTTTTTTAGTGCTTTTTGCTGTTCTGGAGTAAGTTTATCCCAAGATTTTTGACCGATAACTAATACATCTGGAATCATAGTGTGTTCATCTTCACTATAGAATTTAGCCACTTCACCATGACGAGCTAGAGTTAGTGCTGTTTGATTATTTTCAGCCCCATCTACTACTTTCTGTTGTAAGGCAGTGTAGAGTTCTCCATAAGCTAAAGGAGTTGGAGATGCTCCCATTAATTTAATCATTTCAACAGCCGTTGGACTTGGCTGAACACGAATTTTCATACCTTTTAAATCTTCAGGAGATTTAATTGGTTTAGCCGCATAAAAACTACGAGCGCCGCCATCATAGTAAGTTAAACCGATAAAACCTTTATCTTTAGAGGCATCAAGAATTTTTTGTCCGATATCTTTGTCTGTTAATACTTTGTAATAATGATCTACATCGTGGAATAAATATGGAATATTGAATGCACCGTAGGATGGTTCAAATGCTTCTAATTCACTAGCATTTGATTTAGCCATATCTAAGGATCCAGCTTGGAGTAATTCCATTGATTCTCGCTGGGTTCCTAATTGACTATTAGGATAAATGCGGATTATTACTTCACCATTTGTTAATTTTTTAACTTCATCAGCCATATATTGCATCGAAATATGAACAGGGTGGGTTTTGTCATTATTGTGACTTAATTTCAATGTTGTTTTCGCTGATGCTGAAAGCGATACACCTGCAGAAAGAGCAATAGTTAAAGCAAAAGCAAGTAGGTTTTTCTTAGTACGCATAAAAATCTCCATACATATATTAAGAATTTTATAAATAATAATGTTAGCGACCAACAGCATTTGATGTCGTTATTTTGTAATATTGCAAATATTTTAAAAGTGGTCAATCCAATTTTTTTAAATTGGTGATCCAGATCACGAATTTAATAAAAAAAATTTGCAAAAAAAGAAAAGTTAAAGATAATTGGTAAACCATTTTATAATAAAAACTCTATAGGAGGCTAGTACGATGAATAGATTCATCTTAATAATGGACAAAATACTTTCTACATTATGTGTTGTATTAAGTTCATTCCTAGTATGTTGTGTTGTATGGCAAGTTATGTCTCGCTATATTCTTAATGCACCAAGTACTTATACTGATGAAATTGCCCGATTTTTATTTATTTGGGTTGGTCTTGTTGGTGCAGCCTATGCTTTAGGTAAAAAGAAGCATTTAGCTATCGATCTTCTCGCTATTAAATTAGAAAACTCACCAATTAATCAAAGTCGTTTATTTCTCGTGATTAATCTTATTAGTATTGCTTTCTCTGCAATTATTATGTGCTATGGTGGAATAAATTTAGTACTTGATACTTTTAGCAATGGCCAGCTTTCGCCTGTTCTTGGTATCCAAATGGGGCTGATCTATTTTGCAATTCCTTTAAGTGGCTTTTTTATGCTGATTTATTTAATACGTGATGTTTATGAAAATCTCAAGACCATCACAAGTAATCAATCTCAAATTATGGTTAAAGGTGAATAAAATGGATTGGTCAAGTGTTATTGTTCTATGTTCTAGTTTCTTTATTTTACTATTTATTGGTGTACCAATTTCATTTTCTATTGGATTGGCATCATTATTAACGATTTCTCTTTCCATTCCTTTTGATTCTGCTATTGCAGTAATTTCTCAAAAGATGGCATCAGGTTTAGATAGTTTCTCATTATTAGCTATTCCATTCTTTATTTTGGCAGGGAATATTATGAATCGTGGAGGTATTGCTATTCGACTTATTGAATTTGCTAAAGTACTTGGAGGTCGTTTACCAGGCTCACTCGCTCACGTTAACGTGTTAGCTAATATGATGTTTGGCTCTATTTCGGGATCTGCAGTTGCAGCGGGAGCTGCAATGGGTGGAATAATGTCACCTCTTCAAAAAAAAGAAGGGTATGATCCAGCTTTCTCTGCAGCAGTAAATATTGCATCTTGTCCTACAGGTCTACTTATTCCACCAAGTAATACTTTTATTGTGTATTCTTTAATTTCAGGTGGAACGTCTATTGGTGCATTATTCTTAGCTGGATACATTCCAGGAATTTTAATGGGACTTTCCATAATGGTAATTATTGGGTTTATTGCGAAAAAAAGAAACTATCCAGTATCTCCTAAGCCAACAAAATCCGAAGTCGTTAAAAAAACCTTAGATGCATTACCAAGTTTAGGTTTGGTTATTGTGATTATGGGAGGGATTATTGGTGGTATATTTACAGCAACTGAAGCTTCAGCGTTTGCAGTAGTGTATACCTTGGTATTAGCTGTAATCTTCTACCGTGAAGTGAAAATTAAAGAGTTACCAGGAATTATTCTTGAATCTGTATTAACAACTTCTATCGTCTTACTTTTAATAGGCACTTCCATGGGGATGTCTTGGGCAATGGCTAATGCGGATATTCCTTACACTATCAGTGATGCTCTGTTGGATATTTCAGATAACCCTATAGTCATACTTTTAATTATCAACATTATTTTATTAATTGTTGGTGTGTTTATGGATATGACGCCAGCACTTTTAATTTTTACCCCAATTTTCTTACCAATAGTGACTGAATTAGGTATGGATCCTGTTCATTTTGGTATTTTGATGGCATTTAACTTATCTATTGGTATTTGTACCCCTCCTGTTGGTAGCGCATTATTTATCGGTTGCTCTGTTGGTGGAGTAAGAATTAATCAAGTAATTAAGCCTCTTTTACCATTTTATATTGTTCTTATTTTAACCTTATTATTAGTAACCTATATTCCATCACTTAGCTTAGCTTTACCACAAATGCTGTTAGGCTATTAATTCGGAGAAAGGCAAAGATGAAAACATTAAAACAATGGCAGTTTATTAAAAACGAAAAAAATCGTATTGATTTGGCATGTGATCATGGATTTATATTGCATATTTTTGTTTTGGAAAATGACATTATTCGTGTGGCCTTTACACGAAATAATGAATTTAAACTTCCTCATACTTGGGCTATAACTCCAAACAAAAAAGATGTTGAATGGAAAGGTCGAGATAAATGGTCATTAGATGGGTTCTCTTTGCCTAATTATCAGCTTATTCAAACAGAAAAAACACTTGAAATTTCAACCGCACTTTTACGTTTAACAGTCCATCAGCCACTTTATCTTGAATGGGAATTCAAACAAGGTGAAAAATGGAAGCCATTGATGATGGATAGAAAAACAGGCGCATATTTAATGGGTATATCTAATTCTGATATTTCTCATTTTATAAACCGATCTGTTGATCACTATTACTATGGTTTAGGTGAAAAAACAGGTAACCTTAATAGACATGGTCGTCGTTTTGAAATGCGTAATATAGATGCAATGGGCTACAACGCAGAGTATACAGATCCACTATATAAACATATTCCATTCTATATTACTCATACTTCAGATGTCAGTTATGGGCTTTATTATGATAATTTGTCACCTTGCTGGTTTGTCTTGGGTAGTGAAATTGATAACTACCATGCTTATTATCGTTCTTATAAAGCAGAAGATGGAGATCTTGACTATTACGTTATTCTTGGACCAAAAATTATTGATGTAACCAAAAAATATTGTCAATTAACTGGGGGTACAGCTTTTGGTCCAAAATGGAGTTTAGGTTATAGCGGATCGACTATGAGTTATACCGATGCTCCAGATGCGCAAGAACAGTTAAAAAAATTTGTGGATTTATGCGATAAGCACGATATTCCATGTGATTCTTTCCAACTTTCATCAGGCTATACTTCAATTAATGGAAAACGCTATGTTTTCAATTGGAACAAAGAAAAAATTCCTCAACCATTAGAAATGGCTAAGCATTTTCATGATGCAGGAATGAAATTAGCAGCCAACATTAAACCTTGTTTATTACAAGATCATCCACGCTATGAAGAAGTGGAAGAATTAGGTTTATTTATCAAAGATTCTGAATCTAATGCGCCAGAACGATCAATGTTTTGGGATGATGAGGGATCACATTTGGATTTTACCAATATGGATACTGTCGATTGGTGGAAGTCAAATATAAAAAAACAATTATTAGATAATGGTATTGATTCTACATGGAATGATAATAATGAATTTGAAGTATGGGATAACTATGCAAAATGTCATTATTTTGGTAGGGGAATGCCAATTAAATTGTTGAGACCATTGCAACCATTGTTAATGATGAAATCTTCCTATGAAGCACAACTAGAACATGCTCCAAATAAACGCCCTTATTTAATATCCCGTTCGGGTTCTCCAGGAATGAATCGTTATGTTCAAACTTGGTCTGGAGATAATCGAACAAGTTGGAATACTCTAAAATATAATATCAAAATGGGATTAGGGATGAGTCTTTCTGCTCTCCACAATGTAGGGCATGATGTTGGTGGCTTTTCGGGTAATAAACCTGATGCAGAACTCTTTGTTCGTTGGGTTCAAAATGGTGTAATGCATCCTCGATTTACTATCCATTCTTGGAATGATGATAAAACGGTTAATGAACCCTGGATGTATCCTCAAGTAACGAATATTATTCGTGATGCTATTCAATTACGTTATTGTTTAATGCCTTATATTTATAATGCATTTTGGAAATCTCATAATGAAAATGAGCCTATGTTACGCCCAACTTTCTTAGATCACGAGAATGATCCTAATACGTTTGCTGAAAATGATGATTATTTGTTTGGTGAAGATTTATTGGTGGCTTCTGTGGTTGAAGAAAATCAACGTAAACGAGAAGTTTATTTGCCACAAAATTTAACAGGTTGGTATGACTTTTATTCTCACCAATGGTTTAATAGCGGCGAAACGATAATAGCTGATGCTCCATTGGAAAGGATACCTCTATTTGTAAGAGCTGGTAGTATTATCCCTCTAACTAAAAAGGGATATAAAAATACTTTAATAGATGATTATCGTGAGTTGCTTATCATGCCTTTTATCAACCATGGTCAAAGAAGTATTACAATTTTTGATGATGATGGTGAAACATTTGATTATCAAAAAGGTAAATGCCTAATTTTAAATATTGACCTTAAATGTACCAATAGTACTATTGAATTAACTATTACTAAATCAGGTGGTTATTTGCCTAAATATAATGAGATTAAATTTAGGATTCCAATTTCAGAAGAAAGAGATTTTGTTATTAATGGAAACATGGTGAATAATGGCTTTAAACTAAATTTAAATAATATTTAATTAGAGAAGAGTAATGAACTTTGATGAATTAAGATCCTATAAAAAGATTGGAAATGAATTAAAAGAACAACTTAATAATAATCAATATAAAGTTGGTGAAAAATTACCTGCAGAGCGAGATTTAGCAGAGTATTTTGATGTTAGTAGAACGGTTATTCGTGAAGCTATCATTATGTTGGAATTAGAAAATCTAGTTGAGGTAAGAAAAGGCTCAGGCGTATATGTTATTGCTTTGCCTCAAAGACAGGCAAGCAATGATGATGTGCTTGATAAAGTTGATGTTGGACCTTTTGAATTATTACAAGCTCGTCAATTATTGGAAAGTAGTATTGCTGAATTTGCTGCATTACAAGCAACTCGTTCAGATATTGTTCGTTTAAAAGAAATTCTGGCTAGAGAACGTTCCAATTTAGATCAAGGTGATGAAGATTATGTGGCTGATGAAGATTTTCATCAAACAATTGCTGAAATTACGCAAAATGAAGTAATTGTACATATGCAAAAGGCGCTCTGGGAGCTACGTATAAATAGCAAAATGTGGCAAGGATTACATTTACATATTCCAAATCAGAGTTATCGGCATCTTTGGTTACAAGATCATGAAAATATTATAACGGCATTGCAACGTAAAGATCCCGCAATGGCAAAGAAAGCTATGTGGCAACACTTAGAAAATGTAAAACAAAAACTTTTTGAGTTATCTGATGTAGATGATCCTGATTTTTATGGTTATCTATTTAATATGAGTCCAATTGTTGTAGATCGTTAAAATTAAGAAGGAGGTTCAAATGGAACAAGCATGGCGTTGGTATGGACCCAAAGATCCGGTATCTCTATCGGATATTAGACAAGCAGGTGCGACAGGTATTGTAACAGCATTGCATCATATTCCAAATGGGCAGGTTTGGAGTATTGAGGAAATTGAAAAACGAAAAGCAGAAGTTGAAACAGCAGGGCTAGTTTGGTCTGTAGTTGAGAGTGTGCCAGTACATGAGGAAATAAAAACACAAACTGGCAATTATCAGATTTGGATTGATAATTATAAACAAACTCTTCGTAATTTAGCTAAATGTGGTATTGATACAGTTTGTTATAACTTTATGCCTGTTTTAGATTGGACACGTACAGATTTAGCTTATGAATTGCCTGATGGTTCTAAGGCTCTACGTTTTGATCATATAGCTTTTTCTGCCTTTGAATTGCATATTCTGAAACGTCCTAATGCAGAGTTAAGTTATACAGAGGAAGAACAGGAAGCAGCTAAACGTTATTATGAAAAGATGACGGAAGCAGATATTAAGCAATTAACTAATAATATTATTGCTGGTCTTCCTGGTGCAGAAGAAGGGTATACTTTGGAAGAGTTCCAAGGACAATTAGATCGTTATAAAGATATTTCACCAGAAAAATTCCGCTCTCATCTTGCCTATTTTTTAAATCAAATTGTGCCGGTTGCACAAGAGGTTGGTGTTAAACTGGCTATTCATCCTGATGATCCTCCTCGTCCAATATTAGGGTTACCTCGTATCGTATCTACTATAGAGGATATGCAATGGTTTGTTGAAGTAGAACCGCTTCCAGCAAATGGTTTTACTATGTGTACTGGGTCTTATGGTGTTCGTTCAGATAATGATTTAGTTAAAATGACAGAACAATTTGCCGATCGTATTTACTTTGCTCATCTACGCTCAACAGAAAGAGAAGATAATCCATTAACGTTCCATGAGGCTTCTCATTTACAAGGAGATGTGGATATGTTTAATGTAGTAAAAGCATTATTAACTGAAGAGTATCGTCGTTTAAATAATGGTGAGACTAGATTGATTCCTATGAGACCAGATCATGGACATCAGATGTTGGATGATTTGCATAAGAAAACAAATCCTGGGTATTCCGCTATTGGACGTTTAAAAGGTCTGGCTGAATTTCGAGGTTTAGAGATGGCATTAAAAAAAGTATATTTCAATAAATAACAGGAATTCCTTACTAAGGAGGAAATGATGAAAAAAGCATTATTAGTATTACCTTTTATTTCATTGGGTGTGTTTGCTCAGGATGATCTGACTTATGATAAGCTTGTGCAGACATCAGTGAAAAGTGGTTCTATTGATTACTTTATTCAAGGCAAAGGAGGGGCCGGTGAGAAAAATAATCAAATTTGTGAAGATGGATTATTTTTCAATGATCACTATCTTGCCGTTTTTGATGGAGCGACTGATAAATCTGGTAAGAAATATGACGGCAAAAAAGGAGGTCGAGTTAGCAGAGATATCATTCAAGATGTTTTCCAATCGCTTCCTCCTAATACAGATAAATTAGCGATTTTGCAGAAAATTAATGAGAAATTCAAAGAATTTTATGCTAAGAATCCAGACATGGATTTTGAAAAGAATCCATTGTTTAGACCAACAGCAACATTAATTTGGTATAACTTGGATACCAATGAGCTTGTTGCAATTGGTGACTCAAAGGCAAGAATTGATGGGGTTAATTACAATGATGAAGCTAAATATGTTGATGTATTAAATAGTGCTTTGAGAGTAAAAATTCTAAAAGATTTGAAATTAACACCTGAGCAAATAGAAGAAAATGATTTAGGTCGTTTTTATATTCTTCCTTTGCTGAAAAGACAATCTGAATTTCAAAACAACCCAAACGCTCCAAAAGCTTTCCAATATTGGGCAATTGATGGTTTTAATATCCCTGAATCGGAATTAAAAACTTGGAAGTTTGATAAAACTCCTAAAGTGATTGAATTATCTTCAGATGGATATGAAACTTATCCGAAAGAAGCAACTGTTGATAGTTATGAAAATCAATTGAAAGAAGAACTAAAAAACGACCCATTGCGCATTGAAAACCCATCAACAAAAGGAGTCGTAAAAGGTAATTATACCTTTGATGATAGAGCAATTTTGATCTATAAATCTAAATAGGCTATCTACTTGTACTTACGTTAAATAAGTACAGGTTTTTTTATATTATTAATTTATGCGTAAGTATTCTGGCGAACTTATTTTATTTTTTGTAACTTTTATTGCTGCTTCAGGTTGGTTTTTTTCTAAATATTCTTTAGAGGGAATGCCACAGATGGGGTTTATTGGCCTTCGTTTCACCATTGCATTTCTTATATTTTTGCCCTTTTCCTATTCTACAATTTGTAAGTTAGAATTTTTTCAAATAATGAAAGCTGTGAGTGTTGGTTTAGCTTATATACTAACGATGGTATTATGGATTTCTGGATTAATATTAAGCGAATACTTAGGGGAAGGAGCTTTCTTATATAGTCTATCAATGCTGATCGCTCCTTTAATATCTTGGGGATTATTTAAGCATAAACCTCAAAAAATTTTTTGGATTTCACTACCTATTGCTGTATTAGGGCTCTATTGTTTATTGGGACAAAAAAGCAGCATGTTCCATTTTTCCTTGAGTAATATTATTTTCTTACTAGCCTCTATTTCTGCTGCATTATATTTTGTGTTAAATAATCAATTTGCTAAGAATATTCCACCATTGGCTTTGACAACAATTCAGATCGGAGTTGTTGGAGTTTTGGCTGGATTATATTCTTTATTGGTAGAAAAATGGCTATTCCCCATCTCTATGAATACCTTATTTTGGTTTGCAGGTAGTATCCTTATTGCTACCAATTTAAGGGTTTTTTTACAAACTATTGCTCAAAATAAGTGCAGTATTAATAATGCAGCAGTTATAATGTTATTAGAACCTATATGGACTCTGGTTTTAAGCATATTTTTTTTAGGTGAAATATTTTCGTTCATAAAAATATTAGGTTGTAGTTTAATTTTAATTTCTTTGATTATTTATCGCTTACCTAAATTAACTAGAGTATCACTTGAATAAGTAGAGTTTTAATTTTCTACATCCACACTCAGTACTTCATCTTCTGTTTTTAACAGCGTATAGACATCTTTTAGCATTTCATTATCGATGTTGTAGCATCGTACTTGCAAGCGAACTTCGCCGCTAGCTTGGTCTTTTACCGAGATATTTTCAATACGATAGTCATGTTTGAGTAATAAATCTGTGACTTTACTAATACCGTTCGCAGAACTTAGCTGAATAGCCAATCGAGTACGCTTTTTATAGGTTTTACGGCGAACATAACGTTGCACAATCGGGCTGATACGGATAGCGATTAAAATCATCAAAGTAGCAATAATCGCATCAAAAATAAAACCCGCACCTGTTGCCACACCGATAGCCGCAGCCGCCCAAATAATGGCGGAAGTAGTTAAGCCTGAAATAGCATCATTTTTCTTGTGTAAAATTACCCCTGCGCCTAAAAAACCAATACCACTGATTACTTGTGCGGCAAGTCGCATAGGGTCAGTTCGGATATTATCTGAAACTTGTGCGTAATGTTCAGCAGCTTGAATGGAGACAATCGTGAGTACACAAGTCGTTACCGCAATAATAGCACAAGTTTTGACACCAACCGGTTTGTGTTTAAGTTCTCGTTCTAAGCCAATAATCCCGCCAAGTACAAGTGCGAGTAGCATTTTTCCGAGAATAATTAAATAAGCCATTTGTTCAAAAATAGTTGAAAAAAGAGAGAGATTTTCCATATTAATAATCAATATAAGTAAATAAAAATGGTACTTATTCTACCTGAAAAAAAGGCGTTAATGGGTAAATTTACTTTAATTATCGCCTTTCTGCTTGAAATTGAGTAAAATCTAAGGTTTTGAAAAATGACGATAGCTGAGAATAAATTTATGCAAAAATCAACGCCAAATATTGGCTTTGTAAGTTTAGGTTGCCCTAAAAATTTAGTTGATTCAGAACGGATTTTGACCGAATTACGTACTGACGGATATAACATTGTGCCAAGTTATGAAAATGTAGACTTGGTCATTGTGAATACTTGCGGTTTTATTGATAGTGCTGTACAGGAATCCCTAGAAGCTATTGGCGAGGCGTTGGAAGAAAACGGACGTGTGATTGTGACCGGCTGTTTAGGGGCGAAAGAAGATCAAATTCGCCAAGTTCACCCGAAAGTATTGGAAGTAACTGGTCCGCATAGTTATGAAGCAGTAATGGCTCAAGTACACAAGTATGTACCAAAGCCAGAACATAATCCTTACACCAGCCTTGTTCCAAAACAAGGAGTGAAATTAACACCAAAACACTATGCATATTTGAAAATCTCAGAAGGTTGTGATCATCGTTGTACATTCTGCATAATTCCTTCATTGCGTGGGGATTTAGAAAGCCGTTCTATCACGCAAGTATTGGATGAAGCAAAACGTCTTGCTGATGCAGGCGTGAAAGAGTTATTGGTCGTATCACAAGATACCTCTGCTTATGCAATGGATACACAACGCAAAGAAGGTGGCGTAAAAACGGCTTTCTGGAATGGTATGCCAATTAAAAATGACTTAATGACCTTGTGTAAACAACTTGGTAAATTAGGCATTTGGGTACGTTTACACTACGTTTATCCTTATCCGCACGTGGATGATTTAATTCCATTAATGGCGGAAGGTTTATTGTTGCCTTATTTGGATATTCCATTGCAACACGCAAGTCCAAAAATTTTAAAAGCGATGAAAAGACCAGGAAAAATTGACCGCACTTTAGAGCGTATCAAGCAATGGCGTGAGATTTGTCCGGATTTAACCTTGCGTTCAACTTTCATTGTAGGCTTCCCGGGTGAAACAGAAGAAGACTTCCAAATGTTATTGGATTTCTTAAAAGAAGCACAACTTGATCGCGTGGGCTGTTTCAAATTTAGCCCAGTAGAAGGCGCACCGGCTACCGAAATGGCCGACCAAGTGCCTGAAGAGGTAAAAGAAGAACGTTTCCACCGCTTTATGCAGTTACAACAAGAAATTTCCGCTGAACGATTAAAGCAAAAAATTGGCCGAATGCTTGATGTAATCGTGGATGAAATTGATGACGAAGGTATTATTGGCCGTACAAAAGCTGATGCACCAGAAATTGATGGCTTAGTTTATATTGAAAATCTAAGTGGCACACCTGTAAAAGTAGGCGAAGTTATTAAAGTCACTATCACCCATTCAGATGAATATGATCTGTGGGGAACCTGTTAATTATTCATTTTATTTATTTTTTACCAAAGAAATTTAGAAATGACAGAAGCACAAAAACAACCAAGTGTTATCCGTTTTGAACAGGAAGTAGCAGCAAAAAGCTATGAATCAGCTTGCGTTGAATTGCTGGATATTTTAAGCAAAATTGATAGTAATTTTGGTGGCGTTGAAGGTATTGAAATTGATTATCCTAGTCAATTAAATGGTGAATTAGTACAAGAAAAAATTAAGCATTTTTGTACCCGTGTAGCGGTAGCAATGAGCGAGCTATTTTCTAATCCTCAATTAGATATTTCTGAAGGTGGTGCTCAGCGTTTCTTTAGTTTCCAACGCTGGATTAATATGATTTTTGCTTCATCACCCTTTGTGAACGCTGATCATGTGTTACAAGCTTATAACCGCAATCCAGATAAAACCAATTTATTCGATTTCCATTTAGATAATACGAAATCATCATTAATTAAATTCTGTATTTTGTATTTGCCGGAATCGAATATAAACGTCAATCTTGATGCTTTATGGAATTTAGATCCAGAATTATGTGCATCCCTTTGTTTTGCATTGCAATCACCACGTTTTATTGGTACAGAACAATCGTTTTCTAAGCGTGGTACGCTTTTACAATGGTTCCCTGAAAAATTAGCAACGATTGAAAACTTAAATAATATACCAAGTGCAATTTCACATGATGTGTATATGCATTGCAGCTACGATATTGCTGAAAATAAACACTGGGTGAAACAAGCATTAAACCAAGTTATTCGTCGTCATTTATTGCAAGGTGGATGGGTAGATCGCGATGTCACGAAATTAGGTGAACGTGATGGCAAACCAGTCATGGTCATATTATTGGAGCATTTCCATTCATCCCATTCAATTTATCGTACGCATTCCACTTCAATGATTGCTGCGCGTGAGCGTTTTCATTTAATTGGTGTAGGTAATGATGCTGTAGATGCAGCAGGACAAGCGGTGTTTGATGAATTCCATTTATTAAAAGGTGATAATATTTTTGGTAAATTGAATGAATTAAAAGAGATTTGTGAAAAAAATGGTGCTGCGGTTCTTTATATGCCAAGTATTGGAATGGATTTAACCACTATTTTTGCAAGCAATACACGCCTTGCACCAGTTCAAGTAATTGCTTTAGGTCACCCAGCTACGACACATTCTGATTTTATTGAATATGTGATTGTAGAAGATGATTATGTGGGTTCTGAAAAATGTTTCAGTGAGCAATTATTGCGTTTACCGAAAGATGCCTTACCTTATGTGCCTTCAGCACTTGCACCACAACACGTAGAATATCGCTTACGTGAAAACCCTGAAGTGGTGAATATTGGTATTGCCTCTACCACAATGAAGCTTAACCCCTATTTCTTGGCAGCATTAAAGGCTATTCGTGATCGTGCTAATGTGAAAGTGCATTTCCACTTTGCATTAGGTCAATCTAGTGGTGTGACGCATCCTTATGTTGAGCGTTTTATTAAATCTTATTTAGGCAATGATGCGACAGCTCATCCACATGCACCTTATGATCAATATCTTCGTATTTTGCATAACTGCGATATGATGGTAAACCCATTCCCATTCGGTAACACCAACGGCATTATTGATATGGTGACGTTAGGTTTAGTGGGCGTATGTAAAACTGGTGCAGAAGTGCATGAACATATTGATGAAGGGTTATTCAAACGTTTAGGTTTACCGGAATGGTTAATTGCAAATACGGTAGATGAATATGTTGAGCGTGCAATTCGTTTAGCAGAAAATCATCAAGAACGTTTAGAACTTCGCCGTCATATCATTGAAAATAACGGTTTACAAACCTTATTTACAGGTGATCCAAGCCCAATGGGTAAAGTGTTACTTGAAAAATTTGAGGAATGGAAAGCAGCAAATTTAGCTGAAAAGCCAAAGAAAAAAGCGACTAAATCCGCAACGACAAAAGAGAAGGCCACAAAGTCTACGACAGAAAAGAAAAGTGCGGTCAAATCTGAAGGTAAATCTGAGCCGAAAAAAATGGTAAAAAAAAAAGCAGATAAATAATCAATAAATCCCCGAAAGGGGATTTTTTATTGAAAAAAATTAAACAAAGCCTCATTTTTTCTAAAAAAACTTGATTTTGTGACATAAAGCCTGTAATTAATAGACCCATTCAACACAACATAAAATAAGGAAAAACTCATGAAAAACGTCGGTTTTATCGGTTGGCGCGGAATGGTCGGTTCCGTATTAATGGATCGTATGGTACAAGAGCAAGATTTTGCCAATATTAATCCAGTTTTCTTCACTACTTCTCAAGCAGGTCAAAAAGCCCCTGTATTCGCAGGCAAAGAGGCAGGTGAGCTTAAAAATGCATTCGACATTGAAGAACTTAAAAAATTAGACATTATCGTGACCTGCCAAGGTGGCGACTATACCAATGAAGTCTATCCAAAATTAAAAGCAACAGGTTGGGATGGTTATTGGGTTGATGCAGCGTCTGCACTACGTATGAAAGATGATGCGATTATCGTGCTTGATCCGGTAAACCAACACGTGATTTCTGAAGGCTTGAAAAAAGGCATTAAAACTTTTGTGGGTGGTAATTGTACTGTAAGCTTAATGTTGATGGCTATCGGTGGTTTGTTTGAAAAAGATTTAGTGGAATGGGTATCTGTTGCAACTTACCAAGCGGCTTCAGGTGCGGGCGCAAAAAATATGCGTGAATTGATTTCACAAATGGGCTTATTAGAACAATCGGTTTCAAGTGAATTAAAAGATCCTGCTTCGTCAATTTTAGATATTGAACGTAAAGTGACGGCAGAAATGCGTTCTGGTAGCTTCCCAACGGATAACTTCGGTGCAGCATTAGGGGGAAGCTTAATCCCTTGGATTGACAAACTTCTCCCTGAAACAGGACAAACGAAAGAAGAATGGAAAGGCTATGCAGAAACCAACAAAATCTTAGGTTTAAGCGACAATCCAATTCCTGTTGATGGTTTATGTGTGCGTATCGGTGCATTACGCTGCCACAGCCAAGCATTCACTATCAAACTGAAAAAAGACTTACCGTTAGAAGAAATCGAACAAATTTTAGCGTCTCACAATGAATGGGTGAAAGTGATTCCAAACGACAAAGAAACCACATTACGTGAATTAACTCCAGCGAAAATAACAGGTACATTAAGCGTACCGGTTGGTCGTTTACGTAAATTGGCAATGGGTCCGGAATACTTAGCGGCATTCACTGTAGGTGACCAATTATTATGGGGCGCTGCAGAGCCAGTTCGCCGTATCTTAAAACAATTGGTGGCATAAGTTTTACTTTCACTACAAAGGGCGTATTTACTACGCCCTTTTCATTAAAAAATTATGATCAGAGAACCTCATTTTCATCAATTTGCTCTTGCAGAGTTATTGCCTTTTTTTGAGCAATTTCCGACGCAATATCTTTCTGGTGAACGAAATATCAAATTAGCTTATCGTCATTTGGTTCAGCCTGAAAGCGCGGTCAGAAAATTGATGATTTTGGTTAATGGTCGAGCAGAAAATATGCTGAAATGGACTGAGTTGGCTTATGACTTTTATCAACAAGGTTATGATGTTTTGCTTTTCGATCACCGAGGACAAGGCTATTCACAGCGTATTATTCCTCAAAAAGGGCATTTAGATGAGTTTCGTTTTTATATTGATGATATGGCAAAAATCATTGAAAAAACGACCGCACTTTATTCTTATCAAGCGCAATATATTCTTGCACACTCCCTCGGCGCTTTGATTTCTACCTATTATCTAGCCAATTACGATCATCATATTAAAAAGGCTGTGCTTTCTTCGCCTTTCTTTGGCGTTCCCATGAAACATCCGTTACGAGATGAAATCATCATTGCAACGATGATGGCATTTGGTCAAGGTCATCGTTATGTTTTTGGCAAAGGACATTACAAACCGGCAGATTTAAACCTTAATGAACTTAGTCATTCTAAAACGCGAATGAAATGGATGAACCGAGTTAATCGAAAACGCGCAGCTATTCACTTAGGTGGCCCGACATTCCGTTGGGTACATTTGTGTTTAAATGCAATCAAAGCGCTCCCTAAAATCATTCCAAGAGTGGAAATACCCGTGCTTATCCTACAAGCGGAAAAGGAAAAGATAGTGGATAACAAAAATCTTGAAAAATTGACCGCACTTTTTCCGCATGCAGAATCCATGCTTGTACCTCAAGCAAAACATGAAATCCTTTTTGAAAAGGATAACGTGAGAAAAGCCGTGCTTGAACGCGTTAATCAATTTCTTCATTCTTAAATTTTCCTAATTAGATTAAATACAAAACATTATATATTGATTTATTAATGTTTTTTTATTTTTATCTCATGAGTGTTTAGCCTTTTATTGAGCAAGATCATAGTTTCTTTCTCACTATATCCCTACAATCAATAATACTTATTTATAGTTATGTTTTTTTGTCGTTTGTATAGTTGGAGTGTCTATGTCAAAAATGAAGAAAATCGTCACCGCAATTTGCTTGGCTGGTGTCGGCGCTGTGGTATTGTGGGGAACGCAGTGGGTTATGCATAAAACCAGTACACCGGAGTTTTGTGTCAGTTGTCATTCAATGAGCTATCCAAAAGAAGAATGGGAAGGTTCGAGTCACTTTGCTAATGCAAAAGGCGTGCGAGCACAATGTTCAGACTGCCATATTCCAAAAGAAGGTTGGCATTATGTCAAAGCTAAATTTATTGCTTTGAAAGATTTGTGGTATGAAGCACAAGGCAAGATTGAGAATAAAGAAAAATATGAAGCCCACCGTGCCGAGCTTGCTCAAATGGTGTGGAATGATATGAAAGCCAACGATTCAGAAACCTGTCGCAGCTGTCACAGTTTTGATGCAATGGAGTTTTCAAAACAAACTAAATTAGCAAAACAAACCCATACAGATGCCCAAACAAACGGCCAAACCTGTATTGATTGTCATAAAGGCATTGTTCACTTCCTTCCTGAAGTACATGGCGATCAAAATGCGCAAAAATCCTCTACTGTACAAGGCGGTACTCTCTCTGATGGCTCAGCGATTTTTGCTACTGAAATGGTGAAAGCGACCAATGATAAAGGAAATGAGGTTCGTCTCATGCCTTATGCAGAATTAATGCAATGGAAAGTAAATGGTGATCAAGTTCAAGGCACCTTACATGGTTGGCAACAAGTAGGAGCTGAAGCGGTTGTTTATCAAGAATTAGGTAAACGTATCACGCTTGCTTTACTGGATGAAGATGCACGTAACCATGTTCAAGTCGTAAAAACTGTACATGATGCAGTAACGGATTCTGACTGGAAAGAAATCAATGTTGCGGTGAATGTTGCAAAAGAAAAAATGTCATCAGATCTGACCGCACTTAATCAATATGGCAATCAGTTAAATCAAACTCAATGTAGTGGTTGTCACGCGGCAATTGGTGCGGATCATTACACGGCTAACCAATGGATTGGTGTGGTGAACTCTATGAAAGACCGAACATCAATGAACAAAGATGAAGTACGTGCATTAACTATTTATCTGCAACGCAATGCCAAAGATATGGCAAAACAATAATAACCAACTATCTAAAACGAGGCTGAAATGAAAAAGAATAACGTAAATGAACAACGTCGTGATTTTCTGAAAAAAACATCTTTAGGCGTGGCAGGTAGTGCCCTTTCTGGTGGTATGGTGGGCGTTGTATCAAAAAGTGCGGTCGCAAAAGAAGCTGAAATAAAAACAGTGGTTACTGCGGCTCACTGGGGACCGCTTGGTGTGGTTGTGGAAGATGGTAAAGTTGTGAAATCTGGCCCTGCCATTGAACCTGCTGTACCGAACGAATTACAAACCGTTGTTGCCGATCAGCTATACAGCGAAACTCGCGTGAAATATCCAATGGTGCGTAAAGGCTTTTTAGCTAACCCAGGAAAAAGTGATACCACAATGCGTGGTCGTGATGAATGGGTGCGAGTTTCTTGGGATGAAGCGTTAGATTTAGTACACAATCAGCTTAAACGCGTTCGTGACGAACATGGTCCAACAGGCATTTTTGCCGGTTCTTATGGTTGGTTTAGCTGTGGTTCATTACATGCTTCTCGTACGTTATTACAGCGCTACATGAATGCTACCGGTGGTTTTGTGGGGCATAAAGGGGACTACTCTACGGGTGCTGCGCAAGTCATCATGCCGCATGTGCTTGGTACTATTGAGGTCTATGAACAACAAACCAGCTGGGAATCTGTGTTAGAAAACAGCGATATTATTGTGCTTTGGTCTGCAAACCCACTCACAACCATGCGTATTGCTTGGATGTCTACCGACCAAAAAGGGATTGAATATTTCAAAAAATTCCAAGCGAGTGGAAAACGCATTATTTGTATCGACCCACAAAAAAGCGAAACTTGCCAAATGCTGAACGCAGAATGGATTCCGGTGAATACAGCAACGGATGTGCCGTTAATGCTTGGTATTGCGCATACTTTAGTTGAACAAGGTAAGCATGATAAAGATTTCTTGAAAAAATACACGTCGGGTTATGCTAAATTCGAGGAATATTTATTAGGTAAAACTGATGGCCAACCAAAAACAGCAGAATGGGCGTCAAAAATTTGTGGTGTACCGGCAGAAACGATTAAACAGCTTGCAGCAGATTTTTCTAGTAAACGTACCATGTTAATGGGTGGTTGGGGTATGCAACGCCAACGCCATGGTGAACAAACCCACTGGATGTTAGTCACTCTAGCGTCTATGTTAGGACAAATTGGCTTGCCAGGTGGTGGATTTGGTTTGAGTTATCACTATTCAAATGGTGGGGTGCCAACGGCGACAGGGGGTATTATCGGCTCTATTACCGCAAGTCCAGCAGGCAAAGCGGGTGCAAAAACATGGTTGGATGATACCTCTAAATCTGCTTTCCCATTGGCGCGTATTTCAGATGTGTTGCTCAATCCTGGCAAAAAAATTCACTATAACGGTACTGAAATTACTTACCCTGATATCAAAGCGGTGTATTGGGCAGGCGGTAACCCATTTGTTCACCATCAAGATACCAATACCTTAGTGAAGGCCTTCCAACAACCAGATGTGGTGATTGTGAATGAGGTAAACTGGACGCCAACTGCGCGCATGGCAGATATTGTCTTGCCAGCAACCACCAGTTATGAACGTAATGACTTAACCATGGCAGGCGACTACTCCATGATGAGCGTTTACCCGATGAAACAAGTGGTTCCGCCACAATTTGAAGCGAAAAATGACTATGATATTTTCGTTGAACTTGCTAAACGAGCAGGTGTGGAAGAACAATACACCGAAGGTAAAACGGAAATGGAATGGTTGGAAGAATTCTACAATGCAGCCTTTACTGCCGCACGTGCAAACCGTGTTGCAATGCCTCGTTTTGATAAATTCTGGGCAGAAAATAAACCGTTAAGCTTTGAAGCGGGAGAAGCCGCGAAGAAATGGGTACGTTATGGTGAATTCCGTGAAGATCCATTACTCAATCCGCTCGGCACGCCGTCAGGTAAAATTGAGATTTTCTCTGATGTTATTGAGAAAATGCATTATAACGACTGTAAAGGTCACCCAAGCTGGATGGAGCCAGAAGAATTTGCGGGTAATGTGACAGAAGAATATCCGTTAGCTTTAGTAACGCCACATCCTTACTATCGTTTACACAGCCAATTGGCACATACTTCATTACGTCAAAAATATGCGGTCAATGATCGGGAACCGGTAATGATTCATCCTGAAGATGCGGCTGCTCGCGGTATTAAAGACGGTGATATTGTTCGCATTCATAGCAAACGCGGTCAAGTGCTTGCAGGTGCGGTTATCACAGAAAACATCATCAAAGGTACTGTTGCTCTCCATGAAGGCGCGTGGTATGACCCAATGGACTTAGGTGAAAGTGAAAAACCGTTATGTAAAAATGGTTGTCCAAACGTATTAACACGCGATGAAGGCACATCAAAACTTGCACAAGGTAACTCACCCAATACCTGTATTGTTCAGGTTGAAAAATTTACCGGTAAAGCACCTGAAGTGACGGTATTCAAACAACCTAAACAGGCTGTGTAAAACCAATAAAAAACGACCGCACTTTGATTGATAGGATCAAAGTGCGGTCTTCTTTTTAGTTATTTTTTCTTGTTATTGTCAGCTCGTTACTATGCTTTGTGCATATTTCTCAGCAAAGCAATTTCCCGCTCTAAGCCTAGAATAATTTTATCTTTTTGTGCCAATAGCTCGTCTTTATGAGAAATAATTAATTGCAATTGTTGAATGGCTTTTTCTAAATTATCATTACCAACAGCGAATAAGAAATTATTTGAATTTGTTGATTCTGTGACTGAATTATTAAAATAAACTTTTTCAGTTTCCCCATAAGAAAGCAATTCGCAAATATCCATATCAAACACTTCAGAAATTTGCTCCAAACGTGGCAGATTTGAACGCACCTCACCTCGTTCAATTTTGGCATAACCGGTCACCGACATGCCTAATTTATCCGCCATATTTTCTTGAGATAATTGGTGTTGTTCACGTAATTGACGAATTTTTTCATTAATTTTCATATTCTACTCTCGCAGTGCAAATAGCTACCGCAACTCGGTAACCTTCTGTAATTGTTGGTTAATTGTACACAAATTAGCGAAAAATTATAATTCTTTTGCTTTTTAATCCCTAAATAATTTAAGGAATCCCGTATGAAACTCAAAAATCTTTCAATTGCAACCGCACTTTTACTGGCGTTAACCGGCTGTGGCAGCAGCGGTGGCGGAAACAGCGATAACCCCCCAACTACGCCCAATAACGAAATTCAAAACAACCAAACAACACAAAATCAAGCTAACACGCAACAGGCTGAACTCGATCGTTTAAAAACGCAACTTTCTCAAGCGCAAAATGAAAAGCAAACGGCAGAAGATAAACTTAAACAAGCCGAGCAGCTTTCTGCGCAAGATTTAAATAAAGCAAAAGCAGGTTTACAAAAAGCACAAGAAGAACTTGCAGCAGCACAAAAAGCATTAGATGAAAAACTCTCCTTAGAAAAAATGCTTACTCGTGATGAAGTATTTCAATTTGCATTACATAACGGTTTAAATACTGTTGATTCTAGCGAATTTGCAGATAATTTCAAAAATAACAGCAAATCATTTGTAACTGAACAGCTCGTTGAAGTTCACAAAATTATAGCGCTTAAACGTTTAGCAAGAAGCTATAGCTTATCCGAAGATGAAGTTCGCAATTTTGTAAACGCAAATAAAGACAAAACATTAAATGAAGCAAGAACATTACTTAATGATAAACGTACAGAAAGAGAAAATTTAATCAATGAATTAACCGCCCTTGCAAAGCAAAAAGGTTTAGAGGAGTGGGAAGCACGTAATTTTGCCTACGGTAAAAACTATACAGATAAAGAAAGTGCGGTCCAAGATCTCAATAATTACATTGCTGAGAAAGATAAACGTAAAACCAAAATCGATGAATTAATTAATCTTGCGAAAGAAAAAGGGTTAGATGATTGGGAAGCGCAGAATTTTGCTAATAGTAATATTGAAAATGAGCGAACTAAAGCATTGGAAAATTTAGATAATTTATTAATAGAAAAAGAGCAATCAGCAATTTTAGATGCAAAACGCAATATCATTAGAGAGGCGTATAAAACACCTGAAGGATTTACTCGAAAATATGACCCACAAGAAACTACATCTTCAAACGTTCGAGGAGAAGAATCATCCAAACAAACATCATATATAGATGTTTATAATCAAAAATATTCTATTGTTGTTGGTAAATATGAAGACTATAAAAACCTTAATGATCCGATGTACAATAGAGAAACATATAGCGTTTCTATACAACGCAATTATCTAAATGGAGTGAATACCAAAGATATACCTAATGAAGGTAAAGCGACTTATATCGGGACTGCTTTCACTAAAGATAGAGAAGGAATGCTTACATATAATGTAGATTTTGCCAATAAAAAAGGTGAGGGAAATATTACCGGTTTAGACGGTTTAGGTAATCTAACTTTACATGAAGGTAATTTAGCCGAAATCTACGGCAAAGATTGGGGTAAAGGCATATCTTCTGATATGACTTCTGATAAATGGACAAACATGAAAGGGGAATATTTACTGCTATTTTACGGAAAAAATGCTGAAGAAATTGCAGGTGTAGCCGAATTTGGTAAAGAAAATGTCTCTTATGATGATCAAGAGGTAAAAGAATTATTTAAAGTTGTGCCTAGAAACGGTGAACGTAATCTCCATTATTCTAGTAGCGATAATATCGCTATCGGCTTCGGCGGTACACGTGGCGAGATCCAAAAATAAACTTTTCCTTTAATATAAAAATGCCGTTTGAACCTCGGTTTAAACGGCATTACTTTCTAATCGACTATGAAAAAACTTCCCTATTTTATCATTCTATTTCCCTTAGCTACTCAAGCTGAAACCTTCCAAGCACCACAGCCTATTTTCTTTGAAAAGAATATCGTGCCAAAAACGGAAGATCCGCAGATAAAAACGCCGGAAAAATCTACCGCACTTTCAAGACCGATGACATTTGAATCCAATGACAATACCCAAACTAAACTGGAAAAACTGATCAATTATAGTGTGGTAAAACAACAATGGGGGATATTGAAACAAACGTTGCCGCTTTATCAATCGCAACCTCAGCACGATGTCACGCTATATCGTTATGCCCTAGGGGCGATGTTGCGTGCGGAGCGCAACCATAAGCAAGCGATTCGTCTTTATCGGCAAATTGTTGATGAAAAACCGGAACTTGCCTATCCGCGTTTCGATTTAGGCGTGATGTTATTTGAAAATAAACAGTATCACCAAGCTAAAGCAGAACTTGAGCGCGCTATGCCGGATTTATCTCCGCCTATGCAACAATTCGCCCAACGTTATTTGGCCACCATGAATGAACGCCAAGGCTGGAAAGCAGACGTAGAATGGCAATATACCCAAACCGACAACGTGAATAACGCGTCATCCCAACAAGATATTTTGTTAGGTAAATTGCGCTTTAAAAAAGACAAAGACTCTTTACCACAAAAAGCGCACGGCTTTCGTTACGGACTTGGGTTAAGCCGTGAAATCAATGTCGCCGGTAATCATTTTGTGACCTTAAACAGCCGTTTTGGCGGCGTGTATTACTGGGATAATCAAGATTATAGCGAAAAATCACTTTACGCCGCATTGGGCTATCGTCATCGTTCCGTCTTACAATCTTTAGGATTGACGCCCTTTTTTGAGCAAAACTGGTTGGGTGCGCCACGTTATAGCCAAAATTATGGCATTACCGCAGATTTACACCGTGAATTAACCGCACTTTGGTCGCTCTCCGGTACGCTTTCCCACACGCAAAAACGTTATGCGGATGCCAATATTGCACGCCGTCATAACGGCTATATTAACGGCGCAACATTCGCATTAAGTTATCAAGCGAAACCGAATTGGTTACTTTTCGGCGGGATTGAAGGCAGTATGGATCGCAGCAAAGACAAAGCAGAGTCCTCACTTCGTCGAGGTGTCAATATCGGCACCGTCTGGCAAATTAAGGATTTTGCTACCCGTTTAAGCCTGCGCTATGTGAAACGTTATTTTCGTGCAGAAAATTTCTATTTCCCAATGAAAAAACGACAAGATAAAGAATACGGTTTTAACATTTCGCTATGGCATAACAAACTGCAATGGAAAGGTTTTATACCTAAATTAAATTATCGTTACCGTAAAATTGACAGTAATATCCCGGAATTTTATTCGCGCACAAGTGGCGAGTGGTTTGTGTCTGTCGAACGTAATTTCTAAAGGAAGTTACCCAAAATAAAATATAAAACATAGCCGCACTTTGATTTTCGCCTTCAAAGTGCGGTCTCTTTTCAAGGTATTTTCTCTTCACTTCGCTTTGTCTATCTATCAAATCAATTTTTTCTACCTTTCCTCATCACCGCTAAAATGTGATCTATCTCACAGTTTTAAGTCTTGTCTTGTGCTCAAATTGAACCACTGTCCTTTTTTTGGGACGAAATAGTAGAGACCTGACGATGTAAAAAGAGAAGGTATCACTTTGATTCATCATGTAGAAAAAGGAGAAAACAGATGACAAAAGATCTTAATGTCTTTGATAAACACTATGGTTTATTGATCAATGGCGAATGGACAAATGGCTCTGAGGGTAATACCTTAACAGCATATAACCCTGCAAATGGTGAAGCCTTAGCCACCTTTATTGACGCTACGGATGCAGATGTCGATGCTGCAGTGAATGCTGCGAAAGAGGCCTTTAAAACCTGGAAAAATACCAGCGCAACGGAACGAGCTACAATTTTGAATAAAATTGCAGATATTATTGACGAAAATACCGAATTATTCGCTTTACAAGAAACGTTGGATAACGGTAAACCGATTCGCGAAACACGCGCAGCAGATATTCCGTTGGCATCAGATCATTTCCGTTATTTTGCCAGTGTTATTCGCGCCGAAGAAGGTGTCGCAAACCAACTGGATAGCGAAGATTTGTCGTTGATTTTACGCGAGCCTATTGGCGTTGTTGGTCAAATTATTCCATGGAACTTTCCGTTCTTAATGGCTGCATGGAAAATAGCACCGGCATTGGCAGCAGGTTGTACTGTCGTGATTCACCCATCTTCCACTACTTCATTGAGCTTACTTTCCTTAGCTCAAAAAATTAATCATTTATTACCGAAAGGTGTCTTCAATGTTATCACTGGTAAGGGTTCTAAATCTGGCGAATACATGTTGCACCATACTGGATTTAACAAACTGGCATTCACCGGTTCCACCGAAATCGGTAGAAAAATTGGTGTGGCTGCTGCTGAAATGTTGATTCCATCCACCTTGGAATTGGGTGGTAAATCAGCTAATATTTTCTTTGACGATATGCCATTTGATAAAGCATTGGAGGGCGCACAAAAAGGAATTCTCTTCAACCAAGGGCAAGTGTGTTGTGCCGGTTCACGTATTTTCGTACAAGAAAGCGTTTACGATAAATTTATCGCGGCACTAAAAGAAGAATTTAAGAAAGTTAAAGTCGGCTTACCTTGGGAAGATGACACGCAAATGGGGGCGCAAGTAAACGGAAATCAAGTTAAGGTTATTAGCAAGTATGTTGATATTGCTAAAGAAGAAGGGTGTCAAATCGTCGTTGGTGGAGGTAAATCAACCGACCCGGCATTGGCTCGAGGCGAATTTTTCCAACCAACCTTAATTTTAGCGCCTGATAACAAAAAACGCGTGGCACAAGAAGAAATTTTTGGTCCGGTTGCGGTAGTAATCAAATTCAAGGATGAAGCAGATGTAATTAAAATGGCAAATGACAGTGATTATGGCCTAGGTGGTGCGGTGTGGACATATAACATTAACCGTGCGCTACGAGTTGCACGAGCACTTGAAACCGGTCGTGTTTGGGTGAACTGTTATAACCGTTTACCAGCTGGAGCTCCTTTCGGTGGTTATAAAACCTCTGGTATAGGTCGTGAAACCCATAAAATGATGCTTGACGCTTATACACAGGTGAAAAATATCTTCATCAGCACACGTGAAGAGCGTGAAGGTATGTATTAATCATTCACTTTCTAACCTAAAAAACGACCGCACTTTGATTTGTATCTCAAAAGTGCGGTCAATTATTAAAGAGTTTTAAAACCTCTCAAAAACTGACCGCACTTTTGTATTTTCAACGATATTTATGTTAAGCAAATCTTATAATTTCACGTCTAACTTCGCGTAAGCACGTTCTACTTTTTCCAATGCTTTTTCCACGGAAATATCACGAGCGAGTAAGACACCTAAACGGCGATGACCATTGACTTCGCCTTTGCCGAAAATGCGGATATTGGTGTGTGGTTCAGCCAATACTTCGGCGATATTGCCAAATTGCACGTTTTTCGATTGGCCTTCCACCACAATGGCTTTGGAAGCCGATGGACTAATGAGAGTAATTTCTGGAATAGGTAAGCCTAAAATCGCGCGGGCGTGTAAGGCGAATTCGGATAATTCTTGAGAAATCAGCGTGACCATACCAGTATCATGTGGGCGAGGGGAAACTTCATTGAAGATAACCTCATCACCACATACAAACATTTCCACGCCGAAAATACCGCGACCACCTAATGCGGTGGTGATTTTCTCTGCCACCTCTTGGGCTTTTTTCAACGCTGCATCAGACATGGCTTGTGGTTGCCAAGATTCGCGATAGTCGCCATCTTCTTGGCGATGGCCGATTGGTGCTAAGAAGCTGGTGCCATTAATGTGACGAACGGTGAGTAAGGTAATTTCATAATCGAATTTAACAAACCCTTCTACAATCACGCGTCCTGCACCTGCTCGACCACCTTGTTGAGCGTAATCCCACGCTTTTTGTAAGTCGTCTTTGGATTTTAAAATACTTTGACCGTGGCCAGAAGAGGACATAATCGGTTTCACTACGCAAGGAATACCGATTTTTTCAACCGCACTTTGGAAGTCATCAAAGTTATCGACAAATTGATAAGGAGAGGTTGGCAATTTAAGCTCTTCAGCGGCTAAACGGCGAATGCCTTCGCGATTCATCGTCAGCTTGGTGGCTTTGGCGGTAGGCACAACATTAAAACCCGCTTTTTCTAATTCAATCAGCGTATCAGTCGCGATGGCTTCTACTTCCGGCACAATGTAATCTGGGCGCTCTTTTTCCACTAAGGCTTTGAGTGCTGCACCATCTAGCATGGAAATCGTATAAGCACGATGTGCCACTTGTTGTGCTGGGGCGTTTTCATAACGATCGACGGCAATTACTTCTACGCCTAAACGTTGTAATTCAATTACCACCTCTTTGCCTAGTTCACCAGAGCCAAGCATCATCACTTTAATAGCATTTGGGGTTAATGCTGTACCTAGGGTTGTCATGTTGTGTCCTTATTTTAAGAAAGATTCATCGAGTGCTAAATCGTCATTTTTATTAATCCCCACACCGCGAGAAATCACATTTTTAGCAATTTCATGTGCTTCTTCTAAAGAATGCTCAGTGTAAGTTCCGCATTGGTATTCATTTAATTCAGGAATTTGGTTTTGATCTTGCACGGTTAAAATATCTTTCATGGAAGCTAACCATGCATCAGCCACTTGTCGCTCGTTTGGTGTACCAATTAATGACATGTAAAAACCTGTGCGACAGCCCATTGGGGAAATATCGATGATTTCTACATTGTCATTGTTTAAATGGTCTCGCATGAAGCCCGCAAATAAATGTTCAAGGGTGTGAATCCCTTTTGGTAGGAGAATTTCTTTGTTTGGAATGCAAAAACGAAGATCGAAAACAGTGATGTCATCGCCCTTTGGGGTACGCATCGTTTTGGCAACTCGCACGGCAGGTGCGTTCATACGGGTGTGATCCACTTTAAAACTGTCGAGTAATGGCATATTTATTTCCTTTTAAATCATTAGTTTGTAAATTTTTTATATGTTTTTACAAATTCTTTGAACTTTTCTTTTTAGCGTCGGTCTTATAAAACAAGCAACTTGCAGTTGTTTTAATAAAATTGGTTCCTTAGGTTATTTGCCCCTTACTTGATAAGGGGCGTTTTTTTATCTGTTGAATATCAATTCGTCGTTATTCTAGCCCACAACCAGGTTATGTACAAAGGCTATTCACGGCTATGACACGAAAGGTAAACTGAAAAAGAGTAGGGCAATATAACGCAGTGCTTTTCCAATCGTCATAAAAATCAAACAACTTAGCCAATTTAAACGAAGCCAACCGGCTACCGCACAAAACACATCCCCGATAATAGGCAGCCAACTTAATAATAAAGTGATGGCGCCATAACGTTGTATTTTGTTTATTATCCACAAAGTGCGGTCATTTTTGCTATTAATTTTTGGAAACCATCGACCAATCCAGTAAGTGGTAAAGCTACCTAATGCGTTGCCTGTGGTTGCTAGAAAAACAAGCCAAAAAATATCCGCACTTAATAATGACCCGACCAATACTTTTGGCGCAGCAAGGGAGACAAAAACAATTTCTGAATTACCCGGCAAAATGGTGGCACTTAAGAAAGCACTGAAAAACATCAGCCATAGCCCATGGGTTTGCCAAAAATCAGCCCAAAAGCTGAAAGAGAAAATGTCCCACATTAGGCTCTAATAATCTCGCGCGTTCTGACATCAAACACATCCATCCCCGCACTTAATCCCGCTTTTACGCCGAGATCGGCATCTTCAAAGACGATACAACGAGATGGTTCAGCTTTTGCCAGTTCTGCACAGCGCAAAAAGGTTTCTGGATGTGGTTTATGTTCTTTCACATCATCAGCGCTGACAATGGCATTAAAGTAATGTTTGATATCTAATTTTTGCATCAACATATCAATGATTCGGCGGTTTGAACCTGAACCAAGCGCAATTGGCTTTTGTTGATAGTAATGACGCACTACGTCAAAGGTTGGGAGTAATTTTGATTCTGTTGGAATCAATTCATAAGAAAGTTTGCGTTTTGCTTGTATCACTTCATTTAAACGTTCTTGTGGCATACCGGCATCTTGCATAATGGCAGAGGCGATAGTGCTCACGGTTGCGCCACCTAAATCATACATAATTTGGCTGTTAAAACGATAACCAAATTGTTCCCCCACCATGTTCCAGGCTCGGGCGTGTACTGGCATGGTGTCGATTAAGGTGCCATCCATATCAAAAATCAGGCCATCATATTTTTCAAAAAGTCTGTTATCTATCATTTATTGCTTTCCTAGTTCGTAAATTTTTTCACTTTGTTTCAATTTTGTGATCTGTGCACTGGTAATTTTGTGAAATAGCGGTAAAGTTATCCTATCTTAAAAAGGAATGTTATGTCGTTACTCAAACAATTAACCCGTTGGAAAATTCGCGGTCAGATTGATCAGGACGTTATTGATATTATTCTGACTTTGCAAAGTCGCCTCGAGCATCATTGGCGCATTGATGTGTCCATTCCGACCGTCATCACACTCTTATTGCATATTGCCAACAGCCTTGCCCGCTTAAAACGAGGTGGTTGCGTTTCTCCGCTTCATCAATCCTTTTATGATGAAATGCAAAGTGCGGCCATTTTCCCTGATGTTTTGGAAATTCACCGCGATTTGCTTTCTTTTATTCCGCAAGATATTCCCGAAGCCGAGCAGAGCTATTATCTCGCCAATATTTATAGCTTGCTGCTGGAGCAAGATAAAAAATAAGGGCATGAAAAGCCCCTATTTTATCAGTTAAAAATCAAACTGAGTTCTAAATCTTTGAGTAAATTGCTTTCTAAGCGCAAATCATTCCATACTAACGGATTATTATCCAAGTAATGTTTCTCAAAAGTCAGTTCCCAAGTCTGCAAAGAGCGGTCAATTCTGAGACCGATTTTATCGGTGCTATCTGTTGCCTGACGAGATTTATTTAAAATCACCGAAATGCGTAAAAGAAGCAGTAAAACAAGGACATCTTCATCTGCATAACGAGCAAAAATCGGTAAATCATTCTTTTTAAATGCACCCGTGTGATAACGAACTAAATTTACCAATAAGCGTTGTTGTTCGCGATCAAAGCCCGGTAATTCCATATTCTGCAGAATATAAGCGGAATGTTTTTGTACATTGCGATGATTAATGACAATACCGACTTCTAATAAGCGTGCTGCCCAAATCAGTAGATTTTTCATTTCATCAGCAAGATACGGTTTTTGCCAATGGGTGTATTGGTTAATTAAGGTTTTTGCACTATTTGCTACGCGATCGGCTTGCGCTAAATCTAAGTTAAATTGTTCGGCAAGTCCTAATGCGGTACGCGTACGGATATCTGAAACTTGGAAGTTTTTTTCTAAGCTGTAAATCACTCCTTCTCGCAAAGCACCGTCAGAGTAGCGCATATTTTCTAAGCTAAAAACGTCAAAAACAGCACTTAAAATGGCCAAGCCTGGCACAAAGATATCCACACGATCAGGGTTTAGTCCCGCAATATTGAGTTCTTCAAAATGGGAAGCTTGTAAGGTTCGTTCAATTAAATTTTGTAAGCGTTCAGCGGTGATGATACCGTTTGGATCAAGGGTTGCAGTAATCACTTGGTACACGGTTTTGATCGTGCCAGATGAGCCGAGTACAGATTGCCACCCAAGTTTGCGGTATTCCCAGCTTAAATCTTCAATTTTATTGACCGCACTTTGGCGAGCTTGCTCGAAGTTTTCTTTTGAAATTTGTCCGTTCGGGAAGAATTTTTTGGCAAAGCTCACGCAGCCCATGTGACGACTTTCCGCCACTAAGGGGGTGAAATCATCACCGATGATCATTTCGGTCGAGCCACCACCAATATCGATGACCAGTTTACGTCCGCTTTCGGGTTGAGTGTGGCAAACACCCGCATAAATAGTTTTAGCTTCAGTTTGACCGCTGATGATATTAATGGGATAGGGAAAGACAGTGGCAGCCTGGCGTAAAAATTCATCATTATTGACCGCTCTTCGTAAGGTATAAGTTCCGACGACATTCACATCTTCTGGCGCAAAGCCTTGTAAGCGTTCAGCAAAAAGTGCAAGGCAATTTACACCGCGCTCAATGGCTTCTTGGCTTAATACATTGTGCTCGTCTAAGCCATCGGCAAGTCTCACTTTTTGTTTTAAACGAGAAAGCACCTGAATCGAGCCATTGATAATGCGTGCCACAATCATGTGGAAGCTGTTTGAGCCTAAATCAATGGCGGCAATCTCCCTGGCCTCACCTCGGTGATGAGGTTCTGCGAGTTGAGCCAGTTGCTTGTCATTATGCATGTTCTTTCCTAAAATTCAAATTGATACAATAAATCAAAAACTTGGTTTGTGCTAGAAACCGATTGGAAATAAAGCTGCGGCATTAAGCGATAACGTAAAGTCACTTCCGCCAAGCCATCAAACAATCCTACACCGTATTTCACTTGTAAGCGTTTACCAATATTACCACTAACTTGTACTTTAGAGCTATCACCAACACCGGCAGTGCCTAAGTTTAAGTCTTGAATACCAAAGGCTTCGCCAATACCGCCGACGACTTTACCACTTTTTGCTAAACCTAAGCCAAGTAATGCCGCTCCCACAGAACCACCAGATCCCGCTTCACCACTGTTTTCTAATGAACGACCAGTTAATAAGTAAGAGAGTGCCTGATCTTGTGATTTTGCAGGATCAGAGAAGACGGTGACTTGTGGGCTAGATGCTATACCAATCACTTTTACCCCTGCGGTCACTTTACTGTCTTCCATAGCTTCTGGGTTACGAATCGCTTCAATATTTAACATCGGTTGTGAAGGTAAACCCGCGAAGCTAATTTGTCCTTTACGAATTAATAAATCCTGTCCAAAAGAAGCATAACGACCATTTTTCAGGTTAATTTGACCGAATAATCCTAGCTTACCTTTATCCTGTTTCACAGAAAGTAAACCATCCAAATTCGTTTTTAAACCATAGGCATTTAAATGCACATCATCGCCGATTTTAATTTTTAAGTCAGATTGAATTTGCATACCGGATTTGGTTTCTGAAACAAATTGGCGATTGATGAGTTCTTCTTTACTTTTTCTTGGGCCATTTAAAATCACTTCATCTTCACTTACTGGCTCAGCATTGTCCGGTAAGCTTTCAATAGCAATTCTTGCCCATGGGATATCCACGTTTCCACTTAAATCCAAGTGTTTAGGTGACGCTTTGACAACCACATTCGGACTGACTTTTAATTTCGCCATAGACGGAATATCAACTTTGAAATTATCCGCTTGCGCTCTAACTTCTGCCGTCCAGTTATTCATGTTAGCCCAGTTAGCTCGCCCGTTAATATTAAGTTTGCTATCTGGTGTTTGAACATGACCATTTAAGGTTGAAGACGTACCATTAAAGCGGATTGCCACTTGTCCATCAGTCACATCAAAAGGTAGGCTTTTTAGTTTTGTTTTGACATGGCGAAGATCAAAATAACCGTTTAGCAATGGTTTTTCTAAATTGCCACCAAAACTTAAGCGAGAAACCACTTCACCATCCATGCTTTCACCGCTAGAGAGAAGTTGATTCGCTAAAGATAAACGTAAACCTTCAATAGTAAAGGTGCCGCCTAATTGTCGACCTTTACTTAAATCATTAATTTTTAAGTCCGTACCGATTCGACCTTGATTTTGAATATTAATGTTTGATTTCAGGGTTAAATTGTTATTTTGAATATCGGCATTCACGCTTAATTTAGGAATATCCAGCTTAAAGGTGCGGTAGTCTAATTTTTGTGCCACACCAATGTTATTACCTTCTACTGCTACATTTAGTTGTAACGGTTTATCACTGAACCACGCTACTTTACCTCGGCTTTGTAATTGACCTTTGAGCATGTTTTGTCCCATCAATTTATTCACTACATCTAAATTAATGCGTTTCAGCTCAAAAGGGACTTCGCCGTTTTTCCCTGCCGTAAATTGTTGTGGAAAACACAAATCTAAATCTTGGTTAACCCAGCAGTGTGATCCGATGGTGGCTTGGATTTTTTTGTTGTCATAGGTCACTGGAATAGTTTGATTCACTTTAAAATCGCCGATGGGTGAGTTTAAATGTACCTGACTTAAATTTCCTTTCCATTGCTGAGAAGTGCGGTCAAAATTGCCGGTGATTTGTAAATTAGCTGCAACAGGTTCACCTTTTGATTTTAAGGTAAGGGTATGATGTTTCTCATCACCTGATGCATTCAAATCAATATTATATAATTTGATGCTATCGCCATAGCGAAAGTTTTCCGCTTTGACGTTAAGTTCACCTTTCACTTGTGGTTCACTCACAACATTACCTTTAATTAAGGCTTTGGATAAGTCTAACCCTTGGAAATGTAAGCCTTGCGCCGTTAAATCGGTATTAATGGTTGGTGCCGTAAGCTTACCTAAAATCTGGGCTTTGCCAACAACGGAACCCGCTAAATCTTGCCATAGACCACGTAAATCAGGTGCATTGATATCCAAGTTTAAATCAGATTCTTCACCTAATATACCTTTAGCTGTGAAGTGATTATTACCATAGTTTAATTGTAAATTTGGAATATTCAGTAAAGCGTCATCACTCAACAAGAGACGACCTTTCAAGCTCAATGGTCGAGAAGAAAGACGACCAACTAAATCTACAGTAGGTACTTCTACTTTCCAATTGGCCACCCCAATGTGACCTTGTGAATGAATTTTCCCTGATAATACTGCTGGGATATCTGGAACATAAGGCTTAAGATTCATTTCCTGAAAATTGGCAGAAATATCCCATTGCACCCGATCTTGCCAGTTTGATGAACCTGAAAAATGAGCCGAACCTTCAGGATTATTTAAATTTAGTTCGTTAATTTTGATTTCATACAGCTTACCATCTGCATTTAAATCAATTTTTGTAGGAGGAATATGATTCAATCCTTCTATTTCTCCACGCGTTTTAAGGTGATAATTCAATAAGTCACCGGAAAGGTTGATATCAACATCGTTAATTTTGAGTGGTGCAAGGCTATCTGCAAAAGCGTATTGACCTTTTTTCGCTTTTAACTGCAGATTTAATGGCATTTTATCTTCAGCCAGTTTCACGTCACCCGTTAAGGTCGCATCAAGTACGCCTTGTGTGGTTAATGAAAGTGCGGTTGTTTTTTTCAATGAACCCGATACATTGAGATCAACTTTGCTAGCAGGTAGAATGGTTTTGTCTTTTGATTTAAATGCTTGGAGATCAGATTTTAATGTGAGATCAACTGGAAAATCCTCATTGAGCTGGAGTTGCCCTTGGCTAGAAAGTGTACCGAGAGAGCTATCAATTTCAAGCTTTTGTAATTTCACTAAATGATCGGTGGCATCCGCTTGCAATTCTACTTTAGGCACAGTGATTTTTTGGGTTTCTTCGCCTTTTTCATCGAGTGATTGATATTGCCAGTTTGTACCCAAAACACTTGGAATGTGCATATCAAAAGGCAAGTTCACCGCATTTAAATTACCTAAAAAAGCGGGAGTGAGTTTTTGCTCAATTTGAGCCCAATCAACGGGTTTAGCCGGTTCTTTTTTCTCAGGCTGAGGGGGATTTGCTTGAGTTTGGGTGACCGTTGAAAAAAGCACATCTGAAATCGTGGTAGGCTCAAGGGTAAGGCCAGATTCATTGTTTAAACTGACAGCACTTTGAAATGACGAAAAGTTAATATTACTTTGATCGAGTTTCATATCAAAGTCAGTAATCGCCACATTTTTCACTTGTACAGAAACCGGTAAATGGATTTTTTCCATTGGACCACTTTCTGTTTCTTTCTCTTCGGAAGGCGGCATAACACTGGTATCAATGGCAATTTTCGGCTGCGTTAAGCTGAGATCATCAACAATAATATCTCCCGACAGTAAACGAGCTAAATTCAGTTGTAAGCGCGCTTTAGGGAGAGACACATCTACGCCGGTTGTTTGAAAACGTAAATTCTCTAAGACCAAACCATTTTGTAACCCACCACTGACTTGTTCAATAGATAAGCTATCGAGCATTTTATCCGCAAGCTGAATAAGTGCACGTTGTCCACTATCAAAAGAAAGTGCTGTGACCAAGCCTAAAACCGGGACAAAAATGACCGCACTTCCGACACATAAAATTTTACGGCAGGTCTTTTTCTTTTTAATGGGTTGTGTCGTTTGGTTATCTGGTTGTTTTTCTTGTTCAGACATAGTCATACCCTAAATTTCAGCCCCTAAGCCGATATAAAATTGAATATTTTTGCTGTTATCTTTATCTCGAATTGGTGTGGCGATATCAAATTTAATTGCTCCTACTGGCGATGCCCAACGTACACCAACCCCTGCACCGTGGCGTAATTCGGTTGCTTTATAAGAATTAGCTGCTAAGCCAGAATCAGCAAATACCGCACTCCACCAATTAGGGTAAACCTGATATTGATATTCAAGGCTGCCCACTAACAGATGTGATCCTCCCACTAATTTTCCATCGTGATTTCTAGGTGAAATTTTCTTATAACCATAGCCTCGCACGCTACGATCTCCCCCCGCAAAGAAGCGTAATGCTGGTGGAATTTGACGAATATCTGCTGTATTTAAATAGCCGATCTCGGCACGTGTAATGAAGCGATGATTATCTGCGTAGGTTCTAATCCATGCTGTAGAGGCTTGCACTTTAAAGAAATTAATATCAGACATCCATGCTCGATTACCTAAATCCACCGTAATTTTTTGGGAATCACCCCAAGTTGGAAATTGCCCACCTTTTAAACGGGTGCGACTAAAGCCTCCCGTTGGATAAAACAAAAAGGTTTTATCAGTAAAGTCTGCTTGTGTAAAGCTGTCGTAACGGACACGAAGACCCGCAAAATATTGCCAGTTTTTACGGTTATTCCAGTAACGTAGTGCCGCTAAGGTAAATGCTTTCGTATCTGTATCGTTTTTATTTTCTCTTTCATAACCTGTTGAAAACTCATAGTAATGGTGTAATGGATTTTTCAACAATGGTATTTTATAAGTGGCTTCAAAGTTTTGCTTTGGTGCAGAGACGTACAGATTTGTTCGTAAACTATGACCTCGGCTATTCATCCAAGGTTTTGTCCAACCGACTTGGACGTGAGGACCTGTATCCGTGGCAAAACCTACACCCAATTCCACCGCATTTTTCTTGCGTGGATAAAGTAAAAGTTCGATATCCACTAATTTTTCTTCTTCGCGGACATGAGGCTGTAAAAGCACTGAGCTAAACCAGTTGGTAGAAGAAAAATCGTTAGTTAATTCAGATAAATCGCTGACTAAATAAGGATCGCCCGATTTAATGTTGAGCATATTTTGCAAATAGTCTTCGCGAATTTGGGAATGGTTGAATGTGATGTTGCCGTAATGATAACGTACACCACTATCAAATAGCATACGCCACCATGCTTCATGGGTTTCAGGGCTAATTTCTAAGCGAGAAATTTGGAATTTTCCATCAAGATAACCGCGAGCAAGGGCAAGGTTTGATATGCTGCTTTTATAAGCATTGTATTTTTGATGCTCAACTAATTCGCCTTTTTTGGGTAAGTTTTTACGGAGTGCTGTGAAGTTTTCGTCTTCTGCGGCTTCACCTGTAATTTCAACGTCTGTTCCAGCAATTTTGCTTGGCTCACCTGGAGTGATATTAGCAATGAGCAGATCTCGCTGACCTTTGCGTTTTTTCAATTCAAAGGTCACGGAAGAACCATAATAACCAAAGACTCGAAGCCCTTTATCGACAGCATCTGAAACTAATTGTTTATAACGATCTGAGCCATCCATTTCATCTTTATCAATGAGTTTGACATTCATATCCGTATTACGAATGGCACGTTCACCCTTGATTCCGCGGATCTCAATATCCACGGTTTGTTCGGCGAATGCTGAAAAGCTTATCCATCCAAACAAAAGTACGGTGATTTTTAATGATATTTTTTTCATTCTACTGGCAGCTAAACTATTAATAAAATTTTAAATAGATGCCTTAGTTTACCGATAAAATAACAGGATTACCAATGCAATTGTGAACGATAAAAGAATTTTAGGCGTGATACTATTTACAGTATTAAGATTCAATAATGTGTAACTTCTTTGGATTGTTGAATTTTCTTAATGATGGGCGTTGCTTTGTCGCTCATTAAAAAATCAAATGTGCTTTGTGGCACGAGGGATTTAATGAGACTCCAATTTTTTTGTTGAATAGCTTGACGTACATTAGAGGCACTAATTGCTCGCCCATCTATTGTTTTGCGATTAACAATAATACATTCTATGCCATGCTCAGGCAGTTTTTGCTGCATGGCTTGGTTATAAATTTGTGTGACATGGCTAAAAGGTTCATCTCCCACGTAGCGACGTTGAATGCCAAGTGTTGCGGCAATGCGAGTGAAGATTTGTAAATCAATAGCAACGTGGCTTTGAATAACCGCATCTTCATCCTTTTGAAAATAGCTTGGGAAAGTAGCTTGACTTATAATATAGGAATCACTGTCATGTAAAACGACATTCGATAAATGAGCTATTCCCGCTTGAATTAATTTTTTGCGTACCTCGTAAGGAAAAAAACTGCAATCTTCGCTTAGCATAAAGAGGTGGACTAAATCATTTTCAGCCGCTGCTTTTTCAATAAGATATTGATGTCCTAAAGTAAAAGGATTACAGTTCATGACAAGTGCTGCTATTTTAGGCGATAAACTTTGTGTTTTTTTTACGGCACTTTGTAGTTTGGTGAGATAATGTTGAAAACCATTCCGCTTATTTTCCATAAAAACAATTTGATTTGGGATGCGCACAATCTCTTGAAATCCAAGACTAGAAAAAAACTTTGCCGAACAATATTTGGTATAAAGGAAAAGGTGATTATTACCTTGTTCCATTTGTATATTGATTAAGTGGGTTACGATTTGGTTCATCAACCCTTCACCTTGATGCTCATGAGAAACAGTAAGGCAGCGGAGAGTATTGTTATAGCAGCTGCCAGTGGCGATAATGTTCATTTCATCATCAAACATGGCACAAGTATAATCTAAGTGTCTATCTCGACGAATACCTTCATCAATTAATAGCTGATCAATGGCCGAAAGGCTTGCGGTATCCGTTGGCAAGATTTTTCCAATACTATAGTTCATATGTTTAACCAAAAAGTAACGGGACCATCATTGGTGAGGCTTACTTGCATATCAGCGGCAAATTGTCCGTTGGCAACAGTGATTTTTTCTGCACATTTTTGCGAAAAATAGCCATACAATTCGTTAGCTAACGCAGGTGATGCGCCTTTTGAGAAACTTGGTCGTAAGCCTTTTTGCGTGTCTGCAGCTAAAGTAAATTGTGATACTACAAGCACTTCGCCACCGATTTGCTGCACGTTTAAATTCATTTTGTCATTTTCATCGCTGAAAATACGGTAATTTAAGACTTTCTCAGCGAGTTTATCCGCTTTGGCTTGGTCATCTTCTTTTTCTACGCCCAATAAAACCAATAATCCTTTGCCGATTTGCCCCACAATTTGACCTTCAACTTCCACTTTAGCCTGGGTAACACGCTGAATTAATGCAATCATTTTACTTCCTCTAAATTTGTTTGATTCATTGACCGCTCTTCAGCAAGTACTGCAGCTAATTGTGCGCCGAATAACACCACTGTCCAGCTGATTTGAATCCACAATAACATAATTGGTAGTGTTGCCATGGCGCCATAAATTAATTGATAGGAGGGGAAAGTGGTGATGTACCAAGTAAAAGCTTGTTTCCCTAAGGTAAAGAAAACCGCGGCAATTAATGCGCCTGCTGCGGAGTGTTTGATGCTCACTTTCTTATTTGGCACGACCATATAAATGAGTGTGAAAATAAACCAAGTAGAAAGAAATGGCACAAAGCTGAGGAGTTTTAAGCCAAAAGAAAGCGATTCGGATTGCTCAAACATGGCTTTGACGTAGGAACTTGCGGCAATGCTGGTACCGATTAAAAGTGGACCGAGCGTTAAAATGAGCCAATAAATAGCAAATGAAGTAAAAATTGGGCGATTACTGGTATCTTGCCAAATGCCATTAAGTGTGCGGTCGATAGAGTTAATCAGCATTAATGCCACTAAAATCAAACTCACAATCCCCACGGCGCTCATTCGCTTGGAGTTATAGACGAATTCATCAATATATTGCCCAACAACATCACTTGCGGAAGGGGCAAAATTGGTGAAGATAAATTCTTTCAATGCCCCCGTTACCTCATTAAAGACGGGAAAGGCGGAGAAAATCGAAAACACCACCATAATTAATGGCACGATGGCGAGCATGGTGCTGTAGGTGAGTGAACCGGCAGCTTGCGTTAATTTGTTTTCTTGAGAACGTTGCCAAAATAGGGTGAGAAAAGATGTGAGTGTCATTAGAGTAAATCTCCGCAACAATGTTTAAATTTCTTTCCCGAGCCACAGATACAAGGCTGTTTATTACTCGGAAGTGGAACTGTCGGATCAATAAAATACCAACGGCCCTCGATTTTTACAAAAAGAGAATGTTCGTGATGTACTTGCGGCTGTTCGCTACCTTGAAAATGAGCCTTAAATTCAACCGCACTTTGGGTTTTGGTTAAGGTTTCTGTTTTGACAATATCTAAACCGAGCCATTGTGTTTCATCAGCCCAATCTTGCAGGGCTTTTTCATCTAATAACGGTTGTTGGCTTGGCACAGTAGTTTGCACAATATAAGGAATGTTTTTGAGCACAAACGCTGAATAGCGGGAACGCATGAGTTGTTCCGCTGTTTCTGGAAACATATTGCCTGAATGAAAGCGTCCGCAGCAATTTTCATAAGAAAGCGAAGATTGGCACGGGCAAAGTGCGGTCGTTTTAGCCGACATTTTCGGCCGCCTGCTGTAAATTACGTAATTGTGAGTTAACAGAACGTTTAAACGCTGGTGCTAATTCCTCAATAGCTAAGGCCTCTTCAAACTCTGCCACACTTGAAGGGGCAGAAAGTAGCGTGTTTAAACGACGAATTGTCCATTCGGGATAAGGACGATGTTGCAAAATAAGTTCATCGCCTTGATGAATTTCCCCTTCTTCGATCACGCGAACATACCAACCTGTCCAGCCTGACTGACGGATAACCTCTCTTGTATTCTCATTTTTGGTATTATGAGATAAACGTTCGCAAGGTTTACGTGGTTGAGACACTTCTAACAGCGTGGAGCCAATTTTGTAACGATCGCCTACACAAACATTATCTTCATGTAAGTCTGATACCACAAAGTTTTCACCGTAAATCGCACTACCGTGAAAATCAAACTTTTCACCAAGTAGCTCGTTTAAAGTAGGGAAAGAGACATCAGACATAAAAAACAAGGCTTTATCAACACCACCGTGATGCGCCTTTAAACCCACATCGTTACCTTCTGCACCCAGTGTGTGCACTTTTACCATCGATACCGGTTTTTTACGGATGGCACTTTCATATGAGCTACCATCAGGGAACGTTAAGGTTTCTATTAATCCTGTTTTAATAATAAGAATTTTTGCGTTTGCCATCTATTTTTCCTGCTTTGAGTTAGTTTTGAGGAATTATACCGTAAAATCACTTAAATTTTGACCACACTTCGTTTTTTACTTATCATTCCTCCTAAATAAAACCAACAAAACAAAGGAATCTTTATGCAATATTCTCTCGCACGTACCGAACAAGGTCAAACCTTTGGTATTACTGCAAAAATGGCAAACCGCCATGGCTTGATCGCTGGGGCGACAGGGACGGGGAAAACCGTGACATTACGTAAAATGGCAGAAGCGTTCAGTGATGATGGCGTACCGGTTTTTTTAGTCGATGTAAAAGGCGATTTGTCTGGTTTAGTAAAAGCGGGCACATTCAGTGGCAAAGTGGCAGAGCGTATTGAACAATTTAATTTAGGTGGTGAGAGTTATTTAAATGGCTATCCTGTGTCATTTTGGGATGTATTCGGTGAAACAGGCATCCCACTTCGTACCACGATTTCTGAAATGGGACCATTACTGCTTTCCCGTTTATTGAATTTAAACGCAACCCAAGAAGGCTTATTAAACCTCGTATTCCGTGTGGCAGATGATAAAGGCTTGCTACTCATCGATCTGAAAGACTTGCGTGCAATGCTTAAATTCGTGGCAGAGAACGCCAAATCGTTCCAAGTAGAATATGGCAACGTATCAGCTGCGAGTGTGGGCGCGATTCAACGTGCTTTACTGACCCTTGAAAATGAAGGGGCGACCAATCTTTTTGGTGAGCCGGCATTAAATCTCGAAGATTGGTTACAAACCCGTTATGGCCGTGGCGTGATCAATGTTTTAAATTCTGAAAAATTAATTAATTCCCCAAGAATGTATAGTGCATTCTTACTTTGGTTGATGTCTGAATTATTTGAACAATTACCGGAAGTTGGCGATCCAGAGAAACCAAAATTTGTGATGTTCTTCGATGAAGCGCATTTACTCTTTGATGGCGCACCGAGTGTGTTGGTGGACAAAGTGGAACAAGTGGTTCGGTTGATCCGTTCTAAAGGAGTAGGGATTTATTTTGTAACCCAAAATCCATTAGATTTACCGGATACCGTGTTAGGCCAATTAGGTAACCGTGTACAACACGCATTACGTGCTTTTACACCACGTGATCAAAAAGCAGTGAAATCTGCAGCAGAAACGTTCCGTTCAAATCCAGCTGTTAATGTGGTGGAAACCATTTCCACTTTAGGAGTGGGTCAAGCATTAATTTCATTCTTAGATGAAAAAGGCATGCCAACGCCAGTTGAAGTGGCGTATGTTTACCCACCGAAAAGCCAACTTGCACCGATTACTGAAGAAGAGCGAGCGGCGTGGGTGAAAGACGATGAGCTTTATGCCTTCTACAAAGATTACGTGGATAACGAATCCGCTTTCGAAGTATTAAATGCGCAAGCGGATTTAGCGGCAGTACAACAAAAACAAGCCGAGCAAGCGCAGCAAGAGGAAGAAAGCGGTTTATTGGGTAGACTAAGTCGTATGATTTTTGGAACACAAAAACGCGGGGATAAACTTTCTCCGACAGAACAAATGGTGAATAGCGTGGCAAAATCAGTTGGTCGCAATATTCGTAATGAAGTGACTAAACAAATTATGCGTGGTATCTTAGGGGCATTGAAAAAATAACGATAAGTTGGCCGCACTTTGCGGCAAGAATAATAAAGGAGATGATTATGTCTGATGTATTTCACTTAAACCTGACTAAAGCACAGTTGAAAGGCGCTACATTAGCTATTGTACCGGGCGATCCTGCACGTAGTGAACGTATTGCTAAAAAACTTGATAATCCTGAGTTTCTTGCAAGTACACGTGAATACACGTCTTGGTTAGGCTATCTAAATGGTCAACCGGTAGTCGTATGTTCAACCGGTATTGGTGGCCCTTCTACATCTATCTGTGTGGAAGAGCTAGCTCAGCTTGGCGTGCGTACATTCTTACGTATTGGTACAACAGGTGCAATTCAACCACATATTAATGTGGGAGATGTGCTTGTTACAACGGGGGCAGTTCGCCTTGATGGTGCAAGCCGTCATTTTGCCCCAATTGAATATCCAGCAGTGGCAAACTTTGAATGTACTACCGCACTTTTCAATGCGGCGAAAGAAAAAGGTATTGAGCCATTTGTAGGGATTACCGCGTCGTCTGATACCTTCTATCCTGGCCAGGAACGTTATGATACTTACAGTGGTAAAGTATATCGTGATTACCAAGGCTTGTTAAAACAATGGCAAGATCTCAACGTAATGAACTACGAGATGGAATCCGCGACATTATTCACCATGTGTAACGCCTTAGGCTTGCGAGCTGGTATGGTAGCAGGTGTGATTGTGAATCGTACACAACAAGAAATTCCAAATGAAGCGACCATGAAAGATACGGAAGACAAAGCAGTATCTGTCGTGGTGGAAGCAGCAAGAAAATTGTTAGCGTAATATGTAAAAGGCGTTTTAATAAAAACGCCTTTATTTTTTCATCATATAAAAACAAGTGAATTCTGCTTGATTCTGAAAAAAATTTTATCTCAATATTCAATTTTTTCTCAAAATGCTACAAAAGTGTGATGTACATCACAAAATCTACTCTCCTTTTTCATTAAAATTCAAAACCGTATGTTTACTAGAAAGGATTCATTATGGGCAGTACAACAAATCTTTCATCAAGAATGAATGGTATGAATAGTCATTATTCAACCGAAATTAAAAGTAAATATTTAAAATATCAGCTTCATTCTCTGATCGGTGTTTTTATTGGTTATATGTGTTACTACATAGTCCGTAATAACTTCGTATTATCCACCCCCTATTTAGCAGAAAAACTAGAACTTTCTAAGACGCAAATTGGTTTGCTCACCTCATCTTTACTTATTACGTACGGGTGTAGCAAAGGTGCAATGAGTATCTTGGCAGATAAAGCGAACCCTCGCTACTTTATGGCTTTAGGACTTCTTCTTTGTATTCTTATTAATATTATGATGGGGTTCTCAACAAGCTTCTATTTATTCGTAGGATTAGTCATTTTATTAGGGGTATTCCAAGGAATGGGGGTTGGTCCTTCAATTATTACCGTTGGGTATTGGTATCCACGTAGTCAGCGTGGGCGAGCAAGTACAACTTGGAATGTATCACATAATTTAGGTGGTGGTATTGTTGCGCCTATTGTAGGTGCTAGTCTTGCTTATTTCGGTTCTGAACAATGGGAAATCTCGACTTATGTTGTACCGAGTATCATTGCCTTAATTGGTGTTTTTCTTGTGTTATTTTTTGTGAAACGCCGTCCAGCTGAGGAAGGACTACCGACTGTTGAGGAAATGTATAACGAAGAAACGGTTAATACAAAATTAAAAGGTCATTTATCTGAAAAACCAGAAAATATGACTGCATTCCAAATTTTTTATCAATTTGTCGTTAAAAATCCTAATTCTTGGTATCTCGTTGGTGTTGATATTTTCACCTATATGGTTCGCTTTGGTATGTTAACTTGGATTCCACTTTATCTTCTTAAAGAAAAAGGTCTTACTAAAACAGATATGGGGGCTGCATTTATGATTTTTGAATGGGCAGCTATTCCATCAACGCTCATTGCTGGGTGGTTAATTGATAAATTTTTCCGTGGAAAAATTATGTATTTACCAATGATTTGTATGACAATTGTTTTCTTCTGTGTATTCGGTTACATGAACTCAGAATCCATTTTTGCCATTATTTTATTCTCTGCAATAGTTGGGTGTTTGGTCTATATTCCTCAATCTATGGTTGCAGTACAAGCAATGGAAGTTATTCCTAGTTTTGCATTAGGCTCAGCAGTAGGGTTACGTGGATTTATGAGTTATATTGTTGGTTCTACATTTGGTACAACATTGTTTGGTTTTGTTGTAGATAAATTTGGTTGGAGTAGTGGATTCTATACTATCATGTGTGGTGCGGTGATGTGTTTTATTTTCTGTTATCTATCTCACCGTGGATTACAAAAAATTCTTAATATGCAATAAATAAAAAAAGGCGTTTTAATTGAAAACGCCTTTTTTATCGAGTCTTAACTATTTGCCCTTGCAAAATCAGCCGCTCCGGCGACTAATTGCTCATCAGGTCGAATCCCAGTGTAGAGCTCAAATTGTTCGACAGCTTGTAGCACAATGACTTCTGCACCAGAAATGGTTTGTTTACCTTGCTGTTGAGCAAATTGGATAAACGGTGTTTCAGCAGGAATCGCTACCACATCAAAAGCGGTTTGAGCTTGTTGAATAAGATTTTCAGGAAAGGCGAGATCAAATTCTTCTTTTCCACCTTTCATCCCAATTGGCGTGACATTGACTAAAATATCTGCCGATTGATTATCTAAAGATGAGATATATTCATAGCCATAAAGTGCGGCTAAATTTTTACCTGTTTTTTCATTTCGAGCAAAAATCTTCAGATGCTCAAATCCACTGTTTTTAAAGGCGGCGACGACCGCTTTTGCCATGCCACCACTGCCTCGTACAATCACGCGACTATTTTTATCTAATTGATATTCTTGGATAAGTTTAACAATCGCAATATAATCGGTATTGTAAGCACGAAGAAAGCCTTGCTCATTCACAATAGTATTCACAGACTGAATGGCTTGTGCAGAAGGGGATATTTCATCTAAAAATGGCATGCAGCTTTCTTTAAAAGGCATTGAAACCGCACAACCTCGAATACCAAGTGCACGAATGCCTTTGACGGCACTTTCAATATCTGTGGTGGTAAAGGCTTTATAAATAAAATTAAGCCCTAATTTTTGATACAGATAGTTATGGAATGTTGTACCAAAATTGCCTGGTCTGCCAGAAAGAGACATGCAAAGTTGGGTGTCTTTGTTAATCATATCGATTCCTTAAATATTCAAATTTATATCATCATCGATAAAATATTGATTCATTTCAAATGCCGGTTTTGCCTCTTTGTCTTTGCCGACAATACGAGCAGGCACACCTGCTGCAGTGGCGTATTCAGGTACAGGTTGAAGTACAACAGAGTTAGCACCAATTTTGGCATATTTGCCCACTTCAATATTGCCGAGAACTTTTGCGCCTGCCCCAATCATTACGCCTTCTCGTACTTTTGGATGGCGATCGCCGGATTCTTTACCTGTACCGCCAAGCGTGACACCTTGTAAGATAGATACATCATTTTCAATTACCGAGGTTTCGCCCACTACAATACCGGTAGCATGGTCAAACATAATGCCGTGCCCAATTTTGGCGGCAGGGTGAATATCCACATCGAAAGCCACTGAAATTTGATTTTGTAAATAAAGTGCGAGTGCTTTTCGATTTTGGTTCCACAAATAATGGGTAATGCGATAGCTTTGAATGGCGTGAAAACCTTTTAAATAAAGCAATGGGGTAGACCACAATTCCACAGCGGGATCGCGGTGGCGAACAGCTTTAATATCACAAGCGGCACAATCAATGATATTGGGCTCAGCTTGATAGGCTTCTTCAATAATTTCACGCAGCGAAATTGCGGGCATGATAGGGTTAGCCAGTTTATTCGCTAGCAAATAACTCAAGGCACTGCCAAGATTTTGATGTTTTAAAATAGTGGAATGGAAAAAGCTTGCGAGCATTGGTTCGCATTCTGCTAGTTCTTTTGCCTCTTGGCGAATGTGTTGCCATACTTCTAACGTCATTTTTTCTCCTTATTCGCCTTTTCGTGCACGACCCAATAAGCTTAATGCGACGTCTTGTGCACTTTTACCACAAAAGAGCATTTGGTAAATTTGCTCTGTAATTGGCATTTCTACGCCTTGTCGTTGTGCTAATAAATAAGTTTCTTTGGTGTTATAAAAACCTTCTACCACTTGACCAATTTCATCCATAGCTTGTTGGCTATCGGTACCTTTACCAAGCATTAAACCAAATCGACGGTTACGGGATTGGTTATCGGTACAAGTGAGCACTAAATCTCCTAAACCAGACATACCCATAAAGGTTTGTGCATTGGCGCCCATTGCTACGCCCAAGCGAGTAATTTCCGCAATACCACGGGTAATCAATGCGGTTCTCGCATTGGCACCAAATCCCATACCATCCGAAATACCCGCCCCTATCGCAATCACGTTTTTAATGGCACCACCTAATTGAACGCCGATTATATCTTGATTTACATATACCCGAAAATGCTGACTGCAGTGAATTCGCGCTTGTAATTCTAAGGCAAACTTTTCATGACGAGAGGCAAGGGTAATCGCCGTTGGCAAACCTTGAGCCAATTCTTTTGCAAAAGTAGGACCTGAAAGCACCGCTGTCGGAATTGCTTTACCTAAGGTTTCTTCCACGACTTCTTGCAGTAATCGGCCGGTGTTGCGTTCTAATCCTTTGGTTGCCCAAATTAAACGATGATCAGGTTTTAAGTGCGGTCGAATTTTTAAGAGAATTTCGCCGAAAGCGTGACTTGGTACCACAATTAAAATGTCTTTCGATTGCTCAAGGGCAGTTTTCAAATCTAATTCTAAATACAAACTTTCAGGAAATTCAATATCAGGCAGAAAGCGACGATTTTGACGTTCCAGTTGCATTTGATGAATATGATCGGGATTGTGCCCCCAAAGATAGGTTGGCGAACCATTACGAGAAAATGAGATAGCGAGTGCTGTTCCATAAGAACCGCAACCAAGAATAGTAATTGGAGATTGGGATGTATTCATTTCAATCACCTTAAAAAAATAAAAGGGCAGACCATATCGCCTGCCCTTATCAAAATTAATGTTGGGTTTCTGGATGTTCTTCTACTTCGGCTGCTGCTTGCTGCTTATTCATGTAATCAATGAACAACGCATCGAAGTTTACCGGAGAAAGGTTTAATGCTGGGAATGTTCCGCGGTTGACTAAGTTAGAAATTAGTTCGCGCGCATAAGGGAAAAGCATATTTGGGCATTGAGATGTTAAGCAGTGCGCCATTTGAACATCTTCTAAACCGCTGATTGTAAATACACCAGATTGTTTCACTTCACAAATAAACGCTACATCACCAGAATCTTCCATGGTCGTTTCTACGTTGATGTTTAACGTTACTTCGTATAAATCTTCGCCCACTTGAACGGCTTCAGTGCTTAAATCAAAGCCAAGTTTTGGTTTCCATTCTTGGTGGAAAATATGAGGAAGATTTGGTGCTTCAAAAGAAACATCTTTTACATAAATACGTTGAATTTGAAGTACGGCTTCTTGTTGCTCTTCAGAGGCTACTTCAGGTTGTTGATTTTGTTCAGACATAGAGGATCCTTACTTATGTTTTTTTACTAATGGTAAATTTGCACCAGACCAAGCCGTTAAACCGTCTTTTAATACATAGACTTTTTCAAAGCCTTGTTTGGTTAAAAGCGCTGCAGATGTGGAAGAAGAAACACCGTTGATATCCACAATGATAACGGGATTTCCTTTGTAATGTTCAATTTTTCCTACATTTTGATTTTTAATTTCTGTCGGAAGCAAGTTTACACTGTTAATAATATGACCACGTCGGAATTCATCGATAGGACGTAAGTCAATCACAACCGCCTCTTCGTCGTTCATTAAGCGAACGGCTTCTGGATTAGTGATGACGCGATATTTTTGTGTCGCACTTTTAAAAAAGGTGAAAAGTGTCATAAAAAAGACAGCAAACCATGCGATCGTTAAAAAAGTGTGTTTTTGAGCAAATTCAATTGCTTGAGGCATAAATTCTTGCATGTTGTTCTCAACTTAATTTTTGATAATGAATAAGAGTTTATCTTCAGATGAAATAAGGTTTTAAGTATAACCGCACTTTAGTTATCTTTCAAAAAAATTATCAAGAAACGCAAGGTTGGCGAAAGCTTATACAATCATATGGCTAAAAATGTGATCGGGATCATAAATAGGTTATCTTGGTATTTATTCTCTACCTAATTAGGTAGAGAATGCCGATACTTTAATGAGTTAGTTCAAGGGGAATAAAATGAAATTCAAAAAATTAACCGCACTTATGATGGTTGGATTAGGTTTTTCTGTAGCACAAGCAGCAGAATTACCCAATATTACAATTTTAGCGACAGGCGGCACCATTGCCGGAAGTGGTGAAACTGCAGTTTCTTCTACTTATAAAGCAGGACAACTCAATATTGAGGCATTAATTGATGCAGTGCCTGAAATTAAGCAGCTAGCCAATGTAAAAGGTGAGCAAATTGTAAAAATTGGTTCACAGGATATGAGTGATGAGGTGTGGTTGAAATTAGCTAAAGCGATTAATACACAATGTAAAGACACCGATGGTTTTGTGATTACTCATGGTACAGATACGATGGAAGAAACCGCTTATTTTCTTGATCTGACTGCGAAATGTGAAAAACCGATCGTGTTGGTCGGTGCGATGCGTCCAGCAACAGAAAAAAGTGCGGATGGTCCATTAAATCTTTATAATGCTGTCGTGGTGGCATCTGATAAAAAATCAGCTGGCCGCGGCGTATTAGTAGCGATGAATGATGAAGTATTAGGGGCGCGAGATGTAACTAAAATGAGCACCACTGCTGTACAGACGTTTCATTCACCAAACTATGGCACGCTAGGCTATATTCACAATAGCAAAGTGGATTACGAGCGTTCGCCTGAAAGTAAACATACCGTAAACACACCGTTTAACATAGATAAATTAGACAGTTTACCGCAAGTTGGCATTGTTTATGCTTATTCTAATGCACCAATTGAACCGTTAAATTCATTATTGGATGCAGGCTATCAAGGTATTGTTTCAGCGGGTGTAGGTAATGGTAACGTGAATGCCGCACACTTAAAACGTTTAGAAAAAGCGGCGAAAGATGGTGTTGCAGTGGTACGTTCTTCCCGTGTGCCCACCGGTTATACAACACGTGATGCTGAAGTAGATGATTCTAAATATGGTTTTGTTGCTGCTGGTACGTTAAATCCGCAAAAAGCGAGGGTGTTGTTGCAACTTGCTTTAACGAAGACTAAAGATCCAAAAGTGATTCAGCAATATTTTGAAGATTTCTAATTTAGCAACATAAAATGTGTGGAAAATAATTGCACATTTCTATGCAAGATATTGAAATTTTTTGATCTAAATTATGGAATGCGTACCTATTTATTGTTATATTTACGTACGTTTTATTATATGACAACGATTTTTTATTGACTTAGGGGGTCAGTATGTCTGCAATGTTTTTATTGCAATTTGCCATTGTGCTATTGTGTATTTTAGTGGGCGCTCGCGTCGGAGGTATTGGTTTAGGAGTATTTGGTGGTTTAGGACTGGCCATTCTCTCGTTCGGTTTTGGTTTAAAACCCGCAGGCTTACCAATTGATGTGATGTTTATGATTATGGCTGTAGTTTCAGCGGCAGCTGCAATGCAAGCTGCGGGTGGTTTAAATTATATGATTAAAATTGCGACTAAAATTTTACGTCGTAATCCTAAACATATTACTTTTATTGCGCCAGCCGTGACGTGGTTATTTACATTTTTGGCGGGTACTGGTCATGTTGCTTATTCTGTTTTACCGGTTATTGCGGAAGTCAGCCGTCAAAATGGCATCCGTCCTGAACGTCCACTTTCAATGGCTGTGATTGCTTCTCAGTTTGCAATTGTTGCAAGTCCTATTGCTGCAGCAGTGGTGGCAGTCGTTGCTTATCTTGAACCTCAAGGTATTCATCTTGGTGATGTGTTGATGATTACTATTCCAGCGACTATTTTAGGTCTTTTCTTAGCTTGTATCTTTGTTAACAAAATAGGGAAAGAACTTAAAGATGATCCAGAATATCAACGTCGCTTAAAAGATCCGAAATATGCTGATGCATTCAATTCAACAACCGATACAAACGAATTTGAAGTGAGTAAAACAGCTAAAATCTCTCTTTCCTTATTCTTATGTGGTGCTTTACTCGTTGTGTTAATGGGTGCAGTGCCTTCTTTACGTCCAGTATTTGATGGTAAACCGATGGGGATGGCTCATACGATTGAAATCATTATGCTATCTATTGGGGCATTAATTATCTTTACTTGTAAACCGGATGGCACAGAAATAACTAAAGGTTCCGTATTCCATGCGGGCATGCGTGCCGTTATAGCCATTTTTGGTATTGCTTGGTTAGGTGATACGTTGATGCAGGCACATATGGTAGAAGTAAAAGAAATGGTGAAAGGCTTAGTGGAAACTGCACCATGGACATTTGCTTTAGCGCTATTCGTGTTATCTGTTTTAGTTAATAGCCAAGGCGCAACAGTAGCAACATTATTCCCACTTGGTATTGCATTAGGTATTCCTGCGCCTGTCTTAATTGGGGTATTTGTTGCAGTAAATGGTTACTTCTTTGTGCCTAATTATGGTCCTATTATTGCGTCAATTGATTTTGATACAACGGGTACAACTAAAATTGGTAAATATATTTTCAATCATAGTTTTATGTTACCAGGGCTATTAAGTATGGTCTTTAGTCTAGTTATTGGTTTATTACTTGCAAATGTTTTATTATAAAATTTATAGCTAGCTAAAACGGTGCATATTGTTTTATGCACCGTTTTTTATTTTTTTATGAAACTTATTAATCAGATTTTGTTCTAATAAGTATTCTATTTTTATAAGGAAAACCAATGAAATTATTTAAAATCCTTTTTGCTGCATTAATTGCTTATGTGCCAACAGCATGGTCTGCGGCGGATTACAATATTAAATACAGCTCAAATTATTTAATGCCCGCTTATGTGCATTTTAAGGCTGATGGTTCACAATATTCAGTCAATGCGAAAATTAATATTCCGTTGTACAACATTGTGTTTACTTCTCGTGGTTCACAAACTTCGAGCCAATTTAAAATGGTGAATTATCAAGATGTACGTAATGGTAAGTCTTATGCTATTTCTAAAATTTCGCCAACAATAATTGAATACGGTAAAGTGAAAAATGGATTAGAAACCGAGCCGTTAAAATTACCAACTTTTGATTTATTCACCATGGCATTTCAGTTGAGTTATTACGATAAATTGCCAACCAGCTTCCAAATTACAAATGGTAAAAAACTTTACCCAATGGAAAATGTGAATGTGAAGAAAGTAGAAAAACAGATCCAATATAATAAGCAAACTGTCACGGAAATCACTTATTCATTTAAAACAGGTAATAAGGATATTATGGTGAAGAAATTCTCAGGTGAACAATTTCCACGTTATATCAAATACACCAGAGATGGTGATGATTATGAGTTAGAGTTTGATGAGTTTGTTAAATAACATCAGATGAGAAAAAGAAGCCACGAAAGATTGCGTGGCTTTTTATTTTATAGCTTATTGTGCATACATAAATACTTGAACGAGAAGAAGTATCGATGAGATAACAAACTGACAGCCTACGATCGGCATGACAAATTTCAACCATTTGTTGAATGGAATACCAAGCATTTGTAGCGTGACAAGGACTAATCCTGTCGGTGCGAGGAACAACATAATATATTGTCCCCAGTTGTAAGCCGATACAACAATGTCTCTCGGGATGCCAACGGTATCAGCCAGCGGAGCCATAATTGGCATGGCGAGTACGGCAAGACCTGAAGATGAAGGTACAACTAACCCTAAGAAAATGAAGACCAAGAGCTGACCAATAATAAAGACGCCACCATTCATTCCACCGACAAGATGTGTCATATAATCGAGAATCGTGTCTGAAATCATTCCTTGTTCCAGAATGATATTGACTGCTCGAGCGAGTCCGATAATCAATGCGACGCCGACTAATTCAGAGGCGCCATGAGTAAACCCATTTACGACATCTTTTTCAGGCAATCCGCTGATGAACATAATAATAATGGTTATGGCTAGGAAGGAAGCCGCCATTTGAGGAAACCACCAGCCCCCAAACATAACACCCCATACCATGAGAGGAAAGGCGCCACTAAATAGAATCAGAATCAGTTTTCTTCTAAAGGTAAATTCAACGGTTGCATTGGGATCGATATCTTTCATATAGAGATCATAGAAGGCTTGGCGATCGTCATACGTATAAGAAAATTCAGGATTGGCACGCAGTTTTTTACAATACCAATACATGTAAGCAATCACACACGCACCACCAAGAATAAGTCCCAATGTACGAAATCCCATTCCTTCCGTGAATGGAATACCCGCAGCATTTGAGGCAATGACAACGGAGAAGGGATTGATTGTAGAGAATGCCGTTCCCATTGAGGCGGCGAGGAATATGGCACCAACACAGACAATGGAATCATAGCCTAAGGCTAAAAAGACAGGAACAAGAATTGGGTAGAAGGCTACTGCTTCTTCCTCAATGCCACAAGCCGTACCGCCTAACAGCATTAACACACAGACAGCAAAGACAACGGAGAATTCATTTCCTTTCGTTTTTTTGGTGAGAGACATTAATCCGGCATTGAATGCTCCTGTTTTGTTTATCACACCAATCATTCCACCGAGTATGAAGATAAAAATCATAATATCCGCGACTTCAATGGTGCCATCCACCATGGCGTGAATCATATCTGTAATGCCTTTTTCGTGTTGTTCAATGCGTTGATAGGTATCGGGGATAGCAATCGGCTTTTTGATAATGCCGTTGGTGAAATGAGAAAGTTGAATTTTGATATTGAGTTGATTAAGCGTTTGTTCTGTTGCTGGATAGCTTTGATCGGGAGTTCCGTGGGTTTTGACAATAAAATGATTTTCAGTGCTGTCATAGGAAAGTTTAGAGTAGGACCCTGAGGGAATAAGCCAAGTAAGACCAATAGCAATAAGAAGAATAATAAAGAGAATGCTAAATGCGGAAGGGAATTTCATCTTTTTCTTTGATGCTTCCATTATGGAGAACTCCTTGTGTTCGGATCAGTTAATAAGCCGAGCGCGTATTCTACACACAAAGAACAAAAAAGCAAAGGATGATTTTTAAAAGGATGCAATGATAGCGGGGTTGGCAATCGTTTACCTAAGCCGGGTTTGATTGTGATTAACCTGGCTTAAGTCTATTTTATTTAGGAAAATTGAGTAATTTTTTCACTCAAATCATCTAACATTTCATAACGTTTTCGGTACATAGAGCGTTTTTTGCTGGCAATTTCTTCCAGTGGTTTTCGGGTACTTTCAAGCGGTAATTGCCAATATTGACCCTTTAATTGCCCTTGGTTTTCTTGCCAGAATTCATCGTAATTGAATAGAATTTTACTGCGAGCAGATAGGCGATATTTACCTTGTGAAGTGTGAGGGATGCCGATTAATTCACATCGCCATTTTTCGGCTAACAAGCGGAAAACATTCATCAACATAAACATCGGGCGAACACCGTGTAATTCTTTTGTGGCTTGTTTCACCGCTTCTTGCGCTTCTTCATAAGAAGGGCCTTGAATTGAGGCGATAAGTAACTTATTTGGCTTTAAGAAGGTGAAAGAAGCATCATAAATGCTACGCCCATCATTGTCTTTTAAGTTAATGGAAAAATAACCTTCGAAAGGGTCAATCTGATTGATATTGAAATAAATACCAAGTTGATCTGTTAATTGTGCTAATAAAAGGGATTTTTCTTGGAGTAGTTTTTGGCAAAATTCTACGCCCATTTTTTCTTCAAGCATTAGCAGATTATTGGTAATGGCACTGAGTCGCTCGGTTGCAGAAAAACGTTTGTTACAATAGGTCGCGAGCAATGCATTAAAACGATACGGATTTTGTTGAAAAAGTGGAATCCAGGTTTGGTTAGTATTTAAGAAATCAACCAGTGCATCACATTGTTTTTTAAATAAAAATTTGCGTCCGTAATAACGGGCTTTATCCCTTAATTGTTTTTTTAATGGATGATTACAAGAATCGGGCAGTAATTCTTGAAAGGTCGCGAAAGTAATAGTTTGTTTTGCTGTCATAATGGATAAAGTGCGGTTATTTTTTCAAACGTTTTTTATTGGGTAAAATCATGCTGATTTTTGACCGCACTTATTGTACCTGTATTCCATGGTTTTTCCAATTAACCATCAATAAAGGTGGTTCTTTACTTGCCTATTTTTCGATTTCTCCTTAATATGCCAAATCCTACCTTGAATTTATGCAACTCATCCCCATATTCAATGAAATTATAGAATTGATGTAAGAGAGATAACTATGAACACCAAAAGAACTCAACAACGTACACTTCCTGTATTGCCATTACGGGATGTTGTCGTTTTCCCTTATATGGTGATGCCACTTTTTGTTGGGCGTGCAAAATCCATTAGTGCCCTTGATGAAGCCATGAATGAGGGCAAACAATTATTATTGGTGTCACAAAAGCAAGCGGATTTAGAAGAACCTACCGTTGATGATGTATTCGATGTCGGGACGATTGCCAATATTATTCAATTATTAAAATTGCCAGACGGCACAGTGAAAGTGTTGGTAGAAGGGCAACAACGCGCCAAAATCAATCAATTAAATGATGGTGAAGATCATTTTTCTGCGGAAGTGACACCGATTGAAACCACGTTTGGCGATGAAAAAGAATTAGATGTGGTGAAGGCAGCCGTTTTAAATGAATTTGAAAGCTATCTGCAACTTAATAAAAAAATCCCTGCAGATGTTTTAGGTGCGCTTCAACGCATTAATGATGCCGATCGTTTAGCCGATACCATGGCTGCGCATATTCCAGTGACCGTTCGCCATAAACAAAGCGTGTTAGAACTGGCAGATGTGCAAGAGCGTTTGGAATACTTGCTCGGCATGATGGAATCCGAAGCGGATATTCTTCAAGTTGAAAAACGTATCCGTGGCCGTGTGAAAAAACAAATGGAGAAAAGCCAGCGTAACTATTATCTTAGCGAACAAATTAAAGCGATTCGCAAAGAAATGGACGAAGGCGAAAGCGAAGATACCATCGATGAAGTTGAGCAACTTCGTCAAAAGGTTGAAGCGGCAGGTATGCCGGCAGATGTGCGTGATAAAGTAGAAAGCGAGTTGCAAAAACTCAAAATGATGTCAGCGATGTCGGCTGAAGCAACAGTGGTGCGAAGCTATGTTGAGTGGATGCTTCAAGTGCCATGGCATAAACGCACCAAAGTGAAGAAAGATATCGCAAAAGCTCAACAGGTTTTAGATGCGGATCACTACGGTTTAGAACGAGTGAAAGAACGCATTTTAGAGTACCTTGCGGTACAAGCTCGCTTGAACAAAATCAAAGGTCCAATCCTTTGCTTAGTCGGACCACCAGGGGTAGGTAAAACCTCACTGGGTCAATCTATTGCTAATGCAACAGGTCGTAAATATGTGCGTATGGCATTAGGCGGGGTACGTGATGAAGCAGAAATTCGTGGTCACCGTAAAACCTATATTGGTGCATTGCCGGGTAAATTGATTCAAAAAATGGCAAAAGTTGGTGTAAAAAACCCACTCTTCTTGCTTGATGAAATCGATAAAATGTCTTCGGATATGCGTGGAGACCCCGCATCAGCCTTGTTAGAAGTGCTTGATCCAGAGCAAAATACCACCTTCAATGATCACTATCTTGAAGTAGACTACGATTTGTCTGATGTGATGTTTGTGGCAACCTCAAACTCCATGAATATTCCAGGACCATTGTTAGATCGTATGGAAGTCATTCGTCTTTCTGGTTATACCGAAGATGAAAAACTGAATATTGCGATGCAACATTTGTTACAAAAACAAATTGAACGTAATGGATTGAAAAAAGGTGAATTAACCATCGAAGAAAACGCCATTTTAGATATTATCCGCTATTACACCCGTGAAGCCGGTGTGCGTGGATTAGAGCGTGAGATTTCTAAAATCTGTCGTAAAGCAGTGAAGAATTTATTGGTCAATCCAAAAGTGAAATCCATTACTGTTAATTCAGACAACTTGCATGACTATCTTGGTGTGAAACGTTTTGAATTTGGTAAAGCGGATACCCAAAACCGTGTGGGCGAAGTAACAGGTCTTGCATGGACAGAAGTGGGTGGTGACTTACTGACGATTGAAACTGCGTCAGTAGTGGGTAAAGGCAAATTAACCTTTACTGGTTCATTAGGCGATGTGATGAAAGAATCTATCCAAGCAGCGATGACTGTAGTCCGTGCACGTGCGGAAAAATTGGGTATCAATTCTGAATTCCATGAAAAACGTGATATTCATATTCACGTGCCAGATGGCGCAACACCGAAAGATGGTCCGAGTGCAGGTATCGCAATGTGTACGGCACTGGTTTCTTGCTTAACGGGTAACCCTGTGCGTGCCGATGTCGCGATGACAGGTGAAATCAGCCTACGCGGTAAAGTATTACCAATTGGCGGATTGAAAGAAAAATTATTGGCGGCACATCGTGGTGGTATTAAAACCGTATTGATTCCAAAAGATAACGTGAAAGATTTAGAAGAAATTCCAGATAACGTGAAAGAAAATCTTGCGATTCATGCGGTAGAAACCATTGATGAAGTGTTAGGCTTAGCGTTAGAAAATCCACCGGAAGGCATTGAATTTGTGAAAGTGGAAACGAAAGCGAAAGCACCACGCCGTAAAGCTGCGACTAAAACAGCAAGAGCGGTCAATTAATGACTTATTTTTTAGGGCTTGTGAAAACAAGCCCTTTTGACTTTTAATTATGCAAAAATTTCCCCCTCTTTCCCTTTATGTACATATTCCTTGGTGTGTGCAGAAGTGCCCTTATTGTGATTTCAATTCGCATGCACAGAAAGGCACAATTCCTGAACAAGAATATGTGCAACATCTGATAGCCGATCTTGAGGCAGACTTAGAGAAATATCAGGCGAGTATTCAACATCGTTCACTTCATTCCATTTTTATTGGTGGAGGCACGCCAAGTTTATTTTCAGCGGAAAGTATCAAGTTGTTATTGGCAGAAATTAAACATCGCATTCCTTTTTCAGAGAATATAGAAATTACAATGGAAGCCAATCCAGGCACTGTCGAAGCGGAGCGTTTTAAAGGCTATGTGGATGCGGGTGTCACACGTATTTCCATGGGTATCCAAAGTTTTAATGACGATAAATTACAACGTTTAGGGCGTATTCATAATGCGGCGGAAGCCAAAAGTGCGGTCAGTTTGGCGAAAGTTTCGGGCTTGAAAAGTTTCAATTTGGATTTAATGCATGGTTTGCCAAATCAAACGCTTGAGGAAGCCTTAGATGATTTGCGACAAGCCATTGAGCTTGCTCCACCACACCTTTCTTGGTATCAACTCACCATTGAACCCAATACCATGTTTGCTTATCGTCCGCCTACGTTGCCGGATGATGATGAGCTTTGGGATATTTTTGAGCAAGGCCACCAGCTTTTAACCGAAGCGGGTTATCAACAATATGAAATATCTGCTTATGCGAAGCCGGGCTTTCAATGTCAGCACAATCTGAATTATTGGCGATTCGGGGATTATCTGGCGATAGGCTGTGGTGCACATGGGAAACTCACTTTCCCAGATGGAAAAATTTTACGTTTTTCTAAAACGAAGCATCCAAAAGGCTATTTGCGTGGTGAATACCTTTATGAAGAAAAAAACGTGGAAAAAAATGACCGCGCTTTTGAATTTTTCATGAATCGTTTTCGTTTATTGGAAGCCGTGCCAAAACAAGCGTTTGAACATTACACGGGGCTTTCGCAAAGTGCGGTCAAAAATCAAATTGATTTTGCGATCCAGCAGAATTATATTGTGGAAACACCTGATTTTTGGCAGATCACCGAACATGGGAAATTGTTTTTAAACGAGTTATTAGCGCTTTTCTTAGATGAATAAAATTTTTTCATCATCACGAATAAATTTTTACACTTGTTTATTTAATAGGGTCGTATTAAAGTAAAGCAAACGTTTACGTCATTGTTTAAAATTTAAAAGAGGCAGAGAAATGGATCAATTAGAAATGAAAAAATTAGCGGCACGCGCAGCGTTAAAATACGTTAAACCCGATACTATTGTTGGTGTAGGAAGTGGCTCAACAGTGAATTGTTTTATTGAGGCTTTAGGCGAATTAAAAGATCAAATTCAAGGTGCGGTAGCGGCATCTAAAGCTTCGGAAGAGTTATTACGTAAACAGGGTATTGAAGTATTTAGTGCTAACGATGTGTCAAGTTTAGATATTTATGTGGATGGTGCAGATGAAATCAACCCACAAAAAATGATGATCAAAGGTGGCGGTGCGGCATTGACTCGAGAAAAAATTGTGGCTGCTTTAGCGAAAAAATTTATTTGTATTGTAGATTCTAGTAAACAAGTGGATGTGTTAGGTAGCACATTCCCATTGCCAGTAGAAGTGATTCCAATGGCACGTTCACAAGTTGGCCGTAAATTAGTTTCTCTTGGTGGCGCCCCAGAATATCGTGAAGGCGTGGTGACTGATAACGGTAACGTGATTTTAGATGTACATAACTTCGCCATTTTAAATCCAGTGGAAATGGAAAAAGAATTGAATAACGTAGCCGGTGTGGTAACAAATGGTATTTTTGCCTTACGCAGTGCGGATATTGTGATTGTTGGTACACCAGAAGGCGCAAAAGTCATCGATTAATAAAAATAAGGAAGCAAACATGACAAACAAAGTGTCACTCGACAAATCAAAAATTAAATTTGTGCTATTAGAGGGCGTGCACCAAAGTGCATTAGATACCTTGCATGCCGCAGGCTACACCAATATCGACTTTTACAAAAAAGCCTTAGATGGTGATGAGCTAAAAGAAGCCATTAAAGATGCGCATTTTATCGGCTTACGTTCTCGTACTAATTTGACTAAGGAAATGATTGAAGCTGCGCCGAAACTTATTGCCATTGGCTGTTTCTGTATCGGTATCAACCAAGTGGATCTTGATGCGGCAAAAATGCGCGGGATTCCAGTATTTAATGCCCCGTTCTCCAATACACGTTCTGTGGCTGAATTAGTGTTGGGTGAGATTTTACTCTTAATGCGCAATATTCCTCAAGCGAATGCAGATGTACATCGTGGTTTATGGAATAAATCTGCCGTGGGTTCTCATGAAGTACGTGGTAAAAAACTCGGTATTGTGGGCTATGGCCATATCGGTTCGCAATTAAGTATTATTGCGGAATCTTTAGGGATGGAGGTGTATTTCTACGATATCGAAAATAAATTACCATTGGGTAATGCTAAACAATTGCACACACTTGAAGAGTTATTGGGTTCTTGTGATGTGATTTCGCTTCATGTACCTGATTTACCTTCAACCCGTAATTTAATGAGTGCTGAACGTATTGCACAATTAAAACAAGATTCGATTTTAATCAATGCAGCACGTGGTACGGTAGTAGATATTGATGCTTTAGCAGCAGCAATTGAGCGAGGTAAAGTTCGTGGGGCAGCAGTTGACGTATTCCCTGTTGAACCTGCTTCAATCAATGAAGAGTTTATTTCTCCATTACGTAAATTCGATAATGTGATTTTAACCCCGCATATCGGTGGTTCAACCGCGGAAGCACAAGAAAACATTGGTTTTGAAGTCGCGGGTAAATTTGTGAAATATTCTGATAATGGTTCAACCCTTTCTTCTGTAAATTTCCCAGAGGTTTCTTTACCAGAGCACGCCAGTGCAAAACGTTTACTTCACATTCACGAAAACCGCCCAGGTGTATTAAACAAACTGAACCAAATTTTCGTCGAAGCCAATATCAATATTGCAGCACAATATCTGCAAACCGATCCGAAAATTGGTTATGTTGTGGTAGATGTTGAAACAGATGATGCATCACCATTGTTAGCCAAACTCCGTGAGATTGAAGGCACAATTAAAGCACGTGTGTTGTATTAATATGAAAAATTAAGCAAAAATTGACCGCACTTTGTGCGGGATACAAAGCAAAATGGGCAAAGTAAGTTATTTTACTTTGCCCATTTTTATTAACTAGTTGCAGCTTACATTTATTTGATCATCGCCTTAAATAGATTACGGCGATCAGCATTAAATGTCGGCTGTGCGGTTGGTATGGATAACACCATACGCAAACAATCCTGTGTGAGTTGAACCGCTTGTTCATTAGTCAGATTCGGGTCGAGTGGTGAATGTAAGGAGCAACTTAAATATTGCGGTACATTTTCAAGGCTACTAACGGTGAAAGTGAGTGCTTTGTATGGTAGTTGTACGGTGAGTTTATCACCTAATTCACGCGGTTCCCATTGTTGTTGAGGACCCGGTAGAATCACTACGCTCATCATCCATGGGGTTAGTACTGTGCCAATCCATTGATCTTCGAATAAAACAAATTTAGGGCAGAAACACTCGATGCCTTTATGAAAGAAAGGGAGATCTTGCATTTCAGGTACAATGTTTTGCATTTCAGCAAGAAAAATCTCCGTTGGGTTTTCTTCAAAGCCAGAAACAGAGTTTAAAAGTGCGGTCGAATTTTGTGGTGTTTTTTCGTGTCGATACATGGTTTATTTTTCAATATTAATAAGATTAAAGAATTCTGGAGAAACCTTAAAGAAAATTCCTTTCTTTCGTAAAGAGGGGTTAGGGGAGATTTAACCCTAGTCTCGATTAATTAAGTCAAATCTCCCCCGGCCTCTCTTTTCTAAAGAGGGGAATCTAGATTCAAACCGTATTCCTTAATGATTTGATTTAACGTTTCAAAAACCTTTGGCAACACGTTTTGTATTGTTTCCGTCAAACCAATTCCAGATTCTAGTGATTCTGGTTGGATGCCGATAAGGCAAAGGTGTTTTGGAAATTCATCCGTCAATTTCATCGCAGAAAGTACATCACAAATGCCGAGTTGGTGTGGCGAAATTTTGCGAGAGAAAAAGGTAGGCACCTGCTCGTCATGCAACACGATAATCTCACCTGGTTGTTTGTTAGCAAGCACAGCATCAACAATAATCAAATGCTCGCGATTTGCCATCGCATCCAGTAATTCCATGCCACAAGTACCACCATCGATGATGTCAAAGTGCGGTTGAATTTCAGGGCGTTTTTCAAGCTTCTGCACAACGCGCACACCGACACCTTCATCACTTAACAAAATATTGCCGACACCAAGAATTAACGGCTTCATTACAACACCTTCACTTCAGTCACTTCGCCGTTTTCGGTATTAACTACATGTACGGCGCATGACATACAAGGGTCGAATGAGTGAATGGTTCGAACTACTTCCAATGGTTTAGTCGGATCTGCCACCGGTGTACCAATAATGGAAAGCTCATAGGGACCCATTTGGTCTTGTTCATTACGCGGACCGGCATTCCATGTGGATGGTACAACCGCTTGATAGTTTTCGATGCGACCGTCTTTGATCACAACCCAGTGAGAAAGCATACCGCGTGGTACTTCACCGAAGCCAACACCACGGAATTCACCGCTTGCCGGGATATCGGTTTTGATATAAGCCGTCATATCACCTTTAGCGATATTATCAATGAGCATTTGCCATTGAGCGCTTAAAATATCGTTGACCGCACAGCAATGCACGGTACGACCGATAATACGTCCAAGAGTAGAATGTAATTGATCGGTGGTTAAAGTATTACCGGTCAATTTTTCATAAATGCCTTTTAATTCATTGAAATGGCTAACGGTTGGCGTGTCATTTGCTGCTAAACCACACATTAAATAGGCGAGAGGACCTACTTCGACAACTTTACCGTAGAATGTCGGTGCTTTTACCCAAGAGTATTTACCATCATCTTGCCAGCCTGTGTATTTCGGACGAGTTAAACCCGCCCAAGGTTCTAATGGCTCATCGTCTTCGTACCAAGCGTGTTTACCACTTTCTTTAATGCCTTTTACAACGAACTCATCTTTTTGTTGATCAATTGGACGGAAAGTCGATAAATCGCCGTTTTCGATATAACCACCTTTTAACATGAATTTAGAGTTATCTGCATCAATTGGGTATTCTGGTACAGATAAGTAGTTGCCAGAGGTTTTGCCTAAGCTTAACCATTCAGGGTAGTAAGCCGCAAATACTGCTGCATCTACTTTATACACTTGGTTAATGAAGTCAGTTAGGCGATCGATACAAGCTTTCACGAACATGAGACGTTCTTGGTTTAGTACGGCTTGGGAATCTAAGTTAATTGGGTTTGCGACACCACCAATCGCCAAGTTTTGAATGTGTGGTGTTTTACTACCGAGTAATGCGACTACACGATTAGCATCACGTTGACATTCAAGCGCTTGCAAATAGTGTGCGACGGCAATGAGGTTTACTTCTGGTGGAAGTTTCATTGCAGCATGACCGAAATAACCGTTAGCAAAAATACCAAGTTGTCCGCTGTCCACTAATGCTTGAATTTTTTTCTGTACGTTGCGGAATTCGTTAGCACTGTTTAATGACCATGTAGAAACGCCTTTTAGCATGTCTGCTGCTTTTTCAGGATCAGCTTCTAGCGCAGCGGTGATATCCACCCAGTCCATCGCGGAGAGTTGATAGAAGTGCACGATATGATCATGGATACTGTGTGCAGCAAGAATCATGTTACGAATGTACTGTGCATTTACGGGAACTTTAGCACCAATAGCATCTTCTACGGCACGTACGCTGATAATCGCGTGTACTGTGGTACATACGCCACATATACGTTGCATAATCATCCATGCATCACGTGGGTCGGCACCTTTTACGATATTTTCCATACCGCGCCACATGGTACCGGATGACCAAGCATTGGTGACGACGCCGTTTTCAATTTCGCAATCAATACGTAAATGACCCTCAATACGGGTAATTGGGTCAATTGAGATACGTTTTTTTTCTGACATTATTCTGCTCCGCTAACTTTTTTGCTGAATGCCGCTTTTTCGGCAATAATTTTTTCTGAGTCTTCGGTATGTTTTTCTTTAAATACCGGTAATACAGGGAATAAACGAATGATTAAAATATAGGCACATACTTCAATAGAAACGAAGCCGATTGAAATAAGCAATTCTTCCGCAGATGGGAAATATTGATAGCCGTTGCCCGGGTTATACATGATAAGCGAGTAGTTCATACGCCATAATGCTGCACCGAGTAACATGCTTAATGCCGAAATAAATAACCAACGGGAATCTGATTTTTTCTCCCCAAGGAAGAGGGTAAGTAACGGTAATACCATCAACCAGACTTCCATCCAGAACATCCATGCTTCAAATTGAGTTAATTTATCGAAACCTACAACCATTTGCAGTTTGTCGTGATAAATCAACTCACCAAAACGCACCGCTAAGAAACAGAAAATTAATCCTGCGGTAACGCGTGCCAATTGAGTAAATAAATGGCGTTCATCTGGTGTTTTTCCTGCTAGACCCGCTTTAACTAAAGAACCCTCAAAAATCACAATAGAGAAGCCCATAATGAAAGCTGTCAGCAAGGAGAGAATCGGTAACATTTCATAGCTTTGCCATACTGGATGGACTTTATGACCCGCTACAATCATCAAGGAACCCATTGAAGATTGGTGCATCATTGGTAACAAAGCACCCAAGGCAATAATGAAAAACATGATTTTATTCAGTTTATTAAACCATTTTTTCAATCCCAAGAAACCAAGCCATACAGGGGCAAATTCTAGGGTTACCACGATGATGTACACCGTCATACAAAATGCCGTTTCAAATAGAACGGAATTCGTGTTGAACTGCCCTGGAATATAGAAATATGGTAAATGCCAATAACGCCCCATATCAATGGTGATAGATAAACCACCAAGGGAATAGCCGAATAAACTTGCAAGCAATGCTGGGCGAACAAGGGCGTGATATTTCCCTTTATTGAAAATGTACACGGTCCAAGCGAGCGCCCAACCGCCACAGGCAAATCCTGTACCGACAAGTAAGTCAAAGGCAATCCATAAACCCCAAGGATAACCGCCATTAAGTGCGGTCACGGAACCAATACCAAACACTAAACGTTTTAAAATTAATAAAACGCAAAGCACGGCAAGTGGTGCAAAAAAGAGAATTGCGGCAGAAACAAGGCGACCGCCTACTGGACGTGGATTACTCATGATGCTCATCCTCCGCTTCTTCGATTTCCTTGCGTGCCTGACGCATGGCTTCTTTTTGTGCTGCAATACGCTCAGCGATTTTATCGCCATGCATATTTTTGTAAGTCATAAAGGTTAAACCGGCAAGTGCCACTAGCGGTAAGGCTAAACCGCGATACAAGAAGTGTTGTAAATGCGCCGCACGAGAACCTGTCGCGACTTCATCTAAGTCTGGTAAACCAAGATTAGCAAAAGGTACACCACTTAAGGCGAGCACCTGTGTACCACCACCTTCTTTTTCACCGTAGATATGATATTGATATGCCGGTACGGTAGCACGGTATTTATCTGGACTATTGACGTGTTGACGTGGGTAATCATATTCAGTACCACGTAATAAGCTTAAACGACGTTTAGCTTCAGCCAATAATTCTTCACGTGTACCAAAAATAATGGCGCCAGTTGGACAAACATGACAGCAACCAGGTAATTCGCCTTTATCTAAACGTTCAACACCTTTTTGGTTACAGAGTTCACATTTGCTGATTTCACCGAATGGATTGTCATAGTCGTATTTTGGTACATCAAACGGACAACCTACCATGCAATAACGGCAACCAGTACAGATATCGGGATCATATTTTACGATACCGGTTTTTGGATCTTTGGTAAGGGCTTGAACTGGGCAAACCGCAACACAGTTTGGGTCAACGCAATGCATACATTGTTTTTTCACGTAAGCATAGCCGTTTTCTGTTTTGTCTTTATTTGTGCCGTCACCATCACTCCATACTTGAATCACGTTACGAGTAAATGGGGTGAGTTTGTCGTTGTTTGACCAAGTTTGATCACCTTTTGGGTTCACGGGTGTGTGGTTTACGTTTTGACATTCAGCCACGCATGCTTGACAACCTACGCAAAGGGTAGAGTCGTAAAGCATTCCTAGTGCGCCAAGAATGGGCTCAACCGTTTCCGTTGCCTGCGCACTCGACACAGGCAAGGAGGAAGCGATTCCGCCAAGCATACCTGCTTTTAGAAATTTTCGTCTATCCATTATTATTTACCTGTATGTTGTTCTTTCTCTGCTGCTTTAGCTTCAGAACGGGCTTTATGTTGAGCGCTTAATTCGCGTAAGGTCACAACACTCACACCGGCTAGGATTGCAGCGGCACCACCTAATAAACCAATAGCGGTCATAGTTGCACCTGAACCTTCGGTATTGTTGACATCAGGTTTTTCAACGCGTGGTGTTGGGTTTTCTACGCCCGCTAATTGGAAAATACCTTTGGTAAAGCCCACACCTTTTTCGTTACAACCATAGCAAGGGTGCCCGATACCAACCGGCCAGTTATTACCGCCGACATCACAGAATTCTAAAGTAGAACAGTTACCGTAAGTTTCCGGCCCTTTGCAACCGAGATGATATAAACACCAGCCGTGACGATGGCCGTAATCGCCGTATTCTTTGGCAAAACGTCCGGCATCAAAGTGCGGTCTGCGATAGCAGTTTTCATGAATTAAGCGATCGTAAGCGAATAACGGACGATTTAATTTGTCCATTGCGGGTAGTTTCTTATAAGTAAGAATATAAGCGACAGTTGCAAGGAAGTTGTGTGGATTTGGTGGACAACCTGGAATATTAATCACTGGCGTGCCTTTTGGTAATACTTCAGACAAGCTGCTTGCACCAGTTGGGTTGCCACCGCTAGAAGGTACGCCGCCCCATGCTGCACAAGAACCGATCGCAATAATCGCTGCAGCACCTTTAGCGGCTTCTTGGATGTGTTCTACAATCGGTTTACCTGCTACCATACAATAGACGCCGCCGTCTTTCACCGGAATAGATCCATCTACGACTAAAACATATTTTCCATAATACTGTTTAATTGCATTGTGTTTGTTATCTTCAGCTTGTTCCCCAAAGGCTGCAGAAAGCGTTTCGTGGTATTCTAAGGAAATCATTTCCAATACCAAGTTTTCGACTGTTGGGTGGGTCGCGCGTAGCAAGGATTCAGTACAACCCGTACATTCTTGCGCACCGATCCATAATACTGGTGGACGTTTAGGTTCGGTTAAAGCAGCGGTCATTTCTGCACCCGCTTTTGAACTTAACCCCATGGTCGCCGCAAGTGCGGTACATAATTTCATAAAATCCCGACGGGAAACTTCTGCTAAAGCAGAAAATAATCCATCACTTCGTTGCATATGATCACTCCAAATTGGCACGTTACTTGTATGGTTAATCTAGCTATGATATGCCTTGATGGAGGAACTTTATTTGATCAGAATCAAAAACACCCTTATTTTCCTTACAAAATAAGAGGGTAAGTGATTGTTTTTATTTAATTATTGAGAATGATTGTTATTTGTTGTGGCTTTCTTCACTTGAAGCATATGTTATTGCACGTTATATTTTTCAATCAAAAGAAATGCTTTTGTTACCCTAAAAGAGAAATAACCTGGTGTGAAGATATGCTTTATCGTTTATATTCAAACTTTGGATTAAAAAATCTTTTTAAACATTGACCACAATTAATCTTGTTGAAGTGAGAAAAATGGGCAACAAAGATTATTCGATTTTGCCCATTTTTATAGATTAGTTATTAGCTATTTGTGCTTTTTTACGCTCTAAACGTAATACACCTAAATGTGTCATATAGCAGCAGAAAATACAGCCAGCTACAGCGAATAGTAGTAGATAGAAACCAGCGTCCCAACCGAATTTATCAGCTAAAATACCAAATAATGCAGTACCAGAGAAACTACCTAAGATATAACTTAATAAACCACGTAAGCCTGTTGCAGAACCTGCTGCAAAAGAAGGAACTAGCTCGATAGTTTGAAGTGAAGATAAGAACATTGGCACATAAATTAAGCATCCAATAATACCTGCCCCGATGGTGACGGTTAATAAGTCACTACCGCCCCAGTAAACAAACATTGCTGCGCCCACACCGAATAAGGTGATGATAGCAAGTGGCATACGGCGACCTTTGAAATAAGTATCAGTTAACCAACCTGCTAATAGCGTAGAAGGAATTGCTGCCCATTCAAAGATAGCAAATGCTGTCCCCATTTGAGCTTTAGTGAAACCTTTAGTTTCTAACAAATAAAGTGGTAGCCAGGTTAATACACCAAAACGGATCATATAAGTGAATACGTCGATAAAAGAAACAAACCACACATTAATGTCTTTCATAATGTAATCACGGAAGATTTCCCATGTGGTTAAGTTGACGTTTTCTTCTTTTGTGACAACTAATTCTTCATTTTCACTTTCAAGAATTTTTCCAACTGGTGGTAAGCCTTCATTGTAAGTACGACCCGCACCAAAGATGTAGAAAATAATCGCAACAATAGTAGCAATTGCTACAGGTACAACAAAGTGTGCGGCTTGCCAATGCTCTTGACCCAACCAAGCGATACTTGCACCCGCAATTGGGGCGACTAAACCACCACCTACGTTGTGAGAGATATTGAATATAGCGGTTGTTACACCACGAGATTTACGTGGGAACCAGCTTGCTAGTACGATGTACGCTGGACCAGCACCCATCCCTTGGAAGATACCATTAAGTACACAAAGGAATAAGAATGCCCAAAATGATGCACTGAAGCCCATCATTAAGTTTACTGCTGCCGACATCATTAAGCCGAAAATCATAAAGTGTTTCGGATTTGATTTATCTGCGATTGCAGACATGAAACCTTTACTTAAACCATAAACAATTAACATGGTACCGGAAATAAAACCGATATCTTTTTTGGTGAAACCAAAATCGCTAATTAATTCAGGAGAAGAAAGAAGGAAGTTATTACGTAAAATATAGAATGCTGCATAACCGATAAAGATGCCAAATAATGCATGCCATCTTAAGCGATTATAACGCTCTCTAATTTCAGTATCAGGAACAGGTGTACCTGGATTAGACTTTAGGAATGAAATCATGTGATAATCCTTTAATTTTTAGTACAACAAAACTCATTTCTATACAAAAAATGAGGTAGCGTCGTAATATAAGGAGAAAAATCGAGATGTCAAATAAAAAAATAACACAAACTTTGACCGCACTTTTATTTCGCAAAATAGTCAGTTTTTTGCTATAATTCCGCACAATTTTCATTACAAAATAGAGAAAAACTATGTCAGAAACACCTGTTACGGAAAATGCTTATGGTGCATCAAGTATTAAAGTCTTAAAAGGGCTTGATGCGGTTCGGAAACGTCCGGGCATGTATATTGGGGATACTGATGATGGAACAGGTTTACACCATATGGTGTTTGAGGTGGTGGATAATGCGATCGATGAAGCCCTTGCGGGTCATTGTTCCGATATTATCGTGACCATTCATGATGATAATTCTGTTTCCGTACAAGATGACGGCCGTGGTATTCCGGTAGATATCCATCCAGAAGAAGGTGTTTCTGCAGCAGAAGTCATCATGACAGTACTTCACGCGGGCGGTAAATTTGATGATAACTCCTATAAAGTATCAGGTGGTTTACACGGCGTGGGTGTTTCGGTGGTAAATGCACTTTCTGATAAATTGCAATTAACCATTCGTCGTCAAGGTCACGTGTATGAGCAATTCTATCACTTAGGCGAGCCTCAAGCGCCTTTAACTGTTATTGGTGAAACGCAAGTAACAGGTACAACGGTGCGTTTCTGGCCAAGTCCAGAAATCTTTGCAATTACAACTTTCGATTACAAAATTTTAGCAAAACGCTTACGTGAGCTTTCATTTTTAAATTCTGGTGTATCCATTCGTTTAATTGATAAACGGGATGGCACGGAAGATCACTTCCATTATGAAGGTGGTATTCAAGCGTTCGTTGAATATTTAAATAAAAATAAAAATCCAATTCACCCAAAACCATTCTATTTTTCAGCTGAAAAAGACGGCATTGGGGTGGAAGTTGCATTGCAATGGAATGATGGCGTAAACGAAAACGTTTATTGCTTTACCAATAACATTCCACAACGTGATGGTGGTACTCACTTAGCCGGTTTCCGTGGTGCATTAACCCGTAGCTTAAATAACTATATGGAAAGCGAAGGGTTACTGAAAAAAGAGAAAGTGAGCACTTCAGGTGACGATGCGCGTGAAGGTTTGGTGGCGATTATTTCGGTGAAAGTGCCCGATCCTAAATTCTCTTCACAAACAAAAGACAAATTAGTGTCTTCTGAAGTGAAAAGTGCGGTTGAATCTGCCATGAATGAGCGTATGCAGGAATATCTATTAGAAAATCCAGCCGATGCGAAGATCATTGTAAATCAAATTATTACGGCTGCACGTGCACGTGAAGCAGCACGTAAAGCACGTGAAATGACCCGTCGTAAAGGTGCATTGGATATTGCAGGTCTTCCAGGTAAATTAGCGGACTGCCAAGAAAAAGATCCCGCACTTTCAGAACTTTACCTCGTGGAGGGGGATTCTGCAGGCGGTTCTGCAAAATCGGGTCGTGATCGTAAAACCCAAGCAATTTTACCGTTAAAAGGAAAGATTCTTAACGTTGAAAAAGCACGTTTTGACAAAATGCTTTCTTCTCAAGAAGTGGGTACATTAATTACAGCGCTTGGCTGTGGTATTGGCCGCGATGAATATAACCCGGATAAATTACGTTACCACCACATCATTATCATGACCGATGCGGACGTGGACGGTTCACACATTCGTACTTTATTGTTGACCTTCTTCTATCGTCAAATGCCGGAATTAATTGAGCGTGGTTACGTGTATATTGCTCAGCCGCCACTTTATAAAGTGAAAAAAGGTAAACAAGAGCGTTATATTAAAGATAACGACGAAATGGTGCAATATGAGTTAATGCTTGCGTTAGATGGTGCTGCGTTACATATTAGTGCTAATGCGCCGGCAATGAATGATTTAGTGTTTGAGAAATTAGTAGGCGAATATAACAATGTTCAGAAATTAATTACTCGTTTAAGTCGTTACTATCCTGAGCCATTGTTACAAGGATTGGTTTACCAACCACAATTAACCATTGATTTAATGCGCAATGAAAGTGCGGTCGAAAATTGGGCGAATGCTTTTGTTGCATACTTAACTGAAAAAGAAACAGAAGCGCATTTATATTCAGCAAGAACCCAATTTAACAGCGAACGCCAAGTATATGAAGCCGTTATTACTGTTCGTAAACATGGTATTGATACTGATTACTTCATCAACTTTGATTTTGTAATGGGCAATGAATTTGCGAAGATTACCGCATTCGGTCAGCAAGTGAATGGCTTGCTAGAAGAGGGCGCTTACGTTACTCGTGGTGAAAAAACTCAGCCCGTTCAATCATTTGAACAGGCTGTTGAATGGTTGATGAAAGAATCTCGTCGTGGCTTAGAAATCCAACGCTATAAAGGGTTAGGTGAAATGAATGCTGAGCAACTTTGGGAAACCACTATGGATCCAAATGCTCGTCGTATGTTAAAAGTATCAATTAAAGATGCTGTTGCCGCAGACCAACTCTTCACCACATTAATGGGGGATGAAGTTGAGCCTCGTCGTGAATTCATTGAAATGAATGCGTTGCGAGCAAACTTAGACGTTTAGTCTAATATTCAAAAATATCACTAAAGATAACCGCACTTAGGGAAATCAAGTGCGGTATTTTTTTACTTAAGATATAAATAAAAATAATTTTCAATTAGATCTGTTATTTGTTTATATTCTTGACTATAATTTTCACGATTTTTATCGCTTAAAGGCAATGATACGAAATAGACTTGTTTTTAGTTGTTAGATTGATAGCAAAGTACGCATAGTAATGTGCGTACTTCTTTTTTGTTTTTAGGAGCAATCATTATGATGATAGATAAACGCCTAATTAACACGGTAGCCGACAGTAAAAAATGGATTGGCATCACGGTGTTATGGAACTGGGTGGCGTTAGTTGGCGGAATTATTAGTGCCGTCGTGTTTTCTTATATTTTACAGGCGGCTTATTTTAACGAATTGGGCCCGATAAGAGCGGTCATTTTGGGCATCGTTTTGGTTGCTGCTTTGGCATTGCGTGCCTTTGCGGGTAAAAAATCGGTGCAGTCTTCTTATTTTGCCAGTACGAAAGTAAAACACGAACTGCGTAGCCTCATCTATCGAAAATTGGCTTCAATGCCACTTAACCAAGTGAATCAACAATCTACGTCAAATATCATTCAAGTGGCTTCAGAAGGCGTAGAACAACTTGAAATCTATTTCGGACGTTATTTGCCTCAGCTTTTTTATAGCTTGCTTGCACCGCTCACACTCTTCGCTTTTCTGATCTTTTTCAGCTTTAAAACAGCGGTGATTTTGCTGATTTGCGTGCCGTTGATCCCTATGTCGATTATTGCGGTGAATAAAATCGCGAAAAAACTCTTGGCAAAATATTGGTCCATTTATGTGGGGTTAGGTAGCAGTTTTTTGGATAACCTACAGGGTTTAATCACGCTAAAAATCTATCAAGATGATGCTTATAAAGCAAAAGCAATGGATGAAGAAGCGGAACATTTCCGCAAAATCACTATGAAAGTACTGACTATGCAGCTTAATTCCGTATCACTGATGGATTTACTTGCTTACGGTGGTGCGGCAATCGGGATTTTAACGGCTTTGTTGCAATTCCAAGCGGACCAATTAACCGTATTAGGTGTCATTTTATTTATTCTGCTTTCTTCTGAATTCTTTATTCCGCTTCGTTTGCTTGGTTCATTCTTCCATGTGGCGATGAATGGTAAAGCTGCATCAGATAAGATATTCACATTGTTAGATACGCCAGTGGAAACACAACAAAGTGCGGTGGATTTTGAAGCAAAAAATAACGTTCAAGTGGAAATTAAAGATCTACATTTTGCGTATTCTGCAGAAAAACCAGCCATTCAGGGTTTAACTTTAACGATTCAACCAAACCAACTTTCTGTATTTGTGGGTAAAAGTGGTTGTGGTAAATCAACCTTAGTTTCGTTATTAATGGGCTTTAATAAAGCGCAACAAGGTGAGATTTTGTTTAATGGACAAAACGCCTCTGAAATAGACCGCACTTCTTTCTATCAAAAAGTATCGTTGGTGAGCCATAGTAGCTACGTGTTCAAAGGCACACTGCGTGAAAATATGACGATGGCGAAAATTGATGCCACAGACGAGCAAATTTATGCGTGTTTAGAACAAGTGAATCTTGCCCATTTTGTACGCGAAAATGGCGGATTAGATATGCAGCTATTAAGCCGTGGCGCGAATTTATCGGGCGGTCAAATCCAACGTTTAGCTTTAGCGCGTGCTTTATTACACAATGCCGAACTTTATATTTTTGATGAAGCGACCAGTAACATTGATGTAGAAAGCGAAGAAATTATTTTGCAGTTCATTCAGCAATTTAAACAACAAAAAACGATTGTGATGATTTCTCACCGCTTGGCGAATGCCGTGAATGCTGATTGCATTAACGTGCTTGAACAAGGCAAATTGATTGAGCAAGGCACGCATAAAGACCTCATGGCAAAACAAGGTGCGTATGCTGAAATGTTCCAACAACAAAAAGATTTAGAACAAATTAGAGAGGTGGCAAATGCGTAAAAATGGTTTTGTTGTGATGGGGCATTTGTTGAAATTAGTGACCCCATTGGCGCATATCATGGCGTTTACTATCACCATGGGAACGCTCGGTTTCCTTGCCGCTATTTTTATTATGGTGCTTGGTGCGATGGGGTTAGCGAATCTCTTAAACTTTGACACCCATTTGAGTTTCTCTGGCATTTTGACCGCACTTATCGTGTTAGCGGTGGCTCGTGGCGCATTGCGTTATTTAGAGCAAATGTCCGGGCACTATATTGCTTTTAAATTATTGGCATTATTGCGTGATAAAGTGTTTTCTTCTCTACGCCGTTTGGCTTTTGTGAAGTTGCAAGATAAACAAGCGGGGCAATTAGTGTCACTAGTTACCAATGATATTGAATTGCTCGAAGTATTCTATGCGCACACCATTGCACCAATTATGATCGCGTTCTTTACTTCTACAATTTTATTGTTGGTCTTTGGGCATCTTTCAGGCTGGTTTGTAATTGTGGCATTAGCCGCTTATTTAACGGTGGGGGTGATTCTACCCATTATCACCACCAAATTGGCGCGTGAAGATGGCAGACGCTATCGAGAGTTGGTTGGTGAGATGAATGATTTCTTCCTCGACAGCGTACGAGGCATGAAAGAAATTCAACTTTTTGGCTATGCAAAACAACGGTTAGATGAAATTCAACAACGCAGCCAAAAAATCGATACCGCTTTTGAGCGTATTAAAGACCAAGAAGCCAAAGTGCGCGTTTATACTGAAGTGGCGGTATCGGCTTTTAACATCATTATGTTATTCACCGGCTTAATTTTGTTTAGTCTAGATAAGATTGATTTTTCTGCCTTTTTAATTGGTGTGATTTTATTGATGTCGAGCTATGGCCCGGTTATTGCGTTAAGTAACCTTTCAAGCAACTTGTTACAAACCTTGGCTTCAGGTGAGCGTGTATTGAGTTTGTTAGCGGAAGAGCCTGAATTAAAAGACGTAGAAAGTGCGGTCGATTTGAAAGAGGTTTCTCGCATTGATGTTGAGAATGTAAACTTTGCTTACGGTGAAGAACAAATTTTATCGGATGTTAGCTTGTCTGTGAAAAAGGGTGAAATCTTAGGGATTCACGGCAGAAGCGGTAGCGGTAAAAGTACCTTGTTAAAATTGCTGATGCGTTTTTACGATCCTAAATCAGGCAGCATTAAAATTAACGGTGAAACCTTACCGAATATCAACACCCGTAGTTTGCGTGACAATATGGCATACATTACCCAGCAAACCTATATTTTTAACGAAACCATCGAGGAAAATATTCGCCTTGCGCACCGTGATGCAACGTTAGAAGAAATTATGGAAGCGGCGAAGAAAGCGTCAATTCATGATTTCATTTTAAGCTTGCCTGAAGGGTATCAAACGAAAATGACGGAATTGGGCGGCAATCTCTCTGATGGTGAAAAACAACGCATCGGTATTGCCCGTGCCTTCTTACACAATGCGCCGATTATTTTGCTTGATGAACCGACTAGCAACTTAGATAGCTTAAATGAAGCGATGATTTTAAAATCGTTGCTGAATGTGAAAGCAGAAAAATTGATTATTCTCGTGAGTCATCGCCAATCGACTATGGCTATTTGTGATCAGGTGATTGGTATTGAGAATGGAAGGATGTCGTAAGGTAGTGAGAAAAAGAGCGGTCAATTTGATCTGACCGCTTTTTTTTATTTTCTTAATTTCACTAACTCAACTTCGTGATTTTCACCTTTTCTAAGAATGAGATTGGCTCGCTCACGAGTCGGCAGAATGTTTTGTTTTAAATTCAATCCATTAATGTTATCCCAAATTTTGCTAGCCGTTTCAATGGCCTCTTGCTCAGAGAGATTAGCGTAATGTTTAAAATAGGAGTCAGGATTTGTAAAAGCACTTTGGCTGAATTTTAAGAATCGTTTGATATACCATTCTTTAAGAAGTTTTTCGTCTGCATCCACATAGATAGAAAAATCTACAAAATCAGATACGAAGGTTTGATTGGCTTTGTTTGAACCTGTTTGGAGAACGTTTAATCCTTCTAAAATTAAAATATCGGGTTGATCGACAATATTGAACTTATCAGGAACAATATCGTAAGTCAGATGAGAATAAATGGGCGATTTTACAGATGGCTTGCCTGATTTGATATCAGCTAGAAATTGAATTAACTTGGCCGTATCATAAGAAATCGGGAATCCTTTCTTTTGTAAGAGATTCTTTTTTTTCAGTTTTTCCAGTGGCAAGAGAAAACCATCGGTAGTAATGAGATCTACTTTCCGCTCAAAGGGCCAATAGGTGAGCAGTGATTGTAAAATGCGTGCTGAAGTGCTTTTCCCGACCGCAACGCTTCCTGCAATACTAATGATATAGGGCACTTTAGGGCGTTGTCCGTCAAGAAATCGATTTAAAACCGTTTGGCGGCGAAGGTTTTCATCAATATAGTAGTTGATGAGACGTGCAAGCGGTAGATAGATAGTACTTACTTCATCAAGAGAAAGCTCTTCATTAAAGCCTAAAAGTGGCTTTAGATCTTGCTCCGTTAATTTTAGCGGAACAGATTTTCTTAATTCAGCCCATTGTTGACGGCTAAAGTTTAAAAAAGGTATAAATTGTTCAGTAATATTCACGGTGTTTTATGTATAGACAGAAAAACTGGACAAAATATACCCTATAAATGAAGAATGATCATTGATTTTTATTAAAATTGATAAGTTTTGTATTCTGGTAATATATTTTTGCTTGTAAATTAGACGAATAATCAAAAAAAACTTTTTTTTTAAAAAAAAAGCTTGTCAGAAGTAAAAATTTCCATATAATACGCCTCACTTGCTTACGACATGCCGACTTAGCTCAGTAGGTAGAGCAACTGACTTGTAATCAGTAGGTCACCAGTTCGATTCCGGTAGTCGGCACCATCCTTTAGTAAACAAGTATTCATTTAGCGTGGAGGGGTTCCCGAGCGGCCAAAGGGGGCAGACTGTAAATCTGTTGGCTCAGCCTTCGAAGGTTCGAATCCTTCTCCCTCCACCATTTTCTAAATGAATTCTGATGGGACAGATGAATTTAGGACTGCGGGCATCGTATAATGGCTATTACCTTAGCCTTCCAAGCTAATGATGCGGGTTCGATTCCCGCTGCCCGCTCCAAACGCTGATATAGCTCAGTTGGTAGAGCGCACCCTTGGTAAGGGTGAGGTCGGCGGTTCAAATCCGCCTATCAGCACCACCTTCCAAATTCCTCTTTCCTTTATTAAATAGTAATGATTTTATTGGTTAATGTGGTTTAATTTACCCATCGATAACCGTGTCTATTTAGAGGGACTCTTTAAATGTCTAAAGAAAAATTTGAACGTACAAAACCGCACGTAAACGTGGGTACAATCGGCCACGTTGACCACGGTAAAACAACTTTAACAGCAGCAATCACAACCGTATTAGCAAAACACTACGGTGGTGCAGCTCGTGCATTCGACCAAATCGATAACGCGCCAGAAGAAAAAGCGCGTGGTATCACCATCAACACCTCACACGTTGAATACGATACTCCAACTCGCCACTACGCACACGTTGACTGCCCAGGACACGCGGACTATGTTAAAAACATGATTACCGGTGCGGCGCAAATGGACGGTGCTATTTTAGTAGTAGCAGCGACAGATGGTCCTATGCCACAAACTCGTGAGCACATCTTATTAGGTCGCCAAGTAGGTGTACCTTACATCATCGTATTCTTAAACAAATGCGACATGGTAGATGACGAAGAGTTATTAGAATTAGTAGAAATGGAAGTTCGTGAACTTCTTTCTCAATATGATTTCCCAGGTGACGATACGCCAATCGTACGTGGTTCTGCATTACAAGCATTAAACGGCGTAGCAGAATGGGAAGAAAAAATCCTTGAGTTAGCAAACCACTTAGATACTTACATTCCTGAGCCAGAGCGTGCAATTGACCAACCGTTCCTTCTTCCAATCGAAGACGTGTTCTCAATTTCAGGTCGTGGTACAGTAGTAACAGGTCGTGTTGAGCGTGGTATCATCCGCACTGGTGATGAAGTTGAAATCGTTGGTATCAAACCAACAACTAAAACAACTGTAACGGGTGTTGAAATGTTCCGTAAATTACTTGACGAAGGTCGTGCAGGTGAGAACATTGGTGCCTTATTACGTGGTACAAAACGTGAAGAAATCGAACGTGGTCAAGTATTAGCGAAACCAGGTTCAATCACGCCACACACTGATTTCGAATCAGAAGTTTACGTATTATCAAAAGAAGAAGGTGGTCGTCACACTCCATTCTTCAAAGGTTACCGTCCACAGTTCTATTTCCGTACAACTGACGTAACGGGTACAATCGAGTTACCAGAAGGCGTGGAAATGGTAATGCCTGGTGATAACATCAAAATGACAGTAAGCTTAATCCACCCAATTGCGATGGACCAAGGTTTACGTTTCGCAATCCGTGAAGGTGGCCGTACAGTAGGTGCTGGCGTTGTTGCGAAAATCATCAAATAATTGATGTATTAACTGTAACAAGTTAGATTAAGAAGGCGTATCGAAAGATGCGCCTTTTTGTTTTTTATCAATGAATGTCATTTTTATGATAGAAAGTGCGGTCAAAAATCGTGTTGTTTTGGTATGATACAGACTCATTTTTTATACAGGTGGTTTTATGCAACAACTTCCATTTAAAGCCGTGGTTTCTGATCTTGACGGTACATTACTCAATACTAATCATGTAATTGGTGATTTCACAATTAAGATATTAAATAAATTAGAACAAAAAGGTGTTGATATTATTTTAGCAACTGGCCGTAATCACACGGATGTTTCTTCTATTTTAGGTAAGATTGGAGCGGAGCATGCTGTAATGATCACTTCCAATGGCGCGAGAGTACGCGACCTAAAAGGTAACCTTATTTATAGCAATAGCCTTCCAGAAGAAATCGTACTTGAGTTGTATAAAATCCCTTTTGATCGTACCAAGATTTGTATCAATACTTATCAAGATGATGGTTGGTTTATCAATATAGATGTGCCTGAATTAGCAAAATATCACAAGGATTCAGGTTTCATGTATGAGGTGGTTGATTTCACAAAACATCATGGAAGAGGAACTGAAAAAGTATTTTTTATTGCTCGTGACCCGAAAGATCTTGTGGAGCTGGAAGATTATCTTAGAACGCATTTTGGTGATAAAACGACGATTGTTTATTCCGCTATGACTTGCTTAGAGGTCATGAATAAAAATGTATCTAAAGGTGATGCATTAGCTCATCTATTAGAAAATAGAAATTATGGATTAAAAGATTGTATTGCTTTTGGTGATGGCCAAAATGATGTTGAAATGCTTTCTTTGGCTGGTAAAGGTTATGTGATGGCGAATGCTGATCCTCGTCTAAAAGAAGCTTGCCCCGAATTGGAAGAGATTGGCTTCAATAAAGACGAAGCGGTAGCGAAGCATTTAGCTGTGCTTTTTGGTATCAAATAAATGTTTCAGTCAGTCATTCTTGTGAGCACAGGCGCAGCCATTGGTGCATCCTTACGATGGGGATTGGGTCTTTGGTTGAATTCACTATTTAGTACACTTGCATTTGGTACACTTGTGGCGAACTTTATTGGCTGTTTTTTGATGGGAATTTTAGTGGCAACCTTTTGGTTATTTCCTCAATTTAACCCTGAATGGCGATTATTCTTAGTGACGGGATTTCTTGGTGCTCTCACCACCTTTTCTTCTTTTTCAGGCGAAGTAATAGAACGCTTTTTTAAAGAAGAGTGGGTAAATGGATTATTCGTTTTAGCGAGCCATTTAGTTGGTTGTTTAATTTTTACAGTATTAGGGGTTTATTTCTTTAGGATCATTAGTCTTCTATTCCATTTCCGATAAAATCGCTAAATTCTTCAGAATAAAATCCATGAGAGAGCATATACTGCCAAATTTTTTGTTTGCTTTTGATTGGTTGAGGTTCTGCATAGTTAGGAAACTTTTTGTGTAGAACCTTTTCTGCTATTTCAATCCAATTAATTTCACTTTCTATGAGGACTTCATTGATTACGTCTGAAGATACACCTTTCAGTTGACGTAATTCTTGTTTGATACGATTTGCACCATACCCACGTTGCGAACGTGCGTATAAATAATTTTCAGCAAATCGCTTATTATTTTGCCAGTTTTTTTCCTGGCAGTGCGCTATCGTTTCATCGATCTCATATTCTGTAAATGCTTTTTCCTGCATTTTATTGCGTAGTTCAAATTCGCTATATTCACGTCGAGCAAGTAAATTAACGACATAGCTCAAAGCAAGAGAAGACATAGAAATTCCTTGTAAGAGAAATACAGTTGAAATAGAAAGGCGGTCAATTTGACCGCACTTTTAGTAATTAGAAATCGCTTTCTGTATCATCATTGGATTGTTCAATATCAGCCATTAATGCTTGTTCAGGATTAGCGACCAATTCAGCGCGAAGCTTTGCTTCAAGCTCATCTGATTTCGCAGGATTTTCATGTAACCACTTCATCGCATTGGCTTTACCTTGACCAATTTTTTCACCGTTATATGCATACCATGCACCGGATTTCTCAACAAGTTTGTGTTTAACACCAAGTTCAATTAATTCGCCTGCTTTAGAGATACCTTCTCCATAAAGAATTTGGAAATCTACTTGGCGGAAAGGTGCGGCTAATTTGTTTTTAACTACTTTAACACGAGTTTCGTTACCAATGACCTCATCTCCATCTTTAACTGAACCAGTACGACGAATATCTAAACGAACAGAAGAGTAGAATTTTAGCGCGTTACCACCAGTTGTGGTTTCTGGGTTACCAAACATCACACCAATTTTCATACGAATTTGATTAATGAAGATAACAAGACAGTTTGCATTTTTGATTTGACCAGTTAATTTACGTAGTGCTTGAGACATCAGACGTGCTTGTAAACCCATGTGTGAATCACCCATTTCACCTTCAATTTCAGCTTTCGGGGTAAGTGCAGCAACCGAGTCCACAATAACGACATCTACTGCTCCAGAGCGCACTAAGGCATCACAAATTTCAAGTGCTTGTTCACCATTGTCGGGTTGGGAAACTAAAAGTTCTTTCACATCAACACCAAGTTTTGCTGCATAAATAGGATCAAGAGCATGTTCCGCATCGATAAATGCACAAGTTTTGCCTACTTTTTGTGCTTGAGCGATAACAGATAAAGTTAAGGTTGTTTTACCAGAAGATTCAGGTCCAAAAATTTCAACAATACGACCCATTGGTAACCCACCAATACCAAGAGCGACATCAAGACCTAAAGAACCTGTTGAAACAGATTCTACATCAAGGGCTTGAGTATCGCCCAATTTCATAATTGAGCCCTTACCGAATTGCTTTTCAATTTGACCAAGTGCTGCAGCGAGCGCTTTTTGTTTTTCTTCTTGAGTTGCCATATAAAACCTTCTTGAATAGAGTTATCTAAATTTGGTTAGATTATATCTGTATTGATGTACAGTATCAAGAGAAAATTTTTTCCTTACTGAAAAAATGTGAACTAGATTCCAACTTTTAGAAATCGTTTATTTAAAATCAATTTGTTAAGTATATAAGTTTGGACTAATGTGATAGTCATGACCATATCAAAAATACTTATCATAAATATAGCGTTTATGATAATTACTTATAAGAATAATTTTAGTTATTATTGGTTGTTATTTGAGAATTTTCAATGGGTTTAAGTATCTAATTATAAAATTATTTTTCATTATCTAATTGCCTATTTGAAAATAAATTTTATATTTGCGATCTATCTCACAAAATTGAAAATTTCTATTCGTTACACTTAATTGATTATGGTATAACTATTCTATAGAAGTACTTCTTAGTTATAGATAAATAAACTTTACTCTAAGGGGAGCTTTAAAATGAAAATCCTACCGATACCTAATGATAATATTACCAAAGTATGTGAACTGCTAAATCAACTTATTGGCGATGTGACAAGTAAAAATCTATTTACAGGATATGGCTTGTTTCATAAACAAAAAGATATGTTTGCTGTTTGGGTAAACAATAAAGTTTACTTGCGAGCTAAGGATGAGCTTTCAATAAAATTAAAAGGACTTGGATGTAAATCTTTTACAACAAATGAACTCAATAAGCGTTTTGTATTATCTGATTATTATGCTTTAACCGAAAGTATCTTGAAGGACAACGTTCTAATGAGAACTTTGATTATTCTTTCAATTACTCAAATAAGGAAGGAAAAACTCGATCTTGCGCTATCTAAGATTGGACGAATCAGGGACTTGCCAAATTTATCGATAAAGTATGAACGGGCATTAAACAAAGTAGGGGTTGATAATGTTGATACTTTACGAAAAATTGGTGCTGAAAATGCGATTGTTCGTTTGAAGAAAGCGGATATTAGTGCAAGTGAAGCTTTTTATTGGCGACTTCGTGGAGCTTTGGAAAATCGTAATTGTGAGTTTTACACTGAAAAAGAGAAGGAAAGAGGGCTTAGTAAACTTAATGAAATACTCTCCGCAAATGGATTTAGACGTTGTAAACGAGCATCCAAAAAGGTTAGTTAGAGAGTATTACGCAAATGACTTCATGCCTAAAAAATAATCGGTTAATGAATTTTTTGTAAAAAAGCACTTGCAAAGAATTCTGAAATATCTATAATACGCCCCACACAACGACGCACTGTTGTGAAACGTAATAAAGCCAGTGCGTCGTTCTTTTTTGCTCTTTAACAATATATCAGACAATCTGTGTGGGCACTTGTTGATTGACTTGTTTTAAAAATATTTTTTAATTTTGAAGTCTTAATAGGTGCTAACTAGAAATTCATAATACTTTATTAAGTAGTGACATTTTATGTCAGCAGTATTGAGCGATTGAACTTGAATTGAAGAGTTTGATCATGGCTCAGATTGAACGCTGGCGGCAGGCTTAACACATGCAAGTCGAACGGTAACATAGAGAAGCTTGCTTCTTTGATGACGAGTGGCGGACGGGTGAGTAATGCTTGGGAATCTGGCTTATGGAGGGGGATAACTACGGGAAACTGTAGCTAATACCGCGTAATATCGAAAGATTAAAGTGTGGGACCTTCGGGCCACATGCCATAGGATGAGCCCAAGTGGGATTAGGTAGTTGGTGAGGTAAAGGCTCACCAAGCCGACGATCTCTAGCTGGTCTGAGAGGATGACCAGCCACACTGGGACTGAGACACGGCCCAGACTCCTACGGGAGGCAGCAGTGGGGAATATTGCGCAATGGGGGCAACCCTGACGCAGCCATGCCGCGTGAATGAAGAAGGCCTTCGGGTTGTAAAGTTCTTTCGGTAGCGAGGAAGGTGGTTAGTTTAATAGGCTAGCCAATTGACGTTAACTACAGAAGAAGCACCGGCTAACTCCGTGCCAGCAGCCGCGGTAATACGGAGGGTGCGAGCGTTAATCGGAATAACTGGGCGTAAAGGGCACGCAGGCGGACTTTTAAGTGAGGTGTGAAAGCCCCGGGCTTAACCTGGGAATTGCATTTCAGACTGGGAGTCTAGAGTACTTTAGGGAGGGGTAGAATTCCACGTGTAGCGGTGAAATGCGTAGAGATGTGGAGGAATACCGAAGGCGAAGGCAGCCCCTTGGGAATGTACTGACGCTCATGTGCGAAAGCGTGGGGAGCAAACAGGATTAGATACCCTGGTAGTCCACGCTGTAAACGATGTCGATTTGGGGGTTGAACTTTGAGTTTGGCGCCCGTAGCTAACGTGATAAATCGACCGCCTGGGGAGTACGGCCGCAAGGTTAAAACTCAAATGAATTGACGGGGGCCCGCACAAGCGGTGGAGCATGTGGTTTAATTCGATGCAACGCGAAGAACCTTACCTACTCTTGACATCCAGAGAACATTCCAGAGATGGAATGGTGCCTTCGGGAACTCTGAGACAGGTGCTGCATGGCTGTCGTCAGCTCGTGTTGTGAAATGTTGGGTTAAGTCCCGCAACGAGCGCAACCCTTATCCTTTGTTGCCAGCGATTCGGTCGGGAACTCAAAGGAGACTGCCGGTGATAAACCGGAGGAAGGTGGGGATGACGTCAAGTCATCATGGCCCTTACGAGTAGGGCTACACACGTGCTACAATGGCGTATACAGAGGGAAGCGAGAGTGCGAGCTGGAGCGAATCTCACAAAGTACGTCTAAGTCCGGATTGGAGTCTGCAACTCGACTCCATGAAGTCGGAATCGCTAGTAATCGCAAATCAGAATGTTGCGGTGAATACGTTCCCGGGCCTTGTACACACCGCCCGTCACACCATGGGAGTGGGTTGTACCAGAAGTAGATAGCTTAACCTTTTGGAGGGCGTTTACCACGGTATGATTCATGACTGGGGTGAAGTCGTAACAAGGTAACCGTAGGGGAACCTGCGGTTGGATCACCTCCTTACCAAAGACGAGAGACAATAAGTGTCCACACAGATTGATTGATATATTGTAGAAAATGAATGAAGAGAGAAAAGTGCGTAAGCAAAATGTAAGATAGAGTATCTTTATTTGTTGTCCCCATCGTCTAGAGGCCTAGGACATCGCCCTTTCACGGCGGTAACCGGGGTTCGAATCCCCGTGGGGACGCCAAATAAAGATAACTTTATTATCTTCTGTTCTTTAACAACCAGGAAACAAGCTGAAAAACTGAAGAGACTTTCAAGTCCTTAAGGATAAGAAAAAGTCTGAGTAAGAATAAAATCTTGATTGAACAAAAGCAATCAAGTGTTTAGTTGAAAACACAACATCAAGAATTTTTGAGGTTGTATAGTTAAGTGACTAAGCGTACAAGGTGGATGCCTTGGCAATCAGAGGCGAAGAAGGACGTGCTAATCTGCGAAAAGCTTGGATGAGTCGATAAGAGGCGTTTAATCCAAGATGTCCGAATGGGGAAACCCAGTAGATGAAGAATCTACTATCACTGACTGAATACATAGGTAAGTGAGGCAAACCGGGAGAACTGAAACATCTAAGTACCCCGAGGAAAAGAAATCAATCGAGATTTCGTTAGTAGCGGCGAGCGAACGCGAAGGAGCCTGTTAGTGATAATGACAGAGACAGAGGAACAAGCTGGGAAGCTTAGCGACACAGGGTGATAGCCCCGTACTCGAAGTCCAGGTCATGGTACTAAGCTAACGACAAGTAGGGCGGGACACGTGATATCCTGTTTGAAGATGGGGGGACCATCCTCCAAGGCTAAATACTCCTGATTGACCGATAGTGAACCAGTACTGTGAAGGAAAGGCGAAAAGAACCCCGGTGAGGGGAGTGAAATAGAACCTGAAACCTTGTACGTACAAGCAGTGGGAGCCCTTTAAGGGTGACTGCGTACCTTTTGTATAATGGGTCAGCGACTTATATTTTGTAGCGAGGTTAACCGAATAGGGGAGCCGAAGGGAAACCGAGTCTTAACTGGGCGTCTAGTTGCAAGGTATAGACCCGAAACCCGGTGATCTAGCCATGGGCAGGTTGAAGGTTGGGTAACACTAACTGGAGGACCGAACCGACTAATGTTGAAAAATTAGCGGATGACTTGTGGCTGGGGGTGAAAGGCCAATCAAACCGGGAGATAGCTGGTTCTCCCCGAAATCTATTTAGGTAGAGCCTTGAGCGGACACCTTCGGGGGTAGAGCACTGTTTCGGCTAGGGGTCCATCCCGGATTACCAACCCGATGCAAACTACGAATACCGAAGAGTGATACTCAGGAGACACACGGCGGGTGCTAACGTCCGTCGTGGAGAGGGAAACAACCCAGACCGCCAGCTAAGGTCCCAAAGTCTATATTAAGTGGGAAACGAAGTGGGAAGGCTTAGACAGCTAGGATGTTGGCTTAGAAGCAGCCATCATTTAAAGAAAGCGTAATAGCTCACTAGTCGAGTCGGCCTGCGCGGAAGATGTAACGGGGCTCAAATATAGCACCGAAGCTGCGGCATCAGTAGCAATACTGTTGGGTAGGGGAGCGTTGTGTAAGCGGATGAAGGTGTGTTGAGAAGCATGCTGGACGTATCACAAGTGCGAATGCTGACATAAGTAACGATAAAACGGGTGAAAAACCCGTTCGCCGGAAGACCAAGGGTTCCTGTCCAACGTTAATCGGGGCAGGGTGAGTCGGCCCCTAAGGCGAGGCTGAAAAGCGTAGTCGATGGGAAACAGGTTAATATTCCTGTACTTGGTAAAGCTGCGATGTGGGGACGGAGCAGGTTAGGTTATCGCACTGTTGGATATGTGCGTTTAAGTTGGTAGGTGGGAAGTTTAGGCAAATCCGAACTTCCTTAACACTGAGAGATGATGACGAGGCTCTACGGAGCTGAAGTAACCGATACCACACTTCCAGGAAAAGCCACTAAGCGACAGGCTTTACTAAACCGTACTGAAAACCGACACAGGTGGTCAGGTAGAGAATACTCAGGCGCTTGAGAGAACTCGGGTGAAGGAACTAGGCAAAATAGCACCGTAACTTCGGGAGAAGGTGCGCCGGCGTAGATTGTAGTCCCTCGCGGGCGAAGGTTGAACCGGTCGAAGATACCAGCTGGCTGCAACTGTTTATTAAAAACACAGCACTCTGCAAACACGAAAGTGGACGTATAGGGTGTGATGCCTGCCCGGTGCTGGAAGGTTAATTGATGGTGTAATCGAAAGAGAAGCTCCTGATCGAAGCCCCAGTAAACGGCGGCCGTAACTATAACGGTCCTAAGGTAGCGAAATTCCTTGTCGGGTAAGTTCCGACCTGCACGAATGGCATAATGATGGCCAGGCTGTCTCCACCCGAGACTCAGTGAAATTGAAATCGCCGTGAAGATGCGGTGTACCCGCGGCTAGACGGAAAGACCCCGTGAACCTTTACTATAGCTTGACACTGAACATTGAATTTTGATGTGTAGGATAGGTGGGAGACTATGAAGATGATACGCCAGTATTGTTGGAGTCGACCTTGAAATACCACCCTTTAACGTTTGATGTTCTAACGAAGATTGCGAAACGCGGTCTCGGACAGTGTCTGGTGGGTAGTTTGACTGGGGCGGTCTCCTCCCAAAGAGTAACGGAGGAGCACGAAGGTTTGCTAATGACGGTCGGACATCGTCAGGTTAGTGCAATGGTATAAGCAAGCTTAACTGCGAGACAGACAAGTCGAGCAGGTACGAAAGTAGGTCATAGTGATCCGGTGGTTCTGAATGGAAGGGCCATCGCTCAACGGATAAAAGGTACTCCGGGGATAACAGGCTGATACCGCCCAAGAGTTCATATCGACGGCGGTGTTTGGCACCTCGATGTCGGCTCATCACATCCTGGGGCTGAAGTAGGTCCCAAGGGTATGGCTGTTCGCCATTTAAAGTGGTACGCGAGCTGGGTTTAGAACGTCGTGAGACAGTTCGGTCCCTATCTGCCGTGGGCGTTGGAGAATTGATTGGGGCTGCTCCTAGTACGAGAGGACCGGAGTGGACGCACCACTGGTGTTCCGGTTGTGTCGCCAGACGCATTGCCGGGTAGCTAAGTGCGGAAGAGATAAGTGCTGAAAGCATCTAAGCACGAAACTTGCCAAGAGATGAGTTCTCCCAGATTATAAATCTGTAAGGGTTGTTTAAGACTAAGACGTAGATAGGCAGGATGTGTAAGCGGTGTGAGCCGTTGAGCTAACCTGTACTAATTGCCCGAGAGGCTTAACTATACAACGCTCAAGGGTTTTGGGTGTTGAAATGATACAAAGACGAAACTCAGAGAAGAAAGAGAAAGTATTGAAGGTAAATCAGCTTGTTTGGTTGTGAGCGCTAGAGATAGCGGAGCAGAGAGAAATAGAAAAGTTATTAAAGGAATAATCCTGGCGGCGATAGAGCGGTGGTCCCACCTGACCCCATACCGAACTCAGAAGTGAAACGCCGATGCGCCGATGGTAGTGTGGGGTTTCCCCATGTGAGAGTAGGACACCGCCAGGTAGTGAATGTAGAACCCCGAGCTGAATGGCTTGGGGTTTTTGTGTATGGAGTTTTCAATATTTTAGCAAAGCGTTGATTCTATGATACAATCACCGCCGTAATTTTAATAAAACAAGAGAAAATATGACCGCACTTAATGTATTAATTTATCCAGATGATCACCTTAAGGTTGTTTGTGAGCCAGTTGCAGAAGTCAATGATGACATTCGTAAAATTGTAGATGATATGTTTGATACGATGTACCAAGAAGAAGGTATTGGCCTTGCTGCACCGCAAGTAGATATTTTGCAGCGTATTATTACGATTGATATTGAAGGCGACAAACAAAATCAATTAGTGTTGATCAATCCAGAAATTTTGGCCTCAGAAGGTGAAACAGGCATAGAAGAAGGTTGTTTGTCTATCCCTGGATTCCGTGCTTTAGTGTCTCGTAAAGAAAAAGTCACAGTAAAAGCGTTAGATCGTCATGGAAAAGAATTTACGCTTGATGCAGATGGTTTATTAGCAATCTGTATTCAACATGAGATCGATCATTTGAACGGTATTTTATTTGTGGATTATCTTTCACCGTTGAAACGTCAACGTATCAAAGAAAAATTAGTGAAATATAAAAAACAAATTGCAAAACAATAATCAAAAGTGCGGTATAAAATGACCGCACTTTTCCTATCAACACCATAACGTAGAACATTATGAAACCATTGAATATCATCTTTGCCGGTACACCGGACTTCGCAGCACAACATCTTGCTGCACTCTTAAATTCACATCACAATATTATTGCTGTTTATACGCAGCCAGATAAACCGGCTGGCCGCGGTAAAAAATTGCAGGCGAGTCCTGTAAAGCAATTAGCAGAACAGCATCAAATTCCTGTTTATCAACCAAAATCCTTACGTAAAGAAGAAGCTCAAGCAGAGCTTAAAACGTTAAATGCCGATGTGATGGTTGTTGTCGCTTATGGTTTGATTTTACCTCAAGTAGTGTTAGATATGCCTCGTTTAGGTTGTTTAAATGTGCATGGCTCTCTCTTGCCACGTTGGCGTGGAGCTGCGCCTATTCAGCGCTCTATTTGGGCAGGGGATCAACAAACTGGTGTGACAATTATGAAGATGGATGCAGGCTTAGATACTGGGGATATGTTATACAAAGTGTATTGCGATATTGATGCACATGAAACCTCTGCCTCGCTTTACCATAAATTAGCTGAAATTGCGCCAGCTGCATTGATTGATGTTTTGGATCATTTGGAAGAAGGGAAGTTCATTGCGGAAAAACAAGATGATAGCCAAAGTAACTATGCAGAGAAACTTTCTAAAGAAGAGGCTAAATTAGATTGGTCGCTATCAGCAGCCCAGCTTGAACGCAATATTCGCGCGTTTAATCCTTGGCCGATTAGTTTCCTACAATTAACCGATGAGCAAGGTCATGAACAAACCTTAAAAGTTTATGCTGCTGCCGTGTTGCCACATGTAGATAAACCCGCTGGGACGATTTTAAGTGTCGATAAAAAAGGTATCCAAATTGCCACGAAAGAAGGCGTTTTAAATTTATTGCAACTTCAGCCCGCAGGTAAGAAACCAATGTTTGTGCAAGATTTTCTCAATGGACGAGCCGATTGGTTCCAGGTTGGTAAGGTGCTCGGATAATGGACTTTCAACGAAAAAAAACGGGAAAATCGACCGCACTTTCGGTACGCGCTATTGCTGCTCAAGTGATTTTGCAGATTTTAGATCAAGGTAAGTCCTTATCAACGTTGCTTCCTGACGTGCAATCGAAGGTAAAACCACAGGATTTGCCTTTATTACAGGAAATCACCTTTGGTATTTGTCGCGTATTGCCTCGTTTAGAAAATATTATAAAAAAACTATTAGATAAGCCATTGAAGGGTAAAACCCGCATCGTGCACTGCTTGCTATTGGTGGGATTGTATCAATTACTTTATATGCGCGTGCCCGCTCATGCGGCGGTAGATGAAGTAGTTAATGCCACAAAATCATTAAAATCAGATAGTTTTCGTGGTTTGGTTAACGGTGTATTGCGTCGTTTCTTACGGGAACAAGAGGATATTCTTGCTGTAGTAGATAAACATTGGCAAACGCTTCATCCTGAATGGTTTGTGAATAAACTCAAAAAAGCCTATCCAAATTGGTGTGAAATTATTGAAGCAAATAGCCAAAAGCCACCAATGTGGCTACGGGTCAATCAACAGCAAAATAACACGAAAACTTACCGCACTTTATTGGAAGAGCAAGAGATAGCAGCATTTGAATGTGATAATCCACATGCTTTGCGTTTGGCACAACCGCTTTCTGTCTCGAAACTACCGAATTTTGAACAAGGTGCAGTGACAGTTCAGGATCTCAATGCGCAGTGGTCTGCTTTATTGCTTGAGCCACAAAATGATGAATTAATTTTAGATGCCTGTGCGGCGCCAGGTGGGAAGACTACACATATTTTAGAGATGGCACCGCAAGCGAAAGTGATTGCGCTTGATGTCGAGGCTCATCGCTTAAAACGTGTTGAAGAAAATCTTACCCGTTTGAATCAGCAAGCGACAGTTGTTTGCGGTGATGCAACCGAGCCAGATAAGTGGCTTGCGGAAATAGGTTTAAGTGGTGCATCCTTTGATCGTATTTTATTAGATGTACCTTGTTCGGCAACAGGGGTCATTCGTCGTCATCCGGATATTAAATGGTTACGTCAAGAAACGGATATTGCTCAATTGGTTGCCTTACAAGGACAAATTCTCAAAGCGCTTTGGGCAAAATTGAAACCTAATGGTATTTTGCTTTATGTGACCTGCTCGGTGCTTCCTGATGAGAACAGTCAGCAAATACAGCATTTTTTAGCTGAAACACCCGATGCAGAATTAATGCCATTGCCGTTTGAACAAACGGAAAATACGATTGGAATCCAATTCTTACCACAAGAGAATGGCGGGGATGGGTTCTATTATGCGAAATTGAGAAAACGGTCAGCTTAAATGAATTTGTCTTTAATTGATGATGCCTATTTGAATAGGCATTGCAACCACTAAAACGGCAAAAGTAGCCACATTATTTGAAGATGTAGGCGTATTACATTTTTGTCGTGAAGGGATGCATGCAGAACGTTTGCTCGATGGTCTGTTGTTTGGTAAACAAGATCCTTCGATTACTACAGAAAAAATGGCAGAAGCAGAACAAGTAACGGCGACCATTTGTCGCCGCATTGAAACATTAAAGTGCGGTCTAAATTCAGCTGAAATTGGCATCCGACCTTTGGTTGTGGAGAGAACAGAATGAAAATAATCATCTTAGGTGCAGGGCAAGTAGGCACAACACTTGCGGCAAATTTAGTGAGTGAAGATAACGATATAACACTAGTCGATAATGAATCTCAACATTTGCAGAATTTGCAAGATAAGCATGATTTACGCGTGGTTAAAGGTTCCCCTTCCTCACCAAAGATTTTGCGTGATGCCGGAGCCGCTGATGCAGACTTGATGGTTGCAGTAACGGCATCAGATGAAATTAATATGATTGCTTGCCAGTTGGGATATACCCTTTTCAATACCCCAACACGTATTGCGCGTATTCGTAATGCGGAATATTTGCGTGAGAAAGATAAATTATTTAATGATGAAAACGTACCAATCAATCATCTGATTTCGCCAGAGAACTTAGTCACAGATGAGATTACACGCTTAATTGCTTATCCAGGTGCGTTGCAAGTGGCGCATTTTGCCAAAAATCGAATTAGCATTGTGATCGTAAAAGCATATTACGGTGGTCCGTTAGTGGGCTATGCGTTATCGGCTTTTAAGGAGCATATGCCACATATTGATTGCCGGATCATTTCAATTTTACGTAATGATAAATTAATTCGCCCACAAGGTTCGACCATTATTGAGGCAGGAGATGAAATTACCTTCATTTGTGCGACAGAGCACATTAAAGCGGTGATGAGTGAGTTGCAACGCCTTGAGAAAACCTACAAGCGTATCATGATTGTCGGCAGCGGGAATATTGCCTCAGGTGTTGCAAAACAGTTAGAAGATAAGTATCAAGTGAAACTTATTGAGCGAGACGGTGAAAAAGCAAAAGTCTTGGCAGAGAAACTCTCTAAAACGCTTGTTTTCCACGGTGATGCTTCTGACCAAAATTTACTTTTTGAAGAGCATATTGAGAACGTCGATGTCTTTTTATCATTAAGTGCCGATGATGAGGCCAATATTATGTCTGCATTACTGGCAAAACGTCTTGGTGCTAAAAAAGCCATGGTACTGATTCAGCGCATGGCATATATCAATTTGATTCAAGGTGGAACCATTGATATTGCGGTTTCACCACAACAAGCAACAATCTCTGCTTTATTAGGGCATGTGCGCAAAGGGGATATCAAAAACGTGGCATCCTTGCGTCATGGTACTGCGGAAGCCATTGAACTTGTGGTACATGGCGATTCGACAACATCCAATGTGGTTGGAAGACAGATTGGCGATATTAAACTTCCAGTTGGTGCAATGATTGCAGCAATTTTACGTAAAAATGAGGTTATCATTGCACGTCGTCAGGTGACCATTGAAGAAGGTGATAGTGTCATTGTTTATATTAATGACAAGAAATCTGTGTCAGAAATAGAAAAATTATTCCAACCGAGCGCATTTTTTATTTAAATAACAATTTACTTTTTAATCTTAAAACCTATAATACGCATTCTTTTAATTTTTAAACCAATATAAAGGAATATTTATGAGTTTTATTAAAGAATTCCGCGAATTTGCAATGCGCGGCAACGTAGTAGACATGGCAGTCGGTGTGATCATCGGTGGTGCTTTTGGTAAAATCGTAAGTTCACTGGTCGGTGACGTAGCAATGCCTGTATTAGGTATTTTAACTGGTGGCGTAGATTTCAAAGATTTAAAAATCACGTTAGCAGAAGCAGTAGGCGACACTCCAGCAGTAACATTAAACTACGGTGTATTTATTCAAAACGTCTTTGATTTCATCATCATTGCATTCGCAATCTTCATGATGATCAAAGGTATCAACAAAGTGAAAAAACCAGTAGAAAAAGTAAAAGGTCCTTCACAAGAAGAATTACTTACTGAGATTCGCGATTTATTAAAAAAATAATAAGAATTTAATCTAAATAAAGAAAGGTTGGTATTTTACCAACCTTTTCTTTTACTTAAAATTTAAGCTTTGAGTAACAATGCAACGGCTTCGCAAGCAATACCTTCGCTTCTACCTGTAAAGCCAAGTTTTTCTGTTGTGGTTGCTTTCACGTTCACTTGCTCAATATCACAATGTAAATCTTCCGCAATCTTCGCTCGCATTGCATCGATATGAGGACGCATTTTAGGGGCTTGTGCAATAATGGTTACATCCACATTGCCCACCTTATAGCCTTTTGCTTGTACTTGGCGGAATGCTTCTCGTAATAAAACACGGCTATCTGCATTTTTATATTGCATATCGGTATCGGGGAAGAGTTTACCGATATCCCCTAATGCTGCCGCACCTAATAAGGCATCTGTTAAGGCATGTAAGGCAACATCACCGTCAGAATGAGCAATAAATCCAGTATGGTAAGGCACTTCAACGCCACCAATAATTAAAGGGCGATCTTCACCAAAGGCATGAACATCAAACCCATGTCCAATTCGTATCATAGCGTTTTCCTTGTTAAATAAAATTCGGCTAAAGCTAAATCTTCTGGACGCGTGACTTTAATATTATCACTTCGTCCTGCGATTAAGTGTGGTTGAAATCCCGCGAGTTCCATCGCAGAGGCTTCATCTGTAATATTGGCACCTTGAGAGAGCCCCTGTTCAAGCGCATTTCTTAATAGATCGCAACGGAAAAATTGAGGTGTTTGTGCAAGCCAAAGTTCAGTGCGATCTTCTGTTTTAATAATATCTTGTTGTTTATTCGCGCGTTTAATCGTATCGACTGCCGGAATGGCCAAAATAGCACCTTGTTCATCATCGATTTGGAGCAATTTATCTAAATCTTGATGTGTTAAACAAGGTCTAGCCGCATCATGCACTAACACCCATGCTTGGTTATTTTTAATTGCTTTTAGTCCATTTAGAACTGACTCAGCTCGTGCTTCTCCCCCTTCAACGAGGGTGATGTTTTGATGAGGAAATAAAGCCATTTCTGAAAGATAGGGATCATTTTTTCCTACTGCAAGAATAACGTGATTAATTGCAGGGTGGGATAGAATGACAGAGAGTGTATGTTCCAGAATCGTCTTGTCTAAAATTTTCAGATATTGCTTAGGTTTATTTGCTTGCATACGGCTTCCAACACCCGCAGCAGGTATGACGGCAATAATTTCGCGGCTCATTATTTATGCTCTTTGACGATGTGATAGAACACTTCGTTTGGTTTGACCATATCATGGCTCATGCGTGCACGTTCTTCAATAGATTCAAAGCCTTTTGTTAAGCCTTGAATTTCGGCAGAAATCATCTGATTTCTTTGTGAGAGCTTTTCATTTTCAGCTTTATTCTCTTTGATTTGAGCTGCGATATCTTTGTAATCAAAATATCCGTTTTTACCAAACCAAAGATCGTACTGAAATAGCACGAGAACACCCACTAAAATTCCAATGAAAAGACGCATAAATTACCTATTATTTCTGAAAACTTGGGATAGTTTACCGTGAAATACAGCGAAATGCGATGAAAAAGTGCGGTTAAAAATTAGATGATTTTGGAAAATGATTTCATCAGTCTTGTTGGATAACTTAAAAATAAAAAATGTGATCTATCTCACAAATTAGTTATAAAGTTTGATAAAGCCGTAGCCACTGCCTGAATAGGCTTGTTATACTTTTGTCTGTCATTATGACTTTTTAACAGAAGGAACAATCAATGAAAACAACATTAAAACTTACCGCTATTGCAGCGATGTCAGCATTTATTTTAACTGGTTGTGCGACTCAAGATAAGAGTGCAGAAGCGGATGCGCAGCTTCAACAACAAGCGGTATTAGGTCTTAACTGGATTCAACAATCAGGTGAATACCAAGCCCTTTCTTACCAAGCATACAATGCGGCAAAAGTAGCATTTGATCACGCTAAAGTGAAAAAAGGTAAGAAAAAAGCGGTTGTGGTGGATTTAGATGAAACCATGTTAGATAACAGCCCTTATGCTGGCTGGCAAGTGCAAAACAATAAGCCATTTGATGGTAAAGATTGGACTCGTTGGGTAGAAGCTCGTCAATCAGGTGTAGTACCAGGCGCAGTAGAATTCAATAACTATGTAAATACCCACGGCGGTAAAATGTTCTATGTGTCTAACCGCAAAGACAGCAATGAAAAAGCGGGTACGATTGATGACATGAAACGTTTAGGTTTTAATGGTGTTGAAGATTCAGCGTTTTACTTGAAAAAAGATAAATCACCAAAAGCAGCACGTTTTGAAGAAATTGAAAAACAAGGCTATGAAATCGTCGTTTATGTGGGTGATAACCTTGATGACTTCGGTGATGCAATCTATGGTAAACAAAATGCAGAACGTCGTGATTTTGTTGTTCAAAATAAAGCGAAATTTGGTAAAACATTCATCGTATTACCTAACCCGAACTACGGTGGCTTTGAAGGCGGCTTAGCAAAAGATTATTTCAAAGGCGATTCAAGCAGCAAAGTGAAAGCACGTTTAGATGCAGTTAAAGCTTGGGATGGTAAATAATTCCCTTCTTGAGATAAACAAACACCCGCAGAGATGCGGGTGTTTGTTTTAGTCAGAAAGTGCGGTCTATTTTCGCATCATTTTTTCTTTATGAGATGCGAAGTCCGCACCTTTCGCCAGCATACGAAGTTGTAAAATAACACGCTCTTTTAGTAAATCTTGTTCGGCCTTAGTCATATCTAAAGCATTGGAGCCAGCCGTGAATACGATGGTTACCATGCCTTCTGCCTGTACATAAGACACATATTGCGAGTAGTGATTTTTCTTTGCAATATATTCAGTCAATTCATCAATAAAGTGTTTGATTTCACGAGCGGCTGCGGTACGGAAAGCTTGAGAAGTACCCGAACTTTCACGTAAGAGCAAACGGAACACGTTGGTGCTGTGAGTGATAAATTCAAAAAAGGTTTCAACAGAAACACGGATGACACTGCCGCCTGCATCAATACGTTTACGAGCTTGGCGCATTAATTGACGGAGGGTTAAACCTGCTTCATCTACCATTTCTAATCCGAGCTCATCCATATCGCTAAAGTGGCGATAGAAAGAAGTGGGTGCAATGCCCGCTTCACGGGCAACTTCACGCAAGCTTAAATTAGAAAAGCTTTTTTCTGCATTCAATTGATTGAATGCGGCGTCAATTAAAGCTCGACGGGTTTTTTCTTTTTGAATTGCTCGAACACCAGCCATTGGGTTTCCTCAGCTTATGATAAATTATTTTTTATTCGCTAAAATCGATTTAACTCGTTCACTGACCGCACTTGCAACGCGTTCATAGCGATTACGTAATGGTGAACCTGGTCGGTAAACGAGAGCAATAGTACGAGACGGTTCTGGCGAATGACAAGGAATATATTTTACACCTGCACGTGTGCCTTCATTTAATACCGCAAGTTCAGGCATAAAGGTGATACCCGCATTGGCTGCCACCATATTGCGCAACGTTTCAAGGCTAGTGGCTTGGAAGTGAGAATCTTCTTTGGCACCAGCAGTGAAACAATAATCGAGTGCTTGATTACGTAAGCAGTGCCCGTCATCTAGCATGAGCATTTCTTGCCCTTTTAAAGTATTCATAGAAATTTTACTTTCTGAAGCCCAAGGATGTTGGTCGGATACAGCGAGTAACATTTTTTCATCAAAAATAGGCACTTCGATAAACGCTTCAGTTTCGGGTACGCGAGCCACAATCGCACAATCTAATCGACCAGTTTCTAATTGCTCTAATAATTGATGAGTTTGGGCTTCGTAAAGAAATACTTCTAAATCTGGGAAAGTTTCTTTCAATGTTGGTACAATATAAGGAAGTAGGTAAGGGCCAACAGTCGGGATTAATCCAATGTGTAATGGACCTGTCATTTCTTTACCTTGATTGCTGGCCATTTCTTTGAGTAATTTTACTTCGCGTAATACAGTGCGAGCTTGATCGACAAGTAACATACCAGATTGCGTGAAGAGTACTTTACGGCTAGTACGCTCAAGTAAAATAATGCCTAATTCATCTTCTAGTTTGCGAATTTGGCCACTTAAAGTAGGTTGGCTAACATTGCAAAAATCCGCCGCTCGACGGAAATGTTTAAACTCGGAAAGGGCTACTAAGTATTCTAAATCACGAATATTCATAGGGTTCTCACTTTATAGAATATGTCAATTAAAAGGATAGAATTAATTGATTATGACTATATCACAAAACTTTCTATAATGCCTATTAAGTTTTTAGGACTAATTAATTTAACTCACAGAGGAGACACATTATGTCTAATATGGAAGGAAAAAAAGTTCCACAAGTTACATTCCGCACTCGCCAAGGCGATCAATGGGTTGATGTGACTACATCTGAATTATTTGATAACAAAACTGTTGTTGTTTTCTCATTACCGGGGGCGTTCACGCCAACTTGTTCATCTTCTCACTTACCACGTTATAATGAACTTGCACCTGTTTTCAAGCAATATGGTGTGGATGATATTTTAGTGGTGTCAGTAAATGATACTTTCGTTATGAATGCCTGGAAAGAGGCAGAAGAAGCACACAATGTAAAATTCATCCCTGATGGTAATGGTACCTTTACTGAAGGTATGGGGATGTTAGTCGGAAAAGATGATTTAGGTTTTGGTAAACGTTCTTGGCGTTATTCTATGCTCGTGAAAAATGGCGTAGTGGAAAAAATGTTTATTGAACCAAATGAGCCAGGCGATCCATTTAAAGTATCTGATGCTGATACCATGTTGAAATATATTGCACCCGATTTCCAAGTGCAAAAATCAATCACCATTTTCACAAAACCAGGTTGCCCATATTGCGCGAAAGCAAAACAACTTTTACATGATAAAGGCTTAAGCTTTGAAGAAATCGTATTAGGTCATGATGCCACAATCGTGAGTGTGCGTGCAGTTTCTGGCCGAGCCACTGTGCCACAAATCTTTATTGGGGGTAAACACATAGGTGGTAGTGACGATTTAGAAAAATACTTTGCTTAATTGATTGTTAGGTAGGAAATTTTTTATATTTTTGATTATTAGGAACATAAGTTAAAAGGGAGCGAAAGCTCCCTTTTTGTTGTTTGTGATTTTGTTTTTATATTCTTAAGCATTAAAGCCAATGTAGCAAACTGAAACTAAAACAATGTAAAAAATGACCGCACTTAGTAGCAATAATTTTACGGCAAGTTTAGGTTTGTACTGATGTAATTTATAAAGTAAACGTGCAATCAAAACTAAAACAAAGGGATACACCCAAAAGATAATCGAGAAAAGATCGATCTGAAAATCGCTCAGTGTAGGGTTTTTCACAAAAGCAGTGGAAAGCAGAGAGGCCATCGGCCACAGTAAAATGGGTAAACAAAATGCCGCAAGTCCCCAAGCGAAGCCACTAAATCCTGTCGGCATAGTTTGTTTTTTCATAATGAACCTTATATGATTGACAAAAAATAAAAAGGAATATAACAAATGCCGTCTTTATTTGATAGTGAAACTGATGTGTCAGAAGAGAGAAAAGTATTGAAACGCACATTGAGCGCACAAAAAATCACGTTTATTTTGACCGCACTTTGCGCAGTGATTTATCTCTTGCAGAATGTCGGGTTTGAAGAGCCAATGATGGATTTATTCCATTATCCTGCTTATTCTTGGGAAGATCAGGAAATATGGCGTTATTTCACTCATGCTATCGTTCATTTGTCGGTACCCCATATTTTATTTAATCTTTCGTGGTTCTGGTTATTTGGTGGTGCGATTGAACGCCGATTTGGTTCTTTCCATTTTTTATTATTGGTCTTAGTGTCTGCCGCAGTGAGTGGCGCTGCACAGAATTACTTTACCGGTCCCGCCTTTTTCGGATTATCTGGTGTCGTGTATGCGGTGTTAGGTTATGTGTTGGTGGTGGACAAATTGCACCCGCATAGCTTTGACTTACTGGAAGGTTTTTTTACAATGTTACTGGTAGGGCTTGTATTTGGCTTTATTAGTCCGCTTTTTGGTATTAATATAGGCAACGCAGCTCATATTTCAGGCTTTATCTTAGGATTGGTTTGGGGATTTCTGCAGAGTAAAATTAATAGTAGAGCGTTTAGCTAATTCAACTGTATAGACATTTATATGAAACAATCATTACGCCATCAGAAAATTGTTGAGCTTGTGACGCAAAAAGGCTATGCCAGCACAGAAGAGCTGGTTATCGAATTAGAAGTTAGTCCTCAGACAATTCGACGCGATCTGAATATTCTTGCGGAGCAAGATTTAATTCGTCGTCATCATGGTGGTGCGGCACCTTCTTCTACCGCAGAAAATTCAGATTATATTGAGCGTAAACAATTTTTCCCTTCCCAAAAAAGTGCGATTGCCCGCAAAGTGGCGGAATGTATTCCAAATGGCGCCTCCTTATTTATTGATATTGGTACAACACCTGAAGCCGTGGCAAATGCCTTGTTAAATCATGAGCGTTTACGCATTGTGACAAATAATCTCAATGCTGCTCATTTATTACGTCAAAATGAAACCTTTGATATTACGATGGCGGGAGGTTCTTTGCGTAAGGATGGGGGAATTATTGGTGAGGCAACGGTTAATTTTATTTCGCAATTCCGTTTAGATTTCGGGATTCTGGGTATTAGTGCAATCGACCTTGATGGTTCATTATTGGACTATGATTATCATGAAGTCCAAGTGAAACGTGCCATTATAGAAAGTTCTCGTCAAACGTTATTAGCGACCGATCATTCAAAATTTTCTCGACAAGCCATTGTGCGATTAGGGGAGCTCAAAGACGTGGATTATCTTTTTACTGATGATGTGCCAAAACAAATTGAGGATTATTTAGAAAATAGCAATACAAAGTTAGTGATTTGTAAATAGTCTAAATAGGAAGTGCGGTCAAAAAAATAACCGCACTTTTTTGTAAGCATCCCTGCTTAGCCACTGCTGTTTCGACCAATTCAAAATTAACTCTATTCATGTCAACATCCTTATTGATATAAGATAAAGCTAATTTTGCTGCATATTAAATTGTTAAATTTTAGAGATAAAAACGGACGGCAAATCATTTGACTGCCAATTTTTATTTAGGACTACGGGGAAGGTTTGCTTGAAGCGTCAAGAAAGACAAGAGCTTGATAGATCAAGTAGAGCACATCGAGATCCCTCTCTAAATGTAATTTATTTATACTGCTATTTTTAAAAAAAGGGAATATTAAAATTACAAATATGTGATCGAGATCACAATTTAAATGCAAAAAGAAAGCCACTTATTTTGGTTTAGAAAATAAGCGACTATTTTACTGATTTTTTATCGATTTAAATTCACGGCCCCTTCGTAACCTAGCTGTCGCCAAGCTTCATAAATCGTCACTGCGACTGAGTTGGATAAGTTCATACTGCGGCTATTTGCAGTCATTGGGATACGGATTTTTTGCTCCATTGGCATGCTATCTAAAATAGACATGGGAATACCACGAGTTTCAGGGCCAAACATCAAATAATCCCCTAATTCAAATTGCACTTCGCTATGTGCTGGGCTGCCTTTGGTTGTCAGTGCAAAAAGACGTTTCGGTTTTTCACTTTCTAAAAAGGCTTCAAAAGTTTTATGTTTTTTGATTTCGGCAAATTCATGATAATCCAGACCCGAGCGACGTAATTTTTTATCATCCCAGGTAAAGCCAAGTGGCTCGATTAAATGAAGGCGAAAACCAGTGTTCGCACAAAGGCGAATAATATTTCCCGTATTTTGTGGAATTTCAGGTTCGTATAACACAATATCTAACATAATAATTTCCTAATCTTTTTGATACAGGCGATAACTCACCATACCTGTGGTTTTTTCTTTTAGTAATTGCCAATTATCAGGCACGCTAAGCGGTTTGTCTTTTTCTGTTTCAATATAAATCAATGCATGAGGTAACAGCCAATTCTTTTCCTCTAAGAGAGCTATTGCTTGTTCAGCTAAACCAAAATGGAAAGGCGGATCTAAAAATACCACATCAAAGTGCGGTTGATTTTGCGCTTGTTTTAAAAATTCTAAGCTATTTTGATTGATCACTTGAGCTTGTTCAGTTGTTGTTTTTAGCGTTTGCAAATTTTTCTTTAATTGATTCGCGACGGTTTTATCTAACTCTAAAAACGTTACCTGTTTCGCTTGACGAGAAAGAGCCTCAAAACCAAGTGAGCCACTACCCGCAAAGCAATCAAGACAATGGCTATCCACAATGTAAGGTATCAACCAGTTGAATAAGGTTTCTTTTACGCGATCGCCTGTTGGACGCAAACCTTCCGCATTTAAAACCGGTAATTTTCGCCCTCGCCAAAGACCTGCGATGATTCGAACTTCGCCTTTGGCATTTTGAACTTGCATTTTTTTCATAAAGAAACAGATTTGTAGTGAAAATTGTGCTTAGTTTAGACGATTTTTTGTTAGAATAGGCAGTATTTTTTACAGATTTGTGTTTAAGAGAAGAATTTATGTCAGAAGAAAAGAAAAAAGGTGGATTTTGGGCCTCTCTTTTTGGTCGCAATAAAAAGCAAGAAGAACAAAAAATTGAGCCAATTATTGAAGAGCCATCTGTCGAACCTGCCGATGTTTCACCTGAGGAAGAAATTGTTCACGCTGAAGAGGACGTTCAATTAGAACAAGTTGAACAGGACGAATTACAGGAATTAGCTGAACAACTGCAACAAGAGAAAGCAGAAGAGGTGGCAGTTGAGTATCTTGAACCTGTCGTAGAAGAAGTGATTTCACCTGAAAGTGCGGTCAATGTTGAACCTGTTTTAGATACACCGGTGATTGAAACAATTGACGAAGAAACGGTAAAAACAGAAGAAATTTCAACCGCATTTCCTACAGAAGAACCAACAGAAAGCATTATTGAACCAGATAATGTCGTTGAAGCTCTTCCTGTGGTTGAAGCGGAGATTGAGCCTGAAATTGTTGAAGATGTTAAAGACGAATTACGTTCAGATATCAATACCGAAACGCAAGAAAAACCAAGTGAGGGCGGTTTTTTCAGCCGTTTAGTCAAAGGCTTACTCAAAACCAAACAAAATATTGGCGCGGGTTTCCGATCTTTCTTTTTAGGAAAAAAAATTGATGATGATTTGTTTGATGAGTTGGAAGAGCAGCTTTTGATTGCCGATATTGGCGTGCCAACCACTAATAAAATCATTAAGAATTTAACCGAGCACGCCAGTCGCAAACAATTACAAGATGCAGAATTACTTTACCAACAACTTAAAGTTGAAATGGCGGAGATATTAAAGCCTGTCGCGCAGCCGCTAGTTATTGATACGACTAAAAAACCGTATGTTATTTTAATGGTTGGTGTGAATGGTGTAGGTAAAACAACCACAATTGGTAAGTTAGCTCGCAAATTCCAAAATGAAGGTAAATCAGTCATGTTAGCAGCAGGGGATACTTTCCGTGCGGCAGCAGTAGAACAACTTCAAGTATGGGGTGAGCGTAACAATATTCCGGTGGTGGCACAAAGTACGGGCTCAGATTCTGCGTCGGTGATTTTTGATGCGATGCAATCTGCCGCAGCACGTAACATTGATGTTTTAATTGCGGATACGGCAGGCCGTTTACAAAATAAAAATAATCTCATGGATGAATTGAAGAAAATTGTTCGCGTCATGAGAAAATATGATGAAACCGCACCGCACGAAATTATGCTTACTCTTGATGCGGGCACAGGACAAAATGCCATTAGCCAAGCGAAATTATTTAATGAAGCTGTGGGTTTAACAGGGATCTCTCTAACTAAATTAGATGGCACGGCAAAAGGTGGGGTAATTTTCGCCATTGCGGATCAGTTTAATTTACCAATTCGTTATATTGGTGTGGGTGAAAAAATTGAAGATTTACGCGAATTTAATGCAGAAGAATTTATTGAAGCATTGTTTGTTCACGAAAATGAAGAATAAAAAGGAATGATAAAGTGATTCGATTTGCAAATGTCTCTAAAGCTTATCACGGAGCGACTCAGCCGGCCTTGCAGGGCTTGAATTTTCATCTTCCTGTCGGAAGCATGACTTATCTTGTTGGGCATTCTGGCGCAGGTAAAAGTACCTTGCTTAAATTAATTATGGGAATGGAAAAGGCGAATGCCGGTAATATTTGGTTTAATGGTCATGATATTACGCGTTTGTCTAAATATGAAATCCCCTTTTTGCGCCGTCAAATTGGAATGGTTCACCAAGATTATCGTTTGTTAACAGATCGTAGTGTGGTAGAGAATGTGGCATTGCCATTGATCATTGCAGGAATGAACCCAAAAGAAGCGCATACACGAGCATTGGTTGCGCTAGATCGTGTGGGCTTACGTAATAAAGCGAATTATATGCCGTCACAAATCTCAGGTGGTGAGCAACAACGTGTAGATATTGCGCGTGCAATTGTACATAAACCACAACTTTTATTAGCGGATGAGCCGACAGGCAACTTAGATGATGAACTTTCCTTAGGGATTTTTAATCTTTTTGAAGAGTTTAATCGTTTAGGCATGACAGTCTTGATTGCGACACACGATATCAATTTAATTCAACAAAAACCAAAACCATGTCTTGTACTTGAACAAGGCTATTTACGCTATTAAGGATAAAAAATGACAAGACGTATTGATGCTTCTTTTGGCGTGCAAACTGCCTATACTTTGCGTTCGGTTTGGGGCGATTTGGTAAAACGTAAATTTGGTACATTGCTAACAATTTTAGTCATTGCCGTGTCTTTAACGATCCCAACGGTGAGCTATTTGTTATGGAAAAATTTACATTTAGCGACGACTCAATTTTATCCGGAAAGTGAACTCACAATCTACTTACATAAAAATTTAAGTGAAGAAGATGCTAACTTAGTGGTGGAAAAAATCCGTCAACAAGAAGGCGTGGAATCTTTAAATTATGTTTCTCGCCAAGAAAGCTTAAAAGAATTTAAAAGTTGGTCTGGTTTTGGTGAAGAATTAGAGATTTTAGATGATAATCCATTACCGGCAGTCGTGATGGTGAAGCCGTCTAAAGACTTTAATGCATCTGAAAAACGAGCAGAATTACGTACCAATTTAAATAAAATTAAAGGTGTACAAGAAGTTCGTTTAGATAACGAGTGGATGGAAAAATTGACTGCACTTTCGTGGTTATTTGCGCATGTGGCAATTTTCTGCACGGTTTTGATGACTATTGCGGTATTCCTTGTTATCGGAAATAGTATTCGCTCGGATGTATATAGTAGCCGAGCAAGCATTGATGTGATGAAACTATTAGGTGCTACAGATCAATTCATTCTTCGGCCTTATCTTTATACTGGTATGATTTATGCGGTGTTAGGTGGATTTGTCGCAGCCGTATTTAGTAGTCTTATTGTGGGTTACTTTACTTCAGCCGTGAAGTATGTGACAGATATCTTTGCGGTGACATTTGAGCTCAATGGATTAGGCGTTGGTGAGCTAATCTTCTTATTAGTAAGCTGCTTGATTATGGGGTATGTTGGTGCATGGATTGCAGCAACAAGACATATTGCAATGTTAGATAACAAACTATAGATTTCATTTATATTAAAGTGCGGTCATTTTTTGTCGTATTTTCAGCTGAAAAACATTCGGGAAAATGACCGCACTTTTTTGTATGTGGGAATTAATTGAACAAAAAGCTTGCATAATTAGGTGTTTTTGTGTAATATCCATGGGCTTTCAGATATTGAAAGCCGTTTAATGTAATCATTTATTAAACGAGTATTACGATATGTAATACTAACAATGTTTCCGATTTGGAGACTATATAACAGGTAACTTACACCTCCTTTTCTATTTTGAAGTTAGAATTGTGATTGGTGTTAGTTTTTTATTAGCTAAATTTTATTGGAGCTCTGGTCTAATGCAGAACCAAAGAATCCGTATCCGCTTAAAAGCTTTCGATCACCGTTTGATCGATCAATCTACTGCGGAGATCGTAGAAACAGCTAAACGTACTGGTGCACAAGTTCGTGGTCCAATCCCTTTACCAACTCGTAAAGAGCGTTTCACCGTGTTGATTTCTCCACACGTGAACAAAGACGCGCGTGACCAATACGAAATTCGTACACACAAACGTTTAGTAGATATCGTAGAGCCAACAGAAAAAACTGTTGATGCATTAATGCGTTTAGATTTGGCTGCCGGCGTGGACGTGCAGATCAGCCTAGGTTAATTAAGAGGTTATTACAATGATTGGTTTAGTCGGTCGTAAAGTTGGTATGACCCGTATCTTCAATGAAGACGGTGTTTCTGTACCAGTTACCGTTATCGAAATCGAAGCCAACCGCGTAACTCAAGTTAAAACTCTTGAAAACGATGGCTATACTGCAGTTCAAGTTACAACTGGTTCTAAAAAAGCGAATCGTGTAACTAAACCTGAAGCAGGTCATTTCGTGAAAGCAGGTGTTGAAGCTGGTCGCGGTTTATGGGAATTTCGTACTGAAGGTGAAGAATTCACTTTAGGTCAAGAAATCAATGTTGACATCTTTGCAGATGTTAAAAAAGTAGATGTTACTGGTACTTCTAAAGGTAAAGGTTTCCAAGGTGGTGTTAAACGTTGGAACTTCCGTACTCAAGATGCTACACACGGTAACTCTTTATCACATCGTGTACTTGGTTCTATTGGTCAAAACCAAACTCCAGGTCGTGTGTTTAAAGGTAAAAAAATGGCAGGACATTTAGGTGCTGAGCGTGTAACCGTTCAATCACTTGAAGTTGTTCGTGTAGATGCTGAGCGTAAATTGCTATTAGTAAAAGGTTCTGTACCTGGTGCTATCAATGGCGATGTTATCGTTAAGCCGGCAGTTAAAGCATAAGTCTAGGAGATAGAGATGGAATTACAAGTTGTAGGTGCAAACGCACTAACTGTTTCTGAAACTACCTTCGGACGTGAGTTTAACGAAGCTTTGATCCACCAAGTTGTTGTTGCTTATGCAGCAGGTGCTCGTCAAGGTACTCGTGCGCAAAAAACTCGTGCTGAAGTGTCTGGTTCAGGTAAAAAACCTTGGCGTCAAAAAGGTACAGGTCGTGCTCGTTCTGGTGATATCAAATCACCAATCTGGCGTTCTGGTGGTACAACCTTCGCGGCTAAACCACAAGATCACAGCCAAAAAGTGAACAAGAAAATGTACCGTGGTGCTATCAAAAGCATTCTTTCTGAATTAGTTCGTCAAGACCGTTTGGTTGTTGTTGAAAAATTCGAATTAGATGCACCAAAAACTAAAGTTTTAGTACAAAAATTAAAAGATTTAGCAGTTGAAGATGCGTTAATTATCACAGCAAGTTTAGATGAAAATCTATTCTTAGCGGCACGTAACTTATATAAAGTTGATGTACGTGATGTTCAAGGTATCGATCCAGTTAGCTTAATCGCTTTCGATAAAGTGATTGTTACTGTTGACGCTGTGAAACAAATTGAGGAGATCCTAGCATGAGTCAAGAACGTTTGCTAAGCGTGCTACGTGCACCGCACATCTCTGAAAAAGCAACTAACAATGCTGAAAAATCTAACACTGTTGTACTTAAAGTTGCTTTAGATGCGAACAAAGCTGAAATTGCTGCTGCTGTTGCTCAATTATTTGAAGTAAAAGTTGATTCAGTTCGTACTGTGGTTGTTAAAGGTAAAACTAAACGCCGTGGTAACAAAATGGGTCGTCGCAGCGACTGGAAAAAAGCTTATGTAACTTTAGCCGAAGGCCAAAACTTGGACTTCGTGGACAGTGCAGAGTAATCGGAGGAAATTAGAGAATGGCTATCGTTAAATGTAAGCCGACCTCCGCTGGTCGTCGTCACGTTGTTAAAATCGTGAACCCTGAATTACACAAGGGTAAACCTTACGCGCCTCTTCTAGATACTAAATCTAAAACTGGTGGTCGTAACAATTATGGTCGTATTACCACTCGCCACATCGGTGGTGGTCATAAACAACATTACCGTTTAATCGATTTCAAACGTAACAAGTTAGATATCCCAGCGGTTGTTGAACGTTTAGAATATGATCCAAACCGTTCAGCTAACATTGCTTTAGTGCTTTATAAAGATGGTGAACGCCGTTATATCTTAGCACCTAAAGGTTTGTCAGTTGGCGATCAAATCCAATCTGGCGTTAACTCACCTATTAAAGTGGGTAACTCATTACCAATGCGTAATATCCCAGTTGGTTCAACAGTACATAACGTTGAATTAAAACCAGGTAAAGGCGGTCAAATCGCTCGTTCTGCTGGTGCTTATGTACAAATCATCGCTCGTGAAGGCAACTACGTAACCTTACGTTTACGTTCAGGCGAAATGCGTAAAGTATTAGCTGAATGTGTTGCTACAATCGGTGAAGTTGGTAACTCAGAACATATGCTTCGCGTATTGGGTAAAGCTGGTGCTAACCGCTGGAGAGGTATTCGCCCTACAGTTCGTGGTACAGCAATGAACCCAGTAGATCACCCACACGGTGGTGGTGAAGGTCGTAACTTTGGTAAACACCCAGTAACTCCTTGGGGCGTTCAAACTAAAGGTAAGAAAACTCGTCACAACAAACGTACTGATAAATTCATCGTACGTCGTCGTGGCAAATAATTTAAATTAATAAGAGGATAAGCCATGCCACGTTCTCTCAAGAAAGGTCCTTTCCTTGACCTACACTTGTTGAAGAAGGTAGAGAAGGCGGTGGAAAGCGGGGATAAAAAACCAATCAAAACTTGGTCCCGTCGTTCAATGATCATTCCTTCAATGATCGGATTGACCATCGCAGTCCATAATGGTCGTCAGCACGTTCCTGTTTATGTATCTGATGAAATGATCGGCCATAAATTAGGTGAATTTGCACCGACTCGTACATACCGCGGTCACGCGGCAGATAAGAAAGCTAAGAAATAAGAGGTAAATAGATGGAAACTATCGCAAAACATCGTTACGCTCGCACTTCTGCCCAAAAAGCTCGCTTAGTTGCCGATTTAATTCGTGGTAAAAAAGTTGCGCAAGCATTAGAAATCTTAACTTTTACTAACAAAAAAGCTGCGGCTTTAGTGAAAAAAGTATTAGAGTCTGCTATTGCTAACGCAGAGCATAATGATGGTGCAGATATCGATGATCTTAAAGTTGCTAAAATCTTCGTTGATGAAGGTCCTAGCATGAAACGTGTTATGCCACGTGCTAAAGGTCGTGCAGATCGTATTTTAAAACGTACTAGCCACATCACTGTGGTTGTGTCAGATCGTTAATAAGTAGAGGAATAGCAATGGGTCAAAAAGTAAATCCAAATGGTATTCGCCTAGGTATTGTAAAACCTTGGAACTCTACTTGGTTCGCGAATACACAAGATTTCGCCGACAATCTTGACGGTGACTTCAAAGTACGCAAATTCTTAACTAAAGAATTAGCAAACGCTTCGGTTTCACGTATTACTATTGAGCGTCCAGCGAAAAGTATTCGTGTAACAATTCACACAGCTCGCCCTGGTATCGTTATCGGTAAAAAAGGTGAAGATGTTGAAAAATTACGTAACGCAGTATCTCAAATCGCTGGCGTTCCGGCTCAAATCAACATTGCTGAAGTGAAAAAACCGGAATTAGATGCAAAATTAGTTGCAGACAGCATCGCTTCTCAATTAGAACGTCGTGTAATGTTCCGTCGTGCTATGAAACGTGCGGTACAAAGCGCAATGCGTTTAGGTGCCAAAGGTATCAAAGTTGAAGTTAGCGGGCGTTTAGGTGGTGCAGAAATCGCACGTTCTGAATGGTATCGTGAAGGTCGTGTACCTCTACATACTCTTCGTGCGGACATCGATTATAACACTGCAGAAGCTCATACTACATACGGCGTAATCGGCGTTAAAGTATGGATCTTCAAAGGTGAAATTTTGGGTGGAATGGCTGCAGTTGCGCAATCAGAACAACAACCTGCCGACAAGCCTAAAAAGGCTCCGCGTGGCAAAGGTCGTAAGTAAGGAGAAACGCTAAATGTTGCAACCAAAACGTACAAAATTCCGTAAAGTTCACAAAGGCCGTAACCGTGGTATCGCGGGTGGTACTGAAGTTAGCTTCGGTACATTCGGGTTAAAAGCAGTTGGTCGTGGTCGTTTAACCGCTCGTCAAATTGAAGCGGCTCGTCGTGCAATGACACGTGCAGTTAAACGTCAAGGTAAAATCTGGATCCGTGTTTTCCCAGATAAACCAATTACTGAAAAACCATTAGAAGTCCGTATGGGTAAAGGTAAAGGTAACGTTGAGTACTGGGTAGCCTTAATCCAACCGGGTAAAGTACTTTATGAAATGGATGGTGTGTCTGAAGAGATCGCAAGACAAGCATTTGCATTAGCAGCTGCTAAATTGCCAATCAAGACTACCTTCGTAACTAAGACGGTGATGTAATGAAAGCTCAAGATTTACGTACAAAAAGTGTTGAAGAGCTGAATGATGAATTAGTGAACCTTTTAGGTGAACAATTCAAATTGCGTATGCAAACAGCCACCGGTCAGCTTCAACAAACCCATCAGGCTAAACAAGTGCGTCGTGATATCGCACGCGTTAAAACCATTTTAACTGAGAAGGCGGGTGAGTAATGACTGATAAAATTCGTAGCGTACAAGGTAAAGTTGTTAGCGACAAAATGGAAAAATCTTTCGTTGTTGCTATTGAACGTAAGGTAAAACACCCGTTATACGGTAAATTTATCCGTCGTACAACTAAATTACACGTACACGATGAGAACAACGAAGCCAAATTAGGTGATGTAGTAGAGATTCGCGAATGTCGTCCTCTCTCTAAAACCAAATCTTGGACTTTAGTTCGTGTTGTTGAGAAAGCAGTTATTGCTTAATTAACGGTAAAATTTAAAACCCTTTCGTAGTAATATGAAAGGGTTTTTTATTTAAGAGATAAATATTCTAGCCTAATATTTAATTCAAGATATATATTCTCTACAGCAAGTAATAGGAGAATATCATTTATTCTATCTTTTATTTTTCGATAAATCCTAATGTTACAGATGAATTTCTCAGAAAATATTAAAAATTCAAGGTAGTATACTGATTTTAATATTTTATTGACATAATATGTCAGACCAGTATACTCGCTGTAGTTGTGATTGACACAACATCTCAAACAAATATTAAATAAAAAATTGATTAATCGAGGCGTATCAATGAAGAAGATCTCCTTTTTTTTACCTATGTTCCTTTCTTATGTATCAACTGCATTAGCTGATTCAGAACTTGTTCATTTAGAGCTTGAGCCTACCCCAGGTCAAACAGCTTCTTATCTTACAGTGAGAGCATTATCTGATGGTTTAAGGGTTAGTGATCTGACAGTAAATGATGGGAATTGTGAATTGAAATCAAAAGCTCTTCAAACGGCTGGCAACAGTTTTTCTAATATACTTCGTGCTTACAGTATGGGGCAAACAAAGGATGCTGCGTTTAAAAAAGATATAGAGATTCTTTTTATTGTTGCTTGCCAAGTGAGTAATGTTGATAAGGTCATTGTGAAAACGAATAAGGGTATTCAAACAGCTCAATACTCTGAGAGTGCTAAACCACTTATTTCTATTACCTCTCCTAACTCTCCTAAAAAGGATAATATATTTGAAGCTAAATTTGAGACTAAACCATTAAATGAGCTTTATCAGGTATCTATTTATACTTGCTATCAAGATAAAGATGAAGCAGGTGAAGTTGCAGAATATTGTACTCCTTTATTAGTGAATGAACGTAAAGATTTTGATTTGCCGCTTAATCACTCAAGTAATCCTATGAAAGCTCGAGAATATGCAAAAAGGGCGAGATATATTGAATTTCTTGAAACTTTCCCAGAAGAACTACCTGAGTTTGAGAAAAAAACTAGTGCTAGAGGTAGTACAGCTACTCAAAGTATACCTAGAATGGATAGTATTCAAGCATATGATTCATCATTGCTGAGGGCGGTTTCAGATTATGAAAAGAATCTGATTGATTTGATAAAAACAAGGATTAATAAGGCAGCTCTTGAGAAGCAGGTTTTAGTTTTTCAAGAAGACCTTAAAAGAACCCAGAAAGAGTTATCCGAACAGTCAAGAAAAGATTTACGCGATAAAATATATGACTTAGAACTAAGATTATCTTGGAAGTTATCTTCTTTAGAGGATAATATGAAGGACTTATCTAGTAAAGAAAAGTCATTAGAACTCTTTAAAGAAAAGGTTAAAGAAGCAAAAGAGAAGGCAGCCCAAATTCGGCTTCAATATAAAAATAATCAGCAGTAAATATAGGGAACTAAGTATGATTTATTCTGCTTAGTTTATAAAAATTAAAACTGGATAATTTTAGAAAATTCAATATGGAAGAAAATATTAATCAATTATTAACAACACTAAGTGATTCAGCTGTTGGGCAGTGGTGGACAGAACACGGACTTTGGGTTGCTTTACTCGCTCCCCTTGCTTATGTCATTATTTGCTGTATTGCAAGTAATTCATCGGAAAAAAGAGTGTACTTTTATAGTTATCTAGATGTATTTCTTTTATTTATTCCTGTAATTACATTTTTTATTTTACCTTTTTTCGTAGATTCAAAAAAAGATCAGGAGTATTTTGATACCATTGTTAATTGGTCATTGGGTATCGTAACGGTGCTAACCTTGATATTTTCGTGGATCTTCTCTTGGCGAGCTAATCAAGGAAATTTCTTGATGACACTATTCATGTTTATTGGAAAATGGATGTATTTATTCGTGTTTTGGATCATTTTACTTGCCAGCATTGCTTTAGGTTTTCTGTTGTACCGTTTCGCCGACGAGAATATGAAGAGAAAAAAATACCAAAAAAGAGAATCATTTGAAAAGAAAAAAATTAAGATTGGTACAACAAGCGCGGCCGGTGGTGGACTTGCTGTATGCGGTTTAATGCGCTGGGGATGCAGAAACCATGATTTTTCTGTACCACCTAAAATTGCTTACCAAGTGAATACTATACTTGAAGATACTGGGGAATAAAGTGGTAATTTATGAAAAGAAATATTTATGAAGTAATTTCAAAATTTAAGAATGATCAGCAAGATATCCAGCATCGCTATTATAGTTTTGATTTTTGTTATCTTCATTTTCGTTCTTCGAAAGAAAGTGGAAAAGTTGATATTGAAAAAAGTTGTCAAGTATTATGGAGTTATTTGGCAAGCTGGGGAATGCTGAGAGGATCTAGTTTTTTATTATGGAAAAATCCAGCCTATTTAAAAGATCTTGTTGAATGGATTTATGAGCAACCTTTAAATGCATGGAATATTGATGTTGAGAACTATAAAGAAAATGCTCAAATTGTCTTAGATTTATATAATAAAGCGGAAGAATATATTCTTAAAGGAAAAGATCATCAAGCAGTTACTTTAGTTACAAAAGTTTTACTAGGGGTATTTGCTATTATTCCAGCATACGATCGTTTTTTTAGAGATTCATTTAGTGATATTGCAGGGAATGAATGCGGTTTTAGTATACCGAATAAAAAATCTTTGGAAATTATTTATCAATTTTATGTAGAAAATAAAGAAGAAATTGAAAAATTAAGTAATCAAATTAAGGTGTTCGATTTTAATGGACAACCGACAAAATATCATTATTCAAAAGCAAAAATAATTGATATGTACGGTTTTCAGCTAGGATACATGAAATTAGGAAAGGATAACCAATTTAGATAAATTTTAGTTTATATTAATGAATAGAAATAAAGTGAATAGAAACCTCATTGGCTTTTTAATTTATCGAAAGTGCGGTAAATTTTAACTGGGTTATTTAGTAAATAGATCAATCAGAGGAAGGTAAATTATCATTGCCTTTCTCTTTTTCTTTTGATAAAATCCGCCACCTATCCGCCATTCTATCTGAATAGTGTGGATAGGTTCGTCCCGCAAGGGTGTATTATTAACTTAACGGAGCATAAAATATGATCCAAGAACAGACTATGCTGGATGTTGCCGATAACTCTGGTGCTCGCAGCGTAATGTGTATCAAGGTTCTAGGTGGATCGCACCGTCGTTATGCTGCTATTGGTGACATCATCAAAGTTACTGTGAAAGAAGCAATTCCACGCGGTAAAGTTAAAAAAGGTGATGTATTAAAAGCAGTTGTTGTGCGCACCAAGAAGGGTGTTCGTCGCCCAGACGGATCAGTCATTCGCTTCGATGGTAACGCTTGTGTAATTTTAAACAATAACACAGAGCAACCAATCGGTACTCGTATTTTTGGACCGGTGACTCGTGAACTTCGTTCTGAGAAATTCATGAAGATCATTTCTTTGGCACCAGAAGTACTGTAAGGAGAAGTGAGAAATGGCTGCAAAAATTCGTCAAAACGATGAAGTAATCGTACTTGCTGGTAAAGATAAAGGCAAGCGTGGCAAGGTAACTAAAGTGTTACCAAACGGTAAAGTGTTTGTTGAAGGTATCAACATCATCACTAAACATGAAAAACCAGTTCCTGCTTTAGGACAAGCTGGTGGTTTAGTGAAAAAAGAAGCGGCTATCGATGCTTCTAACGTTGCGATTTTCAATCCAAAAACAAACAAAGCTGACCGTGTAGGTTTTAGATTCGAAGACGGCAAAAAAGTACGTTTCTTCAAATCTAACAATGAAATTATCTAACAAACTGGAGTAATGCGATGGCGAAACTGCATGATTACTACAGAGATCAAGTAGTAAACGAGTTAAAAAATAAATTCGGCTACAAATCTGTCATGCAAGTCCCACGAATCGAAAAGATTACCCTGAATATGGGTGTGGGTGAAGCATTGACCGATAAGAAATTGCTAGACAACGCAGTAGCGGACTTAGCAGCAATTAGCGGTCAAAAACCTTTAGTAACTAAAGCTCGTAAATCTGTTGCTGGCTTTAAAATCCGTCAGGGATATCCAATCGGTTGTAAAGTAACACTACGCGGTGAGCGTATGTGGGAGTTCTTTGAACGTTTAATTACAATTGCTGTTCCACGTATTCGCGACTTCCGCGGTTTAAGCGCGAAATCATTTGATGGTCGTGGTAACTACAGCATGGGTGTGCGTGAACAAATCATCTTCCCTGAAATCGATTACGATAAAGTAGATCGTGTACGTGGTTTAGATATCACTATCACAACTACTGCTAAGAATGATGAAGAAGGTCAAGCACTACTTGCTGCCTTTAATTTCCCATTCCGTAAATAAGGCAGGTTATAATGGCAAAACAATCAATGAAAGCACGCGATGTAAAACGCGTTAAATTGGCTGAAAAATTCTTCGCTAAACGTGCAGAATTAAAGAAAATCATTTCTGATGTCAATGCCTCTGACGAAGATCGTTGGAATGCAGTGTTAAAATTACAAACTTTACCACGTGATTCTAGCCCTAGTCGTCAACGTAACCGTTGCCGCCAAACTGGACGTCCTCACGGCGTTTTACGTAAGTTTGGTTTAAGCCGTATTAAGGTTCGTGAAGCTGCTATGCGCGGCGAGATCCCTGGCCTTAGAAAAGCGAGCTGGTAATATACCACTTTATTTTGGAATCGGAGAAAAAGTACAATGAGTATGCAAGATCCAATCGCAGATATGCTGACCCGTATTCGTAACGGTCAAGCTGCGAACAAAGTTGCAATCAATATGCCTTCTTCCAAGCTAAAAGTGGCAATTGCCAACGTATTAGCTGCTGAAGGTTATATCGAAAGCGTTAAAGTTTTAGAAGGTGCAAAACCTGAATTGGAAATTACTTTAAAATATTTCCAAGGCAAACCGGTTGTAGAAAGCATCCAACGTGTAAGCCGTCCAGGCCTTCGTATTTACAAACGTAAAGACGAATTACCAAAAGTTATGGGTGGTTTAGGTGTTGCTGTAATTTCTACATCTAAAGGTGTTATGACTGACCGTGCAGCTCGTCAAGCGGGCTTAGGCGGTGAGATCATCTGTTACGTAGCTTAATAGAGGGGTAGGAAAATGTCTCGTGTTGCAAAGGCACCTGTTAATATTCCTGCCGGCGTTGAAGTTAAACTCGACGGTCAGCTATTAACAGTAAAAGGAAAAAATGGCGAGTTATCTCGCACAATTCATCACTCAGTTGAAGTTAAACAAGATAATGGTCAATTTACTTTCACTCCACGTGAAGGTTTTGTTGAAGCGAATGCTCAATCGGGTACAGCTCGAGCATTAGTTAATGCAATGGTTATCGGTGTTACTGAAGGCTTCACTAAGAAATTACAATTAGTGGGTGTTGGTTACAGAGCTCAAGTTAAAGGCAACGTAGTTGCATTAAGCTTAGGTTTCTCTCACCCTGTGGAGCACACTTTACCAGCAGGTATTACTGCTGAATGCCCTTCACAAACGGAAATCGTTTTAAAAGGTGCTGACAAGCAGTTAATTGGTCAAGTTGCAGCAGATATTCGCGCTTATCGCCGTCCTGAACCTTATAAAGGTAAAGGTGTACGTTACTCTGATGAAGTAGTACGTATGAAAGAGGCTAAGAAGAAATAATTAAGGTAACACTATGGATAAGAAATCAGCTCGTATCCGTCGTGCAGCTCGTGCACGTCATATGATGAGAGAGCAAGGTGTAACTCGTCTAGTTATTCACCGTACTCCGCGTCATATCTATGCACAAGTTATTGCACCAAACGGTTCAGAAGTGCTTGCCGCTGCTTCAACTGTTGAAAAAGCAATTCGTGAGCAAGTTAAATATACCGGTAATAAAGATGCCGCAGCAGTAGTAGGTAAACTTGTTGCTGAGCGCGCATTAGCAAAAGGCGTTAAAGACGTTGCTTTTGACCGTTCCGGTTTTAAATATCATGGTCGTGTCCAAACTTTAGCGGACGCTGCACGTGAAGCTGGTCTACAGTTCTAATGAGGTAAATTGAGATGTCAAACATCGAAAAACAAGCTGGTGAACTGCAAGAGAAGCTAATCGCAGTAAACCGTGTATCAAAAACTGTAAAAGGTGGTCGTATTATGAGCTTTACTGCTTTAACAGTAGTAGGCGATGGTAACGGTCGCGTAGGTTTTGGTTATGGTAAAGCTCGCGAAGTTCCGGCAGCGATCCAAAAAGCGATGGAAAAAGCACGTCGCAATATGATTAATGTCGCTTTAAACGAAGGTACATTACAACACCCAGTTAAAGGTGTTCACACTGGTTCTCGCGTATTTATGCAACCAGCTAGCGAAGGTACAGGTATCATCGCTGGTGGTGCAATGCGTTCAGTGTTAGAAGTTGCTGGTGTACGTAACGTTCTTTCTAAAGCGTATGGTTCAACCAACCCAATCAACGTTGTTCGTGCAACTATTGATGCATTAGCAAATATGAAATCACCAGAAATGGTTGCTGCTAAACGTGGCAAAACCGTTGATGAAATTTTGGGGTAATTGATAATGGCTAAAACTATTAAAGTAACTCAAGTTCGTAGCTCAATTGCTCGTTTACCGAAGCACAAAGCTACCTTGCGTGGTCTTGGTCTTCGCCATATGCACCATACTGTTGAGTTAATCGATACTCCGGCAGTACGTGGTATGATTAACCAAGTTTCATACATGGTTAAAGTGGAGGAGTAAGAGAATGCGTTTAAATACTCTATCTCCGGCTGAAGGTGCTAAGCACAGCGCAAAACGCCTTGGTCGTGGTATTGGTTCAGGTTTAGGAAAAACTGGTGGTCGTGGTCATAAAGGTCAAAAATCTCGTACTGGCGGCGGTGTTCGTCGTGGTTTCGAGGGTGGTCAAATGCCATTATACCGTCGTTTACCAAAATTTGGTTTCACTTCAATGAAATCAGCTGTAACTGCTGAAGTTCGTTTAAACGAATTAACAAAAGTTGAAGGAAATGTTGTCACTTTAGAAGCATTAAAAGCTGCAAACATTTTAACTAAAGATATTCAATTCGCTAAAGTTATCTTAGCTGGTGAAGTGAAATCTGCAGTTACTGTACGTGGTTTACGTGTAACTAAAGGTGCAAAAGCAGCAATCGAAGCTGCTGGCGGTTCAGTTGAGGAATAATTAGCAAATGGCTAAACAACCAGGTTATCAAAGCAGAAGTACTAATAGTGGTACTGGTGAACTAAAAAGCAGATTGCTTTTTGTATTAGGTGCACTTATCGTTTATCGTATTGGTTCTTTTATTCCGCTTCCTGGTATTGATGCCGCCGTGCTAGCTCAATTAGTTGAACAACAAAAAGGCACCATCATTGATATGTTAAACATGTTCTCTGGTGGTGCATTGAGCCGAGCATCAATTTTAGCATTAGGTATTATGCCGTATATCTCGGCATCTATCGTGATGCAATTGCTTGCGACGGTTTCCCCTGCCTTAGCAGAATTGAAAAAAGAAGGCGCAGCAGGACAAAGAAAAATCACCAAGTATACTCGTTATGCAACGGTGGTTTTTGCTACTATCCAAGCTATCGCAATTTCTACCGGTTTACCGAATATGTTGCCACAGTTAGTGCCAAATATCGGTTTTACTTTTTACTTCACTGCAGTAGTGAGTCTTGTAACCGGAACCATGTTCTTAATGTGGTTAGGTGAGCAAATTACTGAAAGAGGTATTGGTAACGGTATCTCAATTCTTGTTTTTGGTGGTATTGTTGCAGGATTGCCGCATGCAATCATCGAAACAGTTGAGCAAGCTCGTCAAGGACAAATGCATCCTTTAGTTCTTCTACTAATCGCTGCTATTGTTTTTGCAGTAACTTATTTTGTTGTCTTCGTAGAACGTGGACAACGTAGAATTCGTGTTGAATATGCTAAGCGTCAACAAGGACGTCAAATTTTAGGTGGTCATTCAACTCACTTACCATTAAAAGTTAATATGGCAAACGTAATGCCAGCAATTTTTGCTTCAAGCATTATTTTATTCCCAGCTACATTGACACAATGGTTTGGTCAGAATGATAAGTTTGAGTGGTTAAATGACTTATCAATGTTGTTGAATCCTGGACAACCTTTATATCTTCTTGTTTATGCGGTAGCGATTATTTTCTTCAGTTTCTTCTATACTGCAATGCAATATAATCCACGTGATACAGCAGATAATCTAAAAAAATCTGGTGCATTTATCCCAGGAATTAGACCAGGTGAACAAACATCACGTTACATTGATAAAGTGATGACTCGCTTAACATTAATTGGCGGTCTTTATGTAACGTTCGTATGTTTAGTCCCTTATATTATGACATCAGCATGGGATGTTAAATTCTACTTCGGTGGTACTTCCTTATTAATCGTTGTTGTTGTAATTATGGATTTTATCGTGCAAGTTCAGAGTCACTTAATGTCGTCTCAATATGAATCTGCGTTAAAAAAAGCAAACCTTAAAGGTTTTGGACAGTAATTGTTCATTTAAGTAAAAAGGATAAGCAATGAAAGTTCGTGCTTCCGTTAAGAAGATGTGTCGTAACTGTAAAATTGTTAAACGTGAAGGTGTTGTTCGCGTATTATGCAGCGACCCTAAACATAAACAACGTCAAGGTTAATTAACATTTCTTCTTGCAAAGAACCGGTTGAGTAGTTATACTACTCAACTCATTTATGTCCTTGGTATTCTGTTTGAGTATCCTGAAAACGGGCTTTTCAAGATCAGAATGCCAAATTAGTTAAAATAATAGGAGTGCATAGTGGCCCGTATTGCAGGCATTAACATTCCTGATCACAAACACGCTGTAATCGCTTTAACTGCAATTTACGGTATCGGTAAAACTCGTTCTAAAAGCATTTGTGCTGCAGCGGGTATTGCTGAAGATGTTAAGATCAGCGAATTGTCTGAAGAGCAGATTGACAAACTGCGTGACGAAGTTGGTAAATTTACCGTTGAAGGTGACTTACGTCGTGAAGTAACACTAAACATCAAACGTCTTTTAGACTTAGGTTGTTACCGTGGTTTACGTCATCGTCGTAGTTTACCGGTACGTGGTCAACGTACTAAAACTAATGCGCGTACCCGTAAGGGTCCACGTAAGCCGATCAAAAAATAGTCGGGGTAAATAAAGAATGGCTAAAACACCAGTTCGTGCACGTAAACGTGTAAAAAAACAAGTTGTAGATGGCGTAGCACACATTCACGCATCTTTCAATAACACAATCGTTACCATTACTGACCGTCAAGGTAATGCTTTAGCTTGGGCTACAGCAGGTGGTTCAGGTTTCCGTGGTTCTCGTAAATCTACCCCGTTCGCTGCACAAGTTGCTGCAGAACGTTGTGCTGAAATCGTTAAAGAATTCGGCTTAAAGAACTTGGAAGTTATGGTTAAAGGTCCGGGTCCGGGTCGTGAATCAACAATCCGTGCATTAAATGCAGCGGGTTTCCGTATCACGAACATCACAGATGTGACTCCGATCCCTCATAACGGTTGTCGTCCACCGAAAAAACGTCGTGTTTAATGGCGTAATAGGATAGTTGGAGAAAGAAAATGGCAAGATATTTGGGCCCTAAACTCAAGCTCAGCCGTCGTGAAGGCACTGATTTATTCCTTAAATCAGGTGTGCGTGCGATTGATTCAAAATGTAAAATTGATACAGCACCAGGTCAACACGGTGCTCGTAAACCGCGTTTGTCTGACTATGGTAGTCAATTACGTGAAAAACAAAAAGTTCGTCGTATCTATGGTATTTTAGAACGTCAATTCCGTAACTACTATAAAGAAGCAAACCGTTTAAAAGGTAATACTGGTGAAAACTTACTAGTATTATTAGAAGGTAGATTGGATAACGTTGTTTATCGCATGGGATTTGCTGCAACTCGCGCAGAAGCTCGTCAATTAGTGAGCCACAAAGCGATTGTCGTAAATGGTCGTGTTGTAAATATCCCATCTTTCCAAGTTTCTGTAAATGATGTCGTTGCTGTTCGTGAGAAATCTAAAAAACAAGCACGTATTAAAGCATCATTAGAATTAGCAGAACAAAGAGAAAAACCAACTTGGTTAGAAGTTGATTCTGCGAAAATGGAAGGTGTGTTCAAACGTGTTCCTGAACGTTCTGATTTATCAGCAGACATTAACGAACATCTGATCGTTGAGCTTTACTCTAAATAATAGTTAAGCTTAAAAGCAAAGAGAGGATAAAATGCAGGGTTCTGTTACAGAATTTTTAAAACCACGCTTAGTAGATATCGAGCAAATTAGCTCTACTCATGCTAAGGTGATCTTAGAACCGTTAGAGCGTGGCTTTGGTCATACTCTAGGGAATGCATTACGTCGTATCCTTCTGTCTTCAATGCCAGGTTGTGCTGTAACTGAAGTGGAAATTGATGGCGTACTGCACGAATATAGTAGTAAAGAAGGTGTTCAGGAAGATATTCTTGAAGTTCTTTTAAACCTTAAAGGTCTAGCGGTTAAAGTACAGAATAAAGATGATGTTATTCTGACATTAAATAAATCTGGAATTGGCCCTGTTGTTGCAGCTGATATCACCCATGACGGTGATGTTGAGATTGTTAATCCATCACATGTAATCTGTCACTTAACAGACGAAAACGCATCTATTAATATGCGTATTCGTGTTCAACGTGGTAGAGGTTATGTACCTGCATCTGCTCGTACTCATTCACAAAATGAAGATCGTCCGATTGGTCGTTTATTAGTAGATGCTTGTTATAGCCCGGTTGACCGTATTGCTTACAATGTTGAAGCAGCACGTGTTGAACAACGTACTGACTTAGATAAACTAGTTATTGAGTTAGAAACTAACGGGACTATTGATCCGGAAGAAGCAATTCGTCGTGCAGCAACAATTTTAGCAGAGCAACTCGATGCATTCGTTGATTTGCGTGATGTTCGTCAACCTGAAGTCAAGGAAGAAAAACCGGAATTTGATCCGATTTTATTACGTCCTGTTGATGACTTAGAGTTGACAGTTCGTTCTGCTAACTGTTTGAAAGCAGAAACAATTCACTATATCGGTGACTTAGTACAACGTACAGAAGTTGAGTTATTAAAAACGCCTAATCTTGGTAAGAAATCTCTTACTGAAATTAAAGACGTTCTCGCTTCACGTGGCTTGTCACTTGGTATGCGCCTTGAGAATTGGCCACCAGCAAGTATTGCTGAAGACTAGTTTGGTCATAGGTTAAGATTTTTCTGAGAAGGATAAGATCATGCGCCATCGTAAGAGTGGTCGTCAACTAAACCGTAATAGCAGCCATCGCCAAGCGATGTTCCGTAACTTAGCAAGTGCTTTAGTTAGTCATGAAATCATCAAGACAACTTTACCAAAAGCTAAAGAATTACGTCGTGTAGTTGAACCGTTAATTACATTAGCAAAAGAAGATAGCGTTGCAAACCGTCGTTTAGCATTCGCTCGTACTCGTAACATCGAAACTGTTGCGAAATTATTCAATGAATTAGGTCCACGTTTTGCTCAACGTGCAGGTGGTTACACCCGTATCTTAAAATGTGGTTTCCGTGCAGGTGACAACGCTCCAATGGCATACATTGAGTTAGTTGATCGTCCAGAAGTTGCAGAAGCAGCAGCGGAATAATAATTTGTTATAAAATAAAAAGGCTCACTGATGTGAGCCTTTTTTATGTCTTGTTTTCCTAAAATTCAGCTTCAGCTCTGAATGTCATTTTTTCACCAGTGATAGGGTGCGTAATCGTAAGTTCTTCTGCATGTAAGCATAAGCGAGGTGACATCGATTTAGCTTGTGGGTGAGAATAAAACTTGTCACCTAAAATGGGATGTCCAAGTGCGAGCGTATGTAAACGAAGTTGATGCGAACGTCCTGTGATTGGTGTCAGTTTCACTCGAGTACAGTTAGTTGGTAACCGTTCTAAAACTTCATAAAAAGTGACCGCTCTTTTGCCAAATACAAAATCAATGCGTTGACGCGGGCGATTTTCCCAATCACAAATCATAGGAAGATTAATTTCCCCATTATCTTGTTCTAAGTGTCCCCATACTAAAGCTTGATAATATTTCTTTGGCTCACGTTCACGGAATTGACGTTTCAATTCTTTATCTGCCACTTTACTTAATGCAAATAGAATAATCCCACTTGTGGCCATATCTAAACGGTGTGCAGGTTCACAAAATCCAAATTTCTCTTTTACTCGGCTCATTGCACTATCGTAGTATTCAGGTTGATTGCCAGGAACTGAAAGTAAACCGCTTGGTTTATTTAACACGCAGATATGATTATCTTGATAGATAATATCTAAATACGGTTCTAAAGGGGGATGGTATTCAATAAGTGCCATATTATTCCTTGTTTGTCACTATTACCCGAAGGCTATCTAATCGCCAGCTTGCTTTACTTAACTCTTCCAGCGAAAGCGCGCGTTGTTTTTCTAATACATCAATTTCCGCCTGGCGAATATTTTTATTTACTGCTTTCAAGGCGATAAGTCGATTGAGTTCATTGCTCAATGTTTGATCGGCTAATCTACTGGCTTCTTGAATTTGAGCTTGTGCGATTTCGGTCATTTTGTGATCGCCTAGTTTAATTAATTGCTCAATATTTGGACGAGCCATTTTGACCATTTTATTCGCAATGTCTTTGCCTAGCGGCTTAAGTTTATTTTGCAATGTATCAAAATTAACTTGTCCGGCGAGATCGTTTCCTTTGCTATCCAGTAATAAGCGAACAGGTGTAGGCGGAAGAAAACGATTCAGTTGCAAACCTTTTGGTGATTGGCTTTCAATCATATAAATCAATTCAACCAGCAGCGTGCCAGCAGGCAGCTGTTTATTAACTAATAATGCCATTGCTGCTTTGCCAATGTCACCAGAAGCAATTAAATCAATGCCTTGGCGTATCATTGGATGATCCCAAGTAAGAAATTCTAATTCCTCACGCGCAAGAGCAAGTTGTCGGTCAAACGTTACTGTGACACCTTCTTCTTTTAGTCCTGGAAAATCAGGAACAAGCATGGTGCCCGTTGGCGTGATAACAATGCTGCTTTCACCTAAATCATCTTGCTCTACGCCAATAATATCAAATAAATTCAGTGCAAAATCGACTAATTGTGGCGAATTATCGGTTTGAGCAATTTCTGACGCAAGTCGTTGTGTCTTTTCTCCACCATTAGAATTTAATTCTAACAAACGATCACGGCCTTTCTCTAAGGCTAAACGCAATGCTTTTGCTTGTTTTTGCGTTTGGAGAATGAGTTGCTCAAAATCTGGGTTATTTTCTGACCGCACTTTTAGTAACGATTCATATTGTTCAAACAATGTCATGCCAATAGGGCAAGTTTGTTCAAAAGCATTTAAGCCCTCATGATACCAACGTGCTAAATCTTGCTGCGCAGAGTTTACGAGGCAGAGTACATAAATTTGTACGTCTCGCATTTGTCCAATACGATCTAAACGGCCAATACATTGCTCAAGTAAGTCAGGATTCTCTGGTAAATCGAAGAGTACGAGATGACAAGCAAATTGGAAGTTTCGTCCTTCAGAACCAATGCTAGAACTCAGTAAAACCTGTGCACCATTTTCGGTATCGGCAAAATAGGCGGCCGCGCGATCTCGTTCAATAATCGACATTTTTTCATGGAAAACGGCACTGCGAATGGCTTCTTTTTCTCGTAAAATTTGCTCAAGTTGAATTGCTGTTTGTGCTGTTTTACAAATGACTAAGATTTTTTCATTTCGGTGTGATTTTAGAAAATCAATTAACCAATGAATTTTTTCATCTGCTTCAGTTGCATCAATCGTTACTTGATGGTAAACCCGATGTGGGAAACCTTTCACCCCTTGGCGTGTATTGCGAAATAAAATACGGCTTGTGCCATGTCTGTCGATGAGGTTTTGAATGAGTTCTTGGCGTGCCGCTTGCTTTTCGTCGTCATTATGACAGTCTAAGGCTTTGAATAATGGTTCGACATCCTGCTCATTGAGTAAATCAGAAATATGATTTTTTTCGACCGCACTTAGCGGCTTCTCTGAGAGTAAAGATTGCACCGCATCCGCAACAGGTTGGTAATTTTCCTGTTCTTTTAGGAAAGCTTGGTAATCATAAAAACGCTCAGGATCAAGCAAGCGCAAGCGTGCGAAATGGCTTTCTAAACCTAGTTGTTCAGGCGTGGCAGTGAGTAATAAAACAGACGGAATACCCTTCGCTAATTGTTCCACCAATAAATAAGCGGTACTTGGTGCATTTTCAGACCAAGCCAAATGATGCGCTTCATCGACAATTAAACAGTCAAATTCAGCTTCAATGGCTTGTTGTACGCGATGAGGATGTGCTTTTAACCAATCTAATGCGCAGATAATTAAGCTTTCCGTGCTAAATGGATTGATGGCTTGTTCGGCAAAATCTTCACAACGTTCTTCATCAAATAATGAAAAATGTAGATTAAAACGACGAAGCATTTCTACAAGCCATTGATGTTGTAAGGTTTCCGGTACAATAATTAACACACGTTGTACTTTTTCAGCAAAAAGCTGGTTTTGCAAAATCATCCCCGCTTCAATGGTTTTGCCTAACCCCACTTCATCCGCTAAGAGTACGCGAGGATTGATACGATTTCCTACCTCTTGCGCAATATGAAGCTGATGAGGAATTAAACCCGCACGATTGCCTCGTAAGCCTCGTAAAGGCGATTGAAATTGAGCTTGTTGATGCAGAAGGGTTTGATAGCGCAACGCAAAATGTTCACTGCGATCAATTTGTGATGAAAAGAGGCGATCTTTCGCTTGGCTAAAAGATATTATCGGAGAAAGTTCTTTTTCATTGACGATAACATCTTCGCCTTGTGCATTTTTGACTAAATAAAATAAGAGACCATTCATTTCTTGAATATCAAGGACTTCACCCTGCCAACCTGCTTGGTGATGAAGTTGTTTCCCTTTATTCAATGCAATTCGGGTTAAGGGTGCTTGCGCTACCGCATAAATTCGGGTTTCATCTGCGGCAGGAAAGTGAAGGGTAACAGTGCGAAAATCTAAGGCAGTAATCATTCCTAATCCAAGGCTATTTTCTGTTTCGCTAATCCAACGTTGACCGATTGCAAATAACATCATGTTTCTCTTAATGAATCTCTTAAAATGGGGCGATATTGTAGTCTGATTATAAGGGAATGCAAGGCGCACACGAGTAAAAGCATGAAAAATAAAGTGTGATTTTTCTCACAATAATTAAATTAAATGTCACCTAAGCTTTACTTTAAAAAAGTGCGGTGTAAAAATGACGTACTTTTTCATAAAACAGGAGTGTTCCATGAATTGGACAGAACGACTTAAAGAAGAATTTTTATCCGGTTGGAAGCCTTTTGAAGTGGCGTGGATAGTTATTTTTCTTGCTGCACAAATTATTGCTTATGTTCTTGCGCCGGATAGCCCATTAGGCATGATTTCGGGGATTGCTGGTATTCTCTGTGTGGTATTGGTGAGTAAAGGGAAAATTAGCAACTATTTCTTTGGGCTTATTTTTGCTTACACCTATTTTTATGTCGCCTGGGGAAACAATTTCCTTGGTGAAATGAATACGGTGCTCTATGTGTATATCCCATCACAATTTATCGGTTATTTTATGTGGAAACAACACATGCAAAACGATAATGGTGGTGAAAGTGTAATTGCAAAAGCCTTAACGCCAAAAGGTTGGGCAATTTTACTCGTGAGTGTTGGGATTGGTACTTTTTGCTTTGTTCAAGCCTTAAAAGCGGCAGGCGGGAGTTCTACAGGATTAGATGGTTTAACCACGATTATTACCGTAGCAGCACAATTATTGATGATTTTGCGTTATCGTGAGCAATGGTTATTGTGGATTGTCTTAAACGTGCTTTCCATTTTGCTTTGGGCAGAACAGCCAGCAATGTACTTAATGTATAGTGCTTACTTACTCAACTCATTATATGGTTATTACAACTGGACGAAACTCGTCAAGACGGAAAACCACTAATCACATCAATAAAAAAGGGCATAGCAATATGCCCTTACATTTTCAAATAAAATGCCTTCGTCAACGCAATAAATTCCTCTGTGTACTGATTGTTTTCATCATAAATTACCAAGCTATCTTTTACCTGTGGTAAATGCTCTCGGCTAAATGTGAGTAACATCCGTTGTGGATCTTTCCCTGTCTTTGTAATGACATCAGTCTGCTTGATGCAATAAAGTGTGGTTGAATTTATCAATATTTTTCCCGCCTCATGAGGCAAGATAAAACTGATATTTCCTTTTTCGGATAAACAACTCGCCGCCCAATTTAACCAATCTAAATGGCTTTGTTGAACATAACGGGCAAGGGCTCGTTCGTCATTTTTACACTCTACACCTTGTGCAAAATAAGGTGGGTTCGCCACAATTAAATCAAATTGATGCGCTGTTTGTTGGCAATAAGCTTGCACATCTTGGCGTGTTAAATGAAGACGATTGTGCCATGGCGAAGCCTTGAAGTTTTCTTGTGCTTGTTGTGCTGCAAGGGGATCAAGTTCAACGGCTTCAATTTGGCAATGCTCATGACTTCGTTGGGCAAGCATTAATGCAACCAAGCCTGTGCCAGTCCCCATATCAAGAATACGCTGACAATCAGACACATCCGCCCAAGCACCCAGTAAAATGCCGTCAGTGCCGACTTTCATTGCACAATGTTGTTGATTAATATGGAATTGTTTGAAGGTAAAGCTGCTCATAAAATCTTGCGGAAAATGACCGCACTTTCAGGTATAATCAGCCCCAATTTTAACAAATTAACGCAAAATAATGAATTTATCCCCATTTGAAGCATTCGATCTTTCTCCCGAATTATTAAAAGCCTTAGAAAAGAAAGGCTACACCCGTCCAACCGCAATCCAATTAGAAGCGATTCCGGCAGCCATGGAAGAACGTGATGTGCTCGGTTCTGCACCAACAGGTACAGGCAAAACAGCTGCATTTTTATTGCCGGCTATTCAGCATTTATTGGATTATCCTCGTCGTAAACCAGGCGCACCTCGCATTTTAATTTTAACGCCAACTCGTGAATTAGCGATGCAGGTTGCAGAGCAAGCGGGAGAGTTAGCGCAGTTCACGCATTTGAAGATTGCAACCATTACCGGCGGTGTGGCGTATCAAAATCATGGGGAAGTATTTAATTCAAATCAGGATATTGTGGTGGCAACACCGGGGCGTTTATTGCAATACATCAAAGAAGAAAACTTTGATTGTCGTGCGGTAGAAATGCTGATTTTTGATGAAGCAGATCGCATGTTGCAAATGGGCTTTGGCCAAGATGCGGAGAAAATTGCCGCTGAAACGCGTTGGCGTAAACAAACGCTCCTTTTCTCTGCCACATTAGAAGGGGAGCTATTAGTTGATTTTGCCGATCGTTTATTAAATGACCCAGTCAAAATTGATGCTGAGCCAAGTCGTCGTGAACGCAAGAAAATCAACCAGTGGTATTATCACGCCGATAGCAATGAACATAAAATTAAGTTGCTTTCGCGTTTTATCGAAACCGAGAACGTGAGTCGCGGCATTGTGTTTGTCCGTCGTCGCGAAGATGTGCGTGAGCTTTCTGAAACTTTGCGTAAACGTGGCATTCGTTCTACTTATTTAGAAGGCGATATGGCACAAACTCAACGTAATAATGCTATTGATAAACTGAAATCGGGAGTGGTTACTGTGTTAGTGGCCACTGATGTGGCTGCTCGCGGGATTGATATCGATGATGTGACACATGTCATGAACTTCGATTTGCCTTACAGCGCAGATACGTATTTACATCGTATTGGTCGTACGGCTCGTGCAGGGAAAAAGGGTACTGCTGTTTCTTTTGTGGAGGCTCATGATTATAAATTGCTCGGTAAAATTAAGCGCTACACGGAAGAACTGTTGAAAGCACGTATTTTAGAAGGATTAGAGCCTCGCACTAAACCACCGAAAGATGGGGAAGTAAAATCCATGTCTAAAAAGCAAAAAGCGCGTATTAAAGAAAAGCGTGAAGAAAAGAAAAAATCAGAGGTGAAGAAGAAAGCCAAACTTCGTCATAAAGATACGAAAAACATTGGTAAACGTCGTAAACCAAGCGCAGAAAAAACAGCCGAGGAATAATAAAAAACAACCGCACTCATTAAGTGCGGTTATTTTTTTGACTATTTATTGACTTGACTACCGATTACGCCACCTAATGCGGCACCGCCTAATGTGGTTGCGGTATTACCACCAAGCATATAGCCTGCTGCGCCACCGATAGCTGCGCCAGTTGTTGTATTTTTTTGAGTACGACTCATATTTCCACATGCTGCAAGGGAAATAACAGTCATCGCGATAACAAATGATTTTCCAATTAATTTCATAGGATCTCTCCGTGTTTAACATATAAAACTATCCATTGTGATAGTAATCCATAAGACAAATAGAGATGAGTGAAAGTTCAGAAATATGCGTTTTTCGATGTTTTTCTGAACAATTAAATATCTTGAATATTAATCTTTAGCTTGATCTAATACTTTCGCAACCACTTTCAAATATTCAATCGCCAAACTATGATGCCCTGTACTCGCATTAAACACTAAATCTTCACTTAATACGCCACAAGGCATATCCTCTGGGATTTTACCGTCCTCATAAGCTTGATAATCTTCTCGCCAGTCACCATCAAAATAATAGTGTTCTAAGGTTTTCATTTTGGGTAAGAAGGCTTGCCATTTTTCAAGAAATTGTTCCGCGTCAGCTAAGAAACTCTCCGCTTCATTGAGAAGGTTTTCCATTTCTGAAATTTTATCTAAGCGTGATTGAGGTAACATAGCTTTCTCCAAAATAAGGTAAAAATAAACCGCACTTTATGCGAACAAAGTGCGGTAAGTTTATCATACGTTTTTAGACTTACACATCATAAGTCGTTGATGCGGTATTACCGCCACGACCGGTCCAGTTGGTGTGGAAGAATTCGCCACGTGGTTTGTCAGTACGCTCGTAAGTGTGCGCTCCAAAGTAGTCACGCTGAGCTTGCAGAAGATTTGCTGGTAAGCGAGCTGACGTGTAGCCGTCTAAGAAGGTAATCGCAGACGCCATACATGGCATTGGAATACCCACTTCGATAGATTTTGCCACCACTTTACGCCAGTCACTTAATGCGTTTTCTAAAATGCCTTTGAAGTAACTATCTGAACCTAAGAAGATTAAATCTGGATTTGCTTCATATGCATCACGAATGTTACCTAAGAAACGGCTACGAATGATACAACCTTCACGCCATAATAACGCCGTTGCACCGTAGTTAATATCCCAACCAAATTGTTCAGAGGCTTCACGAATAAGCATAAAACCTTGTGCGTAAGAAATGATTTTTGAAGCCAATAATGCTTTACGCACCGCTTCAATCCAAACTTTTTTGTCACCTTCAACTGGAGTAATAGTTTTATTGAATAATTGATTTGCTGCAACACGTTGATCTTTAAATGAAGAAACACAGCGTGCAAAGACGGATTCAGTGATTAAGGTTAATGGAATACCGAAATCTAAGGCGTTGATACCCGTCCATTTACCTGTCCCTTTTTGGCCAGCTGTATCTAAGATTTTTTCTACTAACGGCTCACCGTCGGCATCTTTATACCCAAGAATGTCAGTGGTGATATCGATTAGATAACTATCAAGTTCAGTTTTTTTCCATTCTGAGAAGATGGCTTGCATTTCGTCATAACTTAAGCCTAAACCTTCTTTTAAGAATTGGTAAGCTTCACAGATTAATTGCATATCGCCATATTCGATACCGTTGTGAACCATTTTCACAAAGTGGCCAGAGCCTTCACCGCCAACCCAGTCACAGCAAGGCTCACCTTGTTCGGTTTTAGCAGAGATTGCTTGGAAGATAGGTTTAACATATTGCCATGCTTCTTGATTACCGCCTGGCATGATGGATGGTCCATGACGCGCACCTTCTTCACCGCCAGAAACACCCGAACCGATAAAGCGGATGCCTTTTTTAGCCAATGCTTTTACACGACGGTTGGTATCTGGGTAGTTTGAGTTACCGCCATCAATAATGATGTCGCCTTCTTCTAAGTGCGGTAATAATGCCTCAATGAATTGATCCACCACATCACCCGCGCGCACCATTAACATCACTTTACGTGGTTTTTCTAATTTAGAAGCTAAATCTTCTAATGAGTATGCGCCGATAATGTTGGTGCCTTTTGCCGCACCTTGCAAAAATTCATCCACTTTTGACGTGGTACGGTTATATGCCACAACTTTAAAGCCATGATCGTTCATATTTAAAATGAGGTTTTGCCCCATTACGGCTAAGCCGATAACACCGATGTCGCCTTTTACTGACATTGTTTTCTCCTGTTGATAAGAGGAATCGCCTACTGTAATTTGTTATGATGTTACTGGTAGGCTAATCCTATATTGTGTTTAATTTGATTATTTTTGCATAATGTAATGCATTTCTACATTTTTCGCTTTTGCTGCTTTTCCTAGATCTGCTTTATCGCTTTCACTATCTCCAACAAGGTATAAAGATACATCTTTGCCGACCTTTTCTGCATTATTTAGTCCATACATAGCAACTGCTTTATTCACAGATTGACTGTTCCCTGCAATTCCGATATGTAAATTATCTGTAGCTAAAAGAGATACGAGTCGTTTTCCTGAAGTACCACCTGCGGTTCTAATCGTTGCTACAAGCATTCCATTTGAAACTGGGTTTCCTGCTTCTGGAACTTGAAGCATTACTGAGCGATTATCTTTTGGCATTTGTGCCGCTAACTGATTTAAAGATGGCCCAGATGAACAAGCAAATAACAAAGTTGAAGTAAGTAGTACAAACAATTTTTTCATTTTTGTCTCCATATCATTCTAATAAATTAACTCTTCATCCACGCACTCATGTGTTGCGTAAACCCAATATGCGGATAGTAATCCACCGCTTGCGGAGCAGATAAAAGCACAATTTTTGCTTGAGGATGTAAGGCTTGTTTAGTATGTTCAATTAACTGTAAACCGATACCTTGTTTTTGATATTGTTCATCAACTGCTAAATCAGATAAATAACAGCAATAGGCAAAATCCGTCACCGAACGCGCCACACCCACTAATCGTTCACCATCCCAAGCGGTGACTAATAAATCCGCATGATGCAACATCGCTGCGATGCGTTTTTCATCCTCTAACGGACGGCGTGCCCCTAGCGTTGTTTTATTTAGCAGTGCAATAAATTGTTTAACTGAAATCGGTTCATTCACTTTGTAGTCTATCATTTTGCAAGCCTGTAATATTTGATACTCAACTTGTTATAGCAATTTAGCTGCTACTTTATCCAAATACCATTCCGTCACCCCATTTTTTGATTTAATTTTGGCAGCAGGGTAAGGCAGATTTTCTGCAGGAGTCGTTTGGATTTCTTTTAAAATATCCGCTTTGCTTTCGCCGGTAACCAAATAGGTAATGCGTTTGGCTTGTTCAATGAGTTTGGCTGTTTTAGAAATGCGAATTTGACCACTTTCAGGGTGTTTTGCAATGACAGCTAGATTTTCATCATCAAAATTGGTTTGATGTGGGAAGAGAGACGCGGTATGACCGTCTGTTCCCATACCTAAAATAATCCAATCAAAAACACCGTTTGGAATGACCGCACTTAATTCTTCTTCGAAACGTTTTAGCTCAAAGTGCGGTTCATTTTCACCACGAATTCGATGAATATTTTCTGCTGGAATTTGAATGTGATCAAATAAAAGTTTTTGCACTTCACCATAGTTACTTTCAGGATCAGATGGCGGAACCATACGATCATCTCCCCACCAAAAATGCAGATTTTTCCAGTTAATTTGTTCTACATAAGGCGCTTTGGCTAAGGTTTTGAATAACAACTTAGGCGTTGAACCACCAGAAAGGGAAATATGCACAGGGTGAGTTAATTGGCTATAAATCACAAATTCTTGTGCAATTTTATCGACTGCGTGTTGAGCTGTTGGGAAGCTGATAGAGTTCATTGATTTTCCGTAAGATGGGCTTTAGCCCACAATTTATTATATTCTATATTAACAGAGGTGGGCTTTAACCCACCCTACATTAGATTAATTAAACTTTTTTCTTCATTAAACCTGTCGGTTTACGCCACACTTTGCCTTGTTTTGCAATTAATTTATCGGCTGCCACAGGGCCCCAAGTACCCGCTTCATATTCGTGAATACGCCCACCATTCGCTTTGTAATCTAAAATCGGTTGCACAAATTTCCATGCGGCATGCACAGCATCAGTACGAGCAAACAAGGTTGCATCGCCTTTCATCGCATCTAACAATAAGCGTTCATAAGCGGTTAATACTTGCGCGCCTGCTAAATCTGCATAACGGAAATCCATTGATACTTCTTTCGCTTCAAAACCTGCGCCTGGTTTTTTCAAACCAAAACGCATTGAAATCGCTTCATCAGGTTGAATACGAATAATCAATTTATTCTCTGGTGCATTTTGGCTGAATACAGGATGTGGTGTAGTTTTAAAATGAATCACAATCTCTGTCACACGTGCCGGCAAGCGCTTACCTGTACGTACATAGAAAGGTACACCTGCCCAACGCCAGTTTTCGATTTCACAACGTAAGGCCATAAAGGTTTCAGTGCGAGAGTTAGCTGGTACGCCTTTTTCTTGTAAATAGCCTTTGACTTCTTTGCCATCAATTTCGGCTGCGGTGTATTGACCAAGCACTAAGTTGTGTTCAACATCATCTTGCGTTAATGGGCGTAAAGAATGCATGACTTTGGCTACTTCATCACGCATTGAGTTCGCATTGATGATTGCAGGAGGTTCCATGGCAACCATGGCTAAAACTTGTAATAAGTGGTTTTGGAACATATCACGCATTGCACCGGATCCATCATAATAACCACCACGCTCTTCTACACCCATTGATTCAGCACCGGTAATTTCCACATAATCAATGAAATTACGGTTCCAAAGAGGCTCAAACCACCCATTTGAGAAACGTAAAACAAGTAAGTTTTGTACAGTTTCTTTACCAAGATAATGATCAATACGATAGATTTGATGCTCTTCAAAGAAACGATGAATTTGAACGTCGAGTTCTTGCGCTGTTTTTTCATCGTAACCAAAAGGTTTTTCGACAATAATGCGCTTCCAACCCTCTTTTTCTGTATTTAAACCGTGAGCTGCAAGGCATTCTGGAATCACACCATATAAGCTTGGTGGCGTTGACATATAGTAAAGGGTATTGCCATTCGTTTGATATTTAGTATGTAATTCTTCTAAACGAGGTACTAATTTACCGTAATCAGCCGCATCAGATGTATTTATGGCTTGATAATAGAGATGGCTACAAAAAGCGTCTAGCGTTTCTGGCGTAGTTTCTTCTGTTTTAAGTAGCGCTTCACGCATTTTTTCACGGAAAGTGTCATTGTTTAATTCTGAGCGCGCGACACCCAATACAGAAAATTGGTTCAGGCGACCAAATTTGAAAAGATTGTAAAGTGCTGGAATGAGTTTACGGTGGGTTAAATCACCAGAAGCACCAAAAATCACGATACAGTTATTATTCGTTTGCATATTATTCCTTATTGTTCCGAGTCGGTTATTTTAAATAATGTAATATATTACTGCACTTTACCAATCGAACCAATCAATTAAATTGAAAGACAGATGCCCAATTTTGTGTATTATCTGACACCATCACAAAGTTTGGATTAATTAAACTTTCACGCTGGTTATAGGTAAGTGGCTGAAATTGTGGATCGAAAATTCTACCATTGATTTCAGCTAATAAAATTTCAGCGCCTGCAGTGTCCCATTCGCCGGTTTTGCCGAGGCGAATATAGCAATCAACCGCTCCTTCTGCGACTAAGCCACTTTTTAAACTACTTGAACCGACCACCGTAAATTCGCATGACAAATTCTTCGCTAAAATTGACCGCACTTTTTCTTGCGAAGTAGTTGCGCCTACGGCGATTTTTAAAGGTTTTGTGAGATCAATTTTTCGTGGTTGTAAGGCTTTTATCTCTTTGTCGGTTTGTTTAAAAGCCCCGAAACTTTTCATGGCGTAATAAGTGATATTTAGAATAGGAAAGTGAATGACGCCAAGTATAGGTTGGTGGTTTTGCACGAGTGTAATTAAGACCGAAAATTGATCCGTGCGATTAATAAATTGCTGAGTGCCATCAAGGGGATCGATCAACCAATAGGTTTGCCAAGTTTGACGTTGTTCAAACGGAATATTGCAATTTTCTTCTGAGAGAACAGGAATATCAGGGAAAAGAGCGGTTAGTTTTTCGATTAAAAACTGGCTGACAAATAAATCTGCTTCTGTCACAGGTGTGTTATCCGATTTAGTTTGTATTGCCACATTCTGTTGATAAAAACGAGCCAAATGTTTTCCCGCTTCATTGGCGAGCGAGCGAACTTGATCGAGAAGAGATTGAGATAATTGCATAATTTTCTCTTATAAAAATAGGCTATCGGAAGATAGCCTATGGTGATTGATTATTGGGCTTTTTTCGCTCGTAGCACACGAGAAGCGAAAATGACGATACCAAAGATAAATACGGCAAGACCGAGTAATTCACCCATATTATCCCAGTTTTCTAACGCTAAGGCTAATGGCGCTTCAGAACCGCCAGATGTCACAGAAGCCGCGATAATGAAGGCTAAGATAACACCCATTAAGCTTTCGCCCACGATTAAACCGGCAGCGAAAAGTGTACCAAAACGTTCAGCTTTTTTCTCCACTTCAGTATTGTGAGTTCGTTTTGCATAGTTCTTAATATGACGAGAAATAAGCCATGCCATCACGGCACCAACTACAACTGGCATATTAATTGATGGTGGAAGATAAATACCAATACCTACTGCTAAAACAGGTAAGGCAAAGCGACCGTTGCTGGTTTTACGCATAAATGCATCAACAATGATTAACACCACACCCAAACCTACACCACTTAAAATGTAAGTCCACTCTAATTGGTTGGTGAAAATACCTTTTGAAATAGTGGTCATAATGGTTGCTTGTGGTGCAGAAAGTGCTTGTGTTGGATCCATATCTGGACGAGGTAATGCACCCGTGAAACCATAAGCGTGGTATAAAATCTCTAATACCGGCGCAATCACTAATGCACCAACAAAACAACCAATAATCAATGCAACCTGTTGTCTCCAAGGGGTGGCTTCAACTAAAAGACCGGTTTTTAAGTCTTGTAAGTTATCGTTTGAAATGGTTGCTGTGGTTAATACGATAGATGCGGTGAATAAGGTCAATGCGGTTAAGAATTTTTGACCGTCTGCCGTTTCAAATAAACCACTGCTTTTACCAATTGTCACTAAAACAAGTGAAATCACGATAACGGAAATAATTCCGATACCTGAAATTGGGCTAGAAGATGAACCAACTAATCCCGCCATATAACCCGATGCCGCTGCGACGAAGAAGCCAATTAGCACCGCAAGTACAGTACAAACTACCACTAATAACACGGCAAGTTCAGCAGAGATTGGTGCGGCTGCAACGAAGTGATATAAGGAAATCACGATTAATACGACAGTCGCCAACAAAATATAAATAATGGTTTTTGGTGATAAGTCGATATCAATACGATGTTCGGATTGTGCTTGTGAGCCTTTTAACATACGGAAAGAATGAATCATTCCCTCAATCATTGGTTTGAGAAGGATTAATAATGTCCAGATTGCAGCAATACCGATAGTGCCTACACCAATAAAGCGAACTTTGGTTTTCCATTCCGTCATCGCATAACTTACAATAGAAGCATCGGTTGGCATATCACCTGTCGCCGTGAAATAAGGTACAGCTACACCCCAAGCGAGAAATGTTCCAAATAACATTGCAAGACCGCCTACAATACCAATTAAATAGCCGGCACCAACTAATGCGAGAGAGAAGCCCATCGGTAGTTGAAAAGCCGCCTTACCATTGGAAAACCAGGCACTTGCGCTATCAGACATGACACGTAATGCGTTTGTTAAGAATGCAACAACACTTGCAAAAATACCGCCGTAAGCGATATCTTTTACACCGCTATCGTTTTCATTATTGTTACCTGCTTTTAAAATTTCAGCTGCTGCCACACCTTCAGGATAAGGCAGGTCACTGTTCACCACCATTGCACGACGTAATGGAATGGTAAATAGTACGCCTAAGGTGCCCCCAGAGGCGCAGATAAGCACAGTTTGCCAGAATGGGAATTCCTGCCAGTAACCCATCATTAACAGGCCTGGAAGAACGAAAATAACAGAAGACAAGGTCCCCGCTGATGAAGCTTGGGTTTGCACCATGTTATTTTCTAAGATACTGGAATCCTTGAAGAATTTTAAAATTGCCATAGAGATTACGGCAGCTGGGATGGAGGAGGCAAATGTCATCCCTACTTTAAGACCTAAATAAACGTTAGAGGCAGTGAAAATCACTGTGATTAACGCACCGAGGAATATTCCTCGAAAGGTCAATTCTTTTAAATTATCATGCAACATAGATTGTCCTATTTATTTTGAAAAATGACTATACATTCTCAAAAAAAGAATATTTATTCAAGTTTTATTTAAAGTTAATTACTTATGATTAGAATTTATCTAAATTTCTTCGAGTTATTTACGTTTTTTTAAATAATCTAGCAAGGTATAAAGTGCGGTTAAGTTTCTTGCTTCATTAAATTCGTCACTCACCAATAATGTGTCAAGTTGAGATAAAGGGTAACGCACGATTTCTAATGGCTCTGGTTCATCTCCTTCTAGTTGATTTGGATATAAATCTTCACCCAATAAAACGTGCATTTTATGACCCATGATTTGTGGATTGATCTTCATCGTGCGTAAAAATGTCCATGTTTTTGCCCCAAAGCCAATTTCTTCCTGCAATTCGCGATTAGCACTTTGTTCGGGCGTTTCTCCCGTATCCATTCCACCTTTTACAAAACCTAATTCATATTGTTCCGTTCCAACAGCATATTCGCGAATCAGGAGAAGATCCTCTCCATCAATGGCAATCACCATCACGGAATCTCGATTGAAAGGGCGAAAACGTTCGTAAGTGCGGTCAATTCCATTGGAGAATTTGAGATCAACAGCTTGAATTTCAAACAGGCGAGATTTTGCCACGGTGGAAATGGAAAGAATATATGGAAGTTGTTTTTTCATGATATTAGCCCTATTATCTTAATTATTGGCTCATCATACGCAAAGTGAGAGAAATAGGAAGAGTTATGGCAGAAAATAACGAAGTACGATTAGATAAATGGCTTTGGGCAGCACGTTTTTACAAAACTCGTAGCATTGCGAAAGCGATGATTGAAGGGGGCAAAGTCCATTACAATGGTCAACGAGCCAAAGTAAGTAAAAATGTAGAAATCGGTGCCATGATTAAGTTACGTCAAGGCAGTGATGAAAAAGAAATTGAAGTGATTGCCTTGAGTGACCAGCGCCGAGGCGCCCCTGAAGCTCAATTGCTTTACCAAGAAACGGCACAGAGTGTGAAAAAACGCGAAGAAATGGCATGGGCGAGAAAAAATAATGCACTTTCGATGCCACATCCTGATCGTCGTCCAAACAAAAAAGAACGTCGAGATTTATTGAAATTTAAACACCAAGATGAATACTAGAAAATAAAAATGCAGATCAAGGTGATTTGCACTTTTTTTATCTGTCTGAAACCATTTTAATTTTTAAAAAGCTCCTGGGAATATGCTAAAATTTTTCTGTTTCCAGGAGCTTATTTATGTCAGAACTCACCTCTAATCAATATTTAATCATCATTGCCGTGCTGGTGTTTATCAGCATTGTGATGCTTTTTCTATTAAGCCGCAGCAAACGAGATACGCAAGAATTACAACAAGACCTCAATAAAACCATCGGCGATTACAATCAATTAGCTGAGCGTTTTGACTCCTTAAGCGGAATCAAAAATCAATTAGAACAACAAGCCGTGAAAGCGCAAACGCATGCGGAAGGCTTGCAAACTCGTCTTAATGAACGTGATGAAAAAATCCAATATTTAGAAAAAGAATTGGATGAAGAACAGCGCCGACACGATCAAATTGGCGGGCAAATCACCGCATTAAAAGAACGCTTTGGGATCGCATCCGCACAAGCCGAAAGCTTACAAGGTCAATTACAACAAGCGCAAGAAAATGTACTTAGAAAAGAACAAGAGCAGCAAAAAACGCAGGAAAAATTGACCGCACTTTCACAAGAATTAACGGAGTTGAAAACCACCCTTTCCGAAAAAGAAAAGCATTTTGCCGAACAGCAACAGCATATTGAACAATCCAAACAACAACTAGGCGTAGAATTCCAAAATCTGGCCAACCGCATTTTGGAAGAAAAAAGCCAATCCTTTAATCAAACCAATCAAACGGCATTGGAAACCTTGTTGAAGCCTTTCCGAGAACAAATCGAAGGCTTTCAAAAACGGGTCAATGAAATCCATTCGGAATCGGTGAAAGGTAATGCGGGCTTAGAAGCAGAAATCAAAAAGGTGTTGGAAATTGGCTTAAATATGTCGCAAGAAGCCAATAATTTAACTTCTGCGCTAAAAGGGGAAAAGAAAACCTTAGGCAACTGGGGAGAAGTGCAACTTGAACGCGCACTTCAACTTGCGGGACTCATTGAAAACGTGCATTACAGTGCGCAGGCCCATTTTAAAGATGAACAAGGCGGTCGAAACTATCCTGATTTTGTGCTTAATCTGCCCGATGAGAAAAACATCATCATTGATAGCAAAATGTCATTGAATGCTTACGAAAGTGCGGTCAATTCTGAGGATGAATTTGAACGTGAGCGTTTACTAAGGGAGCATATTAAAGCCCTGAAAAATCACATTGATGACTTGCATCGCAAGGATTACAGCAATTTGATTGGCATGCGCAGTCCTAATTTTGTCTTGATGTTCATTGCAGTGGAACCCGCTTATATTGAAGCCTTAAAATTAGATCCAAATCTATTTAATTATGGCTACGAGAAAAATGTGATTATGGTTTCACACACGACTCTCATGCCAATTTTACGCACAGTGGCGAATTTATGGCGTATCGAACGCGGCAACGCCGAAGCAAAAGAAATCGCAGAAAAAGCAGGTGAAATTTACAACCAGATTTGCTTGGTGGCAGAACGTTTAAACAAACTGGGTAACACCCTTTCTACCGTGAGCAATCAATACAACAGCACCGTCACCGCCCTTGTGGGGCAACAAGGTTTAGTGGGGAAAGTGGAACGCTTTAAAGATTTGTCAGCGAAGGCTAACAAGAGCATGCCAAACGTTGAATTACTCAATAATGACGTAGATTTAACACGTCTATCTCTTATCACTAACGAGAACGGGGTAAAATAAAGCATACCTGTTGAATTTTTCTTTAAAAGCGGCTATTTTCTTGCCGCTTTTTTATTTATGGAGAATTTTATGGCGATAGAACAAAAAGAAATCACGGATCCATGTGCAAAATATAACGAACAAACCAGTTTTCTAAGCAAAACAATTTTTGCGAGTCGTTGGCTACAAGTGCCTATTTACTTAGGTTTAATTGTCGTGCAAGGCATCTATGCCTACAAGTTTATGAAAAACTTGTGGTATCTCATCACCAATGTTAATGAAATGGATGCAGACACCATTATGCTCGCCGTACTCAATCTCATTGATGTAGTAATGATTGCTAACTTATTGGTGATGGTGACATTAGGCGGTTATGAGATTTTCGTCTCAAAACTACGCACGAAAAATCATCCAGATCAACCTGAATGGATGAGCCATGTGAATACGACCGTGCTGAAAGTTAAACTTTCCATGTCAATTATCAGTATTTCGTCTATTCACTTATTGCAAACCTTTGTGAATGCCTCAAAAATTCCTGAAAAAACAATTATGTGGGAAGTAATTATTCATTTTGCTTTCTTGATTTCAGCAATTGCGATGGCTTATACCGACAAAATTCTGTACAGTACAAGCCATAAAAATCATTAATAAAAAAGTGCGATCAAACTTGATCGCACTTTTTTGTCTCTAGATTAAGATTAGTGACCGCCGCAACCACAGCCGCCATGACCGTGTCCGTGATCATGATCGTGTTTATGACCGCCGCCACAGCAACCGCCGTGTCCATGATCGTGATCATGGTCATGGTGGTGATGACCGTGACCGCCGCAACCACAACTGTGACCATCTTCGTCATCGTGATGGTGGTGATGATCGTGTGCACCATGTACGTGACCGTGAGCAATTTCTTCTAATGTTGCTTCACGAGTGCCAACAACTTCAACAGTGAAGTGTAATTCTTGACCCGCTAACATATGGTTACCATCAACTACCACTTCATCGCCATCCACTTCAGTGATCACAACAGGAACTGGGCCGATGTCTGTATCTGCTAAGAAACGCATACCAACCACCACTTCATCAACGCCTTGGAATACCTCTTTTGGTACACGTTGAACCATGTTTTCATTGTATTCGCCGTAGCCTTCTTCAGGTTGAACACGCACTTCAAATTTGTCGCCAACGTCTTTACCTTCTAAGGCATTTTCAAGGCCAATGATTAAGTTATTGTGGCCTTGTAAATATTCTAATGGTTGATTTGCAGGTGCTTCATCAACTAATACACCGTCTTGAGTACGTACTTGGTAAGCGATACTCACAACCGTATTTTTTGCTACTTTCATCTTGTTTTCCTTATTAAAAAAATCGTCGTTCATTGTATAGAAAATTATTCTTTAAGCAATGCAATTCGTGCATTCACACTGACTTTAATTTTCTCTTTGCCACTTTGAGTGTAAGTTTCATCTTTTTCATCCGAGTAAGAGAAACTTTTTGCTATCATTGCCCCTGCAGCATAAGGGCGAAAATCATTCGCAGAATCATTGGCAGAAGACACCTCAAGGCTTTGTGTATGATAACCTTTCATCTGCAAAGATTCTTGAATTAATAGGGCTTTATCTTTAACTTTCGCTAAAGCTTCTTTGGTTAATTCTTTTTCTAAGCTATTTAATTTCTCACGTGAAACAGATGCGCTTATGCGATCAATGGCTAATACGCCATCTAATTCCTGCACTAAGGTTGATAATACTTGAGAATCTTTACTTTCTAAGGTTAATTCTGCACGCGCAATCCAGCCTTGTTGTTTGCCTTTATTATCATAGCGAATCCAGGTATTACGAGAATTGTCCTTAATTTCAACCGCACTTTGTGCTTTTGCTAACTCAATGGCTTTATTCATTTTTTCTGCCATGGTTTTATTGAGTGTGGATAAATCATTGCCTTCCGCTTGGTAAAAAAGGGAGACTTGCAATAAATCACGTTCTACTTCTTTTTCTGCTTCAACACTAAAGCTGACATCCGTTGGCTGATGAGATACGGGTTCTGTTGCAAAAGAAGTGATAGGTAAGGCAAGTAATGCTAAAGAAAGCGCTTTGAGTTTCATTGTTTCATTCCTATTTGGCTAAGATAAAAATTAAGGGCGGTTTAACACGCCCTTTGTTATTATTAATGTAAACGTTCGTTGTCGTCTTCGACATCTTCATCGTCAAAAAATTCGCCGTCATCGCCGTATTCATCATCCTCGGCATTTGGATCTTCAAAATACGTGCCCCAGCCATCATAAATGCCTTTGTATTTTTCCACTAATGGCAAAATTTCTTTTTGTTGTGCATCGATAATTTCGGGTTTTAATTCCACTTCACTGATGATGTCAAAACAGAAAATGACCTTGCCATTTTCATCTTCAAATTCTTCTGCTTCTGACACTTCATAGCCTGCTTTGAAAGCATCCACGGCAATTTTTTCTAAGGTATCAAAATCATAATGGGCGATGTGATGTTCGATAATATAAAGGGCATCCGGATCGCTGCCGTCATTTAATAAATCCGTAATGATTTCACGGGTTTCTTCTTGAAGTTCGTTAAAGTTCGTCATAAGGCATTCCTTTTGTCAGAAAAAGTGCGGTCATTGTAGGGGATAAAGATGAAAATGTCGCTAAAAATTTATTCTCATTTCAGTTTGCCTTGAAGGGGCGGAAAGGTTAAAATTCTGCGCGAATAAATTGTGCTTAATATGCCCAGCTGATCACGCTATTTATTGCAGCGAAAAAAGTTGGGCTTTCTTATTTTAGAACGAAAAAAAATGGTCAAACATCTCCCCTATTTCACCTTAAAAACACCGCCAAAAACAACCGCACTTTTAAAGCAGGAGTTCGCTGATTTTATTGTGAAAGAAGATCTGGGCTATGAAATGTCAGGCGAAGGCGAATTCGTGGCGGTAAAAATCCGTAAAACAGATTGCAATACATTGTTTGTGGGCGAAAAACTTGCCAAGTTTGCGGGTATTTCTGATCGAAATATGGGTTATGCCGGTTTGAAAGATCGTCATGGTATTACAGAACAATGGTTTTGTTTACAAATGCCAGGGAAAGAAACGCCTGATTTTAGCCAATTTCAATTGGAAGGTGTCGAGATTTTAGAAGTGACTCGCCACAATCGTAAAATTCGCACGGGCAGTCTTCAAGGAAATGCTTTTGAGATTTTATTGCGCGGTGCAAAAGAAAGTGATGAGTTAAATGAACGTTTAAATTTTGTGGCGAAATACGGTTTTCCTAACTATTTCACCGAACAACGTTTTGGGCGTGATGGTCATAATCTGACTCAAGCGATTCGTTGGGCGAAAGGAGAGATTAAGGTCAAAGATCGTAAAAAACGCAGTTTTTACCTTTCTGCAGCTCGCAGTGAAATTTTTAATTTAGTTGTGGCAGAACGAATTGAACAAAATGTGGCAGATCAGGTTCTAAGAGACGATATTGTACAATTAAACGGATCGCACAGTTGGTTTAAGGCCGATGAAAATGAAGATTTAGCGGTTTTACAGCAACGTTTGAACGAGCAAGATATTTTGCTCACCGCGCCTTTAATTGGCGAGGAAAATTTATCCGCAAGTGCGGTCGAAAATCAAGTGGTTTTGGAACATCAAGTTTTCCAAGAATTAATGAAACAAGAAAGAATGAAAGCCACTCGCCGCCCTTTATTAATGCAGGCAAAAGATTTCCATTGGACGTTTGTTGAAGAAGGCTTAAAACTCTCGTTTTATTTGCCGGCAGGGAGTTATGCCACTGCATTGGTGCGAGAGTTAGTGAATATTAAGGAAGAAGAATAATGCGAATTTTAGTCAGCAATGATGACGGTTTTCACGCCGAAGGGATTCAAGTTTTAGCAAAAGAATTACGAAAAATTGCCGATGTGGTGATCGTCGCGCCCGATCGTAATCGCAGCGCAGCATCAAGCTCATTAACGCTTGTTGAGCCGCTTCGCCCTCGTCATTTAGATTGCGGTGATTATTGTGTGAATGGCACCCCCGCAGATTGTGTGCATTTGGCCTTAAATGGTTTTTTATCTGGACAAGTTGATCTTGTCGTATCGGGTATTAATGCAGGTTGTAACATGGGTGATGATACCTTGTATTCAGGCACCTTGGCGGCCGCATTAGAAGGGCGTCATTTAGGATTGCCAGCCATTGCCGTCTCTTTAGATGGTCGTCTGCATTATGAAACAGCGGCTCGCGTGGTGTGTGATTTGATCCCTAAATTACATCCTCAATTATTGAATAAACGCGAAGTGATCAATATCAATGTGCCAGATTTACCTTACGAAGAACTCAAAGGTATTAAGGTGTGTCATTTAGGCTATCGCACCTCTGCAGCGGAAGTGATTAAACAAGAAGATCCTCGTGGCGAAAATATCTATTGGATTGGTCCACCAGGCTTGCCGGAATATGATGGGGAAGGGACAGATTTCCATGCGGTAAAAAATGGGTATGTTGCCATTACGCCAATTCAAGCCGATCTTACTGCTCATCAGTCAATTGCTGCTTTACAAGATTGGCTGGAAAGTGAATAATGTGCCATTTTGAAATGTATTTTTCCCTTGTTGAACCCATAAAGGATAAATGAATGAATATTTTTGGTGCGATGTATGATAAAACAATGCAATGGTCAAAACATCGCTTTGCCGTGTTTTGGTTATCCTTTGTAAGTTTTATTGAGGCCATTTTCTTTCCAATTCCACCCGATGTGATGTTGATTCCAATGTCAATGTCAAAACCGAAAAGTGCATTTCGTTTTGCACTTTATACTACGATTGCTTCGGTTGTCGGTGGAATGATTGGTTATGCTATTGGTTACTATGCCTTTGATTGGGTTCAAGGTTATATTCAACAATGGGGCTACCAAGCTGCTTGGGAACAAGCTATGGCGTGGTTTAAAGAATGGGGCGTGTTAGTGGTCTTTGTCGCTGGTTTTAGCCCAATTCCTTATAAAGTTTTCACCATTTGCGCAGGCGTGATGCAAATGGCGTTTATCCCGTTTGTGATTACCGCGTTTGTGTCGCGTTTTGCTCGTTTTATTTTAGTGGCAAAACTCGCCGCATGGGGCGGAGAAAAATTTGCCGCGAAATTACGTAAATCTATTGAAGTCATTGGTTGGAGTGTCGTTGCTCTGGCTGTGATTGCTTATCTTATTTTAAAATAACAGGATGACCTTTTTTATGAATAAATTACGCTTTATTATCTCGAGTGCATTGCTGATCTCAGCTTGTACAGGAGAACCACAAAAACAAGATCCTGACGCATTGCCAGATGGTATTATGCAACCCGTAGAAGGAACGGGAGCGGTTGCTGGTGGTAGCTTTATGCCGGAAATTGAAAAGAATTCGATGCCAAATCAAATGAAATAAATTTAATATCAAAGGAAGAATAAATGAAAAAATCGTTTTTATTGCTCCCTGTGAGTATCGCTATTTTAACCGCTTGTAGTTCAAATAGTCCTGCACCAATCGAAAATGTGGATGGCACCCTTTCTCCAGGGGTAATGCAGCCGGTTGATAATAATTCGAGCGGTACATGGCAGCCAGAAATCCAACAAAATACGATGCCAAATACCATGGGCAATAGCGTGCCAACGGGAACTCAAACACCACAGCCACGTTTCCAACCGACTTATCAACCGGTACAACAACCTGCTGCAGCACAGCCTAAACCAACGCCTGCTCCAGCTCCGGTTCAACCACAAACTAAAACAGTAACTAAAACGGTTTCTGATTGTACTAGCTCAGGTGCAATTAACGTGCCGCGTAATCCAAATACCAACGCACCAGATTACAGCCAAATTCAAAAAGGTTCATACAAAGGAAATACCTATAAAGTCAACAAAGGCGATACCATGTTCTTAATCGCTTACTTGACGGGTATGGACGTGAAAGATTTGGCAAGCATGAACAATATGAAAGAGCCTTATAGCTTAAGTGTAGGCCAAACGTTAAAAATTTCAAATTGTTCAACTAAAACGGTTACTACGACTGTACCCGTGAAAACGACGGCACCAGCTGCACCGGCAGCCCCAACTGAGCCAGAAGTGACTTATACACCAGGTGCGAACGGTACACAAATTGGTTCTGATGGTACGGTGATTGGTCCAATTAAATCCGGCGTAGGTAGTGCAGCTTCAGCACCCGTTTATACCAATACACCGAGTATGCCGGCAACGACGACTACCACACAAGTGGCGACCACAGATAATATGCCTGTTAATGCGAATGTTGTCGCACCTATTGCGTCGAATATTGCATGGCAATGGCCAACCCAAGGTAACGTGATCCAAGGTTTCTCTAATACCGATGGTGGTAATAAAGGGGTTGATATCAGCGGTTCTCGCGGTCAAGCAGTTAAAGCCGCAGCGAACGGTCGTGTTGTGTATGCGGGTAATGCGTTACGTGGCTATGGTAATTTAATCATCATCAAACATAACGATGATTTCTTAAGTGCTTATGCACACAACGACAAGATCCTTGTGAGCGATCAACAAGAAGTGAAAGCAGGCCAAGAGATTGCGAAAATGGGTAGCACAGGGACCAATGCTGTGAAACTTCACTTCGAGATCCGTTATAAAGGTAAATCTGTCGATCCAGTTAGATACTTACCGAGAAGATAATCTTTTCTCAGAAAAAAGTGCGGTTAAAAATGACCGCACTTTTTGTTATACTCTCACCAATTTTTTCTCAATGCTTAGAATCTAAGGTTAATTCAATGCGTACAAGTCAATATTTATTCTCAACATTAAAAGAAACCCCAGCTGAAGCGGCCATTGTGAGCCATCAATTAATGCTTCGTGCGGGGATGATTCGCCCTCTTGCTTCAGGTCTTTATAACTGGATGCCAACCGGCTGGCGTGTGCTTCGTAAAGTAGAAAAAATCATTCGTGAAGAAATGGATAAAAGTGGTGCACTTGAAATCAAAATGCCAGTCGTGCAACCAGCAGAATTATGGGAAGAATCAG